>NZ_JAIOAB010000005.1 GCF_019890635.1 Streptomyces sennicomposti
GGGGGGGGGTGGGGGGGCGGGGGGGGGGGGGGGTGGGGGGGGGGGGGGGGGGGGGGGGGGAGGCGGGCCGGGGGGGGGGGGGGGGCCCGCCTCGCCGGGGAGGCGGCCGGCCTCCGCCAGGGCGCGGCGCAGCAGGAACTCGATCTGCGCGTTGGCCGAGCGCAGCTCGTCCGACGCCCAGCGGGCCAGCGCATCGTAGACGGACGGGTCCAGCCGCAGCAGCACCTGCTTGCGCTGCTGCGGCCGGCGCCGGGCGGGCGTGCCCTCCTCGGGGGCGGTCACTGGTAGAGCGTCCCGGTGTTGAGGATCGGCTGCGGCGCCCGGTCCCCGCACAGCACCACCATCAGGTTCGACACCATCGCCGCCTTCCGTTCGTCGTCGAGTTCCACGATGTCCCGCTCGGCGATCCGGGCGAGCGCCGTCTCCACCATGCCGACGGCTCCGTCCACGATCTCGCGCCGGGCGGCGACGACCGCGCCCGCCTGCTGCCGCTGGAGCATCGCCGAGGCGATCTCGGGGGCGTAGGCGAGGTGGGTGAAGCGCGACTCGATGATCTGCACGCCGGCCGCCTCCACGCGCGCGTGCAGTTCGAGGGCGAGCTTCTCGGTGATCTCCTCGGCGTTGCCGCGCAGCGACAGGCCGGCCTCGTCGTGGGCGTCGTAGGGGTACTCGATGGCGATGTGCCGTACGGCCGCCTCGGTCTGGGTGGAGACGAACTCCAGGTAGTTGTCCACCTCGAAGGAGGCCTGCGCGGTGTCGCGGACCTTCCACACCACGACCGCGGCCAGCTCGATCGGGTTGCCGTAGGCGTCGTTGACCTTCAGGACGGCGGTCTCGTGGTTGCGGACCCGGGTGGAGATCTTCTCGCGGGAGGTGAGCGGGTTGACCCAGCGCAGGCCGTCCTCGCGGATGGTGCCCCGGTAGCGGCCGAACAGCTGGACGACCCGTGCCTCGCCGGGCGCGACCATGTTCAGCCCGCACATGGCGAGCAGCGCGGCGATGCCGATCACGATGCCGACCACGATCAGGGCGACCTTGGGGCCGGTGGCGGTGACGGCCGAGCCGGCCACCACGAGCACCACCGCGATCACCAGGCCGACCAGCCCGAGGAGCAGCGCGAGGCCGCCCTTGATGCTGTGCGCGGGGAACTCGCGCACCTGCGGGGCGGGCATGTCGGGCAGGTCGGCGGCGCCGGGGCCGCCGTCGGCGGTGCCGGGCGCGGGGTCGTGTGCGGACATGGGAAATCCCCCGTTCTCGTACGTCTCCGTACGGTTGTGACCGCGGCCGCTGGTGGCGGCTGCCTATCGTCGTTCTAGCTAAGTGATATCACTTTACCCCGGGATGGCAACCCCCAACCCCTCTGGAGCGTCGGTTCCGTTGGGGCGGGTGCTCATTGTCACGTCCGAAAAAGGACGGATCGAGGGCCCTTTGTCACAGAGGGCGGTGTTAGCTTTCTGAGCTGACCTGGGCCACGTACGTGAGTGACAGCTGAGACGGAAGCGGAGCGGACGGACGCATGGGACGAGCCGAAGAGAGACGAGCGCGGCAGCGCGGTGGCCGCCGCGCGGCGCCCAGGAGCTCGTCCACCGCACCGACGGCCGCACCGGGGGCGGGGACCGGCGCTCCGGTCACCGGCGGCCGGGCCGCGGCCCGCCGTGCGGCGCGCTCCGGCAAGGCGGGCAGGGCGGGCAAGGCGAAGAAGAGCGGCATACGCCGGCTGTTCACCTGGAAGAAGATCGTCGGCACGTTCCTCGGCGTCTGCCTGCTCGGCATCGGCACCTTCATCGTGCTCTACATGATGGTGGGCATACCCCAGGGCAACGCCGTCGCCCAGCAGGAGAGCAACGTCTACAAGTTCAGCGACGGCTCGATCCTGGCCCGCAAGGGCACGGTCAACCGCGAGAGCGTGTCCCTGGACAAGGTGCCCGTCGAGGTCCAGCACTGCTTCGTCGCGGCGGAGAACAAGAGCTTCTACCACGACTCCGGCGTCGACCTGAAGGGCACCGCCCGCGGCCTGCTCAACACGCTCTCCGGCAAGGGGGCGCAGGGCGGCTCGACGATCACGCAGCAGTACGTCAAGAACTACTACCTGACGCAGGACCAGACCGTCACGCGCAAGCTGAAGGAACTGGTCATCTCGCTGAAGGTGGACCAGAAGCTGTCCAAGGACGACATCCTGGCCGGCTACATCAACACCAGCTACTACGGCCGCGGCGCCTACGGCATCCAGGCCGCCGCCCAGGCCTACTACCGCACCGACGCCTCCAGGCTCACCGTCGAGCAGGGCGCCTACCTCGCGGCCCTGCTCCAGGCGCCGAGCCAGTACGACTGGGCGGCGGCCACCCCGACCGGCAAGAAGCTGGTCCAGGAGCGCTGGAACTACGTGCTGAACAACATGGTCGAGCAGCACTGGCTCGACGCCGGTAAGCGGCAGGCCATGAAGTTCCCGGTCCCCAAGGACCCGAAGGGCACCCCCGGCCTCGAAGGGCAGAAGGGCTACCTGATCGACCTCGCCAACAAGCAGCTGGAACAGCAGTTGGTGAAGCAGGAGGGCATCTCCATGGCCCAGGCCGAGGCCGAGGTCGTCGACCGGGGCTGGACGATCACCCTCAACATCGACAAGAAGAAGCAGGCCGCCCTGGAGCGGACGGTCAAGGAACAGCTGACCAGCAAGCTGGACGCGAAGAAGCGCAAGGTCGACGGCGACGTCCAGGCCGGCGCGGTCTCCGTCGACCCGAAGACCGGCAAGGTCGTCGCCCTGTACGGCGGCGAGGACTACTTCAAGCACTACGTCAACAACGCCACCCGCAAGGACTACCAGCCCGCCTCCACCTTCAAGCCGGTGATCCTCGCCGCGGCCGTCGACAGCGGGGCCGAGACGCAGGAGGGGCAGCCGATCACGGCGAACACCCTCTACGACGGCACCAGCGGCCGGCAGGCCGTGGACCACGGTGTCAAGGTCGGCTTCGGCCCGCCCAACGAGGACGACCAGAACTACGGCCAGATCACCGTCCAGACGGCGATGAACCAGTCCGTGAACTCCGTCTTCGCCCAGATGGGCATCGACGTGGGCATGGAGAAGGTGATGAGCGTCGCCGGCAAGCTCGGCATGGACACCGAGGGCATGCAGGCGGTGCCCGCGCAGACGCTGGGCTCCATGGGCGCCAGCCCGCTGGAGATGGCCGGCATCTACGCCACCCTCGACAACCACGGCAAGAAGGTCACCCCGACCGTCCTCGCCAAGGCCGAGAACAAGACCCGCCAGGTCAAGATGCCCGACCCGATCGGCGACGAGGTCATCAGCCGCGAGGCCGCCGACACGGTGACCTCGGTGCTGACGGGCGTGGTCGACGACGGCACGGCCAAGAAGTCGGTGCGCGACAACCCGCTGCGCGACGGACAGCAGGTCGCGGGCAAGACCGGCACCTCCGACGAGAACAAGTCGGCCTGGTTCACCGGGTACACGCCCAAGCTCGTCACCTCGGTCGGCCTGTTCGGCGAGGACGCGAAGTCCCACGCCCACACCACGCTGACCGGCGCCACCGGGCTGCTGCCGAGCCCCGGCCGCATCAACGGCGGCGGCTACCCGGCGCAGATCTGGGCCGCGTACACCTTCGGCGTGATGGACGGCACCAGCAAGTTCGACCTGGACACCACGCAGGGCGCGGCCGTCCAGCCGTCCACGAGCCCGTCCACCAGCGTGTCGCCGAGCCATTCGGCCTCCGAGTCGCCGAGCAGCGCGCCGCCGTCCGCGTCCGAGACGGAGAGCAGCCCGCCGCCGAGCCACTCGCCGAGCAGTACGCCGCCGAGCCACTCGCCGAGCAGCACGCCGCCCACCCAGTCGTCGTCCCCGCCGCCGGACCCGTCGACCAGCCCGGGCGCCGACGGCGGCGGCGACGGCAACCCGTTCGACCCGGGCGGCGACGGGGCGCAGCTGACCGACCGGGAGCACACCACCCGGTAGCGGCCCGGCAGCGTCCCCGGGGGAGCGGGCGCGTCCACCGGGCGCGCCACCACTCCGGGCGCGCGCGACCACTCCGGGCCACGATCGCTCCGGGCCACGATCGCTCCGGGCCACGACCACTCCGGGCCACGATCGCTCCGGGCCACGATCGCTCCGGACGCACGACGAGGGGCACGCACCGCACGGTGCGTGCCCCTCGTCGTGCGTCCTCGCGTGCTCGCGCCGTCCGCGTCAGCCGCGGTGCAGCTCGAACCACACCACCTTTCCGGTGCTCAGCCGGGTCGCGCCCCAGCGGCGGGCCAGCCTGTTGACCAGGTACAGGCCCCGGCCGCCCTCGTCGGTGGCGCGGGCCTGCCGCAGCCGCGGCAGCTGCGGCACGTCGTCGCCGACCTCGCAGCGCAGCACGTCGGTGCGCAGCAGCCGCAGCGTCACCGGCCGGGAGGCGTAGCGCACGGCGTTGGTGACGACCTCGCTGACCAGCAGCTCGACCGAGTCCGTCAGCTCCTCCAGACCCCAGCGGGCCAGCGCCCGGCGGGCGAGCCGGCGGGCCTGGCCGGGGGCGGTCTCCTCCGGGTCCAGGAACCAGTACGCCACGTCGCTCGGCGCGATCCCGTCGAAGCGGGCGGCGAGCAGCGCGATGTCGTCGTCCCGGTCGCCCGGCCCGAGCATGTCCAGGACCTCGTCGCACAGCGCCTCCAGCGGCGGCGGATGGTCCGGGCCGGTGAGCCGCGCGGTGGCGGCCAGCTTCTCGCGCAACTGCTCGATGCCGGTCCACACGTCGCGCAGCCGCGACTCCACCAGGCCATCGGTGTACAGCAGCAGCGTGCCGCCGGCCGGGGCGTCCAGCTCCACCGCCTCGAAGTCCACCCCGCCGACCCCGATCGGCGCGCCCGGCGGCACCTTCAGCACCTCGGCCCGGCCGCCCAGGTGCAGCAGGACCGGCGGCGGGTGGCCGGCGTTGGCGATGGTGATGCGGTGCGAGACCGGGTCGTAGACGGCGTACAGGCAGGTCGCCATGCGGTCGGTGCCCAGGCGCTGCGCCTGCTCGTCCAGATGGTGCAGCACCTCCTGCGGCGGCAGGTCGAGGCCGGCCAGGGTCTGCGCGGTGGTGCGCAGCTGGCCCATGATCGCCGCCGAGGTCATGGAGTGGCCCATCACGTCGCCGACGACGAGGGCGACGCGGCTGCCGGGCAGCGGGATCGCGTCGTACCAGTCGCCGCCCACCCGGGCGGTCTGCGCGGCCGGCAGATAGCGCGAGGCCAGCCGCACCCCGGTGGGGCGGGGCAGGGTCTCGGGCAGCATGGTGCGCTGCAGCTCGTCGGCGATGTACGCCTCACGGCCGTACAGCATCGCCTTGTCGATGCCGAGCGCGCTGTGCGTGGCGAGCTGCGCCGCGACGAGGAGGTCGTCGTTCTCGAACGCCAGCCGCTCGGGGCGGCGCAGGAACAGCGCGGCGCCGATCACCCGGCGTCGGCCGCGCAGCGGGGCGAGGACGGCGCGCTGCCCGTCGGGCACCGCCAGCTCGGAGTCCTCGCCGAGGAGTTCGGTCAGCGCGGCGCGCGCGGACGGCGCGTCGGTGAAGACCGGCCGGACCCCGCGCAGCACCTCGCCGAGCGCGCTGCCGGGCCGCACCTCGCACAGTTCGTTGGTGACGACGGACAGCTCGGCCGGCTGCTCGGGCGCCGGGACGGGCATGAACCCGATCTCCGTGTCCCGCTCGGTCGGTATCCGGTCGGTGCGGCGCAGCCGCAGCACCAGCGGGCCCACCGGCCGCTCGTCGCCCACCGGCAGCGGCTCGCGCAGATACACGAGGATGGCGTCGGAGAACGTCGGCACGGTCGCCCGGCACAGCCCCATGACGGATCTCGTCGAGGTCCATGCCGCGCGCGATGCGCCGGGTCGCCGCGCCCACGAACCGCAGCCGGTCCCCGTCGCGCCGCATCGGCAGCGGACGGTTGGACGGCAGCGGCTGCCCGCTGCGCCGCTCCTGCCCGCCGGGACCGCTGGTTCCGCCGGTTCCGCGCCGGTCCGTGCCGTCGGTCGCGCCCGGGGACCTGACCGTGCCGGACGCCCCCGCGGCGCCCGCGGGGCCGGTGGACCGGCCGCCCGGGTCGGGCTGGGCCGGGATGCCCTCGGGGGCGGGCCGCGGCCGGTGCGCGCCGGGTTCGGCGGCCACCGGCTGCGCGTGCTCGTACCCGGCCGAGGGCGACGCCTCGCCCGCGCGGGGCGCGTTCGCCCCGGCGCCGCGCGCCGGCTCGCCCGCCGCGCCCGGAGCCGCGGAGCGGGGCGCGCCGTCCGGGCGGGGCTGCAGCGGTAACGCCTGCGGCGGTTGCGGGGTACGCGGGAGTGCCCCGCGGGCGTCCGCGGGGTCGACGCCCGGCTGGGGGCGTTCGAAGGAGGTCGGCTGCTCCGTCACGCGTGTCGAATCCATCCGTCCGGGGCTGCGCGCCGGGCGCGCAGTGGGTCCCGCCGAAGACCCGATACCCGGAATACCTGCCCCAGGAACGGATTTCCGGCGTGGTCAGAGGCTGTTCCTGTGCCACCGGCGGGTCCTTCGCGGCCCGCACGGGTCATGCCGTCGTACCCCTCGCTCACGTCCTGCCGCCCCTCGGTGACGTACGGTCAGACCCGGCATGTGCGCCGGGAGTTGCTCCGGCCCTGCGCCTCCCTGCGCCCTTGCGGAGGACGATCCTACGTTTCCCGCCCGGGGGCGCATCAAGGGTCTCATGAGGACACGTGCGCGGGCGTACGGTCCCAGTCCTCCGGCAGCGACGGTACCGCCCAGGCGGGGTCGGGGCGCCAGTGCTGCCAGTTCTCGGAAAAGGGCGGCCCCCAGGCGCGGATCACCTCGACCGCGGCCAGCCCGGCGGCGCGCACCCGCTCGGCCAGCGCCGCGTCCACCAGGCCGTCGCGCTGCGCCTGCGCGAACTCGTCCTCGTCGCGCCAGTCCCAGCTGCGGTCCGGCTGCACGGTGATGTCCAGGAAGTGGTCCACGGAGTCCACCCCGCCCGCCCAGCGGACTAGGGGCTCCTCCAGGTTCACGTACCAGTTCTTGAACCGCCAGCCCGGCTCCCAGAACAGCCACACCGACCACGGCTCGCCCGGCCGGGCCAGCTTCAGCACCCCGGTGCCGAACCAGCGGTCGCGCTGCACGGCGCGCGGCTTGGTGTAGCGGGAGGCGAGCGGTTCCTGGTGCACGGGGGTGCCGTCGGCGAGGACGGGTCTGACGCACTCGGTGCCGGGCGCCATCCACACCGCCAGCAGGTCGGCGTCGTCGCGCACGACGGTCACCGGCCGGGCGATGTGGAAGCCGGCGCCGCCGTTCTCCCGGTACCGCCACAGGATCTGGGTCCCCGGGGCCCAGTGGCCCTCTCTCGCACCGCCCGCCGTCACGCGTCTCACCGCTCCGTCGTCTGCCATGGACAGATATTAGGTGTCATGGCCATACGACGCTGCGGTGAGCGTCACGGTTCACACCCGGGGGCGGTGAGGGTTCACGGGTGTGTCATCCGCAGGACGTCCAGGGCCTCGTCGAGCTGTTCGGCCGTCAGGTCGCCCCGCTCCACATAGCCGCTCTCCTCCACGACCTGACGGATCGTCTTCTGCTCGGCGAGCGCCTTCTTGGCGACCTTCGCTGCCTCCTCGTAGCCGATGTACTTGTTGAGCGGGGTGACGACGGACGGCGAGGACTCGGCGTACTCGCGGGCGCGTTCGCGGTGGGCGACGATGCCGTCGACGGTCCGGTCGGCCAGCAGGCGGGTGACGTTGGCGAGCAGCCGGATCGACTCCAGGACGTTCTTGGCGATGACCGGGAGCATCACGTTCAGCTCGAAGTTGCCGGCGGCGCCCGCGGTGGCCACGGTCGCGTCGTTGCCGACGACCTGCGCGGCGACCATCAGCACCGCTTCCGGGATCACGGGGTTGACCTTGCCCGGCATGATCGAGGAGCCCGGCTGGAGGTCGGGCAGGGAGATCTCGGCGAGTCCGGTGCGCGGCCCGGAGGACATCCAGCGCAGATCGTTGGCGATCTTCGTCAGGCCGACGGCGATGGTCCGCAGCTGGCCGCTGGTCTCCACGACGCCGTCCCGGGCGCCCTGCGCCTCGAAGTGGTCGCGGGCCTCGGTGAGCGGCAGCCCGGTGGTGCGGGCCACCTCCTCGATGACGGCGGCGGAGAAACCGGGCGGGGTGTTGATGCCGGTGCCCACGGCGGTGCCGCCCAGCGGGAGTTCGGCGAGCCTCGGCAGGGAGGCGGTCAGCCGCTCCACGCCGTAGCGCACCTGCGCCGCGTACCCGCCGAACTCCTGGCCGAGGGTGACGGGCGTGGCGTCCATCAGGTGGGTGCGGCCGGACTTCACCACGTCCTTGAACTCCTCGGCCTTGCGGGCGAGGGCGTCGGCGAGGTGGTTCAGGGCGGGGATCAGGTCGTGGGTGACGGCGGCGGTGGCGGCGATGTGGAGGGAGGACGGGAACACGTCGTTGGAGGACTGGGAGGCGTTGACGTGGTCGTTGGGGTGCACGTCCCGGCCCAGCCGCTCGGTCGCGAGGGTGGCGATGACCTCGTTGGTGTTCATGTTGGACGAGGTGCCCGAGCCGGTCTGGAACACGTCCACGGGGAAGTGCTCGTCCCACTTCCCCTCGGCGACCTCCTCGGCCGCCGACGCGATCGCCTCGGCCACGTCCTTGTCGAGCACCCCCAGATCCGCGTTGACCTTCGCGGCGGCGCCCTTGATCCGCGCCAGCGCCTCGATGTGGGCACGCTCGATCCGCTGCCCGGAGACGGGGAAGTTCTCCACGGCACGCTGCGTCTGAGCCCGCCACTTGGCCTCGGCGGGCACCTTGACCTCGCCCATGGAGTCGTGCTCGATACGGTATTCGGTCATACCGGGTACAGCGTGTCAGCGCCCCCGATTGTTCCGCCCGTTGAGCCGAACGGGCGAGGTGAGCGGGCGAGGTGAGCGGGGCGCGGGGACCTCGGCGGCGCGTCCCAGTCCCGCACCGCCCCGCGCCTTGCCGAGGCGCGGGTCCGGGCGGGTCGCCCGCCGGGGCGTGGTGCGAGGGCGTGGGGCGGGTCCGCTGCCGGGGGCGGCGTGGTGCGAGGCCTGGGGCGGGTCCACCGCCGGGGGCGGCGTGGCGCGAGGCCCGGGCGGGTCCGTCGCCGGGGAGGGCGCGGTGCGGGGCCCGGGGCGGGTCCGCCGCCAGGGGGCGCGGTACGAGGCCCAGGGCGGGTTCGCCGCCGGGAGCGTGGTGCGAGGGCCTCGGCGGGCCACCGGAGCCCCGCGCCGGACCGTGGGTGCGGGGCCTCTGGTGAGCCCGTCCGCCGGGGAGCGGCGCGGTCCCGGGGCGAGTCGCCCGCCGGGGCGTGCTGCGAGGGCCTCGGGCGGGTCCGCTGCCGGGGGCGGCGTGATGCGAGGCCCCCGGCGGGTCCGCCACCGGGGAGGGCGCGGTGCGGGGGCCACCGGAGCCCCACGCCGGACCGTGGGTGCGGGGCCTCTGGTGAGCCCGCCCGCCGGGGAGCGGCGCTGTTCCCGGGCGGGTCGCCCGTCGGCCGCCCTGAAGCGCGGGGGTCCAGGGGGCGGAGCCCCCGGCGGGGTCGTAGGGGCGGAGCCCCTGGGGGATGGGACGGGTAGGGGCGGCGGGGGCGAGACTCGCCCGGCCGGCCGCCCAGGCCGCTTGCCGGCCCGCCGCCGAGGCCGCGTGCCGGGCCGTGCACCGGCCATCGAGGGCCTGGCGCGGACCGTCGGCGGTCCGCCGCCTCGCGGGGGTCGGGGGCGGAGCCCCGGCGGGGTGGAAGGGGCGGAGCCCTTGGTGGGGTCGTAGGGGCGGAGCCCCTGGGGGATGGGACGGGTAGGGGCGGCGGGGGCGAGGAACCTTCCCCGCCGCCCGAGGCGTTACGCCAGGCCCGGCCCCCGTACCGGGATCGACGTGAACGTCGGCTGCGGGGCCGGGTCCTGGAAGAAGTCGTTGCCCTTGTCGTCGACGACGATGAACGCCGGGAAGTCCTCCACCTCGATCTTCCAGACCGCCTCCATGCCCAGCTCCTCGTACTCCAGGACCTCGACCTTCTTGATGCAGTCCTGCGCGAGACGGGCCGCCGGACCGCCGATGGACCCGAGGTAGAACCCGCCGTGCGCATGGCACGCGTCCGTGACCTGCTTGCTCCGGTTGCCCTTGGCCAGCATCACCTTGGAGCCGCCCGCCGCCTGGAACTGCGCCACGTAGGAGTCCATGCGCCCGGCCGTCGTCGGGCCGAAGGAACCGGAGGCGTACCCCTCGGGGGTCTTGGCCGGACCGGCGTAGTAGACCGGGTGGTCCTTGAGGTACTGCGGCATGCCCTCACCCGCGTCCAGCCGCTCCTTGATCTTCGCGTGCGCGATGTCGCGGGCCACGACCAGCGGCCCGGTCAGCGAGAGCCGGGTCTTGACCGGGTACTTGGTCAGCTCGGCGAGGATCGAGTCCATCGGCTGGTTGAGGTCGATCTTGACGACGTCCCCGGCCTCGTCCAGGTGCTCGTCGGTCGTCTCCGGCAGGAACCGCGCCGGGTCGGTCTCCAGCTGCTCCAGGAACACGCCCTCCGCCGTGATCTTGGCGACGGCCTGGCGGTCGGCCGAGCAGGAGACGGCGATGGCGACCGGGCAGGACGCGCCGTGCCGGGGCAGCCGGATCACGCGCACGTCGTGGCAGAAGTACTTGCCGCCGAACTGCGCGCCGATGCCGATCTTCTGGGTCAGCTCGAAGACCTGCTCCTCCAGCTCCTTGTCCCGGAAGCCGTGGCCGAGCGGGGAGCCCTCGGTCGGCGCGTTGTCCAGGTAGTGCGCGGAGGCGTACTTGGCGGTCTTCAGCGCGTACTCGGCGGAGGTGCCGCCGACGACGATCGCGAGGTGGTACGGCGGGCAGGCGGCCGTGCCCAGCGAACGGATCTTCTCCTCCAGGAACTTCATCATGGAGGCCTCGTTCAGGACGGCCTTCGTCTCCTGGTACAGGAACGACTTGTTGGCGCTGCCGCCGCCCTTGGCCATGAACAGGAACTTGTAGGCGCCCCCGTCGGCGGCGTACAGCTCGATCTGCGCGGGCAGGTTGGAGCCGGTGTTCTTCTCCTCCCACATGGTCAGCGGGGCCATCTGGGAGTAGCGCAGGTTCAGCTTGGTGTACGCGTCGAAGATGCCGTGCGAGAGGGCCTTCTCGTCCTCGCCCTCGGTCAGCACGTTCTGCCCGCGCTTGCCCATGACGATCGCCGTGCCGGTGTCCTGGCACATCGGCAGCACGCCGGCCGCGGCGATGTTGGCGTTCTTCAGCAGGTCCAGGGCGACGAACTTGTCGTTCGAGCTGGCCTCGGGGTCGTCGATGATGCGGCGCAGCTGGGCGAGGTGGGCCGGGCGCAGGTAGTGCTGGATGTCGTGGATCGCCTCCTCGGCGAGCCTGCGCAGCGCCTCCGGCTCGACCTTGAGGAACGTACGTCCGTCGGGCCCCTCGACGGTGGAGACGCCCTCGGACGTCACCAGCCGGTACGGGGTGGTGTCCTCACCCTGGGGGAGCAGATCGGTGTACGCGAACTCAGGCATCGTCGCCCATTCCTCACTCGACAGACAGCTGCCCGCCCCGGTCGGCGGGCACCGACCAGCGTAGGACCTGTGGATGACGGCGGGCTTGTGAGGTCCGGCTCACTGCCCGGGACGCCGCGGACGCGTGCGCGCGGGGCGAGGGTTTTCCACAGGGCGGCGACAGGGGGTAGTCGCGATCTATCGCGTTTCGGTACGCTGCTGCCGTGGACCTTCAGAAGCAGCAGACCGAACCGTCCCGGCAGAGCGCGCCGGGCCCGGCGGCCACCGCCCGCGCCACCGGGCTGCGCGCCTCGGACGCCGACCGCGACCGCATCGCCGACATCCTGCGCGACGCCCTCGCCGAGGGCCGTCTCACCGCGGACGAGCACGCCGAGCGCGTCGAGGGGGTGCTCAGCGCCAAGACGGTCGGCGAGCTGGAGGTCTTCATCCAGGACCTGCCCGCCGCCCACCAGGACCGCACCGGCCCTGCGTACACCGCCGCGCCGCACCGCCCGCCGGCCGGTGAGATACCCCCGCGGGCCGACGAGAACGTGGTGGCGGTGTTCAGCGCCGCCGTCCGCAAGGGCCGCTGGCGCGCCGGACGCCGGCTGCACGCGTACGCGGTCTTCGGCAGCGTCGAGATCGACCTCAGCGAGGCGATATTCGAGTACCAGCAGGTCGTCATCAAGGCCGTCTCGGTCTTCGGCGACGTCCAGATACGCGTCCCGGAGAACGTCTCGCTGCGCGGCACCGGCGGCGGCGTCCTCGGTAACTTCGAGGTGACGGCGCTGGATTCGGCCGATCCGCAGGCCCCCGTGGTCTACGTCGACGGCTGGGCGGTCCTGGGGAACGTGGAGGCGCGCCCCAAGCGCGGCAAGCTGGTCGCGGACATCCTCGACCGCGTGCAGCGCAAGGTCGACAAGCGGCTGCGCAAGCACCTCTGACCGGCCGCACGGTCCACGACCGAGTGCATAGGCGCGCGTACAGCGGGTAGGCCTTGCTGCATCGTCTCTCGGAGGGGTCCGTGGGACTCACGGCACCCCAGAGCTGCTCGCGAAGCCGTCGTCAGGAGAAGACCGTGCTGCAACCGCCGCATACGTCCCTGCAGGTCGCTGCCGTCCCGGCCCAGCGGGTGCCAGTGCGGGACAGGGACCAAGACGCACCCTGGCACACCGAGGCGGTGTGCCGGCGTGACGAGGCCGGCCTGTTCTTCGCGCCCTCCAAGGAGCCCACCGCCGCCCGGCTCTCGCGCGAGGAGGCGGCCAAGCGGGTCTGCGCGCGGTGTCCGGTGATGGTCGAGTGCCGCGAGCACGCACTGCTCCAGCCCGAGCCGTACGGCGTCTGGGGCGGCCTCACCGCGGCGGAGCGCCGCGTCGTCCTCGCGCGCCGCAGGCGCCGCGAGATGGAACTGAAGAAGACCGCGCGCACGACGGGACGGATAGCGCAGGCGGGCTAGCCGGACGCCGGCCGGCGCACGACGCGGCGCGCTCCGCCGCGGCGACGGGCTCGGCCGGCGCCGCCTGGCGCCGCCGGGCACGGCGCGGGCCTCCCCGGTACGGCGCGGGGCTTGTCGGTACGGCGCGGGCGTCCGGGGAGCCGGCGCGGGCGTCGTGGGCGGGCCGTCACGGGCGAGCCGTCGTGGACGGGTGGGGGCACCTCCCTCCGCACCGGGAGGCGCCCGTCGCCGTACGAGAACGAAGGCCGTCGGCTCCTCGGAGCCTGGGACTGACCGCTTCGCGCCGCCGGACCTACTTCGCGCGGTCGAAGTCGATCGCGCTGTACGCCCGCAGCTTGCTCAGCCGGTGCTCGGAGTCGATGCGGCGGACCGTGCCGGACTTCGAGCGCATGACGATCGAGTCGGTGACCGCGGTCTCCGAGCGGTAGCGCACCCCGCGCAGCAGCTCGCCGTCGGTGATGCCGGTGGCGACGAAGAAGACGTTCTCGCCGGAGACCAGGTCGTCGGTGCCCAGCACCCGGTCGAGGTCGTGTCCGGCGTCGATCGCCCGCTGCCGCTCCTCGTCGTCCTTGGGCCACAGCTTGCCCTGGATGGTGCCGCCCAGGCACTTCACCGCGCAGGCCGAGATGATGCCCTCGGGGGTGCCGCCGATGCCGAGCAGCATGTCCACGCCGGTCCCGTCGCGCAGCGCCAGGATCGAGCCGGCCACGTCGCCGTCGGAGATCAGCTTGATCCGCGCACCGGTCTCCCGGATCTCCTTGATGACGCCGTCGTGCCGGGGCCGGTCGAGGATGACGACGGTGACGTCCTCGGGCGTGGCCCGCTTCGCCTTGGCCACCCGCCGGATGTTCACGGACACCGGCGCGTCGATGTCGACGAAGTCCGCGGCGTCCGGCCCGGTGACCAGCTTGTCCATGTAGAACACGGCGGACGGGTCGAACATCGCCCCGCGCTCGGCGGCGGCCAGCACGGCGATGGCGTTCGGCATGCCCTTGGCGGTCAGGGTGGTGCCGTCGATCGGGTCGACGGCGATGTCGACCTCCGGCCCGGTCCCGTCGCCCACGCGCTCCCCGTTGAAGAGCATCGGGGCTTCGTCCTTCTCGCCCTCGCCGATGACGACGACGCCGTTCATCGAGACGGTGGAGACGAGGGTCCGCATGGCGCGGACCGCGGCGCCGTCGGCGCCGTTCTTGTCACCGCGCCCGACCCAGCGGCCGGCCGCCATCGCGGCGGCCTCGGTCACCCGGACGAGTTCCAGGGCGATGTTGCGGTCAGGGGCCTCTTCGGGGACTTCAAGCTCGGACGGGAGGTGATGATGCTCGGTCATCGGAGCGCACCTTTCTGATACGACGACGGCCGGATGAGGGTTCTGGCCTTGACTCTATCGCCGGGCAGACAAAATGAGCAGGGGACCCCACGGATGAGCGGATCGGGCACCTGCGACGATAGGAGGCGTGGCAGGTTCGAACCGCAAGCAGAAGACAGTCCGGGGCACCATCGCCTCCCTGGGCGTGACCGTGTTGGCGGCGGCGGTCGTCTACATCTTCGTCCCGCACGACGATCACGCTCCTGACATCAAGCCGGTCGACTACCGCGTCGAACTGATCACGGCGCGCCGCGCCGCCTCCTACCCGGTGGCCGCGCCCGAGGGGCTCCCCGCGGGCTGGAAGGCCACCTCGGTCCGCTACCGCGCCGACCAGGGCGACCTCTGGCACCTGGGTTTCCAGGATCCCGACGGTCAGTACGTCGCGGTCGAGCAGTCCACGCAGAAACGCAAGGACTTCATCGACGAGGCCAGCCAGGGCGGCCATGCCACCAAGGTGACCCAGCAGATCGACGGCCGCACCTGGACCCGGTACACCGGCGGCCGCTACGACGCCCTCGTGTACGAGGACGGCAAGGGATCGACGACGGTGGTCGCGGGCACGGCGGGCTTCGACCGGCTCACGGCGATGGCGCAGGCGCTGGAACTGAAGAAGACGTCCTGAGGGCGGGCTGACGGTGGCCCGAGGGCGGACCGACGACTGCCTGACGGCGGGCTGACGGTGGCCTGAGGGCGGCCCTACGGTGGACTGACGACGGCCGGCCCGGGGCCGCAGCCCCGTCCGGAGCCGTAGGCCCCGAAGCGCACGGCCCACCGGGCCGCAGCCGGCTGCCGGGCCGCAGCCGCCTCCCGGGTCGTAGCCGGCTGCCGGGCCGCAGCCGCCTCCCGGGTCGTAGCCGGCTGCCGGGCCGCAGCCGCCCGCCGGGCGCGGACCGCCCGGCCCGCATACCGCCCCGGGCCGCATACCGCCCCGGCCCGCTGGCCGCGCCCCCGAGCCTCCGGCTCGGTTACTCCTCGCCGTCCTCGTCCTCGTCCTCCGCGGCCTCCTCGGCCAGGGCGGCGTCCAGGCGGGCGCGGGCGCCCTCCAGCCACCGCCGGCACACCTTGGCCAGCTCCTCGCCCCGCTCCCACAGCGCCAGGGACTCCTCCAGGCTGGTGCCGCCCGCCTCCAGGCGCCGTACGACGTCGATCAGCTCGTCGCGCGCCTGCTCGTAGCCGAGCGTCTCCTGTGCCGGTGCTGCCTTGCTTGTCATCCGCCCACCCTAAATGTCGACTCGAACCGTGAACTCGCCCTCGGCGACCCGTGCCCGCAGCGCCTCGTCCGCCGTCACCTCCGCCGGATCGCGGACCACATGGCCGTCCGCCCGCTGCAGGACGGCGTACCCGCGCCGCAGCGTCGCCGCGGGGGAGAGGGCCACCACGCGCGCGTGCGTGTGCGCCAGCTCGGAGTCGGCGCGGTCCAGCAGGTGCCGCAGCGTGCGCCGGCCACGGTCGAGCAGCGCGGCGACATGGTCCGCCCGCTCGTCGATCATGCGGTGCGGGTCCTCCATGCAGGGCCGCGCCAGCGCGTGCGCGAGCCCGCGCTCCTCCCGCTCCACGTGCGCCTGCGCGCACCGCCGTGCGCGGTTGCGCAGCTGCCGCACCCGCTCGTACTCCTCGCCGACGTCCGGGACGACCTTCTTCGCGGCGTCGGTGGGGGTGGAGGCGCGCAGGTCGGCGACGTAGTCCAGCAGCGGCGTGTCCGGCTCGTGGCCGATCGCGGAGACCACGGGCGTACGGCACGCGGCGACCGCGCGGACCAGCTGCTCGTCGGAGAACGGCAGCAGGTCCTCCACGCTGCCGCCGCCGCGCGCCACCACGATCACGTCCACGTCCTCGATCTCGTCCAGCTCCTTGACGGCCTGGACGACCTGCGTGACGGCGTGCACGCCCTGCACGGGGACGTTGCGCACCTCGAAGCGGACGGCGGGCCAGCGGTGCCGGGCGTTCTCCAGGACGTCCCGCTCGGCGGCGGAGGCGCGCCCGCACACCAGCCCGATCAGCTGGGGCAGGAAGGGCAGCGGCTTCTTGCGCTCGGGCGCGAACAGGCCCTCGGCGGCGAGGTTCTTCTTCAGCTGCTCCAGCCGGGCCAGCAGCTCGCCGACGCCCACCGGCCTTATCTCGGCCGCGCGCAGCGACAGTTGCCCGCGCGGGGCGTACCACTCCGGTTTGGCGTGCACGAGGACGCGGGCGCCCTCGCCGACGACGTCGGCGACCGCGTCGAACACCTCGCGGTAGCAGGTCACGCCGACCGAGATGTTGTACGACGGGTCGCGCAGCGTCAGGAACACCACGCCCGCGCCCGGCCGCCGCGACAGCTGGGTGATCTGGCCCTCGACCCAGACCGCGCCGAGCCGGTCGATCCAGCCGCCGATGAGCCGCGAGACCTCACCGACGGGCAGGGGAGCTTCGGGGGACGTGGAGATGGCCATGTCCGCGAGGGTAGCGGCCGGCGCCGACAACGACGGCGGCACGGACGACGGCGGCACGGACGTCGGTAGCGCGGGACGGGGACGGCACGGACGCCGGCGGCGCGGGACAGGGACGGCAGGCGCCGGACGGGACCAGGGGTGCCGGACGGGATCGGGGGTGCCGGACGGGACCGGGGGCGTCGATGGGGGCCGCGCGATCTCCGGCCCGCCGGGGGCACCCTTACGATGGGGCCATGACTGCTACGTCTGGCCGCCGTGTCCTGCTCGCCGCCCCCCGGGGCTACTGCGCGGGTGTGGACCGCGCCGTGATCGCCGTCGAGAAAGCCCTGGAGCAGTACGGGGCTCCGGTGTACGTCCGGCACGAGATCGTCCACAACAAGTACGTCGTGCAGACCCTGGAGAAGAAGGGTGCCGTCTTCGTCGAGCGGACGGAGGAGGTGCCGCCGGGCAACATCGTCATGTTCTCGGCGCACGGCGTGGCGCCCGTCGTGCACGAGGAGGCCGAGCGCGGCCGGCTCGCCACCATCGACGCCACCTGCCCGCTGGTCACCAAGGTCCACAAGGAGGCCGTCCGGTTCGCCAAGGAGGACTACGACATCCTCCTGATCGGGCACGAGGGCCACGAGGAGGTCATCGGCACCTCCGGCGAGGCCCCCGAGCACATCCAGCTGGTGGACGGCCCCGAGGACGTGGCGAAGGTCGAGGTGCGCGACCCGTCGCGGGTGGTGTGGCTGTCCCAGACCACGCTCTCGGTGGACGAGACCATGGAGACGGTCGACGCGCTGAAGGAGAAGTTCCCGCAGCTGATCTCGCCGCCGAGCGACGACATCTGCTACGCCACGCAGAACCGCCAGCTCGCGGTGAAGCAGATGGGCGCCGAGGCGGACCTGGTCATCGTGGTCGGCTCGCGCAACTCCTCCAACTCCAAGCGGCTGGTGGAGGTCGCCAAGCTCGCCGGCGCCGCCCAGGCGTACCTGGTGGACTTCGCCGACGAGATCGACGAGGCCTGGCTGGAGGGCGTGAGCACGGTCGGCGTGACCTCGGGCGCGTCGGTGCCGGAGGTGCTGGTCGAGCAGGTGCTCGAATGGCTCGCGGGGCGCGGTTTCGAGGACGTGGAGATCGTCAAGGCGGCCGAGGAGTCCATCACGTTCTCCCTGCCGAAGGAACTGCGCCGCGACCTGCGCGAGGAGGCGGCCTCGCTGGTCGCCGAGCGCGGCGGGTCGGGCACGGCGGAGGACTGAGCGCGGCGGAGGGCCGAGCGCGGGGCGGCGGTGGCGGGCGCCTGGGAGGGCATCCGTCAGGCGGCCCCGGCCCGGCTGCCCGGGAGGACACCCGTCAGGCGGCCCCGGCCCGGCTGCCCGGGAGGACACCCGTCAGGCGGCCCCGGTCCGGCCGCCACTGGCGTGACTGTCAGTGCCACCCCGTAACGTGGAGCCATGCAGATCTTCGGTGTGGACATCGGCGGTTCGGGGATCAAGGGCGCCCCGGTGGATCTGGACCGGGGCGACCTGGCCCAGGAGCGGTGCAAGGTGCTCACCCCGCACCCGGCGACGCCCGACGGGGTGGCCGACGGCGTGAAGCAGGTCGTGGACCATTTCGGCTGGACGGGCCCGGTCGGACTGACCTTCCCGGGCGTGGTCACCGGCGGCGCCACGATCCGCACGGCGGCCAATGTCGACAAGAGCTGGATCGACACCGACGCGCGCGCGTTGTTCGGCGAGCGCCTCGGCGGCCTGCCGGTGACGGTGGTCAACGACGCGGACGCGGCGGGCGTCGCCGAGATGCAGTTCGGCGCGGGGAAGGACCGCAGGGGCACGGTGATCCTGCTGACGTTCGGCACGGGCATCGGCAGCGCGGTCTTCATCGACGGCGCCCTGGTGCCCAACACCGAGCTGGGCCACCTGGAGCTGGACGGCCACGAGGCGGAGAAGCGCGCCTCCAGCAAGGTCAAGGACGACCGGGAGCTGTCCTGGGAGCAGTGGGCGCACCGGGTCCAGAAGTACCTGGCCCATGTCGAGATGCTGTTCTCGCCCGAGCTGTTCATCATCGGCGGCGGCGTCAGCCGCAAGTCGCAGAAGTTCCTGCCCCTCATCGAGGGCGTCCGGGCGGAGATCGTCCCCGCGCAGCTGCAGAACAACGCGGGGATCGTGGGCGCGGCGATGCGGGCGGCGCAGGACGGCTGACGGTGTCGGGTCCGGCCCGGCCCCACCCGGAGGTACGCGGCCGCACCCGGCGGTGTGAAGCGTTGGCGCCCGGCGACTCACCCCCTCGGCGGCCCCCGGTCGACGGCCTCGCCCCTAGCGGACGGTGTTGATCCGATGAGGCGCTCACCCGGCGGACGGTGTGGGCCCGGCGGACGACACGGGCCCAGCGGACGGCGTCGACCGGACGAACGGCGCGGTCCGACAGCGTCAGCTCGGCCGCTGGCGGCCGCCGCCCGGCCGCCGGCTCCGCACCGCCGGCCGGGCGGCCACCGCCAGGGCGGCGCGCCGTACCAGCGCCGTGGCCCCGGCGACCAGCGTCCCGGCGTACAGCCACACCGCCTGGGTGGCGAGGGCGGTCACCAGGCCCATCAGGGTGCCGAGGACCCCCTCGCCGTCGGCCACCGGCAGCAGCCCGACGGTGAACCCGATCGGCACGACGACGGGCGCGGTCAGCAGGTCGCCCTTGCGCACCCACAGGGCGGTCAGCGCGCACACCGGCACGAACAGCACGCCGTACACGGCCGGCGAGGCATCGAGGAGCAGGGCGTCGAGACAGCCCAGCGCGAACATCACCGCACCGCAGAACAGCCCGCCGCCGAGCCCGGTCAGCCGCGGGTTGGGCAGCCGCCGAAGCCGTCGTACGGCGCCGGCCGGGGCGGAGACGGGGGGTGCGGGGGAGGGCGCCCGGCGCGGCGCGGGCCGGTCGGGGCCGCGCGCTCCTCCCGCGGCCGGTCGGGGGCGGGCGCGGGCCGACGGCCGTACCGGCTGCTGTATGCCCTGCGGGGGCGCGGGCGGCCTGCCGCGTCGCGGTCCGTGCTGCTGGGGTCGCGTCCTGTGTTGCTCCACCGGACCAACCTAGGTCTGTTTATGTGCTGAATAGGCCGTTTGACACGCCGCACGGCGTGGCGCGGCCAAGCGTTCGAACCGTCGCCGAAGCGGGGCGGCGCACGCCGTAGACTGGTGGATCGGCCGCCTGGCCGCCAGTCTCCTCACGTACGGGAAGTCGCAACGTGTCGCTCACGATCGGAATCGTCGGTCTGCCGAACGTCGGCAAGTCGACCCTGTTCAACGCCCTGACCAAGAACGACGTGCTCGCGGCCAACTACCCGTTCGCCACGATCGAGCCCAACGTCGGTGTCGTGGGCGTCCCGGACGGTCGCCTCGCCCAGCTCGCCTCGATCTTCAAGTCGGAGCGGATCATCCCGGCCACCGTCGACTTCGTGGACATCGCCGGCATCGTGCGCGGCGCCAGCGAGGGCGAGGGCCTGGGCAACAAGTTCCTCGCGAACATCCGCGAGTCGGACGCGATCTGCCAGGTCATCCGCGCCTTCAAGGACGAGAACGTCGTGCACGTGGACGGCAAGGTCTCGCCCAAGGACGACATCGAGACGATCAACACCGAGCTGATCCTCGCCGACCTGCAGACCATCGAGAAGGTCCTGCCCCGCCTCCAGAAGGAGTCGCGGATCAAGAAGGACGTGGCGCCGAAGGTCAAGGCGGTCGAGGAGGCCAAGGAGATCCTGGAGAAGGGCGACACGCTCTTCGCGCACGGCATCGTCCAGGGCACCGAGCGCAGCGAGCTGCTGCACGACCTGCACCTGCTCACCACGAAGCCCTTCCTCTACGTCTTCAACGTCGATGAGGACGAACTGACCGACGAGGACTTCAAGAACGAGCAGCGCGCCCTGGTGGCCCCCGCCGAGGCGATCTTCCTCAACGCCAAGCTGGAGGCGGACCTCGCCGAGCTGGACGAGGAGGACGCGCTGGAGCTGCTGGAGTCGGTGGGCGCCGAGGAGCCGGGCCTGGCCACCCTCGCCCGCGTCGGCTTCAACACCCTGGGCCTGCAGACCTACCTGACGGCCGGCCCCAAGGAATCCCGCGCCTGGACCATCAAGAAGGGCGCCACCGCCCCCGAGGCGGCCGGTGTGATCCACACCGACTTCCAGAAGGGCTTCATCAAGGCCGAGGTCATCTCCTTCGCCGACCTCGTGGAGACCGGCTCGGTGGCCGAGGCCCGCGCCAAGGGCAAGGCCCGCATGGAGGGCAAGGACTACATCATGCAGGACGGGGACGTGGTGGAGTTCCGCTTCAACGTTTGAGTGGATGAAGTAACACCACGTCGCTGATGTGGCAAACAAGCAGATCAGAAGGGGCCGGGTTTTCGAGAGCCCGGCCCCTTCGTCCATACCGTGCTGCTTCGGTGCTGGTTTTCTGACGATTAGTCACCTCTGCTGGGCGCTGAGGATGGAACCGCTGTGACGACCTGATCGGTTGCGTCAGCTCCTACCTTCCGGCGCCGCCAAAGGTCAGGGGTGCAGGTAGCTGAGTGAGTAGGCCCTCGATTAGAAGCCGTTGCACCAGCCATGCCGCGTCCTTTCGCTCGATGTTGACGCATCAAGCGTGGCCCGCCGCGCGCGGTTTTGACAGTTCTGGACAGTGTTGGACGGCATCAGACGTCACTGGACGGGATCAGATGCGCGTCACGCGCAGTGGTCGAGGTTCGCCTCGGACAGGGAGACCCAAGCTGAGGGAGCCAGGGCTGCCGGATGGGCCCATGCGACGGCTGAGTGAAGAGCTGCATGCGCTGCATCGGAAGGCCGGATTTCCAGCAACGCGTGAACTGGCCCGCAGGACGAACGGGGTCGGTAGTCACGGGCGTGTGCACGACCTGTTCTCAAATCCGGTGCTCCCCGACTGGAGTTTCCTCGCACTAGTCGTTCTGATTCTTGCTCAGGATATTGCCACTGGAACCCGAGCCTGAAGTTGCTCGGTTCCACATGCTGTGGGATGGCGCGGCAATTGGAGAGCAGAAGGATGTGTCCAGCGAAGTGCTGAAGGCGCTGGAATGGCTGACGCTGCCGAATCAGGTGTCGTAAACGGTGGAGCGATGCCCGACGTGGACGACCCACACCACAAGCTCTCCCTTGTCGATCGTGTAGACGACCCGGTAGTCGCCGACCCGCAGTCGACGGCGTTCTGGCTGTGACACGAGCGCGGTGGTGTTGAAGCCGAGGGGGTCGCGCTCCAGTTCGGTCAGTTTGGTCAGGATGCGTAGGGCCATGTCGCGAGGGATCTTCCGGAGCTCGGCCTGTGCCTCTGGCCGGAAGACGGTTCGGTATTCACTCACCGCGCGCCAGCGTCTCCCTCATGATGTCCTCGATCGGGATGCCGGGTGCCGGGTTGGCCATGCGTTCGTCGATGATCCGGTTGATCTCGCGCTCTTCCCATTCCTGGTACTTGCGCAGCACCTCGATGGAGACGACGGCGGCAATCTGCTTGCCCCGTCGGGTGATCACGGTGGGCATGTCATCTCGATCGGCGCGCTCCACGACCTCGGCTAGGTGCGCACGTACGTCGCGGATGGACTCTATGGGCAGTGGCTGTGTCATGCGCTCAAGCGTACCGAGTGTGCCATGTGTACACAACCTGTCCCAGGTCGAGCGGGTTTTGCCGTGCCGGATGAGCTGGGTGACTTGTCACCGTGCTGGATAGGTGCTGGATAGCCACTTCCAGTACTGCGTTTACGCAGGTGGGAGCCCTGCGCCGCAGATTCCGCTTCAACGTCTGATACGTCCGGCGAAAGGCCGTCCGACCCGCGGTAGAGCGGGTCGGGCGGCCTTTGTCGTCCGCGCGGGCGACCGGTGCGCGGCCCTGACGGGACTACGGGCGGGACCACCCGTCGGCGAACTCGCACTGGAGGTCCGTCGAGCGGCGCTGTTCCACGGGGGAGTAGCTGGGATAGCCGAGGCGTTCCACGCCCTTGACCCACTCGTCCCAGAGGCCGTCGGGCTCCGTGAAGCGGTCGGCGTGGCGGGTGCCGAGGTGGGCGTCGAGGCGGAGGAGGGCGCCGAGGGCGGCGGGCTGGTCGTAGTGGAGGTCGGTGCGGGGGAGGTAGCGGTCGAGGTAGGCGGTGAGGATCTCGGCGTCGGCATGGGTGCTGAAGCGGGCCAGGGCGAAGCAGTAGGCGCCGCCGGAATAGCAGACCTCGCTGGCCAGGAGCAGGTCGCCGATGCGTGCCCGGAACCGTTCGCGGCGGTGGACGCCGATCAGCCAGGCCGCGGTGAGGCGCGAGCGCCATTCGTAGCCGAGGAGGGCTTCCAGTTCCTCGTCGGTGATCGCGGCGGCGTCATCGATCAGGTGTCGGGTGAAGCGGGTGGTGTGCCGCCACCGGGGGCCCAGGAAGCGCCCGCCGTTCAGTACGAGATAGCGCGGGAGGCCCGCGTACGTCCGCGTCACGTACCTCTTGACCACATGGCCGCAGCCGATCTCCTCGGGGTGCCGGGACGGCATGGGTCACCTCTCCGGGTGCAGGTCGGTGCGGTCGATCCAAGTGGGGGCGACGAAGGCATCATCGCCGACGGGGGCTTCGGAGGCTTCCAGGAGGGACCAGGCGCGGGACTCTTCGGCCATGTGCTCCCAGGGCGCGGTCCAGTCGGGTTCCCGGTCCAGGCCGGGGCCGGAGGCGCCGTACGTACGGCCAGCGTCCATGCGCCAGAACTGGGAGTAGAGGATCACCTGGGCGTGGTGGGCGAGGTCGTTGATGACCTCGGTGAAATGGGCCGAGGGCCAGCCTGGGGCGTCGTCCGCGGTGGCGGCTCGTAGGCGCGCGGTGAGCGCCGGTACGACGGGGGTGCGTGCGCCGAGTGCGGTCAGCGCCCAGCGGATGCCGACGGACTAGTCCGGTGGGGTCGCGTGTTCCAGGCAGGCGCGGTGGGCGCGGTGCAGGGGCCCGGTGGCGCCGTCGGTCTCCAGGCTCGCCAGGGCCATGGCCGCCCATTCGCGGACGGTCGGGTGGTCGCTGCCCAGCAGGCCGATGAGAGCGGAACCGCAACGGGGATCGCCCATCTCCTCGAAGACCGCGATGGCGGTCAGCTGACCGAAGCCGCCGAGGGAGGGCAGGCCGTCGACGAGGGCGGGGACGGCCTCGGAGCCGATGCCGATCAGTTCCGCGCGGGCGTCGTACGACGGGCCGGACGAGTCGTCGAGCTGCTGGACGAGTCTCTCGAGGCGAGCGGTCACTGGTGGTCGCGCCGCCAGAAGGTGGGCAGCCATCAGCAGAGCACCGAGCGGTCGGCGGGGCACAGGGAGCGGTTCTCGGCCGCCCAGTCCTCGAAGGAGACCTTGTTCGTCCCGCCGGCCCTGGTGGGCCGGCGGGACGGGACCCCGTCGTTCTCCCGGAAGCAGAGGGGGCAGATCCCGTACGCGCCGGGCAACGCGTCCTCCAGCACGCGGTGCCCGCAGCACGGACGGGGGCAGGAGTCGCTCACCTGCACAGTCTCCTCGCAAGCCTCACGGGCACGCCAGGGCTTTCGCCCCTCGAAGCCCCCGGCCAGTCCGCAGCCAGTCCGCGGGACACCCGTGATCGGCCGTCGGGAGGGAGTCAACACAGGCCGACGTGGAAGCCTCGTCTGGGTTGAGTAGGGGCCACGATCGGCACACCGATACGAGACGCCTGCTAATCTCGATGTTACTAACTTCGACGTTAGTAATGCGGAGGTAGGTGTGGTCGACTTTGTGGGCCGTCGGCAGGAGCTGGCGACACTCGAGCGTGAGCTGCGAAAGGTGGCGGCGGGGGTCGGCGGAGAACGGCCCGGCCGGTGCGTGATGTTGCGTGGGCGGCGGCGGGTGGGCAAGTCGCGGCTGGTCGAGCGGTTCGCGGAGCGTTCCGGGGCCCCGTTCTTGTTCTACGCGGCGACCGGCGCGTCTCCCCGGGACGATCTCGCGCGGCTTGCCCGGGACGCCCAGACGTCGACGCTGCCGTTGGCGGGGCTGGTGGCCGCCGCGCGGCCGGAGAGCTGGGACGCCGCGTTCGACGTCCTGGCCGCGGCGCTGCCCGCCGACCGGGCGAGCGTGCTGGTCGTCGACGAAGTGCCGTACCTGATGGATGCCGACGGCGCCTTCGAGGGTGTGCTGCAACGTGCCTGGAACCGGGTGCTGGAGACCAAGCCGGTGCTCCTGGTCCTCATCGGCTCCGATCTGTCGATGATGGAGGCACTGAACAGCTACGGACGGCCCTTCCACCAGCGTGGTCGGGAGATGGTGCTGGGACCCCTCAACCCCGCCGAGGTCGGGCGGATGCTCGGGCTGGGTCCGGCGGAAGCCTTCGACGCCGCTCTGGTGACCGGTGGGCTGCCGCTGATCTGCGCGGAGTGGCCGCGCGGAGCGGGGCTGTGGGATTTCCTGGGTGAGGCGCTGAGCGATCCGGTCTCGGCCCTGCTGGTGTCGGCCGAGCGCTCGTTGGCCGCCGAATTCCCCCCGCAGGCGCAGGCGCGCACGGTGCTGGCCGCCATCGGTAGTGGCGAGCGCACCTTCACCAACATCGCCAGGGCGGCCGGCGGGATCGGGGCCACGCCGTTGCAGCGAGCGCTGGAGCTGCTCACGGACAAGCGGATCGTCGCCGCGGAGCTGCCCGTGTCGCTGCGCCCGTCGAAGGATCGCCGCTATCGGGTGGCAGATCCCTACCTGCGGTTCTGGCTGCATCTGCTGGGCCCGTCCATGGAGGAGATCGAGCGGGGGCGCGGCGATCTGACCCTGGCGCGTATCCGGGAGAACTGGACCAGCTGGCGCGGCCGGGCCGTCGAGCCCCTGGTCCGCGAGGCCCTGGCGCGGATCCTGCCCGACGGCAGGCTGCCCGCGGCCCCGGCGGTGGGCGGCTACTGGACCCGCACCAACGACGTCGAGATCGACATCGTCGGAGCGGACCGCGCCCCCATCGCCAAGGAACTGTTCTTCGTCGGCTCCGTCAAGTGGCTGGAACAGGCGCCCTTCGACCGGCACGATCTGGCGGCTCTCCACCGCCACCGTGCCGCTCTCACCGGCGAACCCGTCCCCGTCGTGGCGGTCTCGCGCAGCGGAGTCGAGTGCTCGGGGCTCGACGCCGCCTACGGTCCCGTCGATCTGCTGGCCGCCTGGTCACTGTGAGCGCGGAGGGAGGGCCCGGAGGAACGCGGCGCGGGCGGCATGACCCAGGTCGTGCCGCCCACCGGATCAGCTTCCGTCCTCGTCGTCCTCTCTCGTCTCCCACCAGCCGCGGTTACGGAGTCCGCATCACACACTGGACGAGCACCGGTTACGGTTACTCGTCCACCGTGCCCGCTTCCTGCCCGATCGCCCACCGCGTCCTCACCCTGCCCCCACCGTCCGTTCGTTAGCCTTGCCGCCACCCCGTGTCAGTCGTCGGGGCGGGGCAGTGGCCGTCGGGGTTCTGATCGGGATGGGAGAGAAGGCGTATGGCTGTTCTGATCGCCGGGGGTGCCGGGTATATCGGGAGTACCGTGGCTTCCGCTTGTCTGGATGCCGGGATCACTCCCGTGATTCTCGACAACCTCGCCCGGGGGCGGGCCGAGTTCGTCGAGGGGCGGGTCTTCTACCGGGGGGACATCGCCGACGGGGAAGTGGTCGACCGGATCTTCGCCGAGCATCCTGACATCTCCGCCGTGGTGCACTGCGCGGCGCTGATCGTGGTGCCGGAGTCCGTGGCGGACCCGGTCGGCTACTACGAGGCGAACGTCGTCAAGAGCCTGGAGTTCGTGCGGCATCTGCGGCGCAACGGCTGCGACCGGCTCGTCTTCAGCAGTTCGGCGGCCGCCTACCGGGCCGAGGACGGCTCCGCCGTCACCGAGGAATCGCCGCTCGCGCCGCAGAGTCCGTATGCGCGGACCAAGGCGGTGTGCGAGGAGATGTTCGCCGACATCGCCGCGGCCGGGCAGCTGCGGGTGCTGTCGCTGCGGTACTTCAATCCCATCGGCGCCGACCCGCAGTTGCGGACCGGCCTTCAGCTCAAGCGCCCCACCCACGCGCTCGGCATGCTGATCCGGGCCCATGAGGCGGGCACGCCCTTCCCCGTCACCGGGGTCGGCTATCCGACCCGCGACGGCACCGGCATCCGCGACTACGTCCACGTCTGGGACCTCGCCGCCGCGCACATCGCGGCGATCGAACGGTTCGACGACATCCTCACCCCGGCCCGGCCGTCGCTCGCCATCAATCTCGGCACCGGGTCCGGCACCACCGTGCGCGAGTTGTGCGCGGCGTTCGACAACGTCGTGAGCACCCCGCTGGTCACCGTCGACGCCGAGGCCCGTCCCGGTGACGTCGCCGGCGGGTACACCGTCGGCGACCGGGCCGAGAAGCTGCTCGGGTGGACGCCGAAGCTGTCCCTGGAGGACGGCATCCGCTCCGCGCTCGACTGGCTCCCCGTGCGCGACGCCATGCTGAAGGACTGAGGACTGAGGACCGGGGGACTGGGGGCTGAGGACAAGGGGCTGAGGGCTGGGGACTGGGGGCTGGGGGATGGGACTATTGGGGGGAGGGTGAGGAGGGGGCTTGGTGGCGCGGGAGTGGCTGGGGCGTGCGGCGCGGCTGGAGGAGGCCGCGCGCGGTGTCGTCGCCGATCACGCGCGGGCCGTCGAAGCCGTGCGCGCCGCGCTGGAGCCGCTGCGGGACGCCGTGGTGCGGCGCGAACTCGACGCCATCCCCGTCGGCCGGCTCCAGGACGTCACCGAGGGGCGGCTGCGCCTCGGGAGCGTCGAGAAGAGCGGGCTGCGCACGGTCGCCCAGGTCCTCGACGCCGGGCCCTACCGGCTGCGGCAGATACCCGGCGTCGGAGAGCGCACCGTCGGCCAGATCCTCGCCGCCGCCCGCCGGATCTCCGAGGCCGTGCACGAGACCGCGGCCGTCCACCTGGACGTGGACCGGCCCGAACTGCGCACCACCGCCCTGGTCGCGGCCCTGCACGTGCTCGTCGAGGCCGGCCCGGACGCCCAGCGCGCCGTCGCCAAGGCCACCGGCCTGGCGCAGCGGCTCGCCCCCTTGCTCGCCGACGCCCGGCCCGCCGCCGGGCGCCTCCGGCTGCTGCTGACCGGCCGTGAGAAGAAGGCGCGCGCCCTCGCGGCGGTCGCCGAGGTCCGTTCGCTGGTCGAGGAGGCCGAACGGGCCGGTCTGCCCGAGCTGTTCGCGCAGGCCTCCGTCGATCTGCTGCGCGGAGCCCCGTCCGACCTCGCGGCCTGGGTGGACTTCGAACTCCGCTCCGCCGACTACTACGGCCTGCTCGCCGAGATCTCCGGGCACCCGCCCGACACGGCCGCCGCCGAGGGGTTCCTGCCCGACGAGATCGCCGAGCGGGTGCGGACCCAGCGCCTGGACGACACGCACCGCCGGGTCTCCCTGCGCGGCTACCAGGCCTTCGGCGCGCGCTTCGCCCTCGCCCGGCGCAAGGTGATCCTCGGCGACGAGATGGGCCTCGGCAAGACCGTCCAGGCCATCGCCGTGCTCGCCCACCTCGCCGCCGAGGGGCACAGCCGCTTCCTCGTCGTCTGTCCCGCGAGCGTCCTCGTCAACTGGACCCGCGAGGTCGAGTCCCGCAGCACCCTCGGCGTCGTACCGCTGCACGGCCCCGGCCGGCACGAGGCGTACGCCGACTGGCGCGAACGCGGCGGGGTCGCGGTGACCACCTTCGACGCGCTGCGCGGACTCCCGGCCCCGGACGACGGCGAGACCGCCCTGCTCGTCGTGGACGAGGCGCACTCCGTGAAGAACCCCGCCGCCAAGCGGTCCCAGGCCGTCGCCCTGTGGGCGGGTCGGTGCGAACGCTGCCTCTTCCTCACCGGCACCCCCATGGAGAACCGGGTCGCCGAGTTCCGCAACCTGGTCCGGATGATCGACGCGACGCTCGCGGACTCCCTCGGGGAGCGGGACGCGGTCGTCGGCTCCGTCGCCTTCCGCAAGGCCGTCGCCCCCGTCTATCTGCGGCGCAACCAGCAGGACGTGCTCACCGAACTCCCGAGTCTCCAGCACACCGACGAGTGGGAGGAGCTGAGCGCCTCGGACGAGGAGGCGTACCGGGAGGCCGTGCGCGCCGGGAACTTCATGGCGATGCGGCGGGCGGCGTACGCGCGGCCCGAGAAGTCGGCCAAGCTGGACCGGCTGCGGGAGATCGTCCGCGAGGCCGCCGAGAACGGCCGGAAGACGGTGGTCTTCTCCCACTTCAAGGACGTCCTGGGGGTGGTGGGGGAGGCGCTCGCGCCGGCTCCCGGTGACCGCGTCCCCGTGTTCGGTCCCCTCACCGGGGCCGTCCCCGCCGCCCGGCGGCAGCGGATCGTCGACGACTTCGGCGGCGTACGCGGCCCCGCCGTGCTGCTGGCGCAGATCCAGGCCGCCGGTGTCGGGCTCAACCTCCAGGCCGCCTCCGTCGTCGTCCTGTGCGAGCCGCAGGTCAAGCCGACCGCTGAGCATCAGGCGGTCGCCCGCGCCCACCGGATGGGCCAGATCAGGCCGGTCCGCGTGCACCGCCTCCTGGCGACCGGGGGCGTGGACGAGCGTCTGGTGCGGCTGCTGGAGCGCAAGTCCCGGTTGTTCGACGCCTACGCCCGCCGCAGCGCCGTCGCCGAGGCCAGCCCCGACGCGGTCGACGTGTCCGACCTCGAACTCGCCCGCCGGATCGTCGAGGAGGAGCAGGAGCGCCTGGGCGTGACGGACGCGTCGGGCGACGCCGAGGGCGCCCTCGCATCCACCGAATGACTGCCCTCTCGCGTCCACCGAATGACTGTCCTCGCATCCACCGAATGACTCCCCTGGCGTCCACCGAATGACTGCCCTCCCCGGACGCCGGGCGAGTGACGGCGCCCCACCCCCTCTTGCGCCACCCGGGTGACCGCACCCCGCAATCCCCCTCCCTCACCCCCCGACCGACGCCACCCCACCGTCGCTCTCACGCCAACCCGGCGAGCGGGTGAGCCGGGCGGCGATTACTCCGCGTATCCTCAGGTCGGGACTGGGACGCTCATCGGGGAGGCAGGACGTGGAGTTCCGGTTGCTCGGGTCCGTGGCCGTGGTCACGGAGAGCGGCGACGTTCCGCTCGGTCCCGTCAAACGGGCGACGCTGCTGGCCGTGCTGCTGCTGCGGCCCAACACCCCGGTCAGCGTCGACCGGCTCACCGAGGCCCTGTGGGAGCAGGAACCGCCCCTCCACTTCAAGACGGTCGTCCAGGGCCACGTCTCCCGGCTGCGCGCCCTGCTCGCCGCGCACGGTGCGCGGGAGTACGGCATCGAGCTGGCCACGCACGGGGCAGCGTACGAACTCCAGCTGCCCGAGTCGCTGGTGGACGCGCACCGGTTCGAGGAACTGGTCGGGCTCGCCCGGGTGCAGCGGCAGCCCGCCGACACCGTACGGATGCTGCGCGAGGCGCTGGCCTGCTGGCAGGGGCCCGCGCTCACCGGGACCGTGCGCAGCGGCCCGCTGGAGGCGGCCGCCGCCGGGCTGGAGGATCTGCGGCTGTCGGCCGTGGAGGCGCTGGCCGAGGCGTACGGGCAGCTCGGCGAGCACGGCCGGGCCGCCGCCGTGCTGCGCACCGAGGCCGTCGCGCACCCCCTGCGCGAGTCCCTGGCCGCCGCGCTGATGCTGGCGCTGGGCCGCTCGGGTCGGCAGTCGGACGCCCTCAACTGGTACCACCGCACCCGCCGCCTGCTCTCCGACGAACTCGGCGTCGACCCGGGCGAGGCGCTGACCGACGCGTACGCCACGCTGCTCAGGGCCGCCGAGCCGGTCGAGCCCGCCGAAGCCGCCGAGCCCGTGACGGCGTCCGCCCCGCCGCCCGCCGAGGCACCCCCCGTAGCGGAGCTGCTGCCGCGCCCGCCGCGCGGCTTCACCGGGCGGCGGGCCGAACTCGCCGCGCTCGACGCGGCCGTGGACGGCGGCGACGCGCCCGTCTGCCTGGTCACCGGGCCGGCCGGCGTCGGCAAGACCGCGTTCGTCCTGCACTGGGCATACCGGCGGCGCGCCGGCTTCCCCGACGGACGCCTCTTCGCCGATCTGCGCGGCTTCAGCGACACCCCGGCGCCCGATGCCGGGACCGTGCTGCGGGAGTTCCTGCTCGCGCTCGGCGTGCCCGCGCAGCGCGTCCCGGAGACCGCCGCCGCGCGCGGGGCGCTGTTCCGGACGCTGACCGAGGGGCGGCGGCTGCTCGTCGTCCTCGACAACGCCCGCTCCTCCGAGCAGGTACGCCCGCTGCTGCCCGGCGGCGACCACTGCGCCACGCTGGTCACCAGCCGGGACCGGCTCGGCGGGCTCGTCGCCTCCGACGCCGCCCGCCCGGTGCCGCTCGGGCATCTGCCGGCGGCCGACTCGGCGGCGCTGCTCGCGAGTGTGCTGGGCGAGGACCGGATCGCCGCCGAGCCGGAGGCCGCCGAGCGGCTGGCCGGGCTGTGCGACGGGCTGCCGCTCGCGCTGCGGGTGACCGCCGCCCGTCTGGCCGGCCGCCCGCAGTGGACGCTGGCCGCGATGGGCCACGAACTCGCCGACGAGCAGGGCCGGTTGGCGCTGCTGAACGTCGAGGACACCGGCGTATCGGCGGCGTTGCGGCTGACCGTGCAGCAACTGCCCGAGCCCGCCGCCCGGATGTTCCGCGCGCTCGGCCTGCACACCGGCTCCGATCTGGACCGGTTCACGGCGAGCGCCCTCGCCGGCACCACCCCCGCGCAGGCCTCCGCCGACCTGGACCGGCTCGCCGCCGCCCATCTGCTCACCGAGTCCGTGCCCGGCCGCTGGACGCCCCACGACCTGGTCCGGCTCTACGCGCGCCACCTCGCCCCGCAGGCCGACCCCGAGGGCCTGCGCCGCCTCCTCGACCACTACCTCTACACCGGCCTCGCCGCCGACGCGGCCGCCGAGCCCGGCTCCCAGCCCTGCTACGCGCTGCCCGCCGACGCCCACCGCCCGGCCGCCACACCGGAGTTCGAGGACCGGGCCGCCGCCCTCGCCTGGTACGAGGCGGAGCGCGCCGCGCTGGAGGGCGCGGTCGCCGCCGCGGCGGCCCTGGGCCTGCACGACCGGGCCTGGCGGCTGGCGCTGGTGCAGTGGCCGCTGATGCTGTGGCGGATCACCGATGGCTGGACCCCGCTGCTGGAGGCCGGACTCGCCTCGGCCGAACTCGTGGGCGACCTGGACGCGCAGTCGCGCACCCGGGCGCTGCTCGGCTGGATCCTGCACGAGGAGGGCCGCGACACCGAGGCCCTGGTCCACCTGGAGCAGGCGCCCGTACTCGCTGCCGCCGCCGGCGACACGATCAGCGAGGCGATCGCCTACGTCAACCTCGGCGCCGTGCTCAACGGCGTGGGCGAGATGGGGCGGGCCGGGGAGCTGATGTCGCGGGCGGTGGCCCTCGCCGACCGCACCGGCCACCCCGCGACCCAGGTGCTGACCCTCGGGCACCTGGCCCGGCACTGCCTGACCACCGGCCGGTACGCGGCTGCCCTCGCGCACACCGCGCGCGCCGCCGAACTCGTCTCGCCGCACGCCGCGGTGGGCCGGGCCGAGCTGCAGATCGTCCGGGGCGAGGCGCTGGCGGGGCTCGGGCGGGTCACGGAGGCCGCCGACCAGTTCAGGTCGGCCACCCGGGCCGCGGCGGCGGCCGGTTTCACCGAGGGCTCACAGCGGGCGGCCGAGCTGCTGTCCCGGCTGGCGGCGGGGCGTTAACGGTACGGGGCGGCGCGGCGTTGGCGGTGCGTGGCAGCGGGGCGTTAGCGGTACGTAAGCGGGACGGCAGCGCCGGTGCGGAAGCTGGTGTCCGGCATCGAGGAACGGTGCCGGAAACGACCGCTTCACCACCGTCACGGGGGAGAACCACCATGCGCAACCACCGCAAGCACACCGTCCTGGCCGCCGCGGCCGTCGCCGCCCTCTCGCTGGGGCTGACCGCGTGCGGCGGCGGCGACGGGACCGGCACGAAGGACGAGGGCGCCGCCGCGTCGTCGCAGACCGCCACCGCCGTCAAGCCCGACGCCACCTCGAAGACCGACGCCGGCTCGAACACGGACGGCTCGAACACGGACGGCTCCGACGGCTCCGGTTCGGGCACGGGCGGGGCCGCCGCGCAGACCGCGGCCAAGAACAAGGGCGGCACGTCGGGCGGCGGCAGCGGCACGTCCGCGGGCGGCTCGGGCGGTTCCGGCAAGTCCTCCGCGTCCGCCCCCGCCTGCGCCTACGGCGATGTGCGGATCACGGTGGAGAAGGCCGACGAGACGCCCACCGAGCACGTGGTGCTGACCGCCAAGAACATCTCCGGCCGCTCCTGCCGCCTGCTCCAGTACCCGCTGATCGCCTTCGGGCCCATCCAGACCGCCAAGGACATCCCGGCCGTCGCCAAGAGCAAGCCCCCGGTGCAGGTCGTCCTGGCGCCGGGCGACCCGGCGTACGCGAACGTGCGGGTCGCCAACGGCGGTGTCCACGAGGACAACAAGGTCGTCACCTCGTTCACCGTCAACCTCTTCGCCCCCGACGGCCCGGCCGAGGGCAGCGTCGACGTGAAGGCCCCGGCCGGCGGCCTCGCGGTCGACGAGGCGGTCGCCAAGACCGGCTACTGGACGCCGGAACTGCGCAACGGGGCCGACGAGTTCTGACCGCCCCGTCCATCGACCGCCCCTCGCGTACGGGCCGGCTCCCCCGGCCGGTCACGGCGCGAGGCGGACGGGAGGGCCCCGCCGGCCACCGGCGGGGCCCTCCGGGTATGTCTCCGGGCGCCCCCGGATGGTTACTCCGGGTGCTTCCCTGGGTTTCCCTCCGGGTGTTCGCCCGAGTGCGCGGCCCGGTCCCCTCACCGGCCGCCCCTCACCGGCCCTCCGCCACCGGCCGGCAGGCCTGCGCGTACGCCCGCACCAGCGGCCGTGCCGCCTCCCCCTGGGCGACGACGCGGCCACCGCGCTCCTCACCCACCTCGACCAGACTCGCGAAGAGATCACCGCCTGGGAGAGCCACACCCGGGCCGCGGCCTTCGGAGACTGAGCGGGACTGCCCGCCCCCTTGAGGGCGTGCGCTAGGTTGCCCGCCATGACCGAGCTCGGACCCGTCGCCTGGCCGCCCGCCCCGATCAGGACCGAGCGGCTCGTGCTCCGCGAGTCCCGGGCCCGGGACCGTGCGGTGTTCATCGAGCTGTTCGCCTCGTCGGCGGTCCGCGCCTACCTCGGCGGGCCCCGGCCGCGCGACGAACTCGAACGCACGGTTCCCGAGGTGCCCGCGCGGCGCCCCGGTCTCTTCGTGATCGATCTCGACGGAGCGATGATCGGCACGGTCGGCCTGGACCGGCGTGCCGCGGAGCGTCCGGGCCACATCCGTCCGGAGAGCGGGGAGGCCGAGCTCAGCTACATGTTCCTGCCTCAGGCGTGGGGGCACGGGTACGCGGCCGAAGCGTGCGCGGCGGCACTCGGCTGGTTCGCCGGCGCGTTCCCCGGCGAACCGGTGGTGCTCTGCACCCAGGCCGCGAACGACCGCTCGATGCGCCTCGCGGCGAAGCTGGGGTTCACCGAGGCGGCACGATTCGAGGAGTGGGACGCCGAGCAGTGGTTCGGCGTACGGACCTCGGCCGCGCCGCCTGGTTGAGCCGGGAATCACCTAGCTGTGCACGGTGCTAGGCGTGCGCGAGGCCTGATTTGAGGCCGGCGCCGCACAGGGGGACCGCAGCTGACTTTCCGGCCAGGGCGCCCTCTCGTACGGCGGCCCAGCAGGCGACGCCGGTGGACTCCACGAACAGGCCGCGGGAGGCCAGGTCCAGTTGGGCGTGGCGGATCTGGTCCTCCGTGACGGTCAGGAACGTGCCGCCCGAGTCGCGGACCGCGCGCAGGATCTGGCGGGCGCGGGGCGGGCGGGGGATGGCGATGCCCTCGGCGAGGGTGGGGGCGACGGGGGTGGTCCCGGTGAGTTCGTCGGCGCCCTGCGCGAAGGCCTCGGCCAGCGGCGCGACCGCCGCCGCCTGCACCGCCCACAGCGCCGGCCGCCGGTCCAGCAGCCCGGCGCCGTACAGTTCGGCGACCGCCAGGGCCGCGCCGAGCAGCAGCGTGCCGTTGCCCACCGGCAGCACGAGGACGTCGGGCAGGCGGCCGCCGAGGTCCTCCCACAGCTCGTGGACGTAGGTCTTGGTGCCGTGCAGGAAGTACGGGTTGTAGACGTGCGAGGCGTAGAAGGTCCCGGGCTGGTCCGCCGCCCGGCGGGCCGCGGCCCCGGCCGCCTCGCGGCCGCCGTCGACCAGTTCCACCCGCGCCCCGTGCGCCTCGATCTGCTCCAGCTTCTTCGCCGAGGTGCCGAACGGGACGTACACCGTGCAGGGCAGCCGCGCGCGGGCGCAGTACGCGGCCACCGACGTGCCCGCGTTGCCGCTGCTGTCGGCGACCACCCGGCGGGGTTCGGCGCGCAGCGCGAGTTCGGCCAGCAGCACCGCGCCGCGGTCCTTGAAGGACAGCGTCGGCATCAGGTAGTCGAGCTTGGCCGAGATGTCGTCCGTCAGCGGCACCAGCGGGGTGCGGCCCTCGCCGAGGGAGATCGTGGGCGGCGCGAGCGGCAGCGTCTCGGCGTACCGCCACAGGGAGTTCACGCGTCCGGTGAGGGACTTCAGCGGGGCCGGCGTGGGCGAGAAGTCGAGGTCCAGGGGTCCGTGGCAGGAGGGGCAGCACCAGGCCAGGGAGGCGCCGGGGATGCGGACGCCGTCGGTCGGGCAGTAGCGGTCCGGCAGAGGGGTCATGAGCGCAGGTTAAGCCCCTGGGGTGCGTGTGTCCCGGGACGACGGCGGGGGCGGGGGCGTCGGGGGAGGCTCGTGCGGCGCGGGCGGCGCGGGCGACCGATCGTTATCGGTCACGGGACGCGAAGTTCAGGTCCCGGCTGCCGGGGCGGGGGCCGGAGGCGTCCGGACCCACGGGACGGAGGGGTGGCGGCGGGATGAGGTGTGACGGCCGTCATAGCGGGGAGAAACCGCCTGGGTAAAGCCCTCCGACGGCAGACGTCATCACATCGAGTGATTCCCTGGCCTTCGCTTGCAAGTTACAACCTACGGTTGTCAGGCTGTTGCTGTCTGTAGAACCTGATGGGAGTGGCCAGTGACTTTCGGTGAGCAGCCGGCGTATCTGCGTGTCGCGGGTGATCTCCGCCAGAAGATCGTCGACGGTCTGCTGCCGCCGCACACCCGCCTGCCCTCCCAGGCCAGGATCCGCGAGGAGTACGGCGTCTCGGACACCGTCGCGCTGGAGGCGCGCAAGGTGCTGATGGCGGAGGGCCTGGTCGAGGGCCGCTCCGGGTCCGGGACGTATGTGCGCGAGCGGCCCGTGCCGCGCCGGGTGGCCCGCTCCGGGTTCCGCCCGGTCGGCGGGGCCACCCCGTTCCGGCAGGAGCAGGCGGCGGCCGAGGCGCGCGGCACCTGGGAGTCCAGCAGCGCGCAGACCGAGGCGAGCGGCGCCATCGCGGAGCGGCTCGGCATCAAGCCCGGCGACCGCGTGATGTGCACGAAGTACGTCTACCGGGACGCGGGCGAGGCGATGATGCTCTCCACCTCCTGGGAGCCCCTCGCCCTCACCGGCCGCACGCCCGTGATGCTGCCCGAGGAGGGGCCGTTGGGCGGCATGGGCGTGGTGGAGCGGATGCGCGCCATCGACGTCATCGTGGACAACGTCACCGAGGAGGTCGGCGCCCGCCCCGGCCTCGCCGAGGAACTGCACACCCTCGGAGGCGTCCCCGGCCATGTCGTCCTGGTCGTCCAGCGCACCTTCTACGCCTCCGGCCGCGCCGTGGAGACGGCGGACGTGGTGATCCCCGCCGACCGGTACCGGGTGGCGTACCACTTGCCCGTGAAGTAACCGCGGCGAGCGGCCGTGCCGCGGGGCGGGGCGGGGCGCCGCGGGGTGGGGCGCCGCGGGGGTGGGCGTCTCGGTTCGCGCGGCGCGCCGCTTCCGTGTGACGCCGGGGTGCGCGCGCGGGTGCGCGCCCCCCGGCGGCGGTTCCGCCCGCGCGGCGGCGTCCGGGCGGCTGTGCCGGGCGCTGGATTCCGGCCGTTCTCGCAGGTCGCCCCGCTCCGGTGCGATACGTCCCGTACGTCACACACCCACGCCAGGGGCGGCGCGTTCGCCTCTGTGCGCCCCTGGGTTACTGGCCGGTTGCCTACCTCTTTGTGAAAACCCGTATTCGCTGCGTGAAGGTAGGGCGTAGGCTCGGGCATATGCGGACTGCGGTTTCCTCGGCGTGCGGGGCGCGACAGAGGGGGCGGATGCCGGTCGCGGGCGCTGGCTCCGGCGCGCGAAGGCGCACGGGAGCGGGAAGGAGCAGTGGGGCGGGATGAACGACAGCACGATCACTCTTCCCTGGCTCGTCGTCCGTCAGGACGACAACGGCAATCGCTACCGCGTGGGCAGGTACGCCACCCGCGCGGAGGCCCAGGAGATCGCCGACAGCCTCGACAGCCGCGGCCACAAGCAGCTGTACTGGGTCGAGCGCGTCGGGCAGAACGGCGGCGGGATGGACGGCAGCGGCTGACGACCGGGCCGCAGGCCCGGCCGGGTCGCGGGGCCCATCGGCCTCGCGGCTCGCCGGTCCGTCGGCCTCGACCCGTCGGCCTGCTCGGCGCATCGGCTGTCCGGTGCACGGGCGTCGCGCGGGCGGCCGGTCCCCGGCTTGCCGGTCCGTCCGGCTTACCGGCCGCCCGGCTCGCGGGTGTCGCGGGGCCGTCGGTCTCTCGGTTCATCGGGCTGTCGGTTCATCGGGCTGTCGGGTCGTCGGTGTTCGGTCTGCCCGGGGTGCCGGTTCGTGCGGGCCGGTGGCGGGCAGGGGCGGTGGCCGGTCGTGCGCGGATCGGCGTTGCGGTGGCGGTGCGCGCTGCTTCGTCGGTGCGTGGGCGGTGACGTGGCGGTGTGTGCTCTGGGCTTCGGCCGGGCGCGGTCGGCCGGTGGTCGTACGTGGTCGGCGGCGTCGGGTGGCTTCGGGCTCCCGTAGGCTCCCGCGCATGAGTGAAGCGATCGTGGTGGTGGGGGGCGCCCTTTTCGACGGTGGGCGTCTGCTGGCCGCGCGCCGTAGTGCGCCCCCTGAGCTGGCCGGCCGGTGGGAACTGCCCGGCGGCAAGGTCGAGCCGGGGGAGCGGCCCGAGGACGCGCTCGTCCGCGAGTTGCGCGAGGAACTCGGTGTCGATGCCGAGGTCGCCGAGCCGGTGCCGGGCAGCTGGCCGCTGCGGCCGCCCTACGAACTCCGGGTCTGGACCGCGTGCCTGCGCCCCGGCTCCGCCGCCCCGAAGGCCCTTCAGGACCACGACGAACTCCGCTGGCTGACGCCGGACGAGATCTGGACCGTCCCCTGGCTCGACCAGGACGTCCCCGCGGTACGCGCCGCCCTCGCCCACCTCCCGGCCACCCCGCCGCCCGCCGCACCCGGCACCGCCTGACCCGCCGGCCGGCCAGGCCGCCGGTCGGCCGCCGGACCCCGCACCACTCCGGACCCCGCACCACCGGGGAAGCCGAAGGACCGGATCGCCGCCCCCCCGAAAGAGCCGACCGCCGCGAAGCGGACCGCGGCCCCGGCGCGCCGACCGCCGGGAAGCGGATCGCCGTCCCGGCGCGCCGTCACCTCCGAGGGCTCCGGCGCGTACGCGGCGCACTGTCGGCGTCCGCGTCCCGCCGGTGCCTCCCCGCGCCCCTGTGCGCCGTTCGCAGCACAGCGGGCCATCGCAGGCGTGAGAGGGACGGTGCGGGACGGTACTGCGTGACGTATACCGGGTATGTGCCCATTAATCGTATGAAACGGTATGTGATGGGCTCCCTGGTCTGGGAAGTGATCGGCGTGATCGACACCGAAGGCGACTGCGCCGAGTGGACGTTTCCCGCGGACCCCGGCGCGGTGCGCACGGCGCGTGCGGCCGTCCGGGGCCAGTTGCGGACCTGGGAGCTGGACAGTGTCGGCGACACCGCCGTCCTGCTGGTGAGCGAACTGGTCACCAACTCCCTGCGGCACGCGCGCGGACCGATCGGCCTGCGCCTGATCCGGCCCACCGGACTGCCGGACGTGCTGCTGGTCGAGGTCTCCGATCCGCTGCCCGACCCGCCCCGCGAACGCCCCGCCCGCCCCGACGACGAGAGCGGACGCGGTCTGCAACTGGTGGCGTCCTCCTCCCGCCGCTGGGGCACCCGTCCCGCCGCGGCCGGCAAGACGGTCTGGTTCGAACTGGCGGTCCCCGCCGTGCCCGACGGCCACAAGTGAGGTTGCCCGCCGTGTCCGGCGGCCGTACGTGACGGTCCGTGATGACTGTTGCCGCCCGCCGGGAATCCGGCCGCGTACGGCCGCGTACGGCCGGGACCGGTCCATGACCGGCCCGCGACCGGCCCCGCCCGCCGGCCGCCCGGAGCCGCCGCCGGTGACGGTCGGCGACGACGATTGGCCGTCACGGGGTTCGAGGGGGTGTCGCCTGGTTAGAAGACTGGTGTGTTGTCGCAGGCCGGACCGAAACACATCGGGATGGTCCTGTGATCGTGAACACCGTGTCGCGCGGCGCCGTAGTGCTGGATACTGCGGGCAGCCGCCTCCGGTGACCGGTGCCGGATGCGGTGAGCTGGAGGGGACGGTTCGCGTGAGCGAGATACCAGCGAAGGCCACGGAGTCCGAGGACCCGTCGGACGGCGCGATGACGAGGTCCACGGGTGAGGGCTCCGCCGAAGGGGCGCCGCCCGTGGACGCGATGTGGCAGAGCAACCCGCCCGGCTCCATCTACGACTACATAAAGGTCGCCTCGTTCTCCATCGGCCCCGACGGCCACGTCGACCAGTGGAGCCTGCGCGCCGAGCAGTTGTTCGGCATTCCCGCCGAGCGGGCCGTCGGCATGGACCCCATCGACGCGTTCATCGACTCCGATCTGCGCGAACAGGGCCAGCGGAAGATGGCCGAGATCCTCGACGGACGGGAGTGGACCGGCGTGGTCCCCTTCCGCCTGCCGGTCCCGCCGGACCGCGCGCCCGGCGACTACGGCGACCACGGCCACGGCGGGGCGGCCCACGCCCCCGCGGGCACGGACCTCGACCGCACCGGCACCGCCCTCGACCGCACCGGCACGGACCCCGGCCGGTCCGGTACGGGCGACGACCGCCGTCGCCCGGGCCCCCGCGTCGTGCGCGGGCTCGCCGAGGTGTACGTCATGCCCACCCGCACCGCGGAGGGCGACAAGGCCGCCGTCTGCATCGTCGTGGACGTCCGCACCCTGCGCAGCATCGAGACCGACCTCGCCGCCTCGCAGGCGATTTTCGGCCAATCCCCGTTCGGGTTCCTGCTGCTGGACCCCGACCTCCGGATCCGCCGCGCCAACCAGCGGTTCGCCTCCATCTTCGGCGGCACCCCCGACGACCACCGCGGCAAGGGCGTGCACGACTATCTGCCGCGCGCCGAGGCCGAACGCGTCACGGCGATCCTGCGCCGGGTCCTGAAGACCGGCGACTCCATCACCGATCTGCACGTCACCGGCCACGTGCCCGGCTCCGACGAACGCCGCCACTGGTCCATCAACCTCTACCGCGTGCACAGCGGCACCGGCCGGCCCATCGGCATCGCCTGGCTCGGCACCGACATCACCGCCCGCCGCGCCGCCGCCCGCGAGGCCGCCGCCGCCCGCCGCAACCTCGCCCTGCTCAACGAGGCCGGCGCCCGCATCGGCAACTCCCTGGACCTGGAGACCACCGCCCGGGAACTGCTCGACGTGGTGGTCCCCGGCTTCTGCGACCTGGCCACCGTCGATCTCTACCAGGGCCTGCTGACCGGCGACGAGGCCCCGCCCGGACTCGCCGACGGCAGCGCCGAACTGCGCCGCGTGGCCTTCGCCAGCGCCGTCTCCGGGGCGCCGCTGCCCGGCTCCGGCCCCCATGTGGAGGTCGGCGCCGTCCACCACTTCTCCTTCAACTCCCGCTGCGCGGACGCCCTGCGCACCGCCCGCCCGCAGCTCGTGCCCGGCGAGGAGGGCGGCCTCGTGCAGTCCACGCTCGCCGTCCCGATGGTCGCGCACGACACGGTCGTGGGGCTAGCGCAGTTCGCGCGGACCAAGGGCAGCGAACCGTTCGGCGACCGGGACCGCGCCCTCGCCGTGGAACTCGCCGCCCGCGCGGCCGTCTGCATCGACAACGCCCGCCTCTACCGGCGCGAGCACGAGCGGGCGTTGATACTGCAACGGTCCCTGCTCCCGCCCGGCGACCCGGAGGCCTCCGGCCTCGACATCGCCTGCCGCTACCTGCCCGGCAACGCCGCCACCGGCCGCCCCAGCGAGGTCGGCGGCGACTGGTTCGACGTCATCGAACTGCCCGGCCACCGCACCGCGTTGGTCGTCGGCGACGTGATGGGCCGCGGGCTGCGGGCCGCCGTCGCGATGGGCGAACTGCGCACCGCCGTCCGCACCCTCGCCCTGCTCGACCTCGAACCGGCCGAAGTGCTCTCCCAGTTGGACGAGATCGCCCGCGGCCTCGGAGCGCCCGGCGGGGTCCAGCAGGCCACCCGCGCGGCCCGCCGCCCCCGCGAGGCCGACCTGTCCGAGGTCTACCTCGCCACCTGCATCTACGCCGTCTACGACTCCGTCACCCGCAGGTGCACCTTCGCCAACGCCGGCCACCTCCCGCCCGTCCTGGTCGAACCCGGCGAGTCCGCGCTGATGCTGGACGTGCCGCCCGGCATGCCGCTCGGCGTCGGCGGCGAGCCCTTCGAGGAGGTCGAGGTCGAACTCCCCGAGGGCGCGCTGCTCGCCCTCTACACCGACGGCCTGGTCGAGTCCCGCGACCATCCGCTGGACGAGGGGCTGCAGGCGTTCGTCGGGGCGCTCGCCGACCAGAACCGGCCGCTGGAGGACGTGTGCGACCACGTCCTCAACACCCTCGGCAGCCACCACGGGGAGGACGACATCGCGCTGCTGATGGCCCGCGTGCAGGGGCTGCCCGCCGAGTCCGTCGGCGACTGGACGCTGCCGCGCGAGCCCCGCAGCGTCGGCCGCGCCCGCGAGTACGCCCGCTCCCAGCTGCTCGCCTGGGACTTGGAGCCGCTGGTGGACACCACCGAACTCCTGGTCAGCGAACTGGTCACCAACGCCCTGCGCTACGGCGAGGGCGAGATCCGCCTCCGGCTGCTGCTGGACCGCACGCTGGTGTGCGAGGTGTGGGACTCCGGGCTGGTGCAGCCGCGCCGCCGCCGCGCCCGCGACACCGACGAGGGCGGGCGCGGGCTCCAGCTCGTCGGCCTGCTCAGCGCCGCCTGGGGCTCGCGGCGCACCCCGCGCGGCAAGACGGTGTGGTTCGAACTCCCGCTGCCCGACAGCGGCAACGGGCTGATGGACCCGGCGGAGGCGTTGCTGAGCCTGTTCTGACCGGGGCCGCCGCGCCTTCGGCGGGGGCTGAGCGGTCGGTTCACTCGGTCGGTCCAGGTGGTCGGTCCAGGTGTGGTCGGTTCACTGGGTCGGTTCAGGCGGTCGGTTCACTGGGTCGGTTCAGGCGGTCGGTACGGCGCGGCGCTCCCGCGTCGCCGGGCCGCCGAAGGCGGGCGGGACGCCGGTGGGCAGGGCGACGGGGAGCAGGATGCCGCCGAGGACCGCCCCGGCGGTGCCGCTCGCCCGGGCGTCCAGGTCGGCGTACGGGTTCCCGCGGGCGCGTACGTCGTGTTCGGCCAGCTCACGGGCCTCGCGGGCCAGCGCGTCGGCGTGCAGATGGTCGGCGGGGGCCGGGGCGGCGAGGAGGCGTTCCGCCTCGGCGAGCAGGGTGCGGGCCGCGGCGCCCACCGCGCCCCGGTGCGTGGTGACGTAGCCGGCCGCCGCCGCGGTGGCGCTGCGCGCCGTGAGCAGGGCGGCGGCGGACAGGACGCCGGTGCGGCCCATCGCGAGCGGGGCCGCCGCCCGGACGACCCGGCGCAGCAGGTCCAGCGGATCGTACGGCCGTCCGGCGGTCAACTCCCCGCGCACCGAGGCCAGTACGGCGTCGGCGTGCAGGAGACGGGAGTGCGCCTCGCCGGCCGGCACGTCCGGCAGCCGGTCGGCCGCCCCGGCCCGTTCCGCCTCCGCGCCGGTGAGCGCGGCGGGGACGAGCGCGGCGGCCTCGTCCAGCTCGGCGGCGAGCCGGTCGACGCCGTCGAGGAACACCGCCGCCTGGGCCACCGCGCCCTCGGCGGCGCGGAGATGGGCCACGGCCGCGGGTGCGCCGCCCGAGTCGATCGCCTGGCGGGCCTGGTTGAGGCGGGCCGTGGCGAACACCAGCCGGTCCTTGGCCTGTTCCACGTCGCCCGTGACGTGCTCGGTCGCGGAGGGGGCGTAGCGCTCGGTGAGCGCGGTCAGGCGCGTCTCGGTCGCCGGGGTGCGCGCGGCCAGCTCGCGGAACCGGGCCTCCGCGAGGTGCAGGGCCGCGCTCGGGTCCCGGTCCAGGGCGCGCAGCCGGTCGAACCCGTCGGCCGCGGCGTCCAGCAGCCGGCCCGCCTCCTCGCACCGCCCGGCCATGCCGGTCAGCGCCTGCCGCCGGGCCGCCGGGTCGCCCGGCAGACCGTGGTCGTAGCGCAGGCGCAGCGCGAAGGCGGCGGCCAGTTCCGTCTCGGCCCGCCGTACGGCCCGCTCGTACGGCGCCACGGGCTCGGCGCCGAACTGCGCCTCGGCGCAGGCGAGTTCCTCGCGGGAGGTGCGCAGGCAGTCGTCCGTCCCGACGAGCGCGTCCCGGGCCCGTTCGTCCAGGGCGGCCTCCGGCGGGTGTCCGGGCGGCGGCGGGGCCGGGCCGCCGGCCGGGGTGGTGCGGGTGCGCGCGCGGCGGGTGCGGCGCAGGTAGCCGTACCCGGCGAGGACGCCGGCCGCGCCGACCGCGACGAGCGGCAGGACGAGGTCGGTGCCCGACGTCTCGTCCTGCGGCGGTGCGGTGACGCCGTGCGGCGGGCCGGCCCGGGGGAGCGCGGCGGCTGCAACCGCGGTGCCGCTGTTGATCGTCATCACCGGAAGCGTCGGCCCCACGAGCAACAAGGCGCACGTCGCCCGCACGGTCCAGTGCGGTGCGGCGCGCCGCTGCCGGGGCGCCGGGGGCGGGGATGACGTCACATTCGGGAGCGTATGACCGCCCGGGCGGCCCCGCGACCGGTGCTGCGTCAGTGGTGGGGCGGGCGGGGCCAGGACGACGCGAAGGGGAGACGGAATGCCACCCACACCACACGGAGACCCGACCCCACCGCGCCGAACCCCGGACACGACGTCCCCCCGAGACCTGACCGCGGCCTCATCCTTCGGCCCGCGCCCGAAGCCGGGCGGGGACCCGTCCTCCGCCCCGGACCCGGGTGCGGTTCCTGGCCCCGGCCCCGGCCCGAAGCCGGGCGACACCCCGGAGAAGCCCGTCCCGCAGGAGCCGGACCCGCAGGAGCAGGACCGGCAGGCGACGGGCCCGCAGGAGCCAGCCCTGGAGGCGTCGGACCCGCAGGGACCGGCCCCAGATGCGGCGGGTCCGGAGGCGCCGGACCCGCAGGGCTCCGCCCAGGGTGCGGCGGACCCGGAGGCGCCGGATCCCCGGGCGGCGGGGGCGGGGCAGCGGTCCCGGCGCCGTCGGCGCTGGGTGCGGCGGGGGGTCGTCGTGCTGGTGTTGCTGTTGCTCGTGCCGTTGCTCGGCGCCGAGGCCGCGCTTCGTGTGAACTACTCCGGGGACCCCGCCGACGGGACCTACACCCGCGGCCAGGACGCGATCTGGCTCGGGCACGCCTGGGTGGACGGGCGCAAGACCGACGCCGACGTGACCGCCCTGGCCGAGCGGCTGCGCGGCACCGGCATCCGCGACCTCTACGTGCACACCGGACCCCTGGAGCACGACGGCACGCTGCCCGAGTCCGTGTATCCGAAGGCCGGTTGGTTCATAGCCGCCGTGCACCGGGCGCTGCCCGGCGTCCGCGTGCAGGCCTGGCTCGGCGATGTGCTGGCCAGCGAGTCACCGGACGGGCTGCGCCTGGAGCGGGCGCGCACCCGGGCCGCCGTGGTGGCCTCCGCCCGCGAGGTCCTGGCCGCCGGCTACGAGGGCGCCCACTTCGACCTGGAGCCGTTGCACTCCGGCGACCGGAACTATCTCGGCCTCCTCGACGACCTGCGCGCCGTCACCCGTGCGCACGGCGCCCTCCTGTCCGTCGCCTCCCACCAGATCGACCCGCTCCCGGCGTTCCACTCCGTGTGGGGCACCCTCACCAACCACCCCAAGTGGTGGTCGCAGGCGTACTTCGGCGAGGTCGCCCGCCGCGTCGACCAGATCGCCGTGATGTCGTACGACACCATGCAGCCGCTGCAGAGCCTGTACGGCGGTTACGTCGCCCAGCAGACCTCGCTCGCCCTGGAGGTCACCCCGCCCGGCACCCAGCTGCTGATGGGCCTGCCCTTCTACCACGAGAACAAGTTCGGCCATCAGGCGCACGCCGAGACCGTGCCGGCCGCCGTCCGGGGCGTCCGCCTCGGCCTGTCCCGCACCGACGCCGACCGCGCCCGGTTCGGCGTCGCGCTGTACGTCGACTTCGCGGCCACGGAGGCCGACTGGACCGCGTACCGCGAGGACTGGGTGCATCGGTAGGGTCCCGCTGCACCACCCGCAGCACCCCCCACTGCTCCCCCCGCTGCTCCACCCGGGTGACCTTCCGTGCCCCCCTCGCCGTGTCGCCCCCGTCTGGCGAACCCTTTCCTCTTCAGTGGGCCGTAGATCTGCGTAGATCTGATCAACACCAAATACCGCCAAACGTGAACGAACCCCACCCAAGTCCACCGGCGGGGGAGCGGGCCTCGGAGGTAGCAGGGATGTCGTACGACGGTGTCGGACCACGGGCGGTCATGCGCTCGGTCGCCTTCCTGACCGCGGGCGCCCTCGCCGTGCCCCTGCTGGCCGGATGCTCCTCCGACGACGAGGGCAGCAAGCCGCTCGCCGGGCAGGACATCGGGTCGGCCAAGCGGCAGGACATCGCCGACGGCGGCACCCTGCGGTGGGCGGTGGACGAGATGCCGCAGACGCTGAACACCTTCCAGGCGGACGCCGACGCCGGCACCACCCGGATCGCGCAGGCCGTCCTGCCGGCCATGTTCCGCATCGACGCGAGCGGCCGCCCGCAGCGCGACGCCGACTTCCTCGACTCCGCCCGCGTGGTGGAGACCGAGCCCAAGCAGGTCGTCGTCTACCGGCTCAACCAGCAGGCCGTCTGGAGCGACGGCCGCGAGATCGGCGCGGCCGACTTCGCCGCCCAGTGGCGCGCCCTGTCCGGCAAGGACTCCGCGTACTGGACCGCGCGCAACGCCGGCTACGACCGCATCGAGAAGGTCGAGCGCGGCGCCAACGACCTGGAGGTGCGCGTCACCTTCGCGCGCCCCTACGCCGACTGGAAGTCGCTGTTCTCCCCGCTGTACCCGAAGGACGTCACCGGCACCGCGAACTCCTTCAACGACGGCGCCCGCCGAAAGCTCAAGGTCAGCGCCGGTCCGTTCACCGTGCAGAAGATCGACACCAAGGACAAGGACGTCGTCCTCGCCCGCAACCCCCGCTGGTGGGGCCACCCCGCCAAGCTCTCCGAGATCGTGCTGCACGAGGTGCCCCGCGACAAGCGCGCCGCCGCCCTCGCCGACGGCACGGTGGACGTGGCCGACATCGACCCCGGCGACGCCGACCGCATCGCCCAGGCCGCCGGCAGCCAGGGCAGCTCGCCCTTCAAGGGACCGGCCGGCGGCCGCACCGCCGCCAAGGCCCTGCGCTCCTGGGCCCTGCTCCACGGCTCCGACGAGAAGGCCGCCGACCGCGAGCGCCGCGCCGTGGCGGAGGGCCGGGGCACGCTCGGCGCCTATCTGAAGCAGCAGGACGGGCTGCGCCGGTTCCAGGTGCGCAAGTCGCTGGAGCCCGCCTACACCCAGCTCGCCCTCAACGGCGCGGGCGGCCCGCTCGCCGACGAACGCGTCCGGCACGCGGTGGCCCACGCCCTGGACCGCCAGCAGATCGCCGACCTGGTCCTCAAGCCGCTCGGCCTGCCCGCGGTTCCCGTCGGCAGCCACCTCGCGCTGTCCGGCCAGGACGCCTACGCCGACAACAGCGACGCGCTCGGCGGCCAGGACGCGGCCCAGGCGCAGGCCCTGCTCACGGACGCCGGCTGGGTGCACGGCGCGGTCAAGGACCAGAAGAAGGGCGACAAGGCGGCCGGCGCCGAACGCGACAAGGGCGAGGACGGCCCGGACGCCGCCGCCGGGGACGGCACGTACATCGTCGGCGTCGACGACGACGTGGAGCACAACGGCGACGGCAAGGGCCGCGCCGAGAGCGACCGCGGGAAGCCCGGCGGCCAGGAGAGCGCCGAGGACCACGCCGGACAGCACGCCGGGGACGGCAGCGGCGCCCAGCAGCTCGCCCAGGACGGCAAGCAGTACGCCAGGGACCGCCTCACCCAGGGCGGCGCGCCCGGCGCCTACGCCCCCAAGGGCACCGCCGCGCCGGCCGGCACCATGGCCGGACCGCTGGCCAAGGACGGCAAGCCGCTCACGCTCCGCTTCGTCCTGCCCTCGGGCCCCGGCTCGGACACGCTGCGCAAGGTGGCGGACAAGATCACGGCGATGCTGAAGAAGGTCGGCATCGGCACGGAGATCACCAAGGTCTCCGAGGACAGCTACTTCCGCGACCACATCGCCTCGGGGCAGTTCGACCTCGCCCTGTACTCGTGGCCGGCCTCCGCCTACCCGGCCACCGACGCCCGCCCCGTCTACGCCAAGCCCGCCCCGGCCGCCGACGGCTCCCTCAACGTCCAGCAGAACTACACCCGGGTCGGCACCGACCAGGTCGACCAGCTCTTCGACCAGGCCATCGCCACCCTGGACGAGGACCAGGAGCGGGACCTGATCCGCAAGGCGGACTCCCGTATCTGGGCCGCGGCCGGTTCCATCCCGCTCTACCAGCGCCCCCAGCTCGTCGCCACCCGCACCGACCTGGCCAACGTGGGCGCCTTCGGCTTCCAGACCCCGGTCTACGAGGACATGGGCTTCCTGAAGAAGGGCGCGAAGCCGGCGCCGAAGTAGCCGCCCTCCGGCACCCGCCGCCGAAGCAGCCGCCCTCCGGCATCCGCCGCCGAAGCAGCCGCCCCGCCCCGGCGACCAGGGGGGCGACCGGCGCCGGATACCGGATACCGGACACGGAAAACGCCGCCCGCGGAGACTCGGACGTCTCCACGGGCGGCGTTCCCGTCAGTACCTCAGCCGCGCGTCAGCGCACGGCCGGCACCTCAGCCGTGCCCCGGCCTCAGCCGTGCCCCGGCCTCAGCCGTGCTTCGCGCGGCTCGCCGCGCGGGCGCGCTCGCGGGCGTCCAGGTTCACCTTGCGGATGCGCACGGCCTCCGGGGTGACCTCGACGCACTCGTCGTCGCGGCAGAACTCCAGGGACTGCTCCAGGGAGAGCTTGCGCGGCGGGACGATCGACTCGGCCACGTCGGCGGTCGAGGACCGCATGTTGGTGAGCTTCTTCTCCTTGGTGATGTTGACGTCCATGTCGTCGGAGCGGCTGTTCTCGCCGACGATCATGCCCTCGTACACCTCGGTGCCCGGCTCCACGAAGAGGACGCCGCGCTCCTGGAGGTTGGTCATCGCGAACGCGGTGACCGTGCCGGCGCGGTCGGCGACCAGGGAGCCGTTGTTACGGGTCTGCAGGGTGCCGAACCAGGGCTCGTGGCCCTCGTGGATGGAGTGGCCGATGCCGGTGCCGCGGGTCTGGGTCAGGAACTCGGTGCGGAAGCCGATCAGACCGCGCGAGGGCACCACGAACTCCATGCGGACCCAGCCCGAGCCGTGGTTGGACATGTTGTCCATCCGGCCCTTGCGGACGCCCATGAGCTGCGTGACCGCGCCCATGTGCTCCTCGGGGACGTCGATCGTCATGCGCTCGACGGGCTCGTGGACCTTGCCGTCGATCTCCTTGGTGACCACCTGCGGCTTGCCGACGGTCAGCTCGTAGCCCTCGCGGCGCATCTGCTCGACCAGGATGGCCAGCGCCAGCTCACCGCGGCCCTGCACCTCCCAGGCGTCGGGGCGCTCGGTGTCGAGGACGCGCAGCGAGACGTTGCCGATCAGCTCGCGGTCGAGACGGTCCTTGACCTGGCGGGCGGTGACCTTGCGGTCCTTGACGGCCGCCTTGGCGTCCGCGCCCTTGCCGGTGCCGCCGCGGCCGACCAGCGGGGAGGTGTTGGTGCCGATGACCATGGAGATCGCGGGCTCGTCGACCGTGATCAGCGGCAGCGGGACCGGGTTCTCCGGGTCGGCGAGGGTCTCGCCGATCATGATGTCCGGGATGCCGGCGACCGCGCAGATGTCACCCGGACCGGCCTTCTCGGCGGGCTTGCGGGTCAGCGCCTCGGTCATCATCAGCTCGGAGATGCGCACGTTGCTGATCGAGCCGTCGCGCTTGATCCACGCGACCGTCTGGCCCTTGCGCAGCTCGCCCTGCTCCACGCGCAGCAGCGCGATACGGCCGAGGAAGTTGTCCGCGTCGAGGTTGGTGACGTGGGCCTGGAGCGGCAGTTCCTCGTCGTAGGTGGGGGCCGGGATGTGCTCCAGGATGGTGGAGAAGAACGGCTCCAGGCTGTCGGAGTCGGCCGGCACCGTGCCGTTCTCCGGCTTGGTGAGGGAGGCCACGCCGTCCCGGCCGCAGGCGTAGACGATCGGGAACTCGATCTGCTCCTCGTCCGCGTCCAGGTCGAGGAAGAGGTCGTACGTCTCGTTGACGACCTCGTCGATGCGGGCGTCGGGACGGTCCGTCTTGTTGATGCAGAGGATGACGGGGAGGCGGGCCTGGAGGGCCTTGCGCAGCACGAAGCGGGTCTGCGGCAGCGGGCCCTCGGAGGCGTCGACGAGCAGCACGACACCGTCGACCATCGACAGACCGCGCTCGACCTCGCCGCCGAAGTCGGCGTGGCCGGGGGTGTCGATGATGTTGATCGTGATCGGGTCCCCGCCGTCCTTGGGGTGGTACTTCACCGCCGTGTTCTTGGCGAGGATCGTGATGCCCTTCTCACGCTCCAGGTCGTTCGAGTCCATCATGCGATCGTCGACCGAGTCGAGCTGGTGCGCGGCGAAGGCGCCGGCCTGCTTGAGCATCCCGTCGACGATGGTCGTCTTGCCGTGGTCGACGTGGGCGACGATGGCTACGTTTCGAATGTCGTGGCGCGTGGCCATAGTGAGGCGTACTCCCGGAGTGTGCGGACGGCTGCGCGTACGTCCTCGGTACACGCGCCCTGCCGGGCTGAACACGCCACGGCCTCACCCCATGGTACGGGGTGCCCCCGAGGTGCCGCCTGCGCGCGCCTGTCGGCAAGATCACCGAGGTCTCGCGGCGTCCCCCTTTATAGGGAGGGCCGCGCGGCTTTATAGGGGGGCCGTGCGACTCGGCCGCCTCTTCTCCCATGTCCCGGCCACTTCCCCCGCTGATGGCGTGATCGCGTCCCAGGCGCGGTGAGTGATCGCATCCGCGACGATCACGGACGGGGCGGAGACAGGGGCATAGAGGGTTTTCCCTAGGGAACGGGTGTGAGCCCCATGTATGGCCGCAGACGCCACTTCACGGCGGTACGGTTGGCCGGATATGGGCGACCTACGGGCTCACTCTGCCCCGGTTTGCCTGGCTCACGCCGTCGAGGAAGCACTCTCCGTCGCCGAGCGCAACTGATATCCCTTCAGCGTGTCCGCTATTCGGACACCGGACTCCGATACTTGTGTAACAAGTCCGTTTCGCAGGCATCTTTCGCGAAACCGTTTGTCCGGATTTTGGAAGAAGTAGACGTCAGGTGTGATCGAAACGAGACCAAATGACTGTGGTCTGTCAGTGAGGCGATGGCAGATAGTTAGGCGCGTAGAGCTCGGGTCGACGAGTCACGCGCCGCAGGAGGCGCCGGCTCACGAGCGTTGCGGGTGCACTTGACCTTCCCCGTTCTTCATGTCCGTGGGATGTCGCGTGTTCCCTCTTGTGGTGAACATAAGGACTCAGAGGAGGAACCCATGCGTGGTGCCAGCAGCGCCAAGTGGGTCGCGGGTGCGATCGTCATAGCCCTGGCGGCGACCGCCTGCGGAGGCGGCGACGACGATGGCGGCAGCAAGGGATCCGGCAAGGCCGGTGGCACCTTCCGGATGGGCATCACGGAGCCGGTGGCCATCGACCCGTACAACGCCCAGGAGTCCGAGGGCATCCTGGTCACGGACAACCTTTTCACGGGTCTGTACGAGCCGACCGCCGACGGCAAGGTCAACCCGGCGCTGGCCACGTCGAAGAAGGTCAGCAAGGACGGCAAGACCTGGACCTTCACCATCAAGAAGGGCACCAAGTTCTCCAACGGCGAGGCCGTTGACGCCGAGTCCTTCATCCGCGGCTGGAACCGCGTCGCGGTGAAGACCGCCGCGTCCGACGTGGCGTACCACATGGCCGGCATCGAGGGCTTCGCCGACGTGCAGTCCGGCAAGGCGAAGACCATGACCGGTCTGACCGCCCCGGACCCGTACACCCTTCAGGTGAAGCTGTCCGCCCCGGACTTCGAGTTCTACATCAAGACCACGCACACGGTCTTCAGCCCCGTCCCGAAGGTCGCGGGCGACGCCAAGAACAAGGCGTACAACGAAGCCCCTATCGGCAACGGCCCGTTCAAGATGCAGGGCAAGTGGGAGCACAACAAGTCGATCACGCTCGTCCGCAACGACGACTACGGCCTGACCAAGGCCCACCTGGACAAGGTGCAGATCGACATCCTGAACTCCGCCAACGGCGTCACGCTGGAGTACCAGGGCTTCGAGTCGGGCCAGTACGACTGGGCCCGTATGCCCACCCCGCAGCTGCCGGCCGCCAAGGCCAAGTACGAGCCCCAGGGCGAGTGGATCCAGACCGACACGAACGGGATGAACTACCTCCTCCCGATCACCGACAACGGTCCGCTCAAGAGCGCCAAGGCCCGTGAGGCGGTCTCCTACGCGATCGACCGCGACGCCATCATCAAGGGCGTCTTCCAGGGCATGTACACCAAGTCGACGACGATCCTTCCGCCCGTCTTCACCGACGTGTACCAGAAGGACCTGTGCACCTCCTGCATCAAGCAGGACAAGGCCAAGGCCAAGCAGCTCGCCGCCGAGGCCGGCCTGAAGCCGGGCACCACCATCGAGGTCGCCTACAACACCGGCGCCGGCCACGAGGAGTGGATCCAGGCCGTCAAGCAGCAGCTCGAGCAGGTCCTCGGCGTCAAGGTGAAGTCGACCGGCAAGCCGTTCGCCGAGCTGCTCGCCGACCAGCAGAAGCCGGGCGCGACGGGCATGTACCGCTTCGCCTGGGGCGCCGACTACCCGACGCCGGACAACTTCCTGTACCCGCTGCTGGACACCGCGTCCATCAACAAGGACGAGAACGGCAAGGTCACCGGCGACAACCGCGGCCGCTACAGCAACAAGAAGTTCGACGACCTGCTCGCCCAGGCCCGCGCCACCGAGGACCAGGCCGGCCGCAACGCGATCTACAAGCAGGCCGAGAAGGTCGCCATGGACGACGTGGCGCTGATCCCGCTGTGGAACCGCACCCAGCTGCGTCTCGCCAACACCAAGAAGTTCGACGGTCTGAAGATGGACTTCCACGAGGACCCGAACCTGTCCGAGATCACCATGAAGTAACGGGTCGCCGCGCCCCGCGCGGCATCCGGCAACCGGGGGTCGCGGGGTCCGAGCAGACGCTCGGACGCCGCGACCCTCGACGACCGTCGGGAGCGGTGTGATCCACCGCTCCCGCCCCCCACCCCACCCCCACATTCCGGGGCGAGGGAGCTGCTGTGGAAGAGGCAGCGAGGCAGAGAGGCAGTCATGGGAAGGTATGTGGTCCGCAGGCTGGGCCAGTTGGTCATCGTCGTGCTCGGCGCGACGATGGTTCTGTTCGCCTGCCTGTTCGTGCTCCCGGGCGACCCGGTGGGCCAGATCGCGGGCAGTGACAAGGCGCGCGACCCGGCCGTCATCGAACAGCTGCACAAGCAGTACGGGCTCGACAAGCCGCTGGTCGTCCAGTACGGCACCTACGTCGGCAAGCTCGTCACCGGCGATCTCGGAACGGACTACACGCAGAGCCGTCCGGTCACCGAGATCCTCGGCCCGAAGCTGGAGAACACCGCCAAGCTGGCGGTCGCGGCGATCGTCATCGACATCGTCATCGGCATCTCGGTCGGTGTCCTCGCCGCCATGCGCAGATACTCGATCTGGGACGTGTCGGCGACCTTCATCACGACCCTGGCCATCGGCGTGCCCTCGATCGTGCTCGGCATGATCATGCAGCGTGTGTTCGTCATCGAGCTGGACTGGTTCCCGCTCATCGCGGGCGACAGCTTCGAGGGCATCATCCTGCCGGCCTTCACCCTCGCCATCATCGACGCGGCCCTGGTCGCCCAGCTCGCCCGCAGCACCATGCTGGAGGTGCTGCGCGCCGACTACGTCAAGACGGCGGTCGCCAAGGGCCTCCCGCGCCGTACCGTCCTGACCCGGCACATCATGCGCAACTCGGTCATCCCGGTGGTCACCTACCTGGGCATCTCCTTCGGAACCCTGCTCGGCGGCGCGATCATCACAGAGACGATCTTCAACTGGAACGGCATCGGTCTCGCGCTCATCCAGGCGATCCAGCAGAACAACAACCCCATCATCGTGGGTGTGGTCACGATCAGCGTGGCGGTCTTCGTCGTGCTGAACCTGGTCGTCGACCTGCTGTACGCCGCCCTTGACCCGCGTATCCGCCTTGCCTGACCCGCAGGGTCGTTCCCCTCTAGGAGTCACACAATGACCGAACTCGTCTCGGGCACGGGCGAGCCGACGGCGGCCGGTCCCGTCCCGGCGGCCCCGGGCGCCGAACCCAGCGTCGCCAGGGTCAGCCAGTGGACCGACATCCGGCACCGCTTCTTCGCCAACAAGCTCGCCGTGGTGGGCTTGGTGATCATCTTCCTGCTCGTCCTGGTGGCCCTCTTCGCGCCGCTGCTGGCCCCGCACGACCCGCTCAAGCAGGACCTCACGCAGACCCTGCAGTCGCCGGGCAGCGCGCACTGGCTGGGCACCGACGCCCTCGGCCGCGACCAGCTGTCCCGCCTCATCTACGGCAGCCGCATCGCGGTGATCGTGGGTCTGGCCTCCATCCTGGTCGCCGTCGTCATCGGCGTGGCGCTGGGCGCCCTGGCCGGCTACTACGGCCGCTGGGTGGACACCGTGATCATGCGCGTCGCGGACGTCTTCTTCGCCTTCCCGCTGCTGATCGGCGCCATCGTCATCATCCTGCTGATGGGCCGCGGTGTGCTGCCCGTCGTGCTCTCGCTGGCCATCTTCTCGTGGGCGACCTTCGCCCGGCTGCTGCGCAGCCAGGTCCTGTCGGTGCGTGAGATGGACTACGTCCACGCCGCCAAGGCGCTCGGCGCCGGCCAGGGCCGGATCATCCGCAAGCACATCCTGCCCAACTCGCTGACCTCGGTGCTGGTGTACGCCACCAGCAACGTCGGCATCGCGATCGTGGCCGAGGCGTCGCTGTCCTACCTGGGCGTCGGCGTCGACCCGGAGGTCGCCGAGTGGGGCAACATGATCTCCGCGGGCCGCAACTTCATGGGCGTCAAGGACTTCATGTGGACCTACCCGAGCCTCGCGATCGTCATCACCGCACTCGGCTTCATCCTGCTGGGCAACGGTCTGCGCGACGCGCTCGACCCGAAGATGCGGTGAGGCGCCGCCATGAGTCGAACCCCAGTGACCAAGCACGATGAAGGTGACGGCATGACCAGCCTGGAGATGGCTCCCACCAACGCCGGGGCGGACGGGGCCGCGCCGCTCCTCGAAGTCCGCGACCTGCACGTGGAGTTCGCGGTCCGCGACTCCGTGACCAAGGCGGTCAACGGCGTCAACTACAGCGTCAACGCGGGCGAGACGCTCGCGGTGCTCGGTGAGTCGGGCTCCGGCAAGTCCGTCACCGCGCAGGCGATCATGGGCATCCTCGACAGCCCGCCCGGACGGATCGCCAAGGGCGAGATCTTCTTCCAGGGCCAGGACATCCTGCGCCTGCCGGAGAACGAGCGGCGCAAGCTGCGCGGCGCCAAGATGGCGATGATCTTCCAGGACGCGCTGTCCTCGCTCAACCCGGTGCTCTCGGTGGGCTTCCAGCTCGGCGAGATGTTCCGCGCCCACCAGGGCATGTCCCGCAAGGACGCCAAGGCCAAGGCGATCGAGCTGATGGACCGGGTGCGCATCCCGGCCGCGGCCCAGCGCGTGGGCGACTACCCGCACCAGTTCTCGGGCGGTATGCGCCAGCGCATCATGATCGCGATGGCGCTGGCCCTGGAGCCGGACCTGATCATCGCCGACGAGCCGACCACGGCCCTCGACGTGACTGTCCAGGCCCAGGTGATGGACCTGCTCGCGGAGCTGCAGCGCGAGTACAACATGGGCCTGATCCTGATCACCCACGACCTCGGCGTCGTCGCCGACGTGGCCGACAAGATCGCGGTCATGTACGCCGGCCGGATCGTCGAGACGGCTCCCGTGCACGAGCTGTACAAGCGGCCCGCGCACCCCTACACCAAGGGTCTGCTGGAGTCGATCCCGCGCCTGGACCACAAGGGCCAGGAGCTGTACGCGATCAAGGGTCTGCCGCCCAACCTCCAGGCGATCCCGCCGGGCTGCGCGTTCAACCCGCGCTGCACCATGGCGCAGGACGTCTGCCGCACCGACGTACCGCCGCTGGTGCCGGTGACCGAGCTGGACGGCACGGAGCTGCCCGGCCGTCACTCCGCATGCCACTTCTGGAAGGAGACGATCCATGGCTGAGCCGACGAAGCTCGCGAAGGACGACGAGCCCAAGGACGACGCCACGCCGAACGTCTCCAAGGTGGAAACCGTGAAGGTGGCCTCCGAGGAGGAGGCCGTCGAGGTGCTGGACGCCCCGGCGCAGCGCGGCGAGCCGGTCCTTCAGGTGCGCAACCTGGTCAAGCACTTCCCGCTGACCCAGGGCATCCTGTTCAAGAAGCAGATCGGCGCGGTCAAGGCCGTCGACGGCATCTCCTTCGACCTGTACCAGGGCGAGACCTTGGGCATCGTGGGCGAGTCCGGCTGCGGCAAGTCCACGGTGGCCAAGCTCCTGATGAACCTGGAGCAGGCGACCGCCGGCGAGATCTTCTACAAGGGCCAGGACATCACCAAGCTGTCCGGGCGGGCCCTGAAGGCCGTGCGCCGCAACATCCAGATGGTGTTCCAGGACCCGTACACCTCGCTCAACCCGCGCATGACGGTGGGCGACATCATCGGCGAGCCCTTCGACATCCACCCCGAGGTGGCCCCGAAGGGCGACCGTCGGCGCCGGGTGCAGGAGCTGCTGGACGTCGTCGGTCTGAACCCGGAGTACATCAACCGCTACCCGCACCAGTTCTCCGGCGGTCAGCGCCAGCGCATCGGCATCGCCCGCGGCCTCGCGCTCAACCCCGAGATCATCATCTGCGACGAGCCCGTCTCGGCGCTGGACGTGTCGGTGCAGGCGCAGGTCATCAACCTGATGGAGCGGCTGCAGGACGAGTTCAACCTGTCGTACATCTTCATCGCGCACGACCTGTCGATCGTCCGGCACATCTCCGACCGGGTCGGCGTGATGTACCTGGGCAAGATGGCCGAGATCGGCACCGACCAGCAGATCTACGACCACCCGACGCACCCCTACACCCAGGCGCTGCTGTCGGCGGTCCCGGTGCCGGACCCGGACGCCCGCGACCACCGCGAGCGGATCATCCTCACCGGCGACGTGCCCTCCCCGGCCAACCCGCCCTCGGGCTGCCGCTTCCGCACCCGTTGCTGGAAGGCCGAGGACAAGTGCGCCAAGGAGGTCCCGCTGCTGGCGGTGCCCGAGCGCTTCAAGGGCGTGGACACGCCGGCGGCCCACGAGTCGGCCTGCCACTTCGCCGAGGAGAAGGACGTCGTCGGCGCGGCGTAGTCCCAGCGGTTCCCCTTCCGGTTCCCGGCGTCTTCCCGAAGGCGCCGGGAACCGGCGTTTTTCCGGCCGCGCACACCCACGGCACGCACACGCGCACGGCACGCGCGCACCCACGGCACACACGAAGGACGGGCGGATGCTGCACCACGTCGAACTCTGGGTCCCCGACCTGTCCCGGGCGGTCCGCTCCTGGGGCTGGCTGCTCGGCCGGCTCGGCCATGTGCCGTACCAGGAATGGGAGCACGGCCGCAGCTGGCGGCACGGCGTCACCTATCTGGTCCTCGAACAGTCGCCCGCGATGAGCGGGGGCGGCCACGACCGGACGCGGCCGGGCCTGAACCACCTCGCCTTCCACGCGGGCGGCCGCGCGGACGTGGACGCGCTGATGCGGGACGCGCCCGCGCACGGCTGGTCGCCCCTGTTCGCCGACCGCTACCCGCACGCGGGCGGCCCGCGGCACTACGCGGGCTACCTCACCGACACCGACGGGTACGAGGTGGAGCTGGTGGCCGCCGAACAGGGCGCCTGATCCGGCGCTGCGCCGTACGGCTCAAGCGAGGGCGTGCCGCGGTGCGGCACACGTGCGATATGCGGCTTGTCTGTTGATATGAGGACAGGTCTGTCACCGCACCCCAGGAGGCGCCCATGCGTGGCCGTACGCGCGTGCAGTGGGCCCTGGCCGTGGCGGTCGCCGTCCTGCCGCTCGCCGCCTGCACGAGCGGCGCGGGAGCCGCCGGGGGCAGCGTCCTCTCCTCCTCCTGGGGCGACCCGCAGAACCCGCTGGAGCCGTCCAACACCAACGAGGTGCAGGGCGGCAAGGTCCTCGACATGATCTTCCGCGGCCTCAAGCGGTACAACCCCCGCACCGGCCGCGCCGAGAACATGCTCGCCGAGCGCATCGACACCACCGACTCGCGCACCTACCACGTCACCGTCAAGGACGGCTGGACCTTCAGCAACGGCGAACCCGTCACCGCCCGCTCCTTCGTCGACGCCTGGAACTACGGCGCGAGCCTGAGGAACAACCAGAAGAACGCCTACTTCTTCGGCTACATCGAGGGCTACGACAAGGTCCACCCCGACAGCGGGAAGCAGACCGCCGACACCCTCTCCGGCCTGAAGGTCACCGGCCCGCGCACCTTCACCGTCACCCTCGGCCAGAAGTTCTCCACCTTCCCCGACACCCTCGGCTACGCCGCCTTCGCCCCGCTGCCCCGGGCGTTCTTCACCCACCACAAGGCCTGGCTGGACAAGCCGATCGGCAACGGCCCCTACACGGTGGAGTCGTACACCAAGGGCGCGCAGATGTACCTGAAGAAGTGGGCCGGCTACCCCGGCCCCGACAAGGCGCGCAACGACGGCGTGACCCTCATGGTCTACACCGACAGCAACACCGCCTACACCGACGTCCTGGCCGGCAACCTGGACCTCGCCGACGACATCCCCGCCGGCCAGCTCAAGAACGTCTCCTCCGATCTCGACGGCCGCTACATCAACACCCCGGCCGGCATCCTCCAGACCCTCGCCTTCCCCTTCTACGACAAGGCGTGGAACACCGAGGGCGCGCGCAAGGTCCGCACCGGGCTGTCCATGGCGATCAACCGCGCACAGATCACCAAGACCCTGTTCCGTAACACCCGCACCCCCGCCACCGACTGGACCTCGCCGGTGCTCGGCGAGGACGGCGGCTACCAGGCCGGGCTGTGCGGCGCCGCCTGCGAGTACCGGCCCGCCGAGGCGAAGAAGCTGGTCCAGGAGGGCGGCGGACTGCCCGGCGGCCAGGTGCGGATCACGTACAACGCGGACACCGGGTCGCACAAGGAGTGGGTGGACGCCGTGTGCAACTCCATCAACAACGCGCTGGGCGACGACCGGGCGTGCGTGGGCAATCCGGTCGGCACCTTCGCCGACTTCCGCAACCAGATCTCCCAGCACAAGATGCCCGGACCGTTCCGGGCCGGCTGGCAGATGGACTACCCGCTCATCCAGAACTTCCTCCAGCCGCTGTACTACACCGACGCCTCCTCCAACGACGGCAAGTGGTCGAACAAGCAGTTCGACGCGCTGGTGGACCGGGCCAACGCGGAGACCGGCCAGAAGGCCGCGATCGGGCTGTTCCAGCAGGCCGAGAAGGTCGTCCGGGACAACATGGCCGCCATCCCGCTCTGGTACCAGAACGGCAGCGCCGGCTACTCCGAGCGGCTGCGCAACGTGGCGCTCAACCCGTTCAGCGTCCCCGTCTACAACGAGATCGAGGTGGGCTGAGCCGCCATGGCACGCTATCTCGTCCGACGGCTCCTCCAGATGATCCCGGTGTTCGTCGGGGCCACCCTGCTGATCTTCCTGATGGTCAACGTCATGGGCGACCCCGTCGCGGGACTGTGCGGCGAACGCGCCTGCGACTCCGCCACCGCCGCCCAGCTGGAGCGGGAGTTCGGCCTCGACAAGCCGGTGTGGCAGCAGTACGCGACCTACATGGCCAACGTCTTCACCGGCGACTTCGGCACCGCCTTCAACGGCCAGCCCGTCACCGAGCTGATGGCCACCGCCTTCCCCGTCACCATCCGGCTCACCCTCGTCGCGATCGTCTTCGAGATCGTCATCGGCATCGCCCTCGGCGTCGTCACCGGACTGCGCCGCGGCCGTCCCGTCGACACGGCCGTCCTGCTCGGCACCCTCGTCGTCATCTCCGTGCCCACCTTCGTCACCGGCCTGCTGCTGCAACTGCTGCTCGGCGTGAAGTGGGGCTGGGTCCGGCCCTCGGTCTCCCCGCAGGCTCCGCTGGACGAGCTGATCCTGCCCGGCCTCGTCCTCGCCTCCGTCTCCCTCGCCTACGTCACCCGGCTCACCCGCACCTCCATCGCGGAGAACCGCCGCGCCGACTACGTCCGCACCGCCGTCGCCAAGGGTCTGCCCCGCCGCCGCGTCGTCGTCCGGCACCTGCTGCGCAACTCGCTGATCCCCGTGGTCACCTTCATCGGCACCGACATCGGGGCGCTGATGGGCGGCGCCATCGTCACCGAGCGCATCTTCAACATCCACGGCGTCGGCTACCAGCTCTACCAGGGCATCCTGCGTCAGAACACCCAGACCGTCGTCGGCTTCGTCACCGTCCTCGTGCTGGTCTTCCTGGTCGCCAACCTGCTCGTGGACCTCCTCTACGCCGTACTCGACCCGAGGATCCGCTATGCCTGACCAGCAGCAGCCCTACGAGCCCGAACGCGCCGTCGCGGGCACCGGCATGGGCGGCGGAATGGACCTGGCCGCCAGCGAGGCCGCCACCCTGGAGCCGGACCCGGAGCGGCCCGACGGCGCGAGGCCGCAGGACCGGCCCCGCTCGCTGTGGTCCGACGCCTGGCGCGACCTGCGCCGCAACCCCGTCTTCCTCGTCTCCGCGCTGGTGATCTGCTTCCTGGTCCTCATCGCGATCTGGCCCTCCCTGATCGCCCCCGGCAACCCGCTGAGCTGCGACCTGGCCAGGGCGCAGGACGGGCCGAGCCCCGGCCACCCGTTCGGCTTCGACGGGCAGGGCTGCGACGTGTACACCCGCACCGTCCACGGGGCCCGCGCCTCCGTCACGGTCGGCGTCTGCGCCACCCTCGGCGTCGCGGTCCTCGGCTCCGTGCTCGGCGCGCTCGCCGGGTTCTTCGGCGGCGGCTGGGACGCGGTGCTGTCCCGGATCACCGACGTCTTCTTCGCCATCCCGGTCGTCCTCGGCGGCCTGGTCCTGCTGTCGGTGGTCACCAGCAACACCGTCTGGCCGGTGGTCGGGTTCATCGTGCTGCTGGGCTGGCCGCAGATCTACCGCATCGCCCGCGGCTCGGTCATCACCGCCAAGCAGCACGACTACGTCCAGGCCGCCCGCGCCCTCGGCGCCTCCGACGCCCGGATCCTGCTGCGCCACATCGCGCCCAACGCCGTCGCCCCCGTGATCGTCGTCGCCACCATCGCGCTCGGCACGTACATCTCCCTGGAGGCGACCCTGTCCTACCTCGGCGTCGGACTGAAGCCGCCCAGCGTGTCCTGGGGCATCGAGATCTCCGCCGCCTCGCCCTACGTCCGCAACGCCCCGCACGCCCTGCTGTGGCCCGCCGGCGCGCTCGCGGTGACCGTGCTGGCGTTCATCATGCTCGGCGACGCGGTGCGCGACGCCCTCGACCCGAAGCTGAGGTGAGGCCGCCGTGCTCCTCGAAGTCCGCGATCTGCACGTGGAGTTCCGCACCCGCGACGGCGCCGCCCACGCCGTCAACGGGGTCACCTACGCGGTGGACGCGGGCGAGACGCTCGCGGTGCTCGGCGAGTCGGGCTCCGGCAAGTCCGTCACCGCGCAGGCGGTCATGGGCATCCTCGACATGCCGCCCGGCCGGATCACCGGCGGCGAGATCCGCTTCCAGGACCGTGACCTGCTGACGCTGAAGGAGGAGGAACGGCGGCGGGTGCGGGGCGCCGGCATGGCGATGATCTTCCAGGACGCGCTGTCGGCCCTCAACCCCGTGCTCACCGTGGGCGACCAGCTCGGCGAGATGTTCCGCGTGCACCGGGGGATGTCCCGCAGGGCGGCGCGGGCCGAGGCGGTGCGGCTGATGGACCGGGTGCGCATCCCGGCCGCCGCGCAGCGCGTCGGCGACTATCCGCACCAGTTCTCGGGCGGTATGCGCCAGCGCATCATGATCGCGATGGCGCTGGCCCTGGAGCCGGACCTGATCATCGCCGACGAGCCGACCACGGCCCTCGACGTGACCGTCCAGGCCCAGGTGATGGACCTGCTCGCGGAGCTGCGGCGCGAGTACGACATGGGGCTCGTCCTCATCACCCACGACCTCGGCGTCGTCGCCGACGTGGCCGACAAGATCGCGGTCATGTACGCGGGCCGGATCGTGGAGACGGCGCCCGTCCACGACATCTACAAGCGCCCGGCGCACCCGTACACCAGGGGCCTGCTGGACTCCGTCCCGCGCCTGGACCGCAAGGGCCGCGAGCTGTACGCGATCAAGGGACTGCCGCCCAGCCTGCGGGCGGTCCCGCCCGGCTGCGCCTTCCATCCGCGCTGCCCGATGGCCCGGGACGTGTGCCGCACCGACGTGCCGCCGCTGTACGAGGTGTCCGAAGACCGGGGCAGCGCCTGCCACTTCTGGAGGGAGTGCCTCGATGGCTGAGCCGGCCGCGCCCGGAGGGAGGGCGTCGACGACCGCGCCCGCCGAACCCGTGCTGGAGGTCAGCGGGCTCGTCAAGCACTATCCGCTCACCCAGGGCGTGCTGTTCAAGAAGCAGGTCGGCGCGGTCCGGGCGGTCGACGGGGTGGACTTCGTCCTCGGCCGGGGCGAGACCCTCGGCATCGTCGGCGAGTCCGGCTGCGGCAAGTCGACGGTCGCCAAACTGCTGTGCCATCTGGAGCGGCCGACGGCGGGCACGATCCGCTACCGCGGCGAGGACGTCACCCGGCTGTCCGGGCGCGCCCTGAAGGCCGTGCGCCGCAACGTCCAGATGGTGTTCCAGGACCCGTACACCTCCCTCAACCCCCGTATGACCGTGGGCGACATCGTCGGGGAGCCGTACGAGATCCATCCCGAGGCGGCCCCCAAGGGCGACCGGCGGCGCCGGGTGCGGGAGCTGCTGGACGTGGTCGGCCTCGACCCCGACTACGTCAACCGTTACCCGCACCAGTTCTCCGGCGGCCAGCGCCAGCGCATCGGCATCGCCCGGGGTCTCGCGCTGCGCCCGGAGGTGATCGTCGCCGACGAGCCGGTCTCGGCGCTGGACGTGTCGGTGCAGGCGCAGGTGATCAACCTGATGGAGCGGCTGCAGGACGAGTTCGACCTGTCGTACGTCTTCATCGCGCACGACCTGTCGATCGTGCGGCACATCTCCGACCGGGTGGGGGTGATGTACCTCGGCCGGATCGTGGAGACCGGCACGGACACCGAGATCTACGAGCATCCGACGCACCCGTACACCCAGGCGCTGCTGTCCGCCGTGCCGGTGCCCGACCCGGAGGCCCGCGCGCACCGCGACCGGATCATCCTCTCCGGGGACGTGCCGTCCCCGGCCGCCGTCCCCTCCGGCTGCCGCTTCCGCACCCGCTGCTTCAAGGCGCGCGAGCGGTGCGCCCTGGAGGTGCCCGAGCTGGCGGTGCCCGCCGAGTTCCGGCATCAACAGGGGCCCGCGGCCCACGACTCGGCGTGCCTGTTCGCCGCGGAGCGGCAGGTCGTGCGTTAACGCGGGGGCAACGTCGGTGAAGCGGTACCGATATACGGACGCGTCAGGCTGAACGACGTACGGCCGTGCGGGTGCCGTGGACGGGCCGGGGGCGCTTGCGCCCCCGGCCCGGTGCCGTGTGCGCGGGGGCTCAGCCGAGGCCCAGCGACCGCTTCAGGAAGTCGACCTGGAGCAGCAGCAGGTTCTCCGCGACCTGTTCCTGCGGGGTCATATGGGTGACCCCGGACAGCGGCAGCACCTCGTGCGGCCGGCCGGCGGCGAGCAGCGCGGAGGACAGCCGGAGCGCGTGGGCGACGACCACGTTGTCGTCGGCGAGGCCGTGCACGATCATCAGCGGCCGGTGCGGCTCGGCGGCCTCGGCCAGCCCGTCGTCGGTGACCAGCGAACTCTTCGCGTACGCCGCCGGGTCGGCGGCCGGGTCGCCGAGGTACCGCTCGGTGTAGTGGGTGTCGTACAGCCGCCAGTCGGTGACCGGGGCGCCCGCGATGCCCGCGTGGAAGACGTCGGGGCGGCGCAGCACGGCCAGCGCGGAGAGGTAACCGCCGTAGGACCAGCCGCGGATCGCGACCCGGGTCAGGTCCAGCGGGTAGCGCTCGGCGAGGTCGTGCAGGGCGTCGATCTGGTCGTCCAGGGTGACCGTGAAGTCGCGGTGGATCGCCTTCTCCCAGGCGGGGGAGCGGCCCGGGGTGCCGCGCCCGTCGGCGACGACCACCGCGAAGCCCTGGTCGGCGAACCACTGGGAGGTGAGGTGCGCGTTGTGCGCGGCGACCACGCGGGCGGCGTGCGGGCCGCCGTAGGGGTCGAGCAGGACGGGCAAGGGCCGTTCGGCCCCGTTGTCCTTGTCACGCGGGTAGTCCGTAGGCATAAGCACGGCGCACGGAATTTTGCGTGCGCCCCCCTCGGTGAGGGTCACGCGCGGGGAGAATCCGGGGTCCGCCGCGTGCGAGGCGATGGTCGCCACATGCTTTCCGTCCCGCAGCACCCGGACCCGGGCGCCCGGCCGGTCCAGCGTGGCGGTGGCCAGGACGGTCACGCCCCCCGCGCGCACGGCCGAGTGCACGCCGGGCTCCTGACTCACGCGCTCCCAGCCCAGCTCGTTGACCCGGTAGACGTGCACCTCGCCGGTCTCCGGAGCGGTCGCCTCCGCCCCGGCCGAGGCGGAGACCAGCACGTCGTCGGCGGTGACGTCGAGAACCGCCCGGACGTGCAACTGCGCCCCGGTGAGCGGCCGTTCGCCCACCGCGAGGACCCGCGCGCCCCCCTCGTCGGCGATCCGGACCAGGTGCCCGGACGGACTCCAGCACGGCGAACCGGGGAAAAGATCAAGCCAAGTTGCGTCCTCGTCGGCGTGCACCATCCGGGTCTGCCCGGAGTCCGGGTCCACGGCCAGATAGAGCTGGCTGCGCTGGTCGCGCGCCTGCACGAGCAGCAGCGGCGCACCCGCCGCTGACCAGTGCACTCGCGCGAGATACGGGTAGCGGGCGCGGTCCCAGACCACCTCCGTGCGGGCCCCGTCCAGGCCGATCACGAACAGCCGCACGTCCGCGTTCGCGGTGCCCGCCGCCGGGTAACGCACCTGGCCGGGCGCCTGCTCGGGCCGCGCGGGATTTGAGATCCACCACTGCTGCACCGGCGTGTCGTCCACCCGCGCCACCAGCAGCCGGTCCGACTCCGGCGCCCACCAGAAGCCCCGGGCGCGGTCCATCTCCTCGGCCGCGATGAACTCCGCGAGCCCGTAGGCGACCGACTCCGACTCCGGTTCCGCCAGCGCCCGGTCGCCGTCCCCCTCGGCGCCCACCACGCGCAGCGCCCCGCCGGCGACGTACGCGACGTGCCGCCCGTCCGGCGACGGACGCGGGTCGATCACCGGTCCGGTGACGGACAGTTCACGCGTGGTCGCGGCCCGCAACTCCGCCGTGAAAAGCCGCCCTGACAAGGCGAAAGACGCCAACTCGACGGCTGTGTCAGTGGCATATCCGACGATGCCCGCGCCGCCCTCGCGGGTGCGCTCGCGGCGGGCCCGCTCCTCGGGCGACAGATCCTCCGTGGACCCGCCGAGCAGAGCGCGCGGGTCGGCCGCGACCCGCTCCTGGAGGTCGTCCAGATCGAGGACCCGCAGCGCGTTCGCCCGGTCCGTACCGGAGTCGGAGCGCAGGAACACGACCCGGGAGGCGTCGGGGGCCACCGTGAACGCGCGCGGCGCGCCGAGGGTGAACCGCAGGGTGCGGGCGTGCCGTCGGGGGAAGGAGACAGGCTCTGTCGTCATGCCCTGACCATATTGGCCATGCGCCCCCTTGTACGACTGTGCGCGGGCTGGTGCGCGCGTGCGGATAGTTATGATCAATAGCGCACAGTGGGTATGAACGACGTGCCCGTTGTGTGGAGTTCCCTAGCCCCCATAGTCCGACCCCCGACACCCCCCGCGTCCTGGGATCTTTGGAGGTGAGCCGCCGTGGCACTCTCGATTTCGGCGGTGGTGCTGCTGGCGATCATCGTCTTCTTGTTGATCAAGAAGTCCGGACTGAAAGCAGGGCACGCCATCGTGTGCATGCTGCTCGGCTTCTACCTCGCCTCGTCGACGATCGCACCCACGATCAGCGATCTCACGACGAACATCGCGGGGATGATCGGCAGCATCAAGTTCTGAGCCGCCGGGCCGACTTGCTCCGCGCTTCCGCCGTGGGACGGGCTGAGTACCCGTCCCGGGCGGAGTGAGTACCGGCGCGTATTGCCGGGGCGTCCCCCGTGCGGCCAGGCTTTCCTTCCCGAAGGCGACGACGGAAGGAACCCCCGCGATGGACCCCAGGACGTACGCGCGGCTGTACGGCCCTCACGTGCCGGTACGGCGCACCGCGCGCCCTGCCGTCGTGGTGCTGGCCGTCGTGCTGTGGACTCTCACCCTGCTGCCGCTCGCCGGGCTGACGGCCTACATCGTCCTCGTGACCGCGTGGGGCGCGGCGGAGGGCGAGGCCGTCGGCGGCTTCCTCCTGTGGTACTTCCTCCCCTTGGCCATCGCTGCGGGCGTGCTGACCGCGCTCGCCTTCGTCCCGCCCGTCCGCCGCATGGCATGGGACAGCCGCCTGCTCCTCCTGGGAGCGGCGGCCGGCCCGGTGCTCATGGTGTTCACCGCGGGCCTGTGGGTGCTCGCGGTGTGAAGGGGTTACGCCTCGGCGGCGTAGGTGACGAAGCCGCTCCAGGCGGCCGGCGGGAACGCCAGCCGGGGACCCTGGAGGTTCTTGGAGTCACGGACGTGGATGGTGCTGGGTTCGGTGGCGACCTCTACGCAGGAGTCGCCCTCCGGGCCACTGCTGTAGCTGCTCTTGAACCAGTCCAGAGCGACTTCCACGCAGGAGTCGCCCTCGCTGCTGCTGCTGTAGCTGCTCTTGAACCACATCATGTCGGAGGTGCCCTTGGGCGAGGTGATGCGGGTCATGTCTCCCTCAGCAGTTCCTTGATGAACACAGCCGACGCGCGGGGCGTGAGGGCCTGCGTCCGGATGATTCCATACCGGAGTTCCAGGATACGGAGAGACCTGGGATCGGAGACCGGGCGGCCGTTGGCAACGGCTTGGGAGCGTCCCACCATGGAGCCGTCCTCGAACTTCAGAACCTCGATGCCGCCAGCCAGGCCCGCGTGCTCCTCGTGGTCCATCGGCATCACTTGCAGCTCGACGTTCCGCAGTTCACCGATCTCAAGCAGGTGCTCCAGTTGCTTGCGGAGATTTGCCTTCCCACCCAGAGGGCGCCGCAGGGACCACTCTTCCAGGACGAAGCTGATCTCAGGCGCTGGGTCGCGTTCGAAGATGGCCTTGCGGGCCACGCGGGCGGCGATGAACCGCTCCACCTCATCCGTCGAGTAGGCGGGACGCCGCATGAGCAGCAGCCCGCGGGCGTACTCCGGCGTCTGCAGCAATCCGTGGATGTTCAGCGGATCGTAGAGCTGAAGCTCCACCGCCCGGCTTTCCATCTGTGCCAGGTCTCGAACCTTCTTCGGATACCGAACCCTCTTCACGTCCTCCTTCATCGCCTCCACGAGGCCGTCCGCGCGGAGGATCTTCTCCGAGGTGTCCAGGTAGTCCGGGCGCGGAATCCGCTTGCCGGATTCGACCTTGTACACCATGTCCTCGCCGTAGCCCACGGCCTTGGCGAAGTCGGTGACGCGCATCCCGATCGCCTCGCGCCGCAGCCTCAACTGCCGTCCCACCGTGGCGATGACGGCCAGTGCCCAGTCGTCGTCCGGATCCACCTCCCAACCCGGCTCGTCGGGTTCCTCCGTACCGCCGCCCTCGGGTCGTACCGCCTCGTCGATGGACATGCCGCGCCCCTCCGTCGTGCCACGCCGAACTGTCACGTGCCTGCCCGCAGGGTCGCCGTCGACAGTCCGGACAGCACCGGACAACCGATGGACAGTGACCGTACGTATGCGGGCGATCACTCATCACGGTAAGCCGATTCGGCCACTCTGAGTGATGTGAATCAGGAAATCACCGCAGGCACTTCTCAAGTGGCCGTCCCCGTCCGCAACTTCAGCGTGCTGCTGTCGTGCACCCCGCGAGGGGCCCGTCTGGCCCGGCTGTTCGCCGTGGAACAGCTACGGAGCTGGGACATCCCGCAGGAGGCGGCGAGTCATGTCGTGGCCGAGCTGGCGGCCAACGCGGCCACGCACGGCCGGGTGCCCGGCCGCAGCTTCCGGCTGACGCTGTACGTGGTCGGCGGCACGCTCCGGATCGAGGTCAGCGACACGCGGGGCGACCGGCGGCCGGAGCTGAGGGAGCCGGACGCGGCCGGCGAGTCGGGGCGGGGGCTGCTGCTGGTGGAGGCGCTGGCCGACCGCTGGGGGGTGGCGGAGGAGCGGTTCCCGCGCAAGACGGTCTGGGCCGAACTGAGCCTGTCGCCACCGGAACCCGGATTCCCGCGCTCCGGTGGCGTCGGCGACTGAAAGACCAAGGACGACGGGGAAGAAAACACCCGACCAAGCCCCACCCCTCCCGCCCGTGGAGTGCGCTCACTCGGGCGGGTGAACATCCGGCTCGGGCGGTTTCGGCGGCCCCCGGCGGCTCCGCGCTCGGCGACACAACCACAGAGCGGCTGCTGCTCTCCGCCCGCGACGCGGCGCACCTCGCGCCGGGGGTGGCGGCCTGGCTGGAGCGGGAGGTCGGCCCGGCGGCCGTACGCCGGGCGCCGACGGCGGACCTGCCGTCCGAGGGCCCGCCCCGCTACCAGGACGAGCGCGCCGCAGAAGCCGGCGTCTGAGCGAGCCGCGGAACTCTGGAGGAACCTGGTGGCCGTGGACCTCTCCTTCTACAAGTCGTACCTCTCGGAAGAGATCCGTGACGAGGGCCGCGCCCAGCGGGGCGCCGAGGACATCCTGCTCGTCCTGGAGACCCGTGGCATCGACGTCCCCGACGACATCCGCGGGCGGATCACCGCGTGCGACGACCCCGAACTGCTGCGGCGCCGGCTCGCCCGTGCCGTCACCGTGCCCTCCGCCCACGAGATCTTCGCCCAGGAGGACGACGGCTGAGGGGCCGCGCGGTCGCGCCTCGTAGGGTGGTCCCATGACGGAACTGCCCTCCCGGCGTCTGCTGCTGGTGCACGCGCACCCGGACGACGAGTCGATCAACAACGGCGTGACCATGGCCCGGTACGCGGCCGAGGGCGCGCTGGTGACCCTGGTGACCTGCACCCTGGGGGAGCGGGGCGAGGTGATCCCGCCCGGGCTGCGGCACCTGACCGGCGCGGCGCTCGGCGCCCACCGCCGCACGGAACTCGCCGACGCCATGCGCGAACTGGGCGTCACCGACGTCCGGCTGCTCGGCGGCGCCGGACGGTACCGGGACTCCGGGATGATGGGCCTGCCCGACAACGACGACCCCGACTGCTTCTGGCAGGCCGACCTCGACGAGGCCGCCGGACACCTCGTCGCCGTCATCCGCGAGGTGCGCCCGCAGGTCCTCGTCACCTACGACGACCACGGCGGCTACGGCCACCCCGACCACATCCAGGCCCACCGCGTCGCCATGCGCGCCGCGGACCTCGCCGCCGACCCGGCCGTACGGCCCGACCTCGGCGCGCCCTGGCGGATCGCCCGGGTGTACTGGAACCGGACGCCGCGCGCCGTCGCCGAGGAGGCCTTCGCACGGCTCCAGGACGCGCTGCCCGCGCTGCCGTTCGACAAGTGCGCCGCCGTGGACGACGTACCCGGCGTCGTCGCCGACGACCGGATCACCGCCCGGATCGAGGGCCGGCCCGCGCACGCCGCCGCCAAGGCCGCCGCGATGGCCGCCCACGCCACCCAGATCGAGGTCGCCGGCGCGAGCTTCGCGCTCTCCAACGAGCTGGCCCAGCCCCTGTTCACCACCGAGTACTACGAAGCGGTGCGCGAGGACGGGCCCACCGGCCCCGCCGACGGCGCCGTCCGGACCGATCTCTTCGCCGGGATCGAGGAGGAGACGTCATGAGCCCGTCCCGCCGCGAGCCCGCCCAGGGCGGCCCGCTGCTCGCCCAGCCCCTCAAACCGCCGTCCGCCGGACGCGCCGCCGCCTACCTGGGACTCTTCGTGCTCGGCGCGGTCGTCGGGCTCGCCGGGGCGCTGCTGCAGGCCGCCTGGTTCCCGGGCGGGCTGCTGCTCGCGCTGGCCGGTTCGGCCGGGCTGTTCCTCGGCGGGGCGCGGGCCGCCCGCAGCCGGGGCGGGGCGGTGGCGGGCGCGGCCGGCTGGCTGATCGCCGTCATGCTGCTGACCGCCAGTCGCCCGGAAGGGGACTTCCTGTTCGCGGCGGGCGGAGGCTCCTATCTCTTCCTGCTCGGCGGCATGGCGTTGGCTGTGATCTGTGCCACTTTGGGGCGTGGCCGGTAACCGCGGTGGCCACGGCGTCCGACTTGGTGATGGACGTACCACTTCTTCCCATCACTCCCGTGCGCGTCCGGTGTGGTTTTCCACAACGGTCCCGGGATAGGCGTGGGAAGCGGCCAGTATGGTGGTGCGCGCCGCCGAGCTGCCCGCAGAGTGAGGTCGTGACGGGCGGCGGAGCCAACCGGGAGAACCTGCCTTGAGTCGTGAAACTGACACTCCGTCCTCCGGGCCCAACGGGCGCGGCGGAGCCGCCTACCCCTCGGGGACCCCGCCGTACGGCATCCCGGCGGTGTCCGACGACGGCGCGGACGCGGGCCGTTCGGCCACGCGGCCGGAGGAACGCAAGACCGAGACCACGCTGACGACCCGGATCCGGATCAACATCCCCGGGTCCCGGCCGATCCCGCCCGTGGTCGTGCGCAAGACCGTCGGCGAGAACGGGACCGCGACCGAGGCCGAGGGCGACGCCGCTTTGGGCTCCGGCGGTGCCAAGCGCGCCAACGGCGCGAACGGCGCCCGGGGTTCACGCGGCCCCAAGGGGTCCGGCGCGAGCCCGGCCGCCGGTGACGGCGTCCGCGGCGACCTGTCCGGACCGGGCGACGCCCCGCTGACCGGCGGCGCCGGTGAGCCGTCCGCCGCCGAAGGCGCGGCGCCCGCCGAGGAGAAGCCCACCAGCGACTGGTTCGCACCCCGCAAGCCCCAGTCGGGCAAGGGCGGTCAGGGCACAGGCGGCACCAACGGCGCCGGACTGCCCGGCGGTTCGGGCGCGGCGGCCGGGAACGGCGCCGGGGCGGGCCTCGGCCCCTCCGGGCAGGCCGCGTCCGGTGCGGGCGCGGCGGCCCCCGCGGCCTCCGGTCCCGGCGCGTCCGGCGGCGGCCGTCCGGCGCCCGGCGGGCGGCCCGGCGGTGTGGTCGGCTCCATGAACATGCCCGGCGGCGGCGCGCGCACCGGCTCCACCAATGGCGCCGGTCTGCCCGGCGCCACCGGCGGTCCCGTGGCCCCCGGCCACGGCGGCGGCACCGGCTCCTTCGACGTGACCGAGGCGCTGGCCGCGGGCCCGCTCTCCGGCGGCTCCCGCCCCGGCGGCGGCGAACCGCGCCGCGACGACCTCCCCTACTTCACGGAGAACGGCCAGGGCGACCAGGCCGGCTACGACCACCAGGGCGGCGCGGCGGGCGCTCCCGGCGGCACCAACGGCGCGGGCGTGCCCGGCGGCCCCGGCGGTCCGGCAGGCTCCGGCGGCCGGCGCGGCCCCGCAGGACCGACCGGCGGTCCGGTGACCGGCGACGGCGCGCTGTACGCGGCCGCCGCGGGCGGCCCCGGCGCCGCGACCGGTCCGAACCCGACGGCCGGTCCCGGCGCGCACACCGCCCACCCCGGCGGCGGTCTGAGCGACGACACCGCGATCCTCACCCCGCAGAAGCCCGCCCCCGAACCGGGCGCGGGAGGCAGGCCGGGACGGCCGGACAACGTCTCCGGTCACACCGTCACCAGCGGCATGCCGGTCATCACGCCCGGCGCGGACTCGCCGTTCCGGCCGGGCGCGGACGGCGACGGGTCGGCCTCCCCGGCGTTCCCGAAGCTGTCCGAGCTGCCCCAGCCGGGCGCCGCGCCCGCCAAGCCCGCCAAGGGCAAGGCGGCCAAGGGCAAGGCGGCGAAGGCCGGCAAGAAGAAGGGCCGCAGCAAGCTGGTGCTGCTCTGCGGCGGCCTGGTCCTCGTCGCCGGCGTCGCCTACGGCGCCGGACTGCTGATGAACCACTCCGACGTGCCCAAGGGCACCACCGTGCTCGGCGTGGACATCGGCGGCGGCACCCGTGACGACGCGGTCAAGAAGCTCGACGACGCCTTCAAGGACCGGGTCGGCCGGCCGCTGAAGCTGTCCGTCGACGGCCGCACCGTCACCCTCAAGCCGGATCAGGCCGGACTCCAGTTCGACACCCAGGCCACCGCCAGCGCCGCCGCCACCAGCGACTACAACCCCGTCTCGGTGATCGGCTCGCTGTTCGGCAACCACCGGGTGGTCGAACCGCAGATGCCCGTGGACGAGGAGAAGCTCCAGGCCGCCCTGCAGAACGCCGCGGGCGGCGCCGGTTCGAACGACGGCACCATCAAGTTCGAGCCGGGCAAGGCCGTCGCCGTGTACGGCAAGCCGGGCAAGGGCATCGACGCCGCCCGCTCGGCCCGCGCGGTCGAGCAGGCGTACCGCACCCAGGTGGAGACCGGCGCCGCCACCCCGGTGCAGGTGGCCACCACCAGCCGGCAGCCCACGGTGTCCAACGCCGAGGTCGACCGCATGATGAAGAAGTTCGCCGAACCGGCGATGTCGAACGCCGTCTCGGTCACGGCGGGACCCGGGCATGTGGTGCTGTTCAGCCCCCAGAAGTCGCTGTGGAAGTTCCTCCAGGTCAAGGCCGTCAACGGCAAGCTGGTCGACTCCTACGACGAGGCGAGGCTCAAGGACCTGTACGGCGGGGCCTTCGACGGCGTCCTGATCACCCGGGGCACCGGCCAGAAGACGCCCGTCACGGTCCAGGACGTGATCAGCGCCCTGCGCCCGGCCCTGATGAGCAAGACCAACCGCGTCGGCGTCATCGACACGAACCCCAGCTGACGGCGTGGCGGTGAGGGGGCGGCCGGTGTGACACCGGCCGCCCCCTCCGCCGTACCCCGCCAGGTCGCGCCCTGCCCCGCCCTGTCCTGCCCGGCCCTGTCATGCCCTCCGCATGACATCTGTCATCCCGCGCTCAGGACCCCCGACACTGCCGCCCGCCCCCGCCCCCCGGCCAGGATGGGGGCATGACGACGACAGCGGAGACCGCCGCGGCGAAGGCCACCTCGGTGGTGGCGTTCGACCAGGTGACCAAGAGCTACGGGAACGTACGGGCCGTGGACGGACTGTCCCTCGCCCTGCACCCGGGGGAGACCGTGGCCCTGCTCGGGCCGAACGGGGCCGGCAAGTCCACCACCCTGGACCTGCTGCTCGGCCTCAAGCACGCCGACAGCGGCACCGTCTCCGTCTTCGGCACCGGCCCCCGCGAGGCGATTGTCGCCGGGCGCGTCGGCGCGATGCTCCAGAGCGGCGGGCTGATGGAGGAGGTCACCGTCGCCGAACTGGTGCGCCTCGCCTGCGATCTGCACCCCAAGCGGTTCAAGGTCCAGGACGTGATGGCCCGCGCCGGTGTCTCCCAGATCGCCGACCGCAAGGTCAACAAGCTCTCCGGCGGCCAGGCGCAGCGCGTCCGCTTCGCCCTCGCCACCGCGGGCGACAGCGATCTGATCGTGCTGGACGAGCCGACCACCGGCATGGACGTCTCCGCCCGCCAGGCCTTCTGGGCCACCATGCGCGAGCAGGCCGACCAGGGTCGTACGGTGCTGTTCGCCACCCACTACCTGGAGGAGGCCGACGCCATCGCCGACCGGGTGCTCGTGCTGCACCGGGGCCGGCTGCTGGCCGACGGCACCGCCGCCGAGATCAAGGCGAAGGCCGGCGCCCGCAGCGTCCGCTTCGACCTGGAGGGCGTCATCGACGAGACCGCCCTGCGCGGCCTGCCCTTCCTCACCTCCCTGGACGTCAGCGGCCAGACCGTCCGCATCCAGTCCGCCGACGCCGACGCGACCGTCCACGCCCTGTACGGGCTCGGCGTCTACCCCCGCAATCTCGAAGTCGCCGGGCTCGGTCTCGAGCAGGCGTTCGTCGCCATCACCGAGGCCGAGGAGGCCAAGCAGTCGTGACCAGCCTCATCAAGCTCGAACTCGCCCGCGCCCTGCGCAACCGCAAGTTCCTGTTCTTCTCGGTGCTCTACCCCTCGATCCTGTTCCTGATCTTCTCCAGCAGCTCCGGCTCCGACGACCGGGTCGACGGCACCGGCCTGACCGTCGCCACCTACCTGATGGTGTCGATGGCCTCCTTCGGCGCGCTGACCGCCGTCCTCATGGGCAACAGCGAGCGCATCGCCAAGGAGCGCGAGAGCGGCTGGGTGCGGCAACTGCGCCTGACCAGCCTGCCCGGCCGCGGCTACGTCCTCGCCAAGACCGCCGGCGCCGCCGTGGTCAGCCTGCCGTCCATCGTCGTCGTCTTCGCCGTCGCCGGGGCGATCAAGCACGTACGCCTCGACGCCTGGCAGTGGCTGGCCCTGACCGGCGTCATCTGGGCCGGCAGCCTGGTCTTCGCCGCGCTCGGCGTCGCCATCGGCTACCTCGCCAGCGGGGACGCCGTCCGCCCCATCACCATGATCATCTACTTCGGCCTGTCGATCCTCGGCGGTCTGTGGATGCCCTCCACCACCTTCCCGCAGTGGCTCCAGGACATCGCCGAGTGGCTGCCCACGCACGCGTACGCTGCTCTGGGACGGGCGATCGAACAGAGCCAGGCCCCCGGCGCCCAGGACATCGCCGTGCTCGCCGTCTACTTCGTCCTGTTCGCGGGCGGCGCGGCCTGGCTGTACCGGAAGGACACGCTGAAGGCGTGAGCGTCATGACCGAGGACCGCGGCCGCGAGCGGGACGACCGCCTGATCACCATGGGCCAGTCGCCCCGCAACCGCCGCGAAGTGCTGCGCAAGATCGTGTGGATCGGCGTCTGGCTGGTCTTCCTCAGCTCGCCGGTCCACGACCTGGCCGCCGGCAACCACAGCGCCGCCGGCCGGGTGGGCGGCTGGACGGGCCTGGCGGTCTTCGTCGCCGCCTACCTGGCGCTGGTCTTCCGGAACTGGGGCCGCCCCTTCCGCCGCCGGACCGTCGTCGGCCTCATCGTCTTCCTCGGCGCCCTGGCCGTCCTGCTCTGCCTCACCCTCGGCCCGGCCTGGCTCGGCCTGTTCTGCTACGTCTCCGTCGCCTGCGGGGCCACCCTGCCGGTGCGGGCCGCCTACGGGGCGATCCCCGCGACCGCCGCCGTGATGATGCTGACCGGCCTCGGCACCGACGTGGCCGACGCCCGGAGCCTCATCCTGCTGGTGCTGCTCATCGGCTTCGCGATGGTGGGCGTCAGCCAGCTCGTGCGCACCACGATCGAACTGCGCGAGGCCCGGGCCACCGTCGCGCAGCTCGCCGCCAACGAGGAACGGCTGCGCCTCGCCCGCGACCTGCACGACCTGCTCGGGCACTCGCTCTCCCTGATCACCCTCAAGAGCGAGCTGGCCGGGCGGATGCTGCCCGGCCACCCCGACAAGGCCGCCCAGCAGGTCGCCGACATCGAGCAGGTCAGCCGGCAGGCCCTGGTCGACGTCCGCGAGGCCGTCACCGGCTACCGCCGCCCCCGCCTGGCCGCCGAGCTGGCCGGAGCGCGGGTCGCGCTCACCGCGGCCGGGGTGGAGGCGCGGCTGCCCGCCGAACCCGGCCTCGACGACGTGTCCGAGGAGAGCGAGTCCGCCCTCGCGTGGGCGCTGCGCGAGGCTGTCACCAACGTCGTCCGGCACAGCGGCGCCCGCTGGTGCGCGGTGGACCTGGTGCGCCGCGAGACCCTGGACGGGCCGGTGCTGGAACTGTCCGTGGAGGACGACGGCCAGGGCGGCGCGGGCGGGCTGCCCGGCAACGGCCTGACCGGGCTGTCCGAACGGCTGCAGAAGGCCGGCGGCATGCTGGAGGCGGGCCGCCTCAAGCGCGGCTTCCGGCTGGTCGCGCGGGTCCCGCGGGCCGCCGCCGCGCGGGTGCCGCAGGGCGGGGGAGGGGACGTAGGATCCCCGGCATGAGCAGCACGATCAAGGTCCTCCTGGCCGAGGACCAGTCGATGGTCCGCGAGGCCCTGGCCGCCCTGCTCGGCCTCGAGGACGACATCGAGGTCGTGGCCCAGGTGGCGCGCGGCGACGAGGTCGTCGCGGCGGCGCGCGCGCACGGCGTGGACGTCGCCCTGCTCGACATCGAGATGCCCGGCTGCACCGGCATCGAGGCCGCCGCCCGGCTGCACCGGGAACTGCCCGCGGTGAAACTGGTCGTCCTCACCACCTTCGGCCGCCCCGGCTATCTGCGCAGCGCCATGGAGGCGGGCGCCGACGCGTTCCTCGTCAAGGACGCACCGGCCGCGCAGCTCGCCGCCGCCGTGCGCAAGGTGCTGGCCGGCGAGCGCGTCATCGACCCCACGCTCGCCGCGGCGGCCCTCGCCGAGGGCGCGAACCCGCTGACCGACCGGGAGCGCGAGGTGCTGCGCGCCGCCGCCGACGGCTCCACCAACGCCGAGCTGGCCGCCGTCCTCCACCTCTCCCAGGGCACGGTCCGCAACTACCTCTCCACCGCGATCCAGAAACTCGCCGTCCGCAACCGCGCGGAGGCGGTGCGCACGGCCCGGGAGAAGGGCTGGCTGTAGGGGCCGCCGGTGGCCGCCGACGCCCGGTTCGGAGGGGGCCGGCTCAGCCGCGTGGCCCGGTGCGGCACGGGGCGCGGCTCGCCGCGTGACCCGGTTCAGCGGGGGCCGCGGCTCAGTCGCGTGACGCGGTTCGGTACGGCCCGTGGCTCAGTTCAGCAGCGCGCGGGCCGCCTGCGCCTGGCCCCTGACCTGCTCCGCCGTGGACTCGTCCACCACCGACACCAGATCCGCGTACGCCTCCAGCTCCAGCGCGCCGCCCACGAAGTCGCCGCGCTGCACGAGCAGCTGGGCGCGCTCGTAGCGCAGCCGGGCCGGGTGCGAGGGCAGGACCAGCGACAGTTCGACCGCCCACAGGGCCACGTCCGAGCGCTCGGGCCGCACCGCCGCCCACGCGCGGACGTTGTTCAGGATGCGCAGCACCACGTCCAGCGGATCGGCGGGCTCCAGCATCGAGGGCTTGAGCGGGGCACCCGTCGCCCCGGCAACCAGCAGCTCGGCGTCGGCCCCGGTGAGCACCCGCCCGCCGTCGAACGGATCGGCGAGGACCTGCTCGCCGGCCGGGCCGAACCCGACCACGAAGTGCCCCGGCAGCGCGACCCCGTACACCGGCGCACCGGCCCGCCGGGCGACCTCCATCCACACCACCGACAGCAGGATCGGCAGCCCGCGCCGCCGCCGCAGCACCTCGTGCAGCAGCGAGGAGTCCAGCCGCTGGTAGTCGGCGGCCGAGCCGCCGAACCCGTACCGCTCGCCCAGCAGCTCGCACAGCGCCCGCGCCCAGGCCAGCGGCCCGCCCGGCCGGTACGGCAGCTCCCCGGCCAGCCGGTCCAGCTCCATCTGCGCCGCGTCCAAGCCGTCCTCGTCCAGCGCGCCGTCGCCCGCCGCGCCGACCAGCAGGCACAGCGCGGACAGGTCGGGCCGCTCGCTCCGCGCTTCCTCGGCGAACCGCCGGAGCACCTCGGCGGACCGCTCCGGCGGCGGGGGACAGGGAGCGCCCATGGCCAGTTCGTACCCGCTCACGAGGGACCCTCTACCTCTGCGGGCTTCGGCGCGGGGCCTGCCGCCGAATCCGGCGCGCGGTAGTGGTGGTAGGCGTGATGGGGCGCGAAGCCGAGGCGGGCGTACAGCTCGCGGGCGCCCGTGTTGTCGCTCTCCACCTGGAGCCAGCCGGCCGACGCGCCCTCCTCCAGGGCCCGCCCGGCGAGCGCCGCCATGACCGCGGTCGCCAGACCCCGCCGCCGCAGCGCCGGGTCCACCTCCACGGCGGCGAAGGACGCCCACCGCCCGTCCACGACACAGCGCCCGATCGCGGCGGGCGCGCCTTCGCCCTCACCGGGCACGGACGCGAACCACACCGAGGGACCGCCGCCCAGGACCTTCAGGGCCACTTCGCTCACCCCCTTGCGCTGATACCGCGCAAGCCACGCCTCGTCGGCCGTGCGGGACAGCACGACCCCGGCTCCACCGGCGCCCTCGGCCCGGTCGGCGACCGGCGCCAGCGCGCCGGTCCACAGCTCGGCGGTCACCTCGCGCACCCAGCCCCGCCGCTCCAGCTCCGCGCACAGCAGCTCCTGCGTGCCCTCGGCGCCGGTGGCGGTCTGGACGTACGCGGGCAGCCCGCGCTCGCCGTACCAGCGTCGTACGGCGGCCAGGGCCGCGTCGAGCGGAACGCCGGGATCGCCGAGCGGCAGCACGGAGTTGGCCCGCCGCGTGAACCCCCCGGCGCCCCGCAGCTCCCAGTCACCGAGCCGCTCGCTCTCCACCGGCGGCCACGCCCGCGCGGCGACCCGGGCGAGTTCCGCGTAGGAGGCCGCGGGACCGCGCCGGCGCGCCGGGGCCGGGGGCACGACCTTCCCCGCGACCAGCGACGTCTCCGCGATCCGGACGGTCCGACCGTCCTTTTGTGTGATCAGCAGCACACCGTCGGTCCATGATGTGAGAACGCCGACCGTGTCGGTGAACTTCGCGCCCGTACCACCCGTTTCGGCCAAGCGCCGCACGGAGACCCGTTTCCCCACGTCAGCAGCGGTGATACGGACCACGAGTCGTCCTGCGGCCGAGATTTCCACAGGTCAGTTCACCCCTCCTGTTCGGATCATGCCCAAGAACGGAGATACTAGAGGGGGCATCGACGACGCCGCGCTCCCGCGCGCCAGGCGGCGGAGCCTGTGGAGGCCCGCCAGCGCCCTATCGAGGAGGAACGACAGCGTGACCTACGTCATCGCGCAGCCTTGTGTCGACGTGAAGGACAAGGCGTGCATCGAGGAGTGCCCGGTCGACTGCATCTACGAGGGCCAGCGGTCCTTGTACATCCACCCGGACGAATGCGTCGACTGTGGTGCCTGTGAGCCGGTCTGCCCGGTCGAGGCGATCTTCTACGAGGACGACGTGCCGGAGGAGTGGAAGGACTACTACAAGGCCAACGTCGAGTTCTTCGACGAGCTGGGCTCCCCCGGCGGCGCCAGCAAGCTGGGCCTGATCGAGCGTGACCACCCGTTCGTCGCCGCGCTCCCGCCGCAGGCCGAATAGCCGTCCGGCGGCACCAGGGCCCGACCGAAGGCCCTTCGCCGCGCCGCCTCGGTCCCGTACGGCCTAGGGCCTGTATGGAGTTCCCCGCCTGCCCCGCGACGCCCGGCACGGCACCTCGCCGCACGGCCGCTCCGCCCGAGTACGCCCAGTACGAGGCCGAAGCGGCCGCACAGCGATGCACCGCACCGAACGCCGCGAGGCCGCCCTCCGGGCGACGACGGGGAACTCCATACAGGCCCTGATCGCCCCTGGCGCTCGGCCGCCGTACGGGACCGAGGCGTTTTCCGTCGCAGAAAGTGAGCCTGATCCCCGTGTCCGCAGTCTCCGACCGGCTTCCCGTCTTCCCCTGGGACAAGCTGGAGCCGTACAAGAAGACGGCCGCCGCCCACCCGGACGGCATCGTCGACCTGTCCGTCGGAACGCCGGTCGACCCGGTGCCCGAGCTGATCCAGAAGGCGCTCATCGCGGCGGCCGACTCGCCGGGCTACCCGACCGTCTGGGGCACCCCCGAGCTGCGCGACGCGATCACCGGCTGGGCCGAGCGCCGCCTCGGCGCCCGCGACGTCACCCACCGCCACGTCCTGCCGATCGTCGGCTCCAAGGAACTGGTCGCCTGGCTGCCCACCCAGCTGGGCCTCGGCCCCGGCGACACGGTCGCCTTCCCGCGCCTGGCCTACCCGACCTACGAGGTCGGCGCCCGCCTCGCCCGCGCCGGGCACCTCGCCTACGACGACCCGACCGAGCTGGACCCGGCCGGGCTCAAGCTGCTCTGGCTGAACTCGCCGTCCAACCCCACCGGCAAGGTCCTCGGCAAGGACGAGCTGACCCGGATCGTGGCCTGGGCCCGCGCGCACGGCGTCCTCGTCGTCTCCGACGAGTGCTACCTCGAACTCGGCTGGGAGGCCGACCCGGTCTCGATCCTCCACCCGGACGTCAACGGCGGCTCCTACGACGGCCTGGTCGCCGTCCACTCGCTGTCCAAGCGCTCCAACCTGGCCGGCTACCGCGCCGCCTTCCTGGTCGGCGACCCGGCCGTCCTCGGCCCGCTGCTGGAGATCCGCAAGCACGGCGGCATGATGACCTCCGCGCCCACCCAGGCGGCCGTCGTGGCGGCCCTCGGCGACGACGCCCACGTCCACGAGCAGCGCGAGCGCTACGCCGCCCGCCGCACCCGGCTGCGCGAGGCGCTGCTCGGCCACGGCTTCCGCATCGAGCACAGCGAGGCCGGCCTCTATCTGTGGGCGACCCGGGACGAGTCCTGCTGGGACACGGTGGCCCACCTCGCCGAGCGCGGCATCCTGGTCGCGCCGGGCGACTTCTACGGCCCGGCCGGCGACCGGTTCGTCCGCGTCGCCCTCACGGCGACGGACGAGCGGATCGCGGCGGCGGCCGCCCGCCTCTGAGCCCGCCGGGGCTTCGCGCACAGCACGACGGGGGTCCAGGTTTCTCCTGGACCCCCGTCGGGGCGTTCGCGGCGCGGGAGCGCCTCCGCTCAGCTCAGCGGCAGACCCGAGACCGGCAGGCCCTTCGCGGCCGGCACGCCGCCCTTGGTGGCGGTCTTCGCGGTGTCGCCGAGGACGCCGCCCGCGGAACCGGCCGCGTCGCCGGCCGCCTTCTGCGCCACCGGGGCGGTCTGCTTGACGAGCTTGCCGCCGGTCTTGCCGGCGGTCGGCACGGTCTGCTTGACCGCCTTGCCGCCGGTGTCGCCCGCGACCCCGGTGACGTGCTGCGCGGCGCCGTCCACGGTGTTGCCGACGTGCGCCCCGTCCAGCGCGGTCAGACCGCCGAGGTTGGGGTTGGCGGGCAGCTGCGGGGCAGCGCCGGCGGAGCCGGCCGCACCGACCCCGGCAGCCGCTCCCGCAGCGACGAGCAGCGCGGCACGGGCGATCCGGCGGGTCAGGGGGAGGGACATGTTGCTCCTTCGACGGAAGTGAACCTGAAGTCTTCGACCCGGCCCGGAAGTTGACCCTCCGGGCTCGGACGCAGTGACTACCGCTCGAAGCCCGCGAAGGTTGCGGCGCGCCGACGTAAAGAGTTGGCAATGTGTCGCATTATCGGTTCCGGAGGAAGTAGGACAAAACGCACCCCGAGGGAGAGGGTGTCGTGTCCCTGCTGCCCCGTGTTCCCAAGGGTTTCGGTGATCACGGGGGTGACGGCACGAAAACCTGCGCACCCCGCCGCCCGGACCCGCGTCACATGACCCGGCCGAGCGACGGACCGCACGGCTGTCCGGGCGCCGGGAGCGGACCCGGCGGCCCGGCGCGGCGGTTGGGCGGGACCGGCTCAGCCGCCCGTCGTGATGCGCACCGCGCCCGCCGCGCCCGCCGACCCGTCGCCGTTCTTCGCGTCCGTGGCGTGCCACTGCCCGTCGGTCACCCCGGCGGTCCACTCCCGCCCGGCGTACGCCACCCGCTCGATGTGCAGCGCGGAGGCGTTGGCCACCGCCCAGTGCGCCAACTGCCAGCCCCGCTCCAGCACATCGCGTCCGTCGGCGCCGCCGCGGGCGGGCACCGGCAGCGTCACGGTCCGGTCGCCCGAGTCCGAGCCCGTGCCCGAGTCCGAGCCCGGGGAGGCCGCGCTCGGCGAGGGCGTCGGCGTCGCCGCGCCGCCCACCTCCGCGCCGGCCTCCTCGACCGCGTCCCGCCCGAAGTCCCGTACCAGGGCGGCCCGTACCGCGTCCGGGCCCGTGGTCCGGGCGGTGCCGGGACGGCCCTGGCAGGTCAGGGTGGCCGCCGCGCGCCCGGTGAGGGCGGCGGCGAGCAGGGTGGCGTCCGGCTCGTGCTTGGCGTACGCCTCCGGGAAACCGCTGCGCTGCACCCGCTGCGCGGCCACGGTCAGCGGCAGCCGCTGGTAGTCGGGCACCTTGGCCAGGTGCTCGTAGAACATGCCCGCCGCGTAGGCCGGGTCCATGATCTCCTTCGGGGTGCCCCAGCCCTGCGAGGGCCGCTGCTGGAACAGGCCGAGGGAGTCCCGGTCGCCGTGCTCGATGTTGCGCAGGCCCGACTCCTGCAGGGCGGTCGCCAGCGCGATGGTCACGGCCCGCTCGGGCAGCCCGCGGTTGGTGCCGACGGCCGCGATCGTCGCCGCGTTCACCGCCTGCTCCGGCGTGAACTCGTACGACGCGGCGCCTCCGTCGGCGGAGACGACCTTGCAGCCCGGCCCGGTGCCGCCCGTGACGTACTGCACCACGAGATAGCCGGCGACCGCGAGCAGGACGACGAGGGCCGCCCCGGTCCTGAGGAGGCGGCCACGGCGCTTCGAAGAGGAGGACGGCTCTGACACGCGTACAAGGTACTGGAGGCGAAGGGGGCTGCCGAGTCCGGTGCGGGCAATGTGCTGCGGCACACGGCCGGTTCGCCGGGTTAGGGTCCAGAACATGCCCGACACACCGCTTGACCTCACGTTGGACGCCGCGCGGCTGACCGCGCGGCTCGTCGACTTCCGCTCGGAGAGCGGCACGGAGAAGCCGCTCGCCGACGCGATCGAGGCCGCCCTGCGCGCCCTGCCGCACCTGACCGTGGACCGCCACGGCAACAACGTCGTGGCCCGCACGAACCTCGGCAGGTCCGAGCGCGTGATCCTGGCCGGCCACATCGACACCGTGCCGATCGCGGACAACGTCCCCTCCCGGCTGGACGAGGACGGCGTCCTGTGGGGCTGCGGCACCTGCGACATGAAGTCCGGCGTGGCCGTGCAGCTGCGCATCGCGGCTACCGTCCCGGCCCCCAACCGCGACCTGACGTTCGTCTTCTACGACAACGAGGAGGTCGCCGCCGAGCTGAACGGTCTGGGGCACGTCGCCGAGGCCCACCCGGACTGGCTGGCGGGCGACTTCGCGATCCTGCTGGAGCCCTCCGACGGCGAGGTCGAGGGCGGCTGCCAGGGCACCCTGAGGGTCCTGCTGAAGACCGCGGGGGAGCGGGCCCACTCGGCGCGCTCCTGGATGGGCTCCAACGCCATCCACGCCGCCGCGCCCATCCTGCGCCGGCTCGCCGAGTACCAGCCGCGGTACCCGGTCATCGACGGCCTGGAGTTCCGCGAGGGCCTCAACGCGGTGCGGATCTCGGGCGGCGTGGCCGGCAACGTCATCCCCGACGAGTGCGTCGTCACCGTCAACTTCCGCTACGCGCCCGACCGTACGGAGGAGGAGGCGATCGCCCACGTCCGCGAGGTGTTCGAGGGCTGCGGCGTCACGGAGTTCGTGATCGACGACCACAGCCCCGGCGCCCTGCCCGGTCTCGGCCGGCCGGCCGCGGCGGCCTTCGTGGCGGCGGTCGGCGGCACCCCGAAGCCCAAGTTCGGCTGGACGGATGTGTCGCGGTTCTCCGCGCTGGGCATCCCTGCGGTCAACTACGGACCGGGCGATCCGCTCCTCGCGCACAAGCGGGACGAGCGGGTGGAGACCGCGAAGATCCTGGCCGGCGAGGAACGGCTGCGCGCCTGGCTGACCGACTGAACCGCGGGCCGGGCGCCGCGCAGCCGGGCGGACACGCCGAGGTCCCCCGCCCGTAACCCGAGTGGATCTACGCTGAGGTGGAACGTCCTGCGAGCGGAGGGAGCGCACATGCCTACTGGCAATCCCGAGGGCAAGAAGCAGCCACCGGACGAGCAGCGCCTGGGGCCGGTCCTCCGACGGCGGGGCGCGGTCCAGGCCAGCACCACCGACCAGCGGCTGCTGGACGAGCGCGCCCCCACCGACTGGGTGCACACCGACCCCTGGCGGGTCCTGCGCATCCAGTCGGAGTTCATCGAGGGCTTCGGCACCCTGGCCGAACTCCCGCCCGCCATCAGCGTGTTCGGCTCCGCCCGCACCCCGGTGGACTCGCCGGAGTACGAGGCGGGGGTGCGGCTCGGGCGGGGTCTGGTCGAGGCGGGCTTCGCGGTGATCACGGGCGGCGGCCCGGGCGCGATGGAGGCGGCGAACAAGGGCGCGTGCGAGGCCGGCGGCACCTCGGTCGGCCTCGGCATCGAGCTGCCCTTCGAGCAGGGCCTGAACCCCTACGTCGACATCGGCCTGAACTTCCGCTACTTCTTCGTCCGCAAGATGATGTTCGTGAAGTACGCCCAGGGCTTCGTCGTCCTGCCCGGCGGCCTCGGCACCCTGGACGAACTCTTCGAGGCCCTCACCCTCGTCCAGACCAAGAAGGTCACCCGCTTCCCCATCGTCCTGTTCGGCACGAAGTACTGGGGCGGCCTGGTGAACTGGCTGGAGAACACCCTGATCGCCGAGGGCAAGGCGGCAGCGGCGGACCTCACCCTGTTCCACGTCACGGACGACGTGGAGGAAGCGGTGGCTTTGATGTCGAAGGAAGCGGGCAAGTAGCGCCCTTCAGGGGCGCGGCTGTGTCGATGTGCGGCTCCGCCGCGTGGGCGCGCCCCGCAGGGCGACCGGATGGCAGCGCCCGTAAGGCGACGGGGGACTGCAGCGCCCCGTAAGGGGCGCGGGGAACTGCGCGACCAGCCCCCACCGGCCCGCAGCCGCGAACGCACCCCCGCCCCCACCCCCTGAGGCGCAGGCCCGCAGGGCCACCGGGGGCCAGGGGCACAGCCCCAGGCCCCCACCCCCCTACGCCAGCCCCCGCCGGGCCACAGCAGGCCCACGATGCCCGGCAATCGCCCCCACCATCTCCACCACCTGCCGAGTCTCGGCAACCTCATGCACCCGGTACACCTGCGCCCCCAGCCACGCCGACACGGCGGTAGTGGCCAGCGTCCCCACCACCCGCTCCTTCACGGGCCGGTCCAACGTCTCCCCCACGAAGTCCTTGTTGGACAACGACACCAGCACCGGCCACCCGGTGGCCACCATCTCCCCCAGCCGCCGAGTCGCCTCGAGGCTGTGCCGGGTGTTCTTCCCGAAGTCGTGCCCGGGATCGATCAGCACCGACTCCCGAGGCACCCCCAGAGCGACGGCCCGCTCGGCCAGCCCCACGGTCACGTCCAGGATGTCCGCCATCACGTCCTCGTAGGTCACCCGATGCGGCCGGGTCCGCGGCTGCGCACCCCCCGCATGCGTGCACACCAACCCCACCCCGTACCGCGCGGCGACCTCCGCGAGCCGCGGATCGACGCCGCCCCACGCGTCGTTCAGCAGATCCGCCCCCGCCTCGCACACGGCCTCGCCGACCTCCGCCCGCCAGGTGTCCACGCTGATGACCACCTCGGGGAACCGCCGCCGCACCTCGGCCACGAAACCGACCGTCCGCCGCGCCTCCTCCTCGGCGGACACCTCCTCGCCGGGCCCCGCCTTCACCCCGCCGATGTCGACGATCGCGGCCCCCTCGGCGACGGCCTGCTCCACCCGGGCCAGCGCCGGCTCGTCGCGGAACGTGGCCCCCTGGTCGTAGAAGGAGTCCGGGGTCCGGTTCACGATCGCCATGATCACCGGCTCGTGCGTGTCGAATTCACGCCTGCCCAGCCTGAGCATCCCCTGTGACCTCTCCTCGTCCGCTGTCGGTCTTCGGCCGCCTGCGACCCTAACCGTCAGCGTCGCATGGCACGATCGGACCCTGACACATACGACGGACTCCGTGGGGACCCCAGCGATGGTTATGTTCTTGTTCCTGGTCGTGGCGCTCGCCGTCGTGGTCGCCGCGGTCACCCTCGCGGTGGTGGGCGGCGGCGAGGGCCGCGGGCCGCTGGCCGAGGCGCCGCCCGAGCTGGTGTACGACCCGCTGCCGGCCGACCGCCCGCTCGGCCGCGCCGACGTGGAGAGCCTGCGCCTGCCGGTCACCGTCCGCGGCTACCGGATGGCCGACGTGGACGACGCCCTCGGCCGCCTCGGCGCGGAGCTGGCCGAGCGCGACGCCCGGATCGCCGACCTGGAGTCGGCCCTGGCCGGCGCCCGCGCCGCCGCGGCCCACGTACGCCTGGCCAAGCCCGAAGCGGAGGACCAGCAGTGACCGACGACGCCCCGACGGCCGCCGCCCGGACGACCGCCGCGCCGAAGGCCGCACCGAAGCCCGCGGGCGACGCCGCCCCGGCCGACGCGCTGACCACCGAGGCCACCGTCGGCGCCGCGATCACGGCGGGCGCGCCGGTCGCGGGCCCGGACGGCGGCCTGCGCTGCCCGTGGGCGCTGTCCGCGCCCGAGTACGTGGCGTACCACGACGAGGAGTGGGGCCGCCCGGTCCACGGCGACGACGCCCTCTACGAACGTCTCAGCCTGGAGGCGTTCCAGTCCGGCCTGTCGTGGATCACGATCCTGCGCCGCCGCGAGGGCTTCCGCACGGCCTTCGCCGGGTTCGAGATCGCCGCGGTGGCCCGTTTCACGGACGACGACCGCGAACGCCTGCTCGCCGACGCGGGCATCATCCGCAATCGCGCCAAGATCGACGCGACCCTCGCCAACGCGCGCGTGCTGGCCGACTGGGCCCCGGGCGACCTGGACGCCCTGATCTGGTCCCACGCCCCCGACCCGGACGGCCGTACGGCGCCGCGGTCCCTGGGCGACGTCCCGGCCGTCACGCCCGAGTCCACGGCCCTGTCCAAGGCCCTGAAGAAGCGCGGCCTGCGCTTCGTCGGCCCGACGACGGCGTACGCCCTGATGCAGGCCTGCGGCCTGGTCGACGACCACCTCGCCGCCTGCGTCGCGCGCCGCCGCCCCTGAGCGGTCGGGGCGCGGGCGCGCGGCGGACAGGGGCCGGACGGGGCGCGGGCGCGCGGCGGGCAGGGGCCGGACGGGCAGCGGGTCAGGCGGGGCCGGGCAGGGTCAGCGACCCAGGTACTTCGGCTTCTCCTTGTTGACGAACGCCTGTACGGCGATCGCGTGGTCCTCGGACTGGCCCGCCCGCCCCTGCAGCTCGTCCTCCTTCTCCAGGGTCTCGGCCAGCGAATGCGTCAGACCGTAGGCCACGGCCTCCTTGAGCGCCGCGTACGCCACCGTCGGGCCCTCGGCGAGGCCCCGCGCGACCTTCTCGGCCTCGGCGCGCAGCTCGGCCGCCGGCACCACCCGGTTGGCGATCCCCAGCTCGTAGGCCTCCTGCGCGGAGATGCTGCGCGGGAAGAGCAGCAGATCGGCGGCGCGGCCGGGGCCCACCACGCGCGGCAGGGTCCAGGAGATGCCGGAGTCCGCGGTGAGCGCCACGCCCGCGAAGGAGGTGTTGAAGGCGGCGGTGTCCGCCACGATCCGGTAGTCGGCGGCGAGCGCGAAGCCGAAGCCCGCGCCGGCGGCCACGCCGTTGACCGCGGCCACCACCGGCTTCGCCGCGCCGGCCAGGGCGCGCACGATCGGGTTGTAGTGCTCGGCGACGGTGCTCATCGTCCGGCCCTCGCCGCTCTCCCGGTCGGCGGCCAGCAGCCCGATGTGCTCCTTGAGGTCCTGTCCCACGCAGAACGCCCGGTCCCCGGCCGCGGTGAGCAGCACGGCGCGCACGGCGGCGTCGCCCGCCGCGGCCTCGGCGGCGTCGCGCAGGGCGACCTTGGTCGCGGCGTCGAGCGCGTTCATCGCCTCGGGGCGGTTGAGCGTGATCGTCGCGAGTCCGTCGCTCACCTCGTAGAGCACGGTGTCGGCCATGGGACATCCCCTCCGGTGTCGCGGCACTGACGTACCGCTCAGTACGTTGCTGGGTCCGAAGGACAGCATGACGGAGATCACCGGCCGCGGCGCGGAGCGGTCGTGTGACCTGCGTCAAAGAAATACGACGTGCCAGGTGGCGGGGGATGCCGGCGCGGGGGCGCAGTATCGCAGCCACATCGCCGAATTGGGTGGTTTTGCTCGCGCGCGTTGCCCAAGCGATGCCTACTGATGTTGGTCATCGGGTCCTGGGATGCGGGATAATGGCTGGGAAGCAATGTGTTCGATGCCGGTGTCGCGTGTCCTGGGCTGTTTTGGGCACGGTTCGCGCGTGCCCTTCGGTGGGGCGTCGGCTTTGACGATGAGCTGGGTTTCAGGAAGGGGAACGAGCATGGCGGCCATGAAGCCGCGGACGGGTGATGGCCCGCTCGAGGTGACCAAGGAGGGGCGGGGCATCGTCATGCGCGTTCCGCTCGAAGGCGGCGGTCGACTCGTCGTCGAGCTGACCCCTGACGAGGCCGACGCGCTCGGCGACGCCCTCAAGAAGGTCGTCGGCTGACGCGCAAGCGACCATACCCTTTCAACCGCCCCGGCCCTCGATGAGGTGCCGGGGCGGTTGTCTCGCCCGGCGGCGGGTGTTCTCCGGGCGCCGGGCGGTCACCGGGCGGCACGGCGGCCGCCGTGGCCCAGACGCTCAGCGTTTGACCGCGCACAGCAGGCCGTCGCCCACCGGCAGCAGCGACGGCACCAGGTCCGGGCTCTCGCGCACCGTGCGCAGCAGCTCCCGCAGCCGCAGGACCTCCGTGGGCTGCGGACCCGAGTCCACCGTCCGCCCGTGCGCGAAGACGCCCTCGAACACGACCAGACCCCCCGGTCGCAGCAGGCGCAACGATTCGGCGAGATAGTCCAGGAACTCCAGCCGGTCGCCGTCGCAGAAGACGAGGTCGTACCCCGCGTCGGCGAGCCGCGGCAGCACGTCCAGGGCGCGTCCGGGGATGAAGCGGGCGCGGTTGCTGGCGAAGCCGGCCGCCCGGAACGCCTGCCGGGCGAACTGCTGGTGCTCCGGCTCCGGATCGACCGTGGTCAGGACCCCGTCCGGGCGCATGCCGTGCAGCAGGTGGATGCCGGAGACGCCGGTCCCGGTCCCGATCTCCGCGACCGCCTTGGCGTCCACGGTGGCGGCGAGCAGGCGCAGGGCCGCGCCCGCGCCGGGCGACACCGAGCGCAGCCCCGCTTCACTGGCCCGGTCCCGGGCCCAGAGCAGTGCTTCGTCCTCGGCGACATAGGCGTCGGCGAACGCCGAGCTCGTCTGCCGGTTGCCGGTAATGACCCTCTCCTATGTCCCGTGGATGCCTCGGGCGTGACTGTATCCGTTGGGGCCGGGAACCCGCAGATGGGACCGGTCGTTTGAAGGGGTGAGGAAGAGGCGCCGGCACGGGCCGGGGGCAGGACGGGGGATATGGGATGGAACGGAACGCGGGGCAAGTCCTGACGCGGCCGGACGGCCCCAGGCAGCCGGTGTCAAATTCTCGTAAAACCGCTTATCCGGAGCTAACGGGCGAGGTGGTTATGGTAGGGGCTCCACTGGACACCACCAGAGCCGACAGGGGAGGTGCGGCTGTGCCTGTGGATCGGGGAGGAGTGCTGCGGCGCTTTCTCGGATCGGCGGGCAGGCCGAAATCCGTGAACGACACCGCTGCTGACCCGAGCCACGCCGACGGCTTCGCCGCGACCGCGACCTTCTCCACCGACGCGGACGCGCAGGCGTGGACTCCGCCCACCTGGGAGGAGATCGTCAGCACGCACAGCGGCCGCGTCTACCGCCTGGCCTACCGCCTCACCGGCAACCAGCACGACGCCGAGGACCTCACCCAGGAGGTCTTCGTCCGCGTCTTCCGCTCCCTGTCGACCTACACCCCGGGCACCTTCGAGGGCTGGCTGCACCGCATCACGACCAACCTCTTCCTGGACATGGTCCGCCGCAAGCAGCGCATCCGCTTCGACGCGCTCGGCGAGGACGCCGCGGAGCGGCTGGCCAGCAAGGAGCCCACCCCGCAGCAGCTGTTCAACGACGCGCACTTCGACGCGGACATCCAGCAGGCGCTGGACACCCTCGCCCCGGAGTTCCGGGCGGCGGTCGTCCTGTGCGACATCGAGGGGCTGTCCTACGAGGAGATCGCCGCCACCCTCGGCGTCAAGCTCGGCACGGTGCGCTCCCGTATCCACCGGGGCCGCTCGCAGCTGCGCAAGGCCCTCGCGCACCGTTCGCCCGAGGCGCGCCGGGCCGAGCGGCGCGGATTCGTGGCCCGGGTCCCCGCGCTGGGGGGAGGGGGCGCGACCGCGTGAGTGGATCACGACCCGACCCCGCCGCGAGCGGCCTCGCGGAACAGCATCTGGGAGACCGGCTCTCCGCCCTGGTGGACGGAGAGCTGGGTCATGAGGCGCGTGAGCGCGTCCTGGCGCACGTGGCCACCTGCGCGAAGTGCAAGGCGGAGGTGGAGGCGCAGCGCCGCCTGAAGAACGTCTTCGCGGAGGCGGCCCCGCCGCCGCCCTCCGAGAGCTTCCTGGCCCGCCTCCAGGGCCTGCCCGGCGGTGACGGCGGCTCGCCCCTGGGCGACGGCGGCCTCCCCGGCCTGCCCGGACGCTCCTCGGGGGCGCCCGGGGTGTTCGGCGTGCGCCGCAGCGAGCGGTTCGAGTTCGGCTACGTCCCGGCCGGCCCGCACGGCGGCGCACTCGACTCCGACCCCGACTGCGCGGACGGCTTCCGCATCCACCACGTCGGCCGCCCCGACACCGAGCGCTCGGCCTCGCGCGGACTGCGGTTCGCCTTCGTCGCCGCCGGGGCGGTGTCGCTGGCCGCGGTCGCCCTCGGCGGGGTGACCACCGGCGCGGTGGGGGACACGGCGGCCGAGGCCCGCGGCGGCTCCGGCGCCGGCAGCAATGTGACTCCGGCGCGTACGGCGGGCGGCGGCGCGGGCGCGGTGACGTGGCCCGAGGCCGCCCGGCGCCGGGCGGCCGGCCCCGTCTCCCCGCAGGGCCAGCGGACCTCGTCGGGCACACCGCTGGTGCCCACCTCCCTGTCCGCGCCGCTGCTGCCCGGTGCGCAGCCGCCGGCGACGGCACAGCAGCCGTCCGGGGTACGGGCGCTGACGGCGCCGGTCACGGCCGGAGCGGCCGTCCTCTCGCCCCTGATACGCCCGCTCGGCGCCCGCCCGCCGATCTCCCTGACCGGCTGGTCCGCGAACCCGGGGTTCACCCCGCCCGGTCTGCTCGCCGCACCCGCCCCCACCCCGGCGCCGGACCCGTCCGCCACCGCCGCGTCCCGCACCGCGCACTGACCGGCCGCCCACCGGTCCCTGCGCGGTGGCCCGCGAACCTGGTTGAATCCAGGTGGTCGCGCCCATGACACCGGTCGGGGCGCGCAGACGACGCGTGCCGCGGGCACCTGTGGGGAGAACATGAACGAGGGGAAGCCCACGAAGTCCACCCGCCCGAGGTGGTTCAACCGCCCCCGCCCCCCAGCCGCCCCACCGGCCACCGGGGGCGACGCGGGCATCGACCCGGGTATTGACGCGGCCTCGGCCGCCGGGAGCGGCGCGGGCGCCGCCGCTTCGGCCGCCGGGAGCGGCGCGGGCAGCGGGGATGCTTCGGCCGCTGTGACTGACGCGGGCGCCGACGCCGCTTCGGCCGCAGGGGTCGGCACGGGTGCCGACGTCCTCTCGCCCGGCTCCGGGGACGCTGCCTCGGCCGGCCGTCCCGGGGACGCCCCGGCGACCGGCTCGGAGGGCGCTGCCTCGCCGGCCGGCCCCCAGGGGGAGGCCGGTACGGTCACGCCGTCCCTACGGGAGGACCACGAGGGCGACTACGAACTGGCCCGCCCCGCTCCGACGGACACGCCCCGGCCCCCCGAGCCTGGGGCCACCACGGCCGACGAGCCCACCTCGTCGACCGAGCCCTCGGCCCCGGCCGAGACGGCCTCGGCGCCTGGGGGCGGCCCGGCAGGCGCGCCTTCCGGCTCCGCCGGTGAGGCTGTTCTGCCGCCCGCCGCTTCCTCGGGTACGCCTTCCGGCTCCGCGAGTGGAGCCGCCGCGTCCGAGGTCGGTGCCGCGGGCACGCCCTCCGGCTCTGCTGGAGAGGGCGTCGCCGCGCCCGGAAGCGGCCCGTCGGACGCGCCTTCCCGCCCCGCCGGGGAGGCCGCCGTTGAGCCCGTGGCCGGACCCGCGTCTCCCGCCCCCGTCGCCCCGCCCACAGACCGTCCCAAGCCCCTGCACGACCCCGACCCCTACGACACCCCGCCCTACGGCGAACCCGGCCCCTGGGCGCCCGCGCCGCCCGTCCAGCACCCGACGCTGGCGGCGGCGCCGCCAGCGCCCGTGCCGCCGCCCGCGCCCGTGCCGCCGCCCGCGCCCGTGCCGCCGTCCGGGCACGCCCCGGTGGGGGCCGGCGTGGTCGTACCGAGCCCGGCGGGCGCGCTCTCCGCGCCGGTACCGGCCGGTGCGGGTGCGCCTGTTCCGCCCCCCGCCCACCTCTTGGCGGGGCCCGCCATGCCCGCCCCGCACCTGGCCCACCCCCCGGCGGGCCAGGGCGCCCCCGTGCCGCCGCCCGCGCAGCCCCCCGCCGGGCCCGGCACGCCCGCGCCCGCGCAGCCCCAGGCCGAGACCGGAGCCCCTGGAGGACCCCTCGTGCCCGGCGCCCCGGACGCCCCCGCCGGGCACGGCCTCCCCGCCCCGCAGACGCCGCCCGCCGGGCCCGGCAGGCCCGCGCTCGCGCAGCCTCAGGCCGAGACCGGAGCCCCTGGAGGCCCCCTCGTGCCCGGCGCCCCGGACGCTTCCGCCGGGCACGGCCTCCCCGCCCCGCAGACGCCGCCCGCCGGGCACGGCATCCCCGCTCCGCGGCCCGCCCCCACGGGGCACGGCACCCCCGTCCCGCAGACGCCGCTCACCGGGCCCGGCACCACCCCGCACCAAGCCCCCGAGGGACACCCCGCCCCGCACCCCGCCACCGCCGGTCACGGCGCCCCGCACCCCCTCCACCCCCCGGCGACAGCCGACGGAGTAGTCGGAGTGGACTCCGTGGGCGGCGGCCCGGCTGCGGTCGGCCCCGTCGGAGTGGAGAGTGCGCCCGCGGGCGGAGACCCCTGGGGGCGGTACGACCCCTGGGCCGCCGCGCCGCTCCAGGAGAGCGGGGCCGCGCAGGGCAGCGCGGAGCGGCGGCGCAGGCGGGTGCGGCGCGCCCTCGTCGGCGGCGCCGTCGCCCTCGCGGTCGTCTCCGGACTGCTCGGCGGCGTCGCCGGGGCGTACTTCGAGCGCAACGGCGGCATCGGCGCCGTAGAGCTGCCGCAGGCCGGGAAGGAGCCCGCCGGGCGCGCCCCGGACAGCGTCGCGGGGATCGCCGCCCGCGCCCTGCCGAGCGTGGTCACCCTGCACGTGTCCGGCTCGGACGGGCAGGGCACCGGCACCGGCTTCGTGCTGGACGGCCTTGGCCACATCCTCACCAACAACCACGTGGTCGAACCGGCCGCCTCCGGCGGCGCGATATCGGTGACGTTCAGCGGCGGACAGACCGCCAAGGCGCGGATCGTCGGCCGTGACACCGGCTACGACCTGGCCGTGGTCCAGGTCAGCGGCGTACGCGGCCTGACCCCCATGCCGCTCGGCAACTCCGACAACGTGCAGGTCGGCGACCCCGTCGTCGCCATCGGCGCGCCCTTCGACCTCGCCAACACCGTCACCTCCGGCATCATCAGCGCCAAGGAGCGTCCCATCACGGCCGGCGGCGAGAAGGGCGACGGCGGCGACGTGTCGTACGTCGACGCGCTGCAGACCGACGCGCCCATCAACCCGGGCAACTCCGGCGGCCCCCTGCTGGACTCGCACGGCCGCGTCATCGGCATCAATTCGGCCATTCGCAGCGCCGACACCGGCTCCGACGTGCAGACCGGCCAGGCCGGCTCCATCGGGCTCGGCTTCGCCATCCCGGTCAACCAGGCCAAGCGCGTCGCCGAGGAGCTGATCAACACCGGCCGGGCCAGCCATCCGGTGATCGGCGTGACGCTCGACATGAACTACACCGGCGACGGCGCCAAGGTCGGCGCCAAGAGCCACGACGGCGGTTCCCCGGTCGCTCCGGGCGGCCCCGGAGCCAAGGCGGGCATCAAGGCCGGCGACGTGATCACCGCGGTGGACGGCAAGCCGGTCCACTCGGGGGAGGAGCTGATCGTCCGGACCCGCGCCCACCGCCCCGGCGACCGGCTGGCGCTGACCGTCCGGCGCGACGGCCGGGACCGCGAGGTCACCCTCGTCCTCGGCTCCGCGGGCGGCGACTGACCCGCGCGGAGCGGTCCCGCCGACGGAGACCGCCCCGCACCGGGACTCCGGGGGCGACCACCGCCCCGCACCGCCCGGCTCCGCAGCCGGCGACCGCCCCGCACCGAGCGGTCGCGCGGGCGACCACCGCTCTGTACGGACCGGCTCCGCGGGCGACCACCGCCCCGTACCGCCCGGCTCCGCGGGCGACCACCGCCCCGTACCGACCGGCCCCGCGGGCGGTCACCGACCCGTACCGAGCGGCCCCCGGCGGGCGTGCCCCCGGGGCAACGCCGGGCTGCCGTCAGGCGAACACACGGCAAAACTCGTCGTGTACACGCGGTCCGACACCTCGGGACGGTACCGGTCGCGCGCGTGCTGCGGGTACCGTGGAGCCGGCCCGGACCATGGATGGACCCGTACAGACCGGACCGCCCGAGGGCCGAGGACCACGGACATCGCAAGGAGCTTCAGGTGTTCAACGACATAGGACTGCCCGAGCTGGCGACGATCATCGTCCTGGCCATGCTCGTGTTCGGTCCGGACAAGCTCCCCAAGGTCATCCAGGACGTCACCCGCACGATCCGCAAGATCCGCGAGTTCTCCGAGAGCGCCAAGCAGGACATCCGCCAGGAACTCGGCCCGGAGTTCAAGGACTTCGAGTTCGAGGACCTCAACCCCAAGACGTTCCTCCGCAAGCAGCTGGAGACCGACGACCTGGGGCTGAAGGAGATCCGCAACGGCTTCGACCTGAAGAAGGAGATGGCCGAGGTCACGGACGCGGTGCACGGCCGCGACAGCGACCCCTCGCCCTCGTCGCCTTCCTCGCCCTCCTCCGGCGGCCGGATCGACATGACGAAGAAGCCCGAGGGCCCCGACCGCGACGAGCGGCCGCCCTTCGACTCCGACGCCACCTGAGCCGTCCGCCGACGCCACCCGACCCGCCGACCGGCGCCTCCCGCGCCGCCATCGGTGATGTGAGGCGTGTCATACCGTCATATCGCCGTGATCCGCGTCATATCGTCGTATCGCCGTCGTGTCGCGGGCGCGGCACGCGCGGCCTGAACGGGTCCTCCCGCGCCCCACGCGCCGGGAGCCTCCGGGCTGCCCGAGGCGGGGTGGATATGCTGCCGAGTTGTTGTGCGGACCGGACGGGTGCGCCCGAAGGGGGGCGGGCCGCCCCGGTCCGACGAGAGCGAGGAGGCGTCCGGGCAGATGGAGACGACAAGTAGGGCGGTGGCGCAGGCGCCGGCCGGGGAGGGCGGACTAGCCGCCCCCGCCGCCCGGCGCGCGGTCGACGGCTACCTGCTGGCGCCCTTCCCGTGGTACGGCCTCGACGAGGCCTTCACGGGCCCGCGCTGGCTGATGCAGGTCGGCGCCTCCGCCGACGGCTCCGTGGAACACGGTTCGATCGGACACGGCGACGAGCCCTCCGTGCGCAACGAGTTCGTCTCCGGGTCCCCGGACGAGCCCAAGGAGAAGTTCGCCGTCGTCGTCACGGTCGCCGCCAACCCCGTCCGGCAGCTCGCCGACGGCACCGGCCGGCTGGAGGCCACCACGGTCTCCTCGGCGGCCTGGCTGGCCGGGGTGGGACTGCTGTCCTTCACCTGGCCCATGCAGATGGACCACGCCCTGCGCGACGACTGGCTGGAGCAGCAGACCGAGACCGCGTGGGTGCTGGCGGACGACCTGTCCGGCCCCGACTGGTCCACGCTGTCCCTGCCCGTGGACGGCGTCCCCGCCTCCTTCCACTACCGCGAGTCCGAGTACGGCTGGGTCCTCGCCGGCACCACCGAGCAGGGGGTGCACCTGGGCGCGTACGGGCGGGGGATGAGCGCGTACGGGCTCGGCTTCGCCGTCGTCAAGGACATCACCGCCTACGCCTGACCGGCCCGCGGACACGACGAAGGGCGCCGCCCCCACGGGGACGACGCCCTTCACCGTACGAAGCCGTACGAAGCCGTACGCACACGTACTGAGGCCGTATGCACACGTACTGAGGCCGTACGCAGACGTACGAGGCCGCAGGGGCCGTACGGCCCCCGCACGCCCCTAGAACTTGTTCCTCGGCGTGATCCCCAGCGACAGCCCCGAAAGGCCCCGCTGGCGGCCGCCGAGCTTGCCCGCGATGGCGCGCAGGGCCGCACCGGCCGGGGAGTCCGGGTCGGACAGCACGACCGGCCTGCCCTCGTCGCCGCCCTCGCGCAGCCGCACGTCGATCGGGATGGAGCCGAGCACCGGCACCGACGCGCCCGTGGTGCGGGTCAGGCCGTCGGCGACCAGCTGGCCGCCGCCCGTGCCGAACACGTCGACCATCTCGCCGCAGTGCGGGCAGGGCAGCCCGGACATGTTCTCGACCACGCCGACGATCTTCTGGTGGGTCTGCACGGCGATGGAACCGGCCCGCTCGGCCACCTCGGCGGCGGCCTGCTGGGGCGTCGTCACGACCAGGATCTCGGCGTTCGGCACCAGCTGGGCCACGGAGATCGCGATGTCGCCGGTGCCCGGCGGCAGGTCCAGCAGCAGGACGTCCAGGTCGCCCCAGTACACGTCCGCCAGGAACTGCTGGAGCGCGCGGTGCAGCATCGGGCCGCGCCACACCACCGGCGCGTTGCCCGGGGTGAACATGCCGATGGAGATGACCTTCACGCCGTTCGCCGACGGCGGCATGATCATGTTCTCGACCTGGGTGGGACGCCCGTCCGCACCCAGCATGCGCGGCACGCTGTGGCCGTAGATGTCGGCGTCGACCACGCCCACCTTCAGCCCGTCGGCCGCCATCGCCGCCGCGAGGTTCACCGTGACCGAGGACTTGCCGACGCCGCCCTTGCCGGAGGCGACCGCGTAGACCCGGGTCAGGTTGCCCGGCTTGGCGAACGGCACCTCGCGCTCGGCCTGGCCGCCGCGCAGGGCGTTCGCCAGCTCCTTGCGCTGCTCGTCGCTCATCACGTCCAGGGAGACGTCCACCCGGGTGACGCCCTCGACGCGCCCGACCGCGTCGGTCACCCGCTGCGTGATCGTCTCGCGCATGGGGCAGCCGGAGACCGTCAGGTACACGGTGACCGCGACCGTCCCGTCCGCGCCGATCTCCACCGATTTGACCATGCCCAGCTCGGTGATGGGCCGGTGGATCTCGGGGTCGTCAACCGTCGCCAGCGCTTCGCGCACCGCGTCTTCCGTAACCATGTCAACGATGGTACGGCGCGCGGCCGTCGCGCAGGGACCCCCGTCAGCGGTCGTCCATGTCACGTCCGCGCGGGTGATCCGCCGGGAATACGGCATGCGGGCGGTGGCCGTTCTGCCGCTCCTCCAGCTCCTTGATCACATCCTGCAGCTCCGAGCGGATCCAGTCGCGCGTCGCCACCTCGCCCAGGCCCATGCGCAACGCGGCGATCTCCCGCGTCAGGTACTCGGTGTCGGCGATGGACCGCTCGTTCTGCTTGCGGTCCTGCTCCAGGTTGACCCGGTCCCGGTCGTCCTGCCGGTTCTGCGCCAGCAGGATCAGCGGGGCGGCGTAGGAGGCCTGCAACGACAGGGCCAGCGTCAGGAAGATGAACGGGTACTCGTCGAACCGCAGGGGGCGCGGCGCGGCGATGTTCCACACCACCCAGACGATGATCACCACCGTCATCCAGACGATGAACCGCCCGGTGCCCAGGAAACGCGCGATGCGCTCGGAGAGCCGGCCGAAGGCGTCCGGGTCCCACTCCGGCAGCAGCCTGCGGCGCAGCGCGCGCGGCTGGTCCAGGCGCGTACGCTGCGGCCGTCCCGCAGCCGTGGCGCCCACCGGATGCCGCTCGCGGTTGCCCTCGCGCTCAGCCGCCATCGCCGGCCACCCCCTCCCCGTCCAGATGGAACTCCGTCTCCCGCCAGTCCTCCGGCAGCATGTGGTCCAGCACGTCGTCCACGGTCACCGCCCCCAGCAGCGAACCCGACTCGTCCACCACGGGCGCCGCCACCATGTCGTAGGTCGCGAAGAACCCGGCGACCACCGGCAGCGCCGCGTCCGGCGCCAGCGGCTGGAGGTCGTCGTCCAGCAGCGCGCCGACCAGGCTGTAGGGCGGGTCGCGCAGCAGCCGCTGGAAGTGCACCGTGCCCAGGTACTTGCCGGTCGGCGTCTCGTCGGGCGGCCGGCACACGTAGACCTGCGCGGCCAGCGCGGGCGAGAGGTCGGGGTTGCGGACCCGGGCCAGCGCGTCGGCGACCGTCGCGTCCGGGCGCAGCACGATCGGCTCGGTCGTCATCAGACCGCCCGCCGTGTGCTCCTCGTACGACATCAGCCGGCGCATGTCGGCCGCGTCGGCCGGCTGCATCAGGCTCAGCAGCCGCTCCCGCTCCTCCACGGGCAGCTCGGCCAGCAGGTCGGCCGCGTCGTCCGGGTCCATCGCCTCCAGCACATCGGCCGCGCGCTCCCCCTTCAGCTTGCCGAGGATCTCGATCTGGTCGTCCTCCGGCAGCTCCTCCAGCACATCGGCGAGCCGGTCGTCGTCCAGCGCGGCGGCCACCTCCGCGCGCCGCTTGGGGGAGAGGTGGTGCAGCACGTTCGCCAGGTCGGCCGGGCGCAGCTGCTCGAAGGTGGCGAGCAGGTTCTCCGCGCCCTGCCCGTGCTCCTCCAGCGAGAACCCGGTCACCGCCGACCACTCCACCGTCAGCGTCTCGCCCTTGTTGCGCCGGAACGCGCTGCTCTTGCGGCCCTTGCGGACGAAGACCCGGTCCACCTCCCAGTCCCGGCGCGCGGGCAGCTGCTGCACCGACAGATCCAGGACGGTGACCTCCTCGCCGGTCTCCACCAGCGTCACCCGCCGGTCCATCAGCTCGCCGAAGACCAGCCGCTCGGTGGGCCGCTGCTCGAAACGCCGCACATTGAGCACACCGGTGGAGATGACCTGTCCGGACTCGATGCTCGTCACCCGGGTCATCGGCAGGAAGATCCGGCGCCGGGTGGTCAGTTCGACCACCAGACCGAGCAGCCGGGGCGGCTTGCGCCCGACGCGCAGCATCACGACCAGGTCGCGCACACGTCCCACCTGGTCGCCGCTGGGATCGAAGACGGCGACGCCGGCGAGGTGCGAGACGAAGATCCGGGGGGCGCCGGCTGCCATGGGTGCGCCTCCTTTGCGTGCTGCGTGATGCGTACGGCATCTCGTGGGTGGGGTGGTGTTCTCCGCGGTGCCCTTCCCCTGCCCGCTCAGGTCGGGTTCAGGCTAGCCCGTCCCGTTCGGATACGCCCTGGTGAGGGGTCCGGACGGACTGGCTCCGCCGGCCCGCCGCGGCCCCGGTACGCTGCGGTACGCCGCGTCGGGAGCCGCCCGCCGCGCCCGCCCGCGTACGCCGCGCATCCGCGGCCCCGCCCCGCGTGTCCCGTGTACGCCGCGCACCCCGCCGCTCGCGTCAGAAAGGCAGCGCCACCTGTGACTGCGATTCCCCAGGGCCGTATCCGCCGGGCCGTGCTGAGGGGCGCGCTGTGCGCCGTGGCCGTCGCAGCGGGCACGGGGCTGACGGGATGCTCCGGGGACGACCCGGACGCGGGCACCAACGGCGTCGGCAAGCTGCCACCCGCCCAGATCCAGGCGAAGACGAGAACGGCGGCCGAGTCGGCCGGCGCCGTCCACCTGTCCGGCAACGTCGTCAGCAACGGCCGCACCTACCGGCTCGACATGCGCCTGAAGTCCGACGGCGGCACCGGCTCGGTCACCGCCCAGGGCGTCACCTTCGGGCTGCTGCGGGTCGGCGAGAAGCTGTACCTCAAGGCGGACGCCGCCTTCTGGAACCACGCCGACGACGGCAAGAGCGACAGCGGGGCCGCCGGCAAGCTCGACGGCAAATACGTGAAGGTCCCGCAGGGCGACCCCTCCTACCAGCGGTTCAGCGGCTTCACCGACAAGAAGGTGCTCCTCGACGGCCTGCTCACCCTGCACGGCGCCCTGGCCACCGACGGCCACCACGAGGCGTCCGGCGTCCGCACCATCCGCCTCACCGGCGGCGACGGCACCGGCGGCGCCCTCGACGTCTCCCTGGAGGGCGCCCCCTACCCGCTGCGCCTGGAACGCGCCGGCGGCGCGGGCACCCTCAGCTTCTCCGAGTGGAACAAGGACTTCCCGCTGACCGAACCGGCCAAGGACGAGACGGTCGACTACGGCAAACAGCTCCCGACGTCCTGAGCCGCCCGCCGCCCGGGATCACGTGCGGCGGCGCTTCTTCAGCAGCAGCCGCGGCAGCCCCGCCGGGGCCGGGCGGCGAGTGGTCGCCGGAGTCGGCAGCGGCGCCTCGGCCAGCGGACCGTCCGGCAGCGGCACGGTCGCCCCGGCCGGCTCCAGCCGCAGCACCCGGCACTCCCGGGCCCACCGCTCGGGCATCGCCTCGCCGTCCGGGGCGTTGAGCCGCTTGCCCTTCAGCTCCGCCACCGTCTCCCGCCACGCCTGCGAGTCCGGCGCCAGCTCCACGACCCGGGCCGGCCAGGTCACCAGCCGGCCGCCCTTGTCCTTGCTGCGCACCGTCACCTCGGCCGCCGCCCCGTCGGCCAGTCCCGGCAGCGGCTGCTCGCCGGGACCGTCGCCGACCAGGCAGGCCGCGCCCTCGTGCCACACGTGCCACAGGGCGCGGGCGGGCGTGCCGGGGCCCTTGACCCAGATCAGGCCGGATTTCTTCGTGGCCTCCTCGATGAGGGCCCGGTCGAGCAGCGCGCTGGTCATGGCAGCAGGGTAGCGAGGCGGCGCGGGGCCCCGCCGGGCCGCCTCACAGCCAGCCGTTGCGCTTGAGCGTGCGGTGGATGCCGAGGCAGATCGCGACCGTGATGCTCATGATCACCGGGTAGCCGTAGCGCCAGTGCAGCTCGGGCATGTACTTGAAGTTCATCCCGTACACCCCGCACACCATCGTCGGCACGGCGATGATCGCGGCCCACGCGGTGATCTTCCGCATGTCCTCGTTCTGCGCCACGGACGCCTGCGCGAGGTTGGCCTGGAGGATGGAGTTGAGCAGTTCGTCGAAGCCGATGACCTGCTCCTGGACGCGGGCCAGGTGGTCGGCCACGTCCCGGAAGTACTTCTGGATGTCCGGGTCGATCAGCCGCATCGGCCGCTCGCTCAGCAGCTGCATGGGCCGCAGCAGCGGCGACACCGCCCGCTTGAACTCCATGACCTCGCGCTTGAGCTGGTAGATCCGCCCGGCGTCGGTGCCGCGCGCGGTGCCGCCCCGGCCCGGCGAGAACACCTCCGTCTCCACGTCGTCCACGTCGTCCTGGAGGGCGTGGGCGACGGCGATGTAGCCGTCCACGACATGGTCGGCGATGGTGTGCAGCACCGCCGAGGGGCCCTTCGCCAGCAGCTCGGGGTCCTCCTGGAGGCGGTGGCGCAGGGTGCGCAGGGAGCCCTGGCCGCCGTGCCGGACGGTGATGAAGAAGTCCCGGCCGGTGAAGCACATCACCTCGCCGGTCTCCACGACCTCGCTGGTGGCGGTGAGCCGGTCGTGGTCGACGTAGTGGATGGTCTTGAAGACGGTGAACAGGGTGTCGTCGTAGCGCTCCAGCTTGGGCCGCTGGTGGGCCTGGACGGCGTCCTCCACGGCCAGCGGGTGCAGCCCGAACTCCGCGGCGATGCCCGCGAACTCGGCCTCGGTCGGCTCGTGCAGCCCGATCCACACGAAGCCCCCGTCGCGCCGCACCAGGCGCACCGCCTCCTGCGGGGTCAGCGGCGCGGGAGTCTGAAGGCGCGTGCCGTCGCGGTAGACGGCGCAGTCGACGACGGCCGACGGCGTCGCCGGGTCGCGGGTGGCGTCGTACGTGCCGCCGTTGTCCTTGCGCTGCGCCGGGCGGGACGGGCGGACTACGGCACGCAGGTCACGGATCATCGACATGGCGGGGCTCCTTCGTGACGAGCGACGAAGTGACGCCGGGCGCCGGTCGGAACTGCCCGGAATGAGGACGTCCTGCCAAGGGTCTTCCGCCCGTCGGGCAGAAGAAGGATGTTTCGCACGTCCACAAAGCGGGGAGCACCGCACCGTCGCGGTGGCGGGCTTCGTCACTGACTCGGATCAGACGAACCAGACGGACCAGCCGGATCGGACGATCCGGCGGACGAGACGAAGTGCTCTTCCGTATGACGCGCACAAAGGCACGAACGCGAGAGGCGGCGGGTCAGCCGGAGCCAGAACAGCTACATCAGCGGCGGGAAGAGCGGGTGCTACTGCACGGTCGACTTCGATCCATGACAGCCCCACCTCCTCCGGCCGGTCCCTCGTGAGGGACGATCCATACCCTGTTTGAAGGGTGCCCCGTCAGGGGAGTTTCAACGGCGTCGGGACTCGATACGCGACGCTTCTGCGTGCTGCCCCGAACCGCCGGGTAAGACTATCAGTCAGCCGACGTGTCAAGGTGCCGCTTTGCCGGGTACTGACGAGTTCTATGCTCGCGGCATGGCAGATGTTCTTCCTCTGGTCGAGGCCCGGTTGCGTTCCGCACTGGGCGAACCGGACGCGCGCGCGGCGGTCACCTTCCTCGGCACGGACCGTATCGAGGTGCTGCGCTTCCGGGACTCGGACGCGGAGGGCGCCATCGTCCGCTACGCCACGCTCGGCATGTCCGCCCATCCCATGACGGACCCCACGGCCGTGGTCGCCGACCCCGTCCAGGGGCCGCGCGCGGAGCTGGTCCTGTCGGTACGGGCCGGTCTCGCCGACACCGACAAGGTGCTCCGCCCGCTCGCGGTGCTCGGCGCGTCCCCGCAGGTCGAGGGCCTGGTCGTGGCGCCGGGCGCCTCGCTGGACGTGGGGGACGCGCTGTGGCCCGGCGCGCCGTTCACCTCGGTCCTGGTGGCCGAGCCGGGCGGCCTGGTGGAGGACCTGGAACTGGACGCCCCGCTGGACCCGGTCCGCTTCCTCCCCCTCCTCCCGATGACCCCGAACGAGGCCGCCTGGAAACGGGTCCACGGCGCCCAGGCCCTCCAGGAACGCTGGCTCACGAACGGCACGGACCTGAGAGACCCGAGGCGCACGTCGGTCCCGCTGGAGTGACGAACCCCACGGCGTGACGTGAATGCCTCCGGGGCGCGGGCGGCGACCTGGGTGCGCGGGCGGCGACCTGGGTGCGCGGGGAACCGCGCGTCCCGCTGACCACCGCCCGCCCCCGGACGGACACCGTCAACCCCTCGCCCCCGAAGGTCACTTCACAAAGACAGCGACCCCGTCCTCGGTGGCGTGCCGGGGCTGCAGCTCCTCGGCCTCGTGCGCGAGCGCGCCCCTGCGCACCAGCACCACCAGCGCCCCCACCACCGCGGTCGCCCCCGCGACGACGAACGGCACGTGGATGTCGCTCCACTCCTCGATCTTCGGCGCGAGATAGGGCGCGGCGGCGGCCGCGAACCACCGCACGAAGTTGTACCCGGCGCTCGCCACCGGCCGGGGCGCGTCGGACACCCCGAGCGCCAGCTCGGTGTACACCGTGTTGTTCACCCCGATGAACGCCCCGGACAGGATCGTGCACACGATCGCGGTGGTGTGATCGCCGTACCCCAGCACGACGACGTCCGCGGCCAGCAGCACCAGCGACCCGCCGAGCACCTTCAGCGACCCGAACCGCTCCTGCATCCGCGGCGCGACGATCACCGAGAACACGGCCAGCAGCACACCCCACGCGAAGAACACCGCACCCGATTTATACGGCGTCATGTTCAGCACGAACGGGGTGAAGGCCAGAACCGTGAAGAAGGTGTAGTTGTAAAAGAACGCGGAGACGGCCGCCGAGGCGAGTCCCCCGTGGCCGAGCGCCTTGATCGGGTCCAGCAGCGAGGTCCTGCGGGCCGGCTTCGGCTGTTCCTTGAGGAACACGGTGATGCACAGGAACCCGACGGCCATCAGGAACGCGGTGCCGAAGAACGGGTAGCGCCAGCTGGCGTCGCCGAGCAGCGCGCCCAGCAGCGGCCCGCAGGCCATGCCGAGGCCGAGCGCCGACTCGTAGAGCAGGATCGCCGCCGCGCTGCCGCCGGCCGCCGCGCCGACGATGACCGCGAGCGCGGTGGAGACGAACAGGGCGTTGCCCAGGCCCCAGCCGGCCCGGAAGCCGACCAGTTGGCCGACCGAGCCGGAGGTGCCGGCCAGCCCCGCGAAGACCACGACGAAGGCGAGGCCGAGCAGCAGCGTCTTCTTGCCGCCGATGCGGCTGGAGACGAAGCCGGTCACCAGCATCGCGACGGCGGTGATCAGGAAGTAGGAGGTGAACAGCAGGGAGACCTGGCTGGCGGTGGCGTTCAGGCCCTTGGCGATGGAGGGGAGGATCGGGTCCACGAGCCCGATGCCCATGAAGGCGACGACGGACGCGCCGGCCGTCGCCCAGACTGCCTTCGGCTGCCGCAGGAGGCTGCCCGCCCCCGCGTCGAAGGGGTCGTCCGAGGCCATGCCTTGCTCCAATCCCGGGACGGGTCCCGGTGAGATCTCGACGGCAGATAGTTGGTGTATGCACATAGTAAGTTAGCGCAGCTAATTAATGCAACGTGCATCTAGTTCGGCCTGGTGGGAGTGCCCGCCGGACGGGTGATCGTCCTTGACGTGACGCGGTCGGGGTAGGACCGTGGAGCCCTATGAGGGGCGAACCCAGTTGCCCGAAGTGCGGTGGCCGGGTCAGGGCTCCCGGACTCTTCAACGACTCCTGGCAGTGCGACGTCCACGGGACCGTGCACCCGGTGCAGCCCGTGATACCGCCCAGCGTCGAGGCTCTCGGCGTCGTCGTGCACCGCACCCAGGTGCCGGTGTGGATGCCGTGGCCACTGCCGGTCGGCTGGCTGTTCACGGGCGTGGCCAGTGCCGGCGACGACCGCAGCGGCGGTCGCGCCGCCGCCGTGGCCTGCTCGGGGCCCGGCCCGCTCGGCGGCATGGGCGAGCTGATCCTGGTCGCCGAGGAACTCGGCGTCGGCCTCGGCGCGCGCTACGCCGGTCTCGACGGCCCGGACCCCGGCCCCTGGCTCAACGTCGAGAAGCCGCCGGACGCCAAGGTCCTGGCCGGCGGCCGGCCCACCCCGCTGTGGCACGTCTCCGGCACACCGGTCGACCGCGCCGTCTTCGTGGGCGAGGCGTGCGGACTGTGGCTGTGGGCGGTGGTCTGGCCCGAGCAGTCGGGCCTGCTGATGTACGACGAACTGGTCCTCGCCGACCTGCGGGACGCGGGCGCGGAGGTCGACCTGGTCCCGTGCGGTGCCCTGTCGCCCCGGCTGCTGCGGCCGTGAGGCGGGGCTGCGGTCGTGGGGCGGGGGTGCGGCCCTGGGGCGGGGGTGCGGCCGTGAGGCGGGGCAGGCGCCGCAGGGGCGGCGGGTCGCCGCGAGGTCGGTCACGGATTCGGGGGTGAGTGGTCGGTTCGGGCCACGGTCGCGCGGTCGGTCCGACTGGCGTCCCTCGATCTGGCCCGAATCCACCACTCACCCCCCGGGACACCCCCAGCCACCCCTGGGTGTAGGGGGCGGGCCGGGGTGGCGGGTGTGACAGGGCACTCCCGGGCTCCCGTTATCCTTGGGTGTCCCCTTTCGTCCCGTCACCGCCTGGAGTCCGTGTCGTGCGCATCGACCTGCACACCCACTCCACCGCGTCCGACGGCACGGACACCCCGGCCGAGCTGGTGCGCAACGCCGCCGCTGCCGGTCTGGACGTCGTGGCGCTGACCGACCACGACACCACCCGAGGCCACGCCGAGGCCCTCGCCGCCCTGCCCGAGGGGCTCACCCTCGTGACCGGCGCCGAACTCTCCTGCCGTATCGACGGCATCAGCATGCACATGCTGGCCTACCTCTTCGACCCCGAGGAGCCCGCCCTGCTCGCCGAGCGGGAGCTGGTCCGCGACGACCGGGTGCCGCGCGCCAAGGGCATGATCGCCAAGCTGAACGCGCTCGGCGTGCCCGTCACCTGGGAGCAGGTCGCGCGGATCGCCGGCGACGGCTCGGTCGGCCGGCCGCACGTCGCCACCGCCCTCGTGGAACTCGGCGTCGTCCCCACCGTGAGCGACGCCTTCACCGACCAGTGGCTGGCCGACGGCGGCCGGGCCTACGTCGGCAAGCACGAGACGGACCCGTTCGAGGCGATCCGGCTGGTCAAGAACGCCGGCGGAGTCTGCGTCTTCGCCCACCCGGCCGCCGCCAAGCGCGGCCGTACGGTCCCCGAGTCCCGGATCGCCGACCTGGCCGCCGCCGGCCTCGACGGCATCGAGGTCGACCACATGGACCACGACCCCGACACCCGGGCGCGGCTGCGCGGCCTCGCGAAGGAGCTGGGGCTGCTGACCACCGGCTCCAGCGACTACCACGGCAGCCGCAAGACCGTCGCCCTCGGCGCGTCCACGACCGACCCCGAGGTGTACGGGGAGATCACGCGACGGGCGACCGGGGCGTTCCCCGTCCCGGGCGCCGGCGGAGTCTGACCCCCGCCCCGCGCCACCTGTCCACTTCCCGGTACGGGTCTGTCCCCGTGCTGCTTTCGCAAGGCTGTTCCACACCCATGTTCGACGCTGCCGTCTTCGGCTCCCTCTTCCTCACCCTGTTCGTCATCATGGATCCCCCCGGGATCACCCCGATCTTCCTGGCGCTGACCGCCGGCCGCCCCGGCAAGGTGCAGAAGCGGATGGCCTTCCAGGCCGTCTGCGTGGCCGGCGGCGTCATCGCCGTGTTCGGCGTGCTCGGCCACCAGATCCTCGACTACCTGCACGTGTCCGTGCCGGCGCTCATGATCGCCGGCGGACTGCTCCTGCTGCTCATCGCGCTCGACCTGCTCACCGGCAAGACCGACGAGCCCAAGGCGACCAAGGACGTCAATGTCGCCCTGGTCCCGCTGGGCATGCCGCTGCTGGCCGGCCCCGGCGCGATCGTCTCCGTCATCCTCGCCGTCCAGAAGGCCGACAGCGTCGCCACGCAGATCTCGGTGTGGTCGGCGATCCTCGCCATCCATGTCGTGCTGTGGCTGGTGATGCGCTACTCGCTGCTGATCATCCGGGTCATCAAGGACGGCGGCGTGGTCCTGGTGACGCGGCTGGCGGGCATGATGCTCTCCGCGATCGCCGTCCAGCAGATCATCAACGGGATCACCCAGGTGGTCCGCGGCGGCTGAGCCCGCCGGACGCCCGGGCGGCCCCGGGCGTCCGGCCCACGGCACGAAGCCCCCGTACGGCCGGTCGCCGTACGGGGGCTTCGAAGCTTGTGGAGCGGACCCGCTGTTATGAGGCCGGGGTGTCGGCCGGGCGGATCCAGAGTCGCTGGCCGATCGCGGCGGCCTGCTGAACGATCCGGTTGACGGAGGCGGCGTCCACGACGGTGGTGTCCACGGTGGTCCCGTCGACCTCGTCGAGTCGCATGATCTCGAAGCGCATGGGGCTTCTCCCTTCGTCTGGTCATCCTCCTGCGGAGAATTACTAGTGATGGAGGCGCAGGGGCGTCGGTGCCCGTGTTCCATACGTATCTAACGGGCCGCACGTCACAAACATTCCCTACGCTAAATAAATTTTTCGAACGTCTAATTACCCACCGGTAGCACCGCCTCCCGACCGGGATCGGGAGGGTTGCGTCCGTCGACCGACCGGGACCGGTTGTGTTCGCAGTGTGACCACCGGGACAATGGCAGGGATGAACGAGGCCATGAACCAGGACCCCGCGGCGCTGGCCGCCCGCATCGACCGCACCAACGAGCTGCTGGAGCGCATGCTCGCCGAGGTGGCCAAGACCCCCTCGACCCATGCGATCTTCGTCGATGCCGGGTACCTCTACGCCGCCGCGGGCCGGCTGGTGGCCGGGACCGAGGACCGCCGTGCCTTCGACCTGGACGCCGAGGGCCTGATCGACGCGCTCATCGACCGCGCCCGCACGGTCTTCGCCGACAGCCGGCTGCTGCGCGTCTACTGGTACGACGGCGCCCGGCGCCGTATCCACACCGCCGAGCAGCAGTCCATCGCCGAACTGCCCGACGTCAAAGTCCGCCTCGGCAACCTCAACGCCAACAACCAGCAGAAGGGCGTCGACTCCCTCATCCGCTCCGACCTGGAGTCCCTGGCCCGGCACCGCGCCATCAGCGACGCCGCGCTGCTCGGCGGCGACGAGGACCTGGTCTCGGCCGTCGAGGCCGCCCAGGGCTACGGCGCCCGGGTCCACCTGTGGGGCATCGAGGCGCCCGAGGGCCGCAACCAGGCCGAGCCGCTGCTGTGGGAGGTCGACAGCCAGCGCACCCTCGACCTCGACTTCTTCAAGCCCTACGTCTCCCGGCGCACCGCGGTCACCTACGACCCGACCGGCACGGCCCGCCCCACCCGCGAGGACGTCCGCTTCGTCGGCGCGCAGATCGCCGCCAAGTGGCTCATGGAGCGCGGCCGGGACACCGTGCTCGAACTCCTGCCCGGCCATCCGTATCTGCCCGGCTCCGTCGACCAGGACCTCCTGGTCGAGGCCGAGGGCCTGCTGCGGTACTCGCTGCGCGGCCAGGCGGACCTGCGGCGCGCCCTGCGCGACGGCTTCTGGGACCACCTCCAGGCGCAGTACTAGCGGTACGGGCGCGGTCCCGCGCTACGGGACGCCGGGGCTCAGCACCCGTCCCAGAAGTCGGCCAGGGCGTGGGCGGTGGGCAGCGGGCGGTCGCAGTTGGGGGAGTGCTCGGCGCCCTCGATCACCGTGCGCCGTGCGCCGAGCCGTACGGCCATGTCGTCCAGGAGCGGCACCGGCCAGGTGTCGTCGTGCGCGCCCGACAGCACATGGAACGGCAGCCCCGTCGCCGTGAGTTCGGCGACCCGGTCCGGCTCGGTGCACAACTGGCTTCCGGTGGCCAGGAGTTGAGCGGGGCTGTTGGCGAGCCAGCGGCGGCGCAGGTCCGCCCGGTCGGCGAGCCCGGCGTCCAGACCGGCGTCGGTCTCCTCGGGCGGCTCCATCGCCTGGATGGCCTCCCACACCTCGGCCATCGTCAGCACCCCGAGCGCGTCCCGCAGCAGCTTCACGCGCTGCTGCTGCGGCTCGGAGACTCGGGCCGGTCCGGAGGACATGAGCGTGAGCGAGCGGAACGGGGCGTGGTCCAGCAGCACCGCCGCCCGCGCGATCTGCCCGCCGAGCGAGTGCCCGACCAGGTGCAGGGAAACGCCGAGCGCCTCGGCCTGGGCGAGGACGTCCCGCGCGAGTTCCTCCTGCGCGTACGCCGAGGCGTCGTCCACCGGCCCGGCCGACTCGAACTGACCGCGTCCGTCCACGGCGACCGTGCGGTAGCCGCGCGCCGCCAGCGGCTCGTGCAGCGGGTTGAAGTCCTCCTTGCTGCCGGTGAACCCGGGCAGCAGCAGCGCGACGCCTTTCGGCTCGACCCCGCCCGCCACGGGCGCGTCGACCACGGCGAACTCCCCCCGCACGGTACGCAGCCGGTACGCCCGCGCACCCGCGGGCGGAACAAAGGAAGGAGGCCTGCTCATGCCAGGAGGCTACCGGCCCCGAGGGCCGGGCCGGATCGGCCGCCTGTCGTGGGGCGCCGGGTCTCGGCCAGGAGCGGGGCGGCGGATCGGTCCGGGGCCTGCTCTCCTTCGTGGGGCCAGGGGACGCGGCCCGGTGGTGGCGGAGAAGAGGAACGGGCCGGAGGCCTGCGGAACGCTCGCGCGGGAGCGAGGAGAGGCCGTCCGGCGGGGCGCCGAGGAGATCTCGGTGTGGACGGACCGCACAAGGGGTTGATCCGCACCGATTGCGTGTGGCGGGCTGGTCGTGTGGCGGGCTTGTGCTGGGTGCTGGGTGCTGGGTGCTGGGTGCTGGGTGCGGGCGCGGGCGAACGGCCGTGGGGCCGTGCGGTGTGCGGGACGGGGCGCGTACGCCGACGGCCCGGTCCCACGTGGTGGGGGGCCGGGCCGTCGGGTGGTGCGGGTGCCGCTTGCGCGGGCGTTGGATCAGGCCTCCGCTGCGGCCGTCTTGCGGGTGCGGCGCGTGGCGGGCTTCGCCTCGGCCGCCTCGCCGGTCGCCTCCGCCGTCTCGACGGCTTCGGCGGCCTTGCGGGTGCGGCGGCGCGGCTTGGCCTCCGGCTCGCCGGTGGCCTGCGCCGGGATCTCCGCCGTGGCGGCGGTGGCGGCGGCCTTGCGAGTGCGCTTCGGCTTGGCCTCGGTGGCCTCCGCCGTGTCCACCGCCGCTTCGGCGGCCGGGGCCGCCTTCTTGCGGGTGCGCTTCGGCGCGGCCTCGGCGGCTTCGCCGGCCTCGACGGTCGCCTCGGCGGCCGTCGCCTTGCGGGCGCGGGTTCGCTTGGGGGCGGGCTCCGCGGCCTCGTCGGCGGTGGCGGCCGTGGCGGCGGTCTTGCGGGTGCGCTTCGGCTTGGCCTCGGCGTCTTCCGTCGTCTCCGTCGCGGCGGCCGTCTTGCGGGTGCGGCGCGGCTTGGCCTCGGTGGCCTCGACCGTGTCCGCCACCGCTTCGGCGGCGGGGGCCGCCTTCTTGCGGGTGCGCTTGGGCGCGGCCTCGGCGGCCTCGGCCACCTCCGCGGCCTCAGGGGTCGCCACGGCGGCCGTCGCCTTGCGGGCGCGGGTCCGCTTCGGTGCGACCTCGACGGCCTCCACCGTCTCCGCCGGGGCGGCCTCCGCCGTCTCGACGGCTTCGGCGGCCTTGCGGGTGCGGCGGCGCGGCTTGGCCTCCGCCTCGACGGCGGTGCCTTCGGCGGCGTCCGCCGCCTCGGGGGCCGCCGCTGCCTTCCGGGTGCGGCGCGGCTTGGCCTCGGTGGCCTCCGCCGTGTCCACCGCCGCCTCGGCGGCCGGGGCCGCCTTCTTGCGGGTGCGGCGCGGGGCCGGTGCGGCCTCCTCCGCCTCGGGCGCGGCGGTGACCGTCTCGGCCGCGGCCGGCGCCTCGACCGGCGTCGCCGCCCTGTCCTGCGCGGACCTGCGGGTCCGGGTGCGGCGCGGCTTCGCCGGGGCCTCGACGGCCTCGGCCGCCGCGACCGCGGACTCCACCGGCGCGACGGTCTCCACGGCCGCCACGGCCTGCGCGGCCGGTTCGGCGACCGGCTCGCTCGCCGTCGTCGCCGTGGCCGCCACCTGCTGCGCCGGGGCGCCGCTGCGGGTGCGGCGGCGACGGCGCGGGGTGCGGGTGGCACTCGCCTCGTCGGTCACCGCGGACTCGGCCGGCGTGGCCGCCGGGGCCGAGGGCGCCGCCGCGTCCAGGGGCGTACCGCCCCGCGTACGGCGGCGACGACGCGGAGTACGCGCCGAACGCTCGCCCTCGCGGTCACCGGCGCGCGCCTCGTCACGACCGCCGCGCTCCCGGCCGCCGCGATCACGGTCGCCACGGTCCCGGCCACCGCGGTCACGGTCGCCACGGCCGCCGCGCGCACCGCGTCCGCCGGTCTCGCCGAGGTCCTCCAGCACCTCCGCGTCCAGCCCGGCGCGGGTGCGCTCGGACCGGGGCAGGGTGCCCTTGGTGCCCTCGGGGATGCCCAGGTCGGAGAAGAGGTGCGGGGAGGTGGAGTACGTCTCCGGCGGGTCGCTGAAGCCCAGGTCCAGCGCCTTGTTGATCAGCTGCCAGCGCGGGATGTCGTCCCAGTCGACGAGCGTGATCGCCGTACCCTTGGCGCCCGCGCGGCCGGTGCGGCCGATGCGGTGCAGGTACGTCTTCTCCTCTTCCGGCGACTGGTAGTTGATGACGTGCGTGACGCCCTCGACGTCGATGCCGCGGGCGGCGACGTCGGTGCAGACGAGCACGTCCACCTTGCCGTTGCGGAAGGCGCGCAGCGCCTGCTCGCGGGCGCCCTGGCCGAGGTCGCCGTGGACCGCGCCGGAGGCGAACCCGCGCTGCTTGAGCTGGTCGGCGAGATCGGCCGCCGTGCGCTTGGTGCGGCAGAAGATCATCGCCAGCCCGCGGCCCTCGGCCTGCAGGATGCGCGCGACCATCTCGGGCTTGTCCATGTTGTGCGCGCGGTAGATGAACTGCGTGGTGTTCGCGACCGTGGCGCCCTCGTCGTCCGGCGCGGTGGCACGGATGTGGGTCGGCTGCGACATGTAGCGGCGGGCAAGGCCGATCACCGCGCCCGGCATGGTTGCCGAGAACAGCATGGTCTGCCGCTTGGCCGGCAGCATGCCGATGATCTTCTCGACGTCCGGCAGGAAGCCCAGGTCGAGCATCTCGTCGGCCTCGTCCAGGACGAGCGCCTTGACGTGCTTCAGGTTGAGCTTCTTCTGGCCGGCCAGGTCGAGCAGCCGGCCGGGGGTGCCGACGACGACGTCGACGCCGTTCTTCAGGGCCTCGACCTGGGGCTCGTAGGCCCGGCCGCCGTAGATCGCGACGACCCGGACGTTGCGCACCTTGCCGGCGGTCAGCAGGTCGTTGGTGACCTGCGTGCACAGCTCACGCGTCGGGACGACGACCAGCGCCTGCGGGGCGTCGGTGAGGGCCTCGGGCTTGGCGCGGCCGGCCTCGACGTCGGCGGGGACGGTCACGCGCTCGAGGAGCGGAAGGCCGAAGCCGAGCGTCTTTCCGGTGCCGGTCTTGGCCTGGCCGATGACGTCCGTGCCCGTGAGGGCCACGGGCAGCGTCATCTCCTGGATGGGGAAGGGGGTGGTGATGCCGACGGCTTCCAGCGCCTCGGCGGTCTCGGGAAGGATGCCGAGCTCTCGGAACGTGGTAGTCAGGGTGCTGCCTCTTCTGTGTATGTGCGGCGCGAGGCGAGCGCGGGGGTCGTGTCGTCTGACCGTGCCGGGGACGTCGGCCGCCTTCGGGGGCGGCTCGATGGCACAGGACCACAGCCGACGCTCTAGCGCTCGTACCGCTGAGGGTCTCCCTCCGATCGTCGTACGCACAGTGCCGTACGGTCAGGGAGGGCTGTCGGGTCGGAGCCGATCGGGCCACCGACCGGGCATCCTCATGCGTGCGCCCTGTCGGCATACGTCGGAATGCATCGGCGTACTCGGCGGGCGCATTACCACCATACCCCGGAATGCCGCACACGCGATGGCCGAATTGGTCACGTAGTCGTCGTCACACTCCCTGACCAGGTCCTTCCGAGGCCCGGCGAGCGGGCTATTGTGCGCTTCATGACGAGCTCCGACAAGCCCGACCACGTCTCCGACTCTTCCGCCGCACGCACCCAGATCGCCGCCCAGGACTGGACGACGGCCGCCGCCGACCCGCAGTACCGCGCCGCGGTCGTGGACCTGCTCGGCGCCCTCGCCTACGGCGAGCTGGCGGCGTTCGAACGGCTCGCGGAGGACGCCAAGCTGGCGCCCACCCTCGCGGACAAGGCCGAGCTGGCGAAGATGGCGTCGGCGGAGTTCCACCACTTCGAGCGGCTGCGCGACCGGCTCACCGAGATCGGCGCGGAGCCGACCGAGGCGATGGACCCGTTCGTGGCCGCGCTCGACGGCTTCCACAAGCAGACGGCGCCCTCGGACTGGCTGGAGGGGCTCGTCAAGGCGTACGTCGGCGACTCGATCGCCAGCGACTTCTACCGGGAGGTCGCCGCCCGTCTCGACTCCGACACCCGTGAACTGGTGCTGGCCGTCCTGGACGACACCGGGCACGCCGGGTTCGCGGTGGAGAAGGTGCGCGCGGCGATCGACGCGGACCCGCGCGTGGGCGGCCGGCTCGCGCTGTGGGCGCGGCGGCTGATGGGCGAGGCCCTGTCGCAGTCCCAGCGGGTGGTGGCCGACCGGGACGCGCTGTCCACGATGCTGGTCGGCGGCGTCGCCGACGGCTTCGACCTCGCCGAGGTCGGCCGGATGTTCTCCCGGATCACCGAGGCGCACACCAAGCGCATGTCCGCGCTGGGTCTGGCCGCCTGAGGTCCGCTCCGTCCTCTACCGCAGGGCGCCGATCGGGTGTCCTCCGGGAACCTGTCAGGGAGCGCGGGTCAGGGAACGCGGGTCAGGGAGTGCGCCGACGCCGGCGGCGGATCAGGCCGTCGCCGATCGTCGGCGCAGCCTTCCCGCGGGGCGCAGCAGCAGCGACAGCGAGGCGGCCGAGACGACCACCGCGCCGAGCAGACTCGGCAGGACGGACGCGGAGCCGAGCGCGCTGTGGGTGACGAAGTCGCCGAAGAGGGCGCCCGCGACGCCGGTCGACAGCACCAGCGGCCGGGACGGCAGCCGGTGCGCCAGACGGCGGAACACCGCCAGCCCGAACAGCAGACCCAGCACGGCGGAGCCGAGCGCCTCGAAGAACAACACGGTTCCCTCCCACACGGTCGGCCGGTGCTGACGGTCGTACCCGGTCATACCCCTGACCTGCGGAACACAACCCTCCTCTGTGGGCTGTTTGTGAATCTCCCGTGCGCCCGCCGGGCGCCGGACGCCTTCGGACGGCGGGCCCGGGACGACGGCATCAGCAGCCCGGCGGGCGGGCATGAGGAGGGGCCCGGCGCAACCGCCGGGCCCCTCCTCATGATCCTGTCGCCTTCGCGCCTACAGCGCGCCGAAGCCCACCTTGCGCGGCGCCGGCTCACCCAGCTCGACGTACGCGAGACGCTCGGCCGGGACCAGCACCTTGCGGCCGTGCTCGTCCACGAGGGACAGCAGCTGCGACTTGCCGGCCAGCGCCTCGGCCACCGCCCGCTCGACCTCCTCGGCGCTCTGACCGCTCTCCAGAACGATCTCGCGGGGCGCGTGCTGCACGCCGATCTTGACCTCCACGGCTATGTCCCTCCGACGGTCAGTGAAGTGCGCGACCTTCCGCGCCGTACCCAGCACACATTAGCCCGGTGAGGGGACGAACACGCTCCGCCGGGGCACGCCAGGAGCGAACAGGGGGCGGGAACAAACCCGCGGCCGCGCTCGGTGGCGTCGGTGGACGCTCAGTGCTGCTGGTCGCTGCCGTGCATCGGGAAACCGGCGATGCCGCGCCAGGCCAGCGACGCCAGCAACTGCACCGCCTGGTCGCGCGGGACGCTGCGGTCGCTGTGCAGCCAGGAGCGGGCCACCACCTGGGCGAGACCGCCGAGACCCGAGGCCAGCAGCATCGACTCCGCGCGCGAGAGGCCGGTGTCCTCGGCGATGACCTCGCAGATCGCCTCGGCGCACTCGTTGGTGACCTTGTCGACGCGCTCGCGCACCGCGGGCTCGTTCGTCAGGTCCGACTCGAACACCAGCCGGAAGGCGCCGCCGTCGTCCTCCACGTACGCGAAGTAGGCGTCCATCGTGGCCCGCACGCGCTGCTTGTTGTCGGTGGTCGACGCGAGCGCGCTGCGCACGGCCTGGATCAGCGACTCGCAGTGCTGGTCCAGCAGGGCGAGGTAGAGGTCGAGCTTGCCGGGGAAGTGCTGGTAGAGCACCGGCTTGCTGACGCCGGCGCGCTCGGCGATGTCGTCCATCGCGGCGGAGTGGTAGCCCTGCGCCACGAAGACTTCCTGCGCGGCGCCCAGCAACTGGTTCCGTCGGGCACGGCGCGGCAGGCGCGTGCCTCGCGGGCGTGCCGCCTCTGTCTGCTCGATGGCTGTCACGCCGCCTCCCAAAGTCGTCCCTGTGCGGTGTGCGCCGCGCCGCCATCGTACTTTTCGGTAACCGTACTGTGCGCGGTGCGAGCACGAAATTTCACGGACCGGACGGTTCCGAAACCGGCGCAGAACGCGCCACATGGTTCCAGGCCGGACGTGGCCGGACGCCCTCCCGCGCCGCTGCCCGGCGATGCCGTCCCCGCGCGCGGGCGGGCGCGGCGCCGGTGAGCGTGCCGCTCACCGGCGGGCCCGCGTCACCGGTGGCCGTCCCCGGTCACCCGCGCCGTCGACGGTGCGCGGCGGCCGGCGTCGTCACCGGTAGTCGTCCTCGTCGAGGGAGACCACCCGTGCCTGCTCGATGAGATCGGCCTCGCTGCCGCGGTCCGGGTCCACATCCGTCAGCGAGTCGTCCTCTTCCGGCGCGATGTCGGCCTTCTGCTCGGCCGCGTCGCCCTCCGGGGCCTCGACGTCGATCTCGGTGCCGTTCTCGGTGGCGGTCTCGTCCTCGAACGTCTCGGGATCGGTCGGGTCGAATGCCATTGCTGGGCTCCCTTCTGGTGGACGTCCCCGGAAGAAGCGGGGGCTGTGCGGGTGCCCTCTGTACGAGCGTAGGAGACACCCGATCCGGATGCCATGCCGCGCACGGCCCGAACAGGGGTCCTCCGCGGCGGCATGCAACCTATTTGTGACGGCGAACACATGAGCCACTACGTGATCGTCTCGTAACATTGCCGCATGTCTTCGACCGAGCTGCCTCCCGTGCCGCCCGCCAACGTCCTTCCCAGGGTGGCGCCCGTCTCGGTCGAGGAGGGCGAGCGGCAGCGCTCGGTCGAGCTGCCGGGCATCACCCTCAACGTGCGCTCCCGGCCCCCCGCGCGCGAGGGCCTGCCGCCCGCGCTCTACGTGCACGGCCTCGGCGGCTCCTCGCAGAACTGGTCGGCGCTGATGGCCCTGCTGGACGACGCCGTCGACGGCGAGGCCGTCGACCTGCCGGGCTTCGGCGACTCCCCGCCGCCGGACGACGGCAACTACTCGGTCACGGCCCACGCGCGCGCGGTGATCCGCCTCCTCGACGCCTCCGGCCGCGGCCCCGTCCACCTCTTCGGCAACTCGCTGGGCGGCGCCGTCTCCACGCGCGTGGCCGCGCTCCGCCCCGACCTGGTGCGCACGCTCACGCTGGTGTCGCCCGCGCTGCCCGAGCTGCGCGTGCAGCGCTCCGCCGTGCCGACCGGGCTGCTCGCCCTGCCGGGTGTGGCCGCGCTGTTCACCCGGCTCACCAAGGAGTGGACGGCCGAGCAGCGGGTCCGCGGCGTCATGGCCCTGTGCTACGGCGACCCCGCGCGGGTGACGCCCGAAGGGTTCCGCACCGCGGTGCGCGAGATGGAACGACGCCTCCAGCTGCCGTACTTCTGGGACGCGATGGCACGCTCCGCGCGCGGGATCGTGGACGCGTACACACTGGGCGGCCAGCACGGGCTGTGGCGTCAGGCCGAACGGGTGCTCGCCCCCACCCTGCTGGTCTACGGCGGCCGGGACCAGCTCGTCGGCTTCCGGATGGCGCGGCGGGCGGCGCGGGCGTTCCGCGACTCCCGGCTGCTCACCCTGCCGGACGCGGGCCATGTGGCGATGATGGAGTACCCCGAGACGGTCGCGACCGCCTTCCGCGAGCTGCTGACGGAGACCGGGCAGCGGGCGCGGCCGGCGCGACGCGGTACGGCGCCGCACGGCACGGCGGAGGAGGAGTCGGCGGGGCCGAGGGCGGGAGCCGACGGTGGCGGGACGGCCCCCGATGCCGGGGCCTCTGGTACGAGTACGGGCTTGGGGGGCTGAGGGGCCAGGTGGGACGCCACAGCCGCCGCGGACCCGCCCCCAAGGGCGACAGCGCGGAGACAACTGCAGGACGGGACGGCCGCGACGGCCAGGGCGGGCTCGGCGGCCCGGCGAGTCAGGGCGGCCAGGACGGCCGGGACAGCCGTGTCGGCCGGGACGGTCAGGAGCGGCGAGGCCGGTGGGGCCGCCGGGAGGGCCGGGGCGGTCCCGAGGCGCGCGACGGCGGTCAGGAGGGGCTGCCGGTCCGGCCGGGCCCGGGTGCGGTCGCCGGGCCGGGCGCGATGCCGGGCCAGGCCGCGGTGCGCGCGCCCGGCGACGGGATGCCGGATGGTCGCGGGCAGCAGGGCGGCCGCGGGCCCCGGGGTGCGGTGCCGGGCGGCCGGGGGCAGCAGGGCGGTCGGGGGCAGCAGGGCGTGACGCCGGGCGGCCGGGGGCCGCAGGGTGCGGTGCCGCCGGGGCGGGGAACCGCTCGCGGACCGGTCCCGGCGCCCGGACAGCAGTGGCCGGGCGGCGGCCCGGCCCACGGAGGCCCGCGTCTCCCCGACGGGACCCCTGCGCACGGCGTTCCGCGCCTTCCTGACGGCACGCCCGCCGGTGGCGTCCCGCACCTTCACGACGGCACCCCCGCGCACGGCGTCCCGCGCGTCCCCGGCGGTACGCCGGCCCACGGCGTCCCGCGCTTCCCGGACGGCAGCCCCGCGCGCGGGGTTCCCCGGCTTCCTGACGGCACCCCGGCCCATGGCGTCCCGGCCCACGGCGTCCCCCGTCTCCCCGACGGCACCCCCGCTCACGGCGTCCCGCAGGCTCGCGGGGGACATCCCGAGCAGCGGGAAGCCGGGGGCGGCTGGGGGCGGTTGGGCTCCCGGAGCGAGGACGCGGACGGTGGCCGGCGGGGTCGGCGCGGCGGTGCCGGCACGGTCGGCGCGGCGCCCTCCGCGGGTCCCGTGCTGCCCATCCCGCGGCAGCGGCAGGCGCCCCCGGGCGGCCCCGGCCCCCGCCAGGACTACCTCGACGCCTTCGACGAGGACGACGACGTCTTCGCGCCCCGGCCCTCCGGCGGCCCGCAGCGCCCGGACACGGCGGAAACCGCCGCCACCGCCGCAGTCCCGCCCGCGCGGAACGGGGAGGACTTCACCGCCGACGGCCCCGCGGACGGCGTCGAACCGGACGCCGAACCGCCCGTCCGGGGCAAAGCCGTCGTCCCCAAGGGCCGGACGTTCACCGGCATCGCCGCCGCCGCGGTCACCACCGTGCTCGCCGTCGTCGTCGCCGGACAGGTCGCCGACGGTCACTCCGGCGCCCGTACGCAGGCCGCCCCGGGCGGCGCCGGCGACCTCCGCGGCACCACGGCGGCGGACGGCGGGGCGAGTGCGACACCGTCCCCGCGCGCGGTGACGCTGACGTACGCCGAGAAGATGGACACGAAGTACCCGCTCAGCCCCGCTCTCAAGGGCTCGGGGAAGTTCGAGACGGTGCCGGGCTTCGCCAAGGCGCCGGGCACGGGACGCAAGTACACCTATCGCGTCGACATCGAGCAGGGCCTCGGACTGGAGGGGCAGCTGTTCGCCGACGCCGTGCAGAAGACCCTCAACGACCACCGCAGCTGGGCCCACGGCGGCGCCCGCACCTTCGAGCGGATCTCCTCCGGCCGGCCCGACTTCGTGATCACCCTCGCGAGCCCGGGCACCACCGCGGCCTGGTGCGCCAAGTCCGGACTGGACACCACCGAGGACAACGTCTCCTGCGACTCCGCCGCCACCGAACGCGTGATGATCAACGCGTACCGGTGGGCCCAGGGCTCCAAGACCTACGGCGACGCCATGTACGCCTACCGGCAGATGTTGATCAACCACGAGGTCGGCCACCGGCTCGGCTACAACCACGTCACCTGTCAGAAGGACGGCGCCCTGGCGCCGGTCATGCAGCAGCAGACGAAGTTCCTCGACCACGACGGAATCCACTGTCTGCCCAACGCCTGGCCCTATCCCGCCAGTTGACCGTCAACGTGTGGATCACGTTGACAATGTGGCGAATGGTCGTACATATTGCTGCGCATGTGGTCCCGTCATGCCGTCAACAGCGCCGCCATCGAGCTGGCGCTCTTCGGCGTGACCGCTCTCTGCGTGGCCGACATCCACTGTCGCTGACGCCCGCCCCCGGCGCGTGCGTCGCATCGCTCATCCCTTCACCGTGAACGGCCCCTCCGTGCTCCAGTTCTGAGCGCGGCCTTCCGTCCGCGGCCTCTCGACGACTCGCGCCGAGGCGGACGTCTGCTCACGTTCGTCTCACTCCTCGTCAATCTGTCTCGCGATCCGGGACAAGTCCTCCGAGAGGTCGTCACTCCGATGCGTCAAACGTCCGTCATAGCCCGCCGCGTGGCCGCGGCATCCGTCAGCCTGGTCGTGGCAGCGGGCGCCGCCGCCTGCGGGCCCGAGGACAACGATGCCAAGAGCACCGGCGGCGACGCGCAGCCCCACAAGGGCGGCACCCTCAGCGTCCTGAACGCCCAGCCGCAGGAGGACTTCGACCCGGCCCGCCTCTACACCTCCGGCGGCGGCAACGTCCCCTCGCTCGTCTTCCGCACCCTCACCACCCGCAACCGCGAGAACGGCGCCGCCGGCGCGAAGGTCGTGCCCGACCTCGCCACCGACACCGGGCGCCCCAGCAAGGACGCGACCGTGTGGACGTACACCCTCAAGGAGGGGCTGAAGTACGAGGACGGCACGCCGATCACCTCGGCCGACATCAAGTACGGCATCGAGCGCTCCTTCGCCCCCGAACTCTCCGGCGGCGCGCCCTACCTGCGGGACTGGCTGGTCGGCGCGGCCGACTACCAGGGGCCGTACAAGGACAAGAAGGGCCTCGCCGCGATCGAGACGCCCGACAGCCGGACCATCGTCTTCCATCTGAACAAGCCCGAGGGCGAGTTCCCGTTCCTGGCCACCCAGACGCAGTTCACGCCGGTGCCCAAGAGCAAGGACACCGGCACCAAGTACGAGGAGCACCCGGTCTCCTCCGGGCCGTACAAGGTCGTCAAGAACGAGAACGACGGCGAGCACCTGGTCCTGGAGCGCAACCCCCACTGGTCGGCCGCCACGGACGCCGAGCGCAAGGCCTATCCGGACCGCATCGACGTACGCTCCGGCCTCGACTCCTCGGTGATCAACCAGCGCCTGTCCGCCTCCCAGGGCGCGGACGCCGCCGCCGTCACCACCGACACCAACCTCGGCCCGGCCGAACTCGCCAAGGTCAGCGGCGACAAGGCGCTCGCCGCGCGCGTGGGCACCGGCCACTTCGGCTACACGAACTACATCGCGTTCAACCCGAAGGTGAAGCCGTTCGACAACCCGAAGGTGCGCCAGGCGATCGCCTACGCCGTCGACCGCTCCTCGGTCGTGAACGCGGCCGGCGGCTCCGCGCTGGCCGAGCCCGCCACCACCTTCCTGCCGAACCAGAAGTCCTTCGGCTACACGCCCTACGACCCCTTCCCGGCGGGCGCCTCCGGCAACGCGGCCAAGGCCAGGGAACTGCTCGACGAGGCCGGTTACAAGAACGGCCTCACCGTCACCCTGACCCACTCCAACAGCAAGGACTTCGAGACCAGCCCGGAGATCGCGACCGCCCTGCAGGACGCGCTCAAGAAGGCCGGCATCACCGTCAAGCTGCAGGGGCTGGAGGAGAACGACTACAAGAGCAAGATCCACGACGTGAAGAGCGAGCCGGGCTTCTTCCTCGCCCACTGGGGCGCCGACTGGCCCTCCGGCGGCCCGTTCCTCGCCCCGATCTTCGACGGCCGGCAGATCGTCAAGGACGGCGCGAACTTCAACACCGGCCAGTTGAACGACAAGTCGGTCAATGCCGAGATTGACGCGATCAACAAGTTGACCGACCTTGACGCCGCCGCCCAGCGGTGGGGCGCACTGGACAAGAAGATCGGCGAGCAGGCCCTGACCGTGCCGCTGTTCCACCCCGTCTACAAGCGCCTGTACGGCAAGGACGTCAAGAACATCGTGATCAGCGACTGGACCGGCGTGCTGGACATCTCCCAGGTCGCGGTGAAGTGACGCCGTGAGTGAGGTACTCGCCGCCTCCGAGGCCGCCGCGACGGACGTCTCCGTCCCGGCGGCCCCGGGGGCCCGCCCGTTCTGGCGGCGGCTGCGCGCGCAGCGCGCCGCCCTCGTCGCGGCCGTCGTCGTCGCCCTGCTCGTCCTGGTCGCGCTCGCCGCGCCCCTGCTCACCGCCCTGGAGGGCCAGGACCCGACCACCTACCACCCCGGCCTGATCGACTCCGCGCGCGGCGGAGTGCCCGTCGGCTCCTTCGGCGGCGCCGGCGCCGACCACTGGCTCGGCGTCGAACCGCAGACCGGGCGCGACCTGTTCGCCCGGCTCGTGTACGGGGCGCGGGTCTCCCTCGGCGTCGCGCTCGCCGCGACCGTCGTGCAGATCGCCCTCGGCGTCACCGTCGGCGTCGCCGCCGCGCTCGGCAACCGCTGGGTTGATCAACTGTTGAGCCGGCTCACCGACATCATCGTCGCCATGCCGTTGATGATCATGTCGCTGGCGCTGCTCGCGATCGTGCCGCAGAGCTTCCCGCGCCCGGTCCTGGTCGCCCTCGTCATCGGCCTCATCGCCTGGGGCAACATCGCCAAGATCGTCCGGGCCCAGACGCTCACCCTCAAGGGCCTCGACCACGTCGCCGCCGCCCGGCTCAGCGGCTGGGGCGCCTGGCGCATCGCCCGCCGCGAACTGCTGCCCGGACTGGCCGCCCCGGTCATCACCTACGCCGCGCTGCTCGTCCCCACCAACATCGCCGTCGAGGCCGCGCTGTCCTTCCTCGGCGTCGGCGTGAAGCCGCCCACCCCGTCCTGGGGACAGATGCTCACCGCGGCCGACGTCTGGTACCAGGCCGCCCCGCAGTACCTGCTGTTCCCCGCGGGCGCCCTGTTCGTGACCGTCGTCGCCCTCACCGTCCTCGGCGACGGCGTGCGCACGGCCCTGGACCCGCGCGCCGCCTCCCGCCTGCGCGTGGGCACCGGCCGCAAGCGGGAGGCCGGGGCCGAGACCCCGGACACCGCGGCCGGACCCCGCACGGCCGGGACGGACCCGCGGCCCCGCACGGCCGGGACGGACACGCAGCCCCGCACGGCCGGGACCGGCGCGGAAGCGCGCGCGGCCGGCACGGACAAGGAGGAGACCGCATGAGCGTCTTCGGCGGACTCACCGGCTTCGTGCTGCGCCGCGTCCTCGGCGCCGTCGCCACCCTCTTCGCCCTCTCGGTCATCGTCTACGTCGTCTTCTACGCCGCCCCCGGCAACGTCGCCCAGATCACCTGCGGCCCGCGCTGCTCGCCCGAACAGCTGCACCAGGTCGCCCAGCAACTGCGCCTGGACGACCCGCTGCACGTGCGCTACTGGCACTTCCTCGAAGGCCTCGTCGCCGGCCACGACTACTCCACCGGCACCTCGGTGGAGCACTGCCCGGCGCCCTGCCTCGGGGTCTCCTACCAGAGCGGCCGGCAGGTCATGAGCATCATCACGGCCAAGCTCCCGGTGAGCCTGTCCCTCGTCGCCGGCGCGATGGTGCTGTGGCTCGTCCTCGGCGTCGGCACCGGGGTGCTCTCCGCCTGGCGGCGCGGCCGCACCTCCGAGCGGGTGCTCACCGCGCTCACCCTCGCGGGCACGGCCACCCCCGTGTTCGTCATCGGACTGGTCCTGATGATCGTCGTGTGCGGCGAGTTCCAGTGGCTGCCCTTCCCGCAGTACGTGAACCTCACCGACGACCCCGAGCAGTGGGCCTGGAACCTGCTGCTGCCCTGGCTCTCGCTCGCCCTGATCGAGGCCGCCGCCTTCGCCCGGCTGACCCGCGCCAGCATGCTGGAGACGCTCGCCGAGGACCACATCCGCACCTTCCGCGCCTACGGCGTCGGCGAGCGGTCGGTCGTCGGCCGGCACGCGCTGCGCGGGGCCCTCGCGCCCGTCATCGCGCTCAACGCCAACAACGTCGGCTCGGCGGTCGGCGGCGCGGTCCTCACCGAGACCCTCTTCGGCCTGCCCGGCATCGGCCAGGAGCTGGTGCACGCGGTGAACGTCGTCGACCTGCCGGTGGTCGTCGGCATGGTCCTGGTCGTCGGCTTCTTCGTGGTCATCGCCAACACCGTCGCGGACGTGCTGTTCGCGGTGGCCGACCGACGGGTGGTGCTCGCATGAGCCCGGTCCAAACCACGGGCGACGCCCGTACGAACCTGGTCGAAGTGACCGATCTGAGCGTGGAGTTCGGGGAGGTGCGCGCCGTGGACGGACTCTCCTTCCGGCTGGCGCGGGGCGCCGCGCTCGCGCTGGTCGGCGAGTCCGGCTCCGGCAAGTCGACGGTCGCCTCGGCACTGCTCGGACTGCACCACGGCACCGGGGCGCGGGTGCGCGGCTCGGTTCTGGTCGCCGGGACCGACGTCCAGCGGGCGTCCGGCGAGGAACTGCGGCGGCTGCGCGGCGCGAAGGCCGCCATGGTCTTCCAGGACCCGCTGTCCTCGCTCGACCCGTACTACGCCATCGGCGACCAGATCGCCGAGGTGTACCGCGTCCATACGCGTGCCTCACGTCGTGCGGCACGCGCGCGTGCCGTGCGGGTGCTGGAGCGCGTCGGCATCCCGGACGCGGCCCGGCGCTCCCGCGCGCGGCCGCACGAGTTCAGCGGCGGCATGCGCCAGCGCGCCCTGATCGCCATGGCGCTGGCCTGCGAACCCGATCTGCTGATCGCCGACGAGCCGACCACCGCGCTCGACGTGACCGTCCAGGCGCAGATCCTCGACCTGCTGCACACGCTGCGCGAGGAGACCGGCATGGGCCTGCTGCTCGTCACCCACGACGTCGGCGTCGCCGCCGAGAGCGTGGACGAGGTGCTGGTCATGCGGGACGGGAGGGCGGTCGAGCACGGCCCGGTCACCGCCGTCCTCGGGGCCCCGTCGGCGGCGTACACCCGGGAACTGCTGGGCGCCGTCCCGCGCGTGGACGCCCCGCGCGAGACCCGGAAGGCGGACTCCGGGCAAGGCGAGGCGGTCCTGGAGGCGACGGGACTGCGCCGCGAGTTCGGGCGGGGCCGAAGGACGCTCACCGCCGTCGACGGGGTCTCGCTGACCCTGCGCCGGGGCGAGACCCTCGGCGTCGTGGGGGAGAGCGGCAGCGGCAAGACGACGCTCGGCCGGATGCTGGTCGGGCTGCTGGAGCCGACGGCCGGCGAGGTCCGGTTCGAGGGCCGCGCCCGGCGCGGGGTGGACCCGGCCGTGCAGATGGTCTTCCAGGACCCCGTGTCCTCCCTCAACCCCCGCCGCAGCGTGGGCGAGTCGGTCGCCGACCCGCTGCGGGCGCGCGGCGAGCGCGACGAGGGGCGCATCCGCCGGCGGGTGACGGAACTGCTGGAGCGCGTGGGGCTCGAAGGGGCGCACTACGACCGCTACCCGCACGAGTTCAGCGGCGGCCAGCGCCAGCGCGTGGGCATCGCCCGGGCCCTCGCCGCCGACCCGAAGGTCATCGTGTGCGACGAGCCCGTCTCCGCGCTCGACGTCACCACCCAGGCCCAGGTCGTCGCCCTGCTCGGCGAGTTGCAGCGGGAACTGGGGATCGCCCTCGTGTTCGTCGCCCACGACCTGGCCGTGGTGCGCCAGGTCAGCGACCGGGTCGCCGTGATGCACCGCGGCCGGATCGTCGAGGAGGGCCCGGCCGACGAGGTCTACGGCGCGCCGCGCGACCCGTACACCCGGCAGCTGCTGGCCGCCGTGCCCGCGCTCGACCCCGAGGCGGCCGCCCGCCGCCGGGCCGCCCGCCGGGAGCCGGCCACGGCCTGAGGGCACGCGGAGGACCCCCGCTGGGGAGGCTCACAGGGTGACGGCGGGTAGCTCCGCGAGCCGCTAGCGCGGTCAAACGCGACCCGCACGGGAAAGTCACGACCGTTCACCCCTTCTGGTGGCGCGATGGACAACCGTCCGTCGCGCCACCGGCATGTCCGCATACCTTCGTCCCGCTGTACGCCGCCGGCACCGCCCGGCGGCCATCCACCGGCCTGATCGACACGAGAGGCCCTGGGGACGAAGGAGATCGGGGGTGCACGCGTGCGCGTCGGACTGGTGACGGAGAGTGGCTATCCGTATGTGAGCGGTGACGCCGGACTCTGGTGCGAACGGCTCGTGCACGGGCTCGGGCAGCACGAGTTCGACCTCTACGCGCTCAGCCGCACCCGGCAGCAGGAGGACGAGGGCTGGCGCCCGCTGCCGCCGCAGGTCGCCCGGGTCCGTACGGCGCCCCTGTGGACCTCGGACGAGGACCGCGCGGGCTACGGCCGCCGCGCGCGCCGGCGCTTCGCCGAGTGCTACGGCGAACTGGCGGCCGCCCTGGTCACGGCGAGCAACGCCCAACTCGCCGACCCGGCCCGCCGGACCGGCCGGGACACCCAGGCGGACCGTTTCGCCAGGGCGCTCTACGGACTGGCCGAACTCGCCCGTGACGAGGGCGGACTGCCGGGCGCGCTGCGCTCGGACACCGCCGTCCGCGCCCTCGAACGCGCCTGCCGCGCGCCCGGCGCACAGCGCGCCGCGCGCCAGGCGCGCGTCCCGGACCTCCTCGCGGTCGCCGCCCACCTCGAACGCGCCCTGCGCCCCCTCTCCCTCGACTGGCACGAGGAGGACGGCCTCGGCGCCGCCGACCTGTGCCACACGGCGGCCGGCGGCACCACCGCGCTGCCCGGACTCCTCGCCCGCCACTTCTGCGACATCCCCCTCCTCGTCACCGAGCACGGCGTACCGCTGCGCTCGCACTACCTGGCCTCCGGCACCACCGGCGCCGCCCCGGCCGTCCGCGCCCTGCTCGCCGCCTTCCACGGCGCCCTGGCCGCCGAGGTCTACCAGCGGGCCGCCCTCGTCACCCACGGCAACGCCCACGCCCGCCGCTGGCAGGAGCGCTGCGGCGCCGACCGTGCCCGGCTGCGCACCGTCCACCCCGGCATGGACGCGGCCCCCTTCACCGAGGTCGGCGAGGCCCCGCAGACCGCCGACCCGGACACGCTGGTGTGGGTGGGCCGCGTCGAGCCCGCCAAGGACCTCGTCTCCCTGCTGCACGCCTTCGCCCAGGTGCACACCGCGCTGCCGCACGCGCGGCTGCGGATCGTGGGCTCGGCGACCGGCCCCGACGGGGCCGCCTACCTCGCCCACTGCAAGGCCGTGGCGGCCCAGCTCTTCCCCGACGAGGCCACGGGACCGCACACCGCCGGCGAGAACCCGGTCTCCTTCGAGGAGACCGGCGGCCCCGAGGCGCCCACCCCCGCCGACGCCTACGCGGCCGGCTCGGTGATCGTCCTGTCCAGCGTCGTGGAGGGCTTCCCGCTCGGCCTGGTCGAGGCCATGCTCTGCGGGCGCGCGACCGTCTCCACGGACGTGGGCGCGGTCGTCGAGGTCGTCGGCGGCACCGGACTGGTCGTGCCCCCACGCAATCCACGGGCGCTCGCTCAGGCGTGCGCGACACTGCTGGCCGACCCCGAGCGCCGTGCGCGCCTGGGCGCCGCCGCGCGCGCCCGCGCGCTCGAACTGTTCACCGTCGAGCAGAACGTCGCCGCCTTCCACGGCCTCTACCTGGAGATCGTCGCGCAGAGCCCGGTACGGCGCGTGGTGCTGGACCGCGCGGGCGAGCCGCTGCCGTTCGCGGCCCCGGCCGAGGCGCACGTCGCCGGCCACTGGACCGGCGCGCCCGCCGCGACGCCGCGCGCGGCCCGGGGCGGCCCCGCGTGGGCGGCGACCTCCCTCGCCGGGGCCGCTGGGGCGGGGACGGAGGCCGCGCGATGACGGAACCGAGAGGCGGCCGGCCGCGGCAGGAGCCGGTCCTGGACGGGGCGCGGTCTGTGAGCACTTCGGCGTCCGCGGCTGCCTCGGCGGCTGCGGCGGACTGTGTGGCTGCGAAGGACACCACGGCCGCGGGGGCGTCCACGTCGGTGCGCGCGTCGTCGGGGGCTGCCGGCTCCGCGCTCGCCGAGGCCTCCGCGAGCGCCGGAGGCTCTTCGCGCGCCGCCGTCGCCGCCCCGCGCGCGGGGGCCGATCCCGTCAAGGTGCTGATGCGCCGCCACCGCGACCTGTGCGAACACGCCGTCGATCCGCTGGAGATCGCCGCCGGTCTGGAGGCGCACGGCGTCACCGACCGCACCGCCGCCCGCTTCCGGCACCGCGACGTCTTCTCGCTCGCCGAGGAGATGTACGCCCGCATCGCGCGCGACACGGAGACGGCGCCGTACCCGAGGCCCGCCGACGAACCCCGGACCGGGCTCGTCCCGTTCCTGCTCGCCCTGCTCCCCGGCGCGCTGTGCGCGGCCGGCCTCGCCGGACTCCGGCTGACCGAGGGCCGTACGCGCCTGACGGTGGCCGCCGCCGCGGTCCTCGCCGTCGCCCTGGCGGTGCGCGCCGTGCTCCGCCGCGGCCCCCTGGCCACGGGCGTCCGGCGTCCGTCGGGCGACCGTGCCCCCGGCGCCCGTCCCCCCGGCACCCGCGCCTGGACGTACTGGCTCGTCGGCTACGCCGCGCTCGGCGACGGCCTGCTCGACGCGGCCGTCGGCGGCGGCCCCGACGGACTGCCCGACGGCACCGCCACCGGCCCCTGGCCCCTGGCCGCCGCCCCCGTACTGGCGCTCGCCCTCGCCTGCGCCCCCGCGGTGCTCACCGCCCACCTCTTCGCCGTACGCGCCCGGCGGCGGCTGACCGCCAGCCGCGGTCTGGACGAGTTCGCCGCCTCCGTACGGCCGTTGCTGCTGGGGCTGTTCGCCCTGTTCCTGGGAGCGCTGGCCGCCCTGCTCGCCGGGTGCGGCGCGGTCCTGCACGAGCCTGCGGGCCAAGCCCAGGTCCTCGCGCTCGGCGCCCTGCTGCTGCTCGCCCGCCTCCTCACCGTGCACGGCTTCACCCACGCCCCGGCCGTCGCCCTCGGCACCGCCGCCGCGGCCGAGGCGACGGCTCAGGCGAGCGTCTTCGCGGGCCGCCTGCCGGGCTGCGACGCGCTCGCCGTCCCGGTCGACACCGTCGTCACCGCGTGGGGGCCGGGCGGGGTGCCCGCGCTGGCCTGCGGCGCGGCGGCCCTGGCCCTGCTGGTCCACGCGACCCGCAACCTGAGCCGGGCCTCGGCGCACGCGAGGACGGAGGGGCAGCGGTGACGGCCCGGGGACCGGCCGCCGCCACGAACGCCCGCCGCCTCACCCGCACGCCCGCACCCGCACCCGCGAACGCCCCTGCCACCGCACCCGCGAACCCCCAGGCCACCGCGGCCACAAGCCCCCAGGCCATCGCGGCCACAAGCCCCCACGCCACCGCGGCCACAAACCTGCACGCCACCGCAGGCGCAGGCCCCCGCACCGCAGCCGGCCCGGACCACCTCCGCGCCCCCGTCGGCGCAGGCTGCCGCACCCCCGCAGACACCCCCGACCGCACCGGACCGGAGCCGCAGGCACAGCCGGTCCACCGCGCGTCGCCGGCGACCGGCCGTACCGCCGGAGCCGATCGCACCACCCTTTTCGAAGGAGAACACCAGATGACCACCGCCCGATCCGGAGCGTCCGGAGCATCCGGAGCCACCGGAGCGCACACCCCGGGAGCCGCCCGATGAGGGTTCTGCTGATCGGAGCCAACGGATACCTCGGCCGCTTCGTCGCCGACCGCCTGCTCGCCGACCCGGCCGTCCAGCTCACCGCCCTCGGCCGCGGCGACGACGCCGACGTCCGCTTCGACCTCGCCACCGGCAGTCCGGGCGCGCTCACCCGCTTCCTGGACGCCGTCCACCCCGGCGTCGTCATCAACTGCGCCGGCGCCACCCGGGGCGGGGCCCGCGAACTCACCCGGCACAACACCGTCGCCGTCGCCACCGTCTGCGAGGCCCTGCGCCGCAGCGGCTGCGGCGCCCGCCTGGTGCAGATCGGCTGCGGCGCGGAGTACGGCCCGAGCCAGCCCGGCTCCTCCACCGCCGAGGACGCCGTGCCCCGCCCCGGCGGCCCGTACGGCGTCAGCAAGCTCGCCGCCACCGAACTGGTCCTCGGCTCCGGCCTCGACGCCGTCGTCCTGCGGGTGTTCTCGCCCGCCGGGCCCGGCACCCCGGCGGGCTCCCCGCTCGGCCGGCTCGCCGAGGCCATGCGCCGCGCGATGCAGTCCGGCGACAGCGACCTCAAGCTCGGCGGCCTCGGCGTCCAGCGGGACTTCGTGGACGTCCGCGACGTGGCGCGCGCCGTGCACGCGGCCTCGCTCTCGGCCGCGCAGGGCGTCATCAACATCGGCTCGGGCCGCGCCGTCCGGCTGCGCGAGGCCGCCTCGGTCCTCGCCCGCGTGGCCGGCTACGGCGGCACCCTCCTCGAACTCGACGGCCCGCCCGGCGGCCACCTCAGAGGCCCCATCGGCCATCCCCGCAACGACCCGGACCACCCCGCGCCGGTCGCGTACCCGTACCCGGACGGCTGCGGCAGCTGGCAGCAGGCCGATGTGCGCACCGCCCGCGACCGGCTCGGCTGGCGCCCGAGGATCAGCCTGGAGGAGTCCCTGGCCGACATCTGGATGGAGGCGGCATGCCGCATCTGACGGACGGAGCGGGGATGCCGTCGCACCCGGCGGGCACCCTGACGGACGGCGGCCCGGGCACCGGGCTGCGCACCGGCCTCGGCGCGCCCGGCTGCGCCCACCCCCTGCTGGCGTCCGCCGAGTGGAACGCGCTCGCCCGGCCCGGGACCCCGCTGGACTGGGCCGTCCTCGACGTCGCCCACGGCGGCCCCGGCGTACGGCCCGACCCGCACTGCCTGGACGCCGCCGGGCGGCTGCGCAACGCGGGCGTCCGCGTCCTCGGCCACCTCGACACCGCCTACGGCGCCCGCTCCCGTATCGAACTGATCGCCGACGCGCACCGCTACCTGGAGTGGTACCGGGTCGACGGGTTCCTGCTGGAGCACTGTCCCGCCGACCGCGTGACGCTGCCCGAGGTCCGCCGTACGGTCGCCTCGCTGCGCGCGCTGCACCGCGACGCGCACATCGTCCTCGGCCACGGCACCCACCCGTACCCCGGCTACGCCGAGAACGCCGACCAGTTGGTGACCTTCAGCGGGGCGTGGCACGACTACCGCTGGTCGCAGGTGGCCGAGTGGACCGCCGAGTATCCGCCCGAGCGCTTCTGCCACTTCGTGCACAGCGTGCCGCGCGGCCACCTGGAGGAGGCGCTGCGCATCGCCCGCTGGCAGGGGGCGGCGACGATCTGGTTCACCGACCGGACGGATCACGGCCGGCACGCCCGTCCCTGGGAGGGGCTGCCCGGCTACTGGGATGAGATCGTCTCGCGTACCGGAACAGGTGTCTCGGAATGAAGAAGGGCGTGGCAGTGTTACGGGGAGAACAACCGTAGTGATTGACCGACCAACGGAGTCCCCGTGTCGTTGCCACCCCTGGTCGAGCCGGCTGCCGAGCTCACCGTAGACGAGGTTCGCAGGTACTCCCGCCACCTGATCATCCCCGATGTGGGGATGGACGGGCAGAAGCGGCTGAAGAACGCGAAGGTGCTCTGTGTGGGCGCCGGCGGACTGGGCTCGCCGGCGCTGATGTACATGGCCGCGGCGGGCGTCGGCACGCTCGGCATCGTGGAGTTCGACGAGGTCGACGAGTCGAACCTGCAGCGCCAGGTCATCCACAGCCAGGCGGACATCGGCCGCTCCAAGGCCGAGTCCGCGCGCGACACCGTCAAGGGCATCAACCCGTACGTCGACGTCGTCCTGCACGAGCAGCGGCTCGAAGCCGACAACGTGATGGACATCTTCAGCCAGTACGACCTGATCGTCGACGGCACGGACAACTTCGCGACCCGCTACCTGGTCAACGACGCGTGCGTGCTGCTCAACAAGCCGTACGTCTGGGGTTCGATCTACCGCTTCGACGGCCAGGCCTCGGTCTTCTGGTCCGAGCACGGCCCCTGCTACCGCTGCCTCTACCCGGAGCCGCCGCCCCCGGGCATGGTCCCCTCCTGCGCCGAGGGCGGCGTCCTCGGCGTGCTGTGCGCGTCGATCGGCTCCATCCAGGTCAACGAGGCCATCAAGCTCCTCGCGGGCATCGGCGAGCCGCTGGTCGGCCGCCTGATGATCTACGACGCCCTGGAGATGCAGTACCGCCAGGTCAAGGTCCGCAAGGACCCGGACTGCGCGGTCTGCGGCGCGAACCCGACTGTCACCGAACTCATCGACTACGAGGCCTTCTGCGGCGTCGTCTCCGAGGAGGCCCAGGCGGCGGCGGCCGACTCCACGATCACTCCCAAGCAGCTCAAGGAGTGGATCGACGACGGCGAGAACATCGAACTGATCGACGTCCGCGAGCCGAACGAGTTCGAGATCGTCGCCATCCCGGGCGCCCGCCTCATCCCGAAGAACGAGTTCCTCATGGGCAACGCCCTGGAGGGCCTCCCGCAGGACAAGAAGATCGTCCTGAACTGCAAGACGGGTGTCCGCAGTGCGGAAGTCCTCGCCGTCCTGAAGTCCGCGGGCTTCGCCGACGCGGTCCACGTCGGCGGCGGCGTCATCGGCTGGGTCAACCAGATCGAACCGCACAAGCCGGTGTACTGAGCCTCCGGCTCGACCCTCCCGGTCCCACGTCCACGGGGGCCGCACGCGCCCAGGCGCATGCGGCCCCCGTGGCGTCGTCCGGGCCGGGGTCCGTCAGGAGCACACCGTGCCCGCCGACGGGAGTCTGCCGTCGAGGAGGTAGCCGTTGACGGCGTTCTGGACGCACTTGTTCTTGCTGTCGTAGGCGCCGTGGCCCTGGCCCTTGTAGGTCAACTCGACGGCGACGCCCTTGCCGAGGGCGTCCACCATCTTGCGCGCGCCCTCGTACGGGGTGGCCGGATCGCCCGTGTTGCCCACGACGAGGACCGGCGCCGAGCCGGACGCGCTCACGTCGGGGTGGTCGGCCGCGCCCTTGACCGGCCAGTTCGCGCAGCTGAGCATGCCCCAGGCCAGGAACTCGCCGAACAGCGGTGAGGCGGACCGGAACTCGGGCAGTTTCCTCTGCACGTACGCCGTGTCGTACCGCTGCTTCTCGTCGGCGCAGTTGATGGCGACGTTCGCCGCCGTGATGTTGCTGTACTCGCCGTTCTGGTCGCGGCCGTTCATCGCGTCGGACAGCAGCATGAGGATCCTGCCGTCGCCGTCGTAGGCGTCCTCCAGGCCCTCGGTGAGCGGCTGCCACAGTTCCTTGGAGTAGAGGGCCTGCGCGATGCCGTTGGTCGCGGCGGTCTGGGTCAGGCGGCGCGGGAAGACGCCCTGGATCGGCTTGGCGTCGAGCTTCTTGAGCAGCGCGGCGATGCGGTTCTCCACGTCCTGTTGGGAGTCGCCGATGGGGCAGTCGGCGACCTGCGACACGCAGTCCTTCGCGAAGTTGTCCATCGCCAGCTGGAACCCCTTGGCCTGGCCGAGCGAACTCTGCTCCGGGTCCTGCGTGGGATCGACGACGCCGTCGAGGACGGCGCGGCCCACGGTGTGCGGGAACAGGTGGGCGTACACGCCGCCCAGCTCGGTGCCGTAGGAGATGCCGAAGTAGTGCAGCTTGTCGTCGCCGAGCACCTGGCGCATCAGGTCCATGTCGCGGGCCGCGTCGGTGGTGCGCACATGCGGGAGGACCTTCCCGGAGTTTTTCTCGCACGCCGCGTTGAACTGCTCGGTGTTCTTCAGGTACGTCGTCCGCTCGGCGGCGTCGTCCGGCGTGGCGTCCTGCTGGAAGTACCGGTCGAGTTGGCTGTCGCTCTCGCAGACGACGGGCGCGCTGCGGCCCACCCCGCGCGGGTCGAAGCTGACCAGGTCGTAGCGGGTGCGCAGCTTGGCGTAGTCCGCGGCGAACGCCGGCAGGGTGCTCACGCCCGAGCCGCCCGGCCCGCCGAAGTTGAAGACCAGCGAGCCGATGCGCTTGCCCGGCCCGCTCGCCCTGGCCCGGATCAGCGCGATGCCGATCGTCTCGCCCTTCGGCTTGTCCCAGTCCAGCGGCGCCCGCATCGTCGCGCACTGCCAGGCGCCGCCGCCCGGCAGCGGGGACGGCGCCGTGCCGCCGCCCTCGGCCGCGTCGGGCGGCGGGCAGTCCTTCCAGGTCAGTTTCTGCGTCGCCGGGTCGCCGCCCGCGGGCCCGCCGCCGGGATCGGTGTCGTCGCCGCACCCCGCCATCAGGGCGGCCAGCAGGACGGCGGTCGAGGTCAGGGCGGCGGCGCGCAGCCCGCGGGGGTTCGGCATGCCTCCATCCTCACGCCGCGCGCGGCCGCCCGCGCGGGACGCGGGCCGTCCGGGCTACCCGGCGCACGGAGGGACCGGCCCGGGGTCCTACAAGAACCCCTTGCGGCTCAGATGGTTGAAGGCCAGCCAGCCCGGCAGCACCGGCAGCCACAGCGTCAGCAGCCGGAACATCAGCACCGCCGGCGCCGCCACCTCCTTGGGCAGCCCCACCGCGATCAGACCGACCGTCAGCGTCGCCTCGACCGCGCCCACACCGCCCGGGGTCGGCGCGGCGGAGCCGAGGGCGTTGCCGGCCAGGAAGACGACCGCCACGCTGGCGATGCTCAGCGACGTCGACTCGTCGCCGAACGCGCGGATCGACGCGTCCAGGCACATCACGAAGCAGGCCGTCAGCAGCAGCATGCCGCCGATGCCGGTGACGAGCTTCTGCGGCCGCTGGAGCACGTCCAGCATGCGCGGCACCACGCCCGCGAACAGCGACCGCACGCGGGTGGCGACGAACTTCCGCAGGAACGGCACCGAGGTGACCACCAGCACCAGCACCGCGACCGTCAGCAGACCCGCGATGACCGTCCGGGACGGCGACAGCGACGGCGTCTTCTCGGTCCCGGTCAGATAGCCGAACGACAGCAGCATCAGGATGTGGCAGCCGAGCCCGAACAACTGCGACGCGCCCACGCTCGCCACCGCGAGCCCGGGGCGCACGCCGGAGCGCTGGAGGAAGCGCGTGTTCAGGGCCACGCCGCCGACCGCCGCCGGCGCGACGATCTTCACGAACGACCCGGCCACCTGCGCCGCCACGGTCCGCACGAAGGACACCCGCTCCGGCACGAACCCCAGCAGCGCCATCGCGGCGGCCACATAGCTCAGCGCCGAGAACAGCACCGCCGCCACCAGCCAGCCCCACTGGGCGTGCGCGAACAGCGTGTCGAACTGGATGTGCGTGAGCTGGGTCAGCAGGTAGTACGCGCCGATGGCGCCCGCGATGAAACTGATCAGCGTGCGCGGCCGCACCCGTTCCAGCCGGGCCGGCTCGACCGGCGCCTGCGGCCTGATCCGCAGCACCTGGTGCCGGATCTGCGTGAGCAGATCCTCCTCGCGGGCCTCCTCTATGGCCTCGTCGATGGCCCGCTTCTCGGCCCGCGCCTCGGCCCGCTCGGCCTTCTTGGCGACCTTGTCGCGTCTGTCGCGCCTGTCGGTCTTGGTGAGATCGACGGCCGTTCCCGAGGTGTCCGCCGAGGCCGGTCCGGCGTCCTTCGCGGCCTGTTCCAGCCGGGCCTGCTTGGCCTGCCGGGACGCCTCCAGGACCGCCTCGCGCTCCCGCTGCGCCCGCTCCCGCGCCAGCCTGCGCAGCGTCGCGCGCGTGCCGCGGGTCAGCGCGATGGGCTGGAGCATCGGCAGACAGTCGGCGACCGCGTCGGGACCGAGGACGCCCACGGCGGAGGCCACCGCGCGCTCGGCGCCCACCCGCAGGCCGAGCGTCGTCACCAGCTGCGCCACGTCCATGCGCAGCAGCAGGTCGCCGGCCGCGATCTCGCCGCCGCGCAGATCGGTGAGGACCACCCTGCCGGAACGATCCACCACGATCGCGTCCCCCGCCAGCCTGCGGTGCGCGATGCGCCGCGACTGCAGCGCCCGCACCTGCTGCCAGGTGTGGTGCAGCAGCTCGTCGGTGATCTCCTCGTCGGCCAGCGAGTCCAGGGTGCGCCCGCCGGTGTGCTCGTAGACCAGCATCACGGCGTCGGGACCCAGCTCGGAGGTCGCGATCAGCTTGGGCGCGTTGGCGCCGGCCGCGATGGCCGCGTACGCGAGCAGCGCCTCCTGCTCCAGGGCCTGCCGCAGCGACTGGAGGCTGCTGCGGGTGGCGAAGCCGCGCAGGGTGAGGTTGCGCCACACCCGGTAGAAGAAGCCCTGCGCCTGCTGCTCGCGGTCGACGACCGTGACGTCCAGCGGCGGGCCGTCCTCCAGGGTGACGAAGTAGCGCCGGCCCCGGTCGCCGCTCTCCGCCGCGGTCTCGGCCAGCTCCTCGCGGGCCGCGCTGACGGGGTGGAAGCCGACCGTGCGCAGCCCCGCCATCAGGGTCCGCCCGGTGGGCTGGACGTTCGGCGAGCCGACCGCGTACAGGGTGCCGTAGGCGATGGTCCAGCCGATCAGCACCGTGAGGATGATCGAGAACGGTGTCGTGTAGCCGGTGACCAGCATCGAGAAGGCGTCCAGCAGCAGCACGATCAGCAGCACCGAACGCCAGCGCGGCCGCCGGGACATGCCGACGGCCGTCATGTACGCGATGACCGGGGCGAGATAGCCGTGCACCGGGTCGGTCAGCGCGTGCAGATCGCCGGGGGAGGGCTGGGTGAGCGCCTCCTGGATCGAGTGCGGGGCGGCCTTGGCCACCCACAGATCGGTGGCGAGCGTCACCCCGTGGGCGAGGACCGCCGCGAGGACGCCGTCGGCGATGCGCAGCCCGTCGCGTTTGATCAGGCGTTCGATCGCGAAGGCGACCGGCACCAGCAGGATCGCGATGCTGGACACCAGACCGGCGATCTTGATGAGCAGGTCGGGCGCCTGCCCGGTGCCCTTGTTGATGTCCTGTTCGAGCCCCGAGGTGGTGCCGTGCGCGAACGCGGCGATCGCCAGCAGGACCACGATCGCGAGCACGCCCACCAGGAGCCGCATCAGGTCCGAGGGACGGTGCACGCGCGCGGGGAGCAGCGGTTCGTCGCCCTCCACCTCGTCGATGTGGGTCACCTCCGGGCCGTCCTCCGGCTTCCGCCGCGCCGCGGCCGCCTGCTCATCGGCCGCACGGCCGTCCCGGCCGGCCGCACGGTCGTCGCCGGTCGTACGGTTCGTGTCGGCCGTACCGTTCGTGTCGGCTGTACGGTCCCGGCCGGTCGCACGGTCGTCGCCGGACTCGCGGTCCTGGTCCCGGTCCTGGTCCTGGCCGGCGCCGCTCGCGCCGGTGTCCGGGCGCGACGAGACCCCAGAGGTGCCCTCCGCGCCGTCGGGGTGCACACCCTGCTGCTTCATGCTCTCTTCTTGGTCTCGTATCACCGGTCACCGCCCGCACGATGGTGGCATGCCCCACCGACACTCGGGGGCATCAGGGTGCAGGTGCGGGGTCCGCCAGTCTGCCCGAAGCGCGGCGTCGCGGCGAGGGGCCCGTGCTGCCGCGGGCACCTCGCGCTGTCGGTGGGGTGCGGCAGGATGGGGCGGATGAGCGAAGTGAGCCCTGGGGGCGACGGCGGCGCGGAGCCCGCCGAGGCGCTGCCCGAGTACGCCGAGCGGGTCCTCGAGGTCGCCGAGCTGATCCCGCCGGGCCGCGTCATGACGTACGGCGACGTCGCCGAATGGCTGGAGGCCGGCGGCCCCCGCCAGGTCGGGCGGGTGATGGCCCTCTACGGCGGAGCCGTGCCCTGGTGGCGGGTCGTCCGCTCCGACGGAAAACTGCTCCCGGGCCACGAACTGCGCGCCCTCGACCACTACCGCGCGGAGGGCACGCCCCTGCGCGAGGCGGGCAGGACGGCCGAGGGCCATCTGCCCCGGCTCGACATGCGGCGGGCACGCTGGGACGGCGACGGCGGCGACGGCGGCGACGGCGGCGACAGCGGTGGACGTGCGCAGGGTCACACCTGACAGCTTCCGCCATCCGGCGGCCCCGAGGGGAGCCCATGGCCCGTACGGGCGAATCCGGGCACGTTCCGGACATGCCGTACGTTCGGGAGAGTACCTCCGCAACCACGGCGCCCGGCGCCGGCAGCGACAGACCCCAGCACCCCACCAGGACCGGCGAACCACGTGAGCACCCCCTCCACCACCCGGCCCCTGCCGCACCTCCAGGTACGGCAGGGCGACCGCGGCGCCTACCGGCTGGTGCGTACCCCTCCGGCGGCGCCGGAACCCCCGCGCCTGGACGCGGCGCAGCAGGCCGTCGTCGACCACGAGGCCGGACCGCTGCTCGTCCTCGCCGGTCCGGGCACCGGAAAGACCACCACCCTGGTCGAGTCCGTCGCCCGCCGCGTCGCCCGCGGCCAGGACCCCGAGCGGATCCTGGTGCTGACCTTCAGCCGCAAGGCCGCCGTCGAGCTGCGCGACCGCATGGCGCTGCGCACCGGGGCCGCGCACGCGCCCCGCGCGACCACCTTCCACTCGTTCTGCTACGCCCTGGTCCGCGCCCACCAGGACAGCGGGCTGTTCGTGGAGCCGCTGCGGCTGCTGTCCGGCCCCGAGCAGGACGTCACCGTCCGCGATCTCCTGGCGGGCCAGGTCGACCTGGAGCGGCTCGGCCTCGCGCACGTGCGCTGGCCGGACGAGCTGCGCGCCTGCCTGACCACCCGCGGCTTCGCCGACGAGGTCCGCGCGGTCCTCGCCCGCAGCCGCGAACTGGGGCTGGGGCCCGACGCGCTGGCCGCCTTCGCGCGCCGCATCGGCCGCCCCGACTGGCAGGCCGCGGCCGTCTTCCTCGCCGAGTACCTCGACGTCCTCGACCTCCAGGGCGTGCTCGACTACGCCGAACTCGTCCACCGCGCGGTCCTCCTCGCCCGCCGCCCCGAGGTCGCCGACCGGCTCGCCGCGCGGTACGACGCGGTCTACGTCGACGAGTACCAGGACACCGACCCGGCCCAGGTACGGCTGCTGCGGGCGCTTGCCGGGGGCGGCCGCACCCTGCTCGCCTTCGGCGACCCCGACCAGTCGATCTACGCCTTCCGGGGCGCGGACGTGAACGGCATCCTGCAGTTCCCACAGGCCTTCCCGCGCGCGGACGGCACTCCCGCGCCCGTCGCGGTGCTGCGCACCGCGCGCCGCTCCGGGGCCGCGCTGCTGGCCGCGACCCGGCTGCTGGCCCAGCGCATGCCGCTCACCCGCCTCCCGGCGGACAAGGTCCGCGCCCACCGCGAGCTGGTCCCCGCGCGGGACGGCGGCCGGGTCGAGGTGCACACGTACCCGACGCCGGGCGCCGAGGTGGACAACATCGCCGACGTCCTGCGCCGCGCCCACCTGGAGGACGGTGTCCCCTGGGGCGAGATGGCCGTCCTGGTGCGCGCCGGCGCCCGCACGATACCCACGCTCCGGCGCGCCCTGACGGCGGCCGGCGTCCCCCTGGACGTGGACGGCGACGACCTGCCCCTGCGCCACGAACCGGCGGTGGCCCCCCTGCTGACGGCCCTGCGCGCGGTCGCGACGGCGGAGGCGACGCAGCGCGCCGGGACGACGGGGGCGGAGGCGGACGGCGCGTCCGGGACGGCGGAGGCGGACCGGTCGTCCGAGGCGGCGGAGGCGGCTACGGCATCGGAGCCCGGCACTGTGGAGGCCGAGGCCCCGGGGTCCGGGGCGGCGGAGGCCGAACCGGCGAGGGCCGAAGCGGCGGAGGCGGACTCCGAGCCGGCGGAGCCCGACGCGGCGGCATCCGAGGCGACAGAGACCGACGCGGCGGCCCCGGAAGCGGCGGAGGCGCGTACCGAGGACGACCCCGCCGCCCCCCAGCCTCCCCAGGTCCCCGCCCCCTGCTGGCTCGACACCGAGACCGCCCTCACCCTCCTCGCCTCCCCCCTCGCCGGCATGGACGCCGCCGATCTGCGCCGCCTCGGCCGCGCCCTGCGCGAGGAGGAGCGGGCCGCCGGCAACCCCGTACCGCCCCCCTCGGACGAACTCCTCGCCCGCGCGCTCGCCGAACCGGAGCGCCTGGTCGCGCACGACCCGGCGTACGCGCGGGGCGCGCAGCGCCTGGGCGCGCTGCTCAGGAAGGCCCGGGAGCGGCTGGCGGGCGGCGGCACCGCCGAGGAGGCGCTGTGGGACCTGTGGGAGGGCACGCCGTGGCCCGGCCGCCTGGAGCGGGCCGCGCGCCGCGGCGGCGCCGCCGGCCGCAACGCCGACCGGGACCTGGACGCGGTGTGCGCGCTGTTCGCGACCGCCGGGCGCGCCGAGGAGCGCACCGGCGGCCGGGGCGCGCTGAACTTCCTGGAGGAGATCGAGGCGCAGGACATCGCCGCCGACACGCTCACCCGCCGCGCCGTACGCCCCGACGCGGTGCGCCTGATGACCGCGCACCGTTCCAAGGGGCTTCAGTGGCGGCTGGTCGTCGTCGCGGGCGTCCAGGAGGGCCTGTGGCCGGACCTGCGCCGCCGCGGCTCCCTGCTGGAGGCCGACCGCATCGGCCGCGACGGACTCGCCGAACCGCTCACCCCGGGCGCGCTGCTGGCCGAGGAGCGCCGGCTGTTCTACGTGGCCGTCACGCGCGCGCGTGAGCGGCTGGTCGTCACCGCGGTGAAGGCGCCCGCGGACGACGGCGACCAGCCCTCCCGCTTCCTGACCGAACTCGGCGTCGAGCCGCAGGACGTCACCGGCCGCCCCCGCCGCCCGCTGTCCGTGGCGGCGCTGGTCGCCGAGCTGCGCGCCACGACCGTGGACCCGGCCGCGTCCGACGCCCTCAGGGAGGCCGCCGCGCGCCGGCTGGCCCGGCTCGCGGCGCTCGCCGACGACGAGGGCCGCCCGCTGGTGCCCGCCGCGCACCCCGACCGCTGGTGGGGCCTGGCGGAGACGACCGCGAGCAAGGTGCCGCTGCGCGACCGCGACCAGCCCGTCGTGCTGTCCGGGAGCGCCCTCGACCAGCTCGCCAACACCTGCGCGCTGCAGTGGTTCCTCGGCCGCGAGGTGAAGGCCGACGCGCCCGCGAGCGCCGCCCAGGGGTTCGGCAACGTGGTGCACGTCCTGGCCGACGAGGTCGCCTCCGGCCGCACCCCCGCCGACCTCGCGGTCCTCATGGAGCGCCTGGAGACGGTCTGGAACGCGCTCGCCTTCGACGCGCCCTGGAAGTCCGCGCAGGAGCGGGACAACGCGCGCGTGGCGCTCGAACGCTTCCTGAAATGGCACGTCCTGGACCGCTCCGGCCGCACCGCGGTGGCCAGCGAGCACACGTTCGACGTGACCCTGACGGCCGGTGAGCACCAGGTGCGCATCCGCGGCTCCATGGACCGGGTGGAGGCGGACGGCGAGGGCCGCGCCTACGTCGTCGACTTCAAGACCGGCAAGCAGGCGCCCACCGGCGCCGAGGTGGCCCGCCATCCGCAGCTGGCCGTCTACCAGCTGGCCGTCCGCGAGGGCGCCGTGGACGAGGCGTTCGACGGCGTACGGCCCGAGCCGGGCGGCGCCGAACTCGTCCAGCTGCGCCAGGGCGCGGCCAAGCGGGACGGCGGCGAGGCCCTGCCCAAGGTGCAGGCGCAGGAGCCGCTGGAGGGGGAGTGGGTCGGCGATCTGCTGGCGACCGCCGCGGGCAAGGTCCTGGACGAGCGGTTCACGCCGAGCGCCGGGCAGCACTGCGCGCACTGCTCGTTCCGCGCCTCGTGCAGCGCCCGCCCCGAGGGCCGCCACGTCGTGGAATAGCAGCACGCGTCGCAGCGGCCACGCGGGACGAGGAGGTCACGTGGCGAAGGGACGCGCGGGAAGAAGGGGTCACGTGGCGAACAGAGCACGTGACGAACCGCACCACCCCCGCTGACCTGCGGTTTCCCTGACCCGGCGAGTTGGCCCGGCCCCCGCTGTCGGTGCCCGCCGTTAGCCTCTTCGACGTGCCCGCCCGTATCACCGACCCGGAACAGCTCAAGGAGCTGCTGGGGATCCCGTTCACCCCGGAGCAGACGGCCTGCATCATCGCGCCGCCCGCCCCGCAGGTGATCGTGGCCGGCGCCGGGTCCGGCAAGACGACCGTGATGGCGGCCCGCGTGGTCTGGCTGGTGGGCACCGGTCAGGTCGCCCCCGAACAGGTGCTCGGCCTCACCTTCACCAACAAGGCCGCCGGCGAGCTGGCCGAACGCGTCCGCAAGGCGCTGATCAGGGCCGGCGTCACCGACCCCGACGTCATCGACCCGGACGACCCGCCGGGCGAGCCGGTGATCTCCACCTACCACGCCTTCGCCGGGCGGCTGCTGACCGACCACGGTCTGCGCATCGGACTCGAACCGAGCACCCGGCTGCTGGCCGACGCCACCCGCTACCAGCTCGCCGCGCGCGTGCTGCGCGAGGCCCCCGGCCCCTATCCGGCGCTGACCCGCTCCTTCCCGGACCTGGTCAGCGACCTCCTCGCGCTCGACGCCGAACTCGCCGAACACCTCGTACGGCCCGAGGACCTGCGCGCCTGGGACGCCGGGCTGCTGGACGAGCTGGCGACCGCCAAGCTGTCCAACGCCGATCTGCGCAAGGTCCCCGAGACGGCCGCCGCCCGCCGCGAACTGGCCGGGCTGGTGCTGCGCTACCGGGCCGCCAAACGGGAACGCGACCTGCTCGACTTCGGCGACCAGATCGCCCTGGCCGCGCGGCTCGCCCAGCTCCCCGAGGTCGGCCGGCTGCTGCGCGAGGAGTTCCGGGTCGTCCTGCTCGACGAGTACCAGGACACCTCGGTCGCCCAGCGCATCCTGCTGGCGGGCCTCTTCGGCGGCGGCACCGGGCACCCCGTGACCGCCGTCGGCGACCCCTGCCAGGCGATCTACGGCTGGCGCGGCGCCTCCGTCGCCAACCTGGACGACTTCCCCGACCACTTCGCGCACGCCGACGGCCGCCCCGCCGCCCGGCAGGCGCTCAGCGAGAACCGCCGCAGCGGCGGCCGCCTCCTCGACCTCGCCAACGGCCTGGCCGCACCGCTGCGCGCCATGCACGCGGGCGTGGCGGCCCTGCGCCCCGCCCCCGGCGCCGAACGCGACGGCCTGGTGCGCTGCGCGCTGCTGCCCACCCACGCCGAGGAGATCGCCTGGCTCGCCGACTCCGTCGCCCATCTGGTGCGCACCGGGAAGGCGCCCGGCGAGATCGCCGTCCTGTGCCGTACGGCGAGCGACTTCGCCGAGATCCAGGGCGCCCTGGTCGCCCGCGACGTGCCCGTCGAGGTGGTCGGCCTGTCCGGGCTGCTGCACCTGCCCGAGGTGGCCGACCTCGTCGCCGTCTGCGAGGTCCTCCAGGACCCGGGCGCCAACGCCTCGCTGGTGCGGCTGCTGACCGGACCGCGCTGGCGGATCGGCGCGCGCGACCTCGCGCTCCTCGGCCGGCGGGCCCGGCTGCTCGTCGCGCACGCGCGCGTGGCCGACGACGACCCGGACCGCCGGCTCGCCGAGGCCGTCGAGGGCGTGGACCCGGCCGAGGTGATCTCGCTCGCCGACGCCCTCGACACGTTCCTGGAGAGCCCGCTGGACGGGCGCGGGGACGACGACGGGCTGCCGTTCTCCCCGGAGGCGCGGGTCCGGTTCGCCCGGCTCGCGGCCGAACTGCGCGAGCTGCGCCGCGCGCTGTCCGACCCGCTGATGGACGTACTGCACCGGGTGCTGGCCGTCACCGGCCTGGAGGTGGAGCTGTCGGCGTCCCCGCACGCCCTGGCCGCCCGCCGCCGCGAGACCCTGTCGAACTTCCTCGACGTCGCCGCCTCCTTCGCCGCCAACGAGCGCGAGGCGTCCCTGCTGGCGTTCCTCGGCTTCCTGCGCACCGCCGCCCAGTACGAGAAGGGCCTCGACAACGCGCTGCCCGGCGGCGAGAACACCGTCAAGGTGCTCACCGCGCACAAGTCCAAGGGCCTGGAGTGGGACGTCGTCGCCGTCCCCGGCCTGGTCACCGGCACCTTCCCCAGCGCCCAGGGCCGCGAGAAGTGGACCGCCCAGGCCAAGGTGCTCCCGCACGCGCTGCGCGGCGACGCCGACACCCTCCCCGACGTCGGCGCCTGGGACGCCAAGGGCATGAAGGCCTTCCACGAGGCCATGAAGGACCATCAGCACACCGAGGAACTGCGCCTCGGCTACGTCACCTTCACCCGCCCCCGCTCCCTGCTCCTCGGCTCCGGCCACTGGTGGGGCCCCAGCCAGAAGAAGCCCCGCGGCCCGTCCGACTTCCTCCGGGCGCTGTACGACCACTGCGCCGCCGGGTACGGCGAGATCGAGGCGTGGGCGGACGAACCGGCCGAGGGCGAGGAGAACCCGGCCCTGCACCGGGCCGCAGCCGACCAGGTCTGGCCCCTGCCCCTGGACGAGACCGCGCTGCGCCGCCGCCGCGAGGCCGCCGCGACCGTCCGCGCCCACCTGGACGCCCTCACCGCGCGCGCGGAGGACGCCCCGCAGGCCGCCCTCCCGACGTACGACGACCCGGACTGGCCCCCGCCCCCGGAGGACGACGAGCCGCCCTACGACGAGCCCGCGTACGACGAGCCGCCCTACGCACCCCCGTACGACGAGGACGCCCCCCTCGACGGCGAGGACCCCGGCGACTGGGACGACTGGAGCGGCGACCGCCCCGCGATCCCGCACCAGACGCCGCCCCCGGACGAGTCCGAGCCCCCGGCCGTGGGCCGTCCCGCGCACGACACCGCCCCCGCCCGCCCCGGACCCGAAGCCGCCCCCGCACCCGAGCCCCCGGCCCTTGAGCCCGACCGCCTCGGACCCGACGCCCTCACCCCGGAGGAAGCCCGCACCGTCGCCTCCTGGGACCGCGACCTCGACGCGCTCGCCGGGGAGCTGCGCCGCGCCCGGCAGAGCGTCACCGACGTCCCCCTGCCGACCACCCTGACCGCGTCCCAGCTGCTGCGCCTGGCCGCCGACCCGGAGGCCTTCGCGCGGGAGCTGGCGCGCCCCATGCCGAGCCCCCCGCAGCCCGCAGCCCGCCGCGGCACCCGCTTCCACGCCTGGGTCGAGACCCGTTTCGAGGCGCTCACCCTGCCCATGCTGGAACCCGAGGAGCTGCCCGGCGCCGACGCCGAGATCGCCGACGAACGCGACCTCGAAGCGCTCAAGGAGGCGTTCGAACGCACCGAGTACGCGCACCGCACGCCCCTGCGCGTCGAGGCCCCGTTCCAGCTCGCGATCGCCGGCCGGGTCGTCCGGGGCCGGATCGACGCCGTCTACCGGGAGGGCGACGGCGAGGAGGCGACGTACGAGATCGTCGACTGGAAGACGAACCGCTCGCGCACCGCCGACCCGCTCCAGCTCGCGGTGTACCGGCTGGCCTGGGCCGAGCAGCAGGGCGTCCCGCCGGAGCGGGTCACGGCCGCGTTCGTGTACGTGCGCACCGGCGAGGTGGTGCGCCCGCAGGGACTGCCGGACCGCGCCGCGCTGGAGCGGCTGCTGCTGGGGGAGCCGGCCGGGGAGGGGCAGTGTGACGAACCGCCCGAACCGGATGGCACCGAGTGCCGCTAGGCTCGTGAGCATGAGCCAGACCCCGGACAGCGCCGTCCGCACGTACATCGAGCAGCACCGCAGCGCCTTCCTCGACGACCTCGCCGAGTGGCTGCGCATCCCCTCCGTGTCGGCCCAGCCCGACCACGCGCCCGACGTACGGCGCAGCGCCGACTGGCTCGCCGCCAAGCTCCTGGAGACCGGCTTCACCACCGCCGAGGTCTGGCCCACCGACGGCGCCCCGGCCGTCTTCGCCGAGTGGCCGTCCGACGACCCGGACGCCCCCACCGTCCTCGTCTACGGCCACCACGACGTGCAGCCGGCCGCCCGCGAGGACGGCTGGCACAGCGAGCCCTTCGAGCCCGAGATCCGCGACGGCCGCCTCTACGCGCGCGGGGCGGCCGACGACAAGGGCCAGGTGCTGTTCCACACCCTCGGCGTCCGCGCCCACCTCGCCGCCACCGGGCGCACCGCCCCGGCCGTCCACCTCAAGCTGCTGATCGAGGGCGAGGAGGAGTCCGGCTCCCCGCACTTCCGGGCCCTGGTGGAGAGCCGCGCCGACCGTCTGGCCGCCGACGCCGTGGTCGTCTCCGACACCGGCATGTGGTCCGAGGACACCCCGACGGTGTGCACCGGGATGCGCGGCCTCGCCGAGTGCGAGATCCACTTCCGGGGCCCCGACCAGGACATCCACTCCGGCTCCTTCGGCGGCGCCGTGCCCAACCCGGCCACCGCCGCCGCCCGCCTGGTCGCCGCCCTGCACGACGAGCACGCGCGCGTGGCGGTCCCCGGCTTCTACGACGGCGTCGTGGAGCTGACCGACCGCGAGCGCGCGCTCTTCGCCGAACTGCCCTTCGACGAGGAGCGCTGGCTGCGCACCGCCAAGTCCCACGCCACCTCCGGCGAGGCCGGCTACACCACCCTGGAACGCGTCTGGGCCCGCCCCACCGCCGAGGTCAACGGCATCGGCGGCGGCTACCAGGGCGCCGGCAGCAAGACGATCATCCCCGCCTCGGCGATGGTCAAGCTGACCTTCCGGCTGGTCGCCGGCCAGGACCCCGACCGGATCGAGAAGGCCGTCCGCGCCTGGGTGGACGAGCAGGTGCCCGACGGCATCCGGCACGAGACGGTGTTCGGCGGCGCCACGCGCCCGTGCCTGACCCCGCTGGACCACCCGGCCCTCCAGTCCGTCGTCCGCGCCATGGGCCGCGCCTTCGGCGTGCCGGTCCGCTTCACCCGCGAGGGCGGCTCCGGTCCGGCCGCCGACCTCCAGGAGGTGCTCGGCGTGCCCGTCCTCTTCCTGGGCATCTCCGTCCCCTCCGACGGCTGGCACGCCCCGAACGAGAAGGTCGAGCTGGACCTGCTGTTCAAGGGCGTCGAGACCAGCGCGTACCTGTGGGGCGACCTCGCCGAGCACTGGCGCGAGGCGCCCTGAGACAGCGGCCGCCGTACGGGGCGCCGTCCCGCGCGGAGCACACTGAAGGAGCCGCCGCGCCCCGCGCGGGCCCCCGGACCCGTCCGCCTCCCGTCCCACGTCCCGCCGAACCGCCGCCGAACACCACCGTTGCCGCACTGGGGGAGTTGGAAGCACCCGTGACCACCTGGACCGACCACACCACCGACCGCCCCGTCTCGCTCACCGCGCCCAGCGGCGTCGACCGGGCCGCCCACCACCGGCTCGACGAGGCCTGGCTCGCCGCGGCCTGGAGCCACCCCTCGACGCGCTGCTTCGTGGTCTCCGGCGGCCAGGTGCTCATCGACGAGACGGCCGACGGCCGCACCGAACTCGTCATGACGCCCTCCTTCGAGGCCCCGCTCACCGAGGCGCACCGCTACTTCCTCGGCACGGACGCGGACGGCGTCAGCTACTTCGCGCTGCAGAAGGACTCGCTGCCCGGCCGTATGGACCAGTCCGCCCGCGCGGCCGGACTGCGCGAGGCGGGGCTGCTGCTGTCGCCGCGCGACGCGGGCCTGATGGTGCACGCGGTGGCCCTGGAGAACTGGCAGCGGCTGCACCGCTTCTGCTCCCGCTGCGGCGAGCGGACCGTGATCGCCGCCGCCGGCCACATCCGGCGCTGCCCGGCGTGCGGCGCCGAGCACTACCCGCGCACCGACCCCGCGGTGATCATGGCGGTCACCGACGACGAGGACCGCATCCTCCTCGGCCGCCAGGTGCACTGGCCCGAGGGCCGTTTTTCCACGCTCGCCGGTTTCGTCGAGCCCGGCGAGTCCATCGAGCAGTCCGTGCGCCGCGAGGTGCAGGAGGAGGTCGGCATCGCGGTCGGCCGGGTGGAGTACGTGGCCAGCCAGCCCTGGCCGTTCCCGTCCAGCCTGATGCTCGGCTTCATGGCGCACGCCACCTCGACGGAGATCGACGTCGACGGCGACGAGATCCACGAGGCCCGCTGGTTCTCCCGCGAGGAACTGCGGGCGGCCTTCGAGTCCGGCGAGGTCCTGCCGCCCTACGGCATCTCCATCGCGGCCCGGCTGATCGAACTGTGGTACGGCAAGCCCCTGCCGACCAGGAGCTTCGTCTGAGCCTCCCGGACGACGCCTCCGGACGACGCCTCCGGACGACGCGGAACACACGAAGGCGGCTCCCGATGACCTCGGGGGCCGCCTTCGCATACGGCGCGGGGCCGCTCGGCCTCAGACGCCGATCTTCTGCTTGACCTGCGCCAGCGACGGGTTCGTCAGCGTGGAGCCGTCCTCGAAGAGCACGGTGGGAACCGTCTGGTTGCCGCCGTTCGCCTTCTCGACGAAGGCGGCGGACTCCGGGTCCTGCTCGATGTTGATCTCGGTGTACGCGATGCCTTCGCGGTCCATCTGGCTCTTCAGCCGGCGGCAGTAGCCGCACCACGTCGTGCTGTACATCGTCACGGTGCCCGGCATGTCTCTCGTGCTCCTTCGGCGGGTCGGGGACGTTCTGGTCGCAGTGAGGCAACGTACGGCATCGGTCCGTCATTCCCTCGGGGGGTATGGGGGGTGATACCTGTCGCATTAGTACGACCGCAAGGCCCTGCCTGTGGACAACCGCCCCGGCCGTCTCACCGGACCTGGCAGCATGGCTGTGTGACAGCAGCAACGCACTCCTCCCTCTTCCCGCAGGTACCGGACTCCGCCGACGCCGTGCTGGACGGGCTCGACCCCGAGCAGCGCGAGGTGGCCACCGCGCTGCACGGACCGGTGTGCGTGCTGGCGGGAGCCGGCACCGGCAAGACCCGCGCCATCACCCACCGCATCGCCTACGGGGTGCGGGCCGGCATCCTCCAGCCCTCCAGCGTGCTCGCCGTCACCTTCACCAACCGCGCCGCCGGCGAGATGCGCGGCCGGCTGCGCCAGCTCGGCGCGCAGGGCGTGCAGGCCCGCACCTTCCACTCGGCGGCCCTGCGCCAGCTCCAGTACTTCTGGCCGAAAGCGATCGGCGGCGGCATGCCCCGGCTGATCGACCGGAAGGTCCAGTTCGTCGCGGACGCGGCCGCCGCCTGCCGCATCCGGCTGGACCGGGGCGAGCTGCGGGACGTCACCGCGGAGATCGAATGGGCCAAGGTCACCCAGACCGTCCCCGCCGACTACGTCCTCGCAGCCGCGAAGGCCGGCCGCGCAGCACCGCGCGACACGGCCGAGATCGCGCAGCTCTACTCCGTCTACGAGGACCTGAAGCGGGACCGCGCGGTCATCGACTTCGAGGACGTGCTGCTGCTGACCGTCGGCATCCTCCAGGACCGGCGCGACATCGCCGAACAGGTCCGCGCCCAGTACCAGCACTTCGTGGTGGACGAGTACCAGGACGTCAGCCCGCTCCAGCAGCGGTTGCTGGAGCTGTGGCTGGGGGACCGGGACGACCTGTGCGTCGTCGGGGACGCCAGCCAGACGATCTACTCGTTCACAGGAGCAACCCCCGACCATCTGCTCGACTTCCGCGTCCGCCACCCCGGCGCCACCGTCGTCAAGCTGGTGCGCGACTACCGCTCCACCCCGCAGGTCGTCCACCTCGCCAACGGACTGCTCGCCCAGGCCCGCGGCCGCGCCGCCGACCACCGGCTGGAACTGGTCTCCCAGCGCCCCGCGGGACCCGAACCCGAATACACCGAGTACACCGACGAACCGGCCGAGGCCGAGGGCGCCGCCCGCCGCATCCAGGACCTGCTCGCCGCCGGGGTCCCGGCGAGCGAGATCGCGATCCTGTTCCGCACCAACGGCCAGTCCGAGACCTACGAGCAGGCCCTCGCGGACGCCGGCATCCCCTACCAGCTGCGCGGCGCCGAGCGCTTCTTCGACCGGCCCGAGGTGCGCAAGGCGGGCGTCGCCCTGCGCGGCGCGGCCCGGTTCGGCGGCAACGACCATCTGCTGGACGACGCCGTCGACCTGCCCTCGCAGGTGCGCGCCGTGCTCTCCGGCGAGGGCTGGACGCCGCAGCCCCCGGCGGGCTCCGGCGCCGTCCGGGAGCGCTGGGAGTCGCTGGCCGCCCTGGTGAACCTCGCCCAGGACTTCGCCGCCGCCCGGCCCCGCGCCACCCTCGCCGACCTGGTGGCCGAACTGGACGAACGGGCGAGCTCCCAGCACGCCCCCACCGTCCAGGGCGTCACCCTCGCCTCCCTGCACTCCGCCAAGGGCCTGGAGTGGGACGCCGTCTTCCTGGTCGGCGTCGCCGAGGGCATGATGCCGATCGCCTACGCCCGCACCGACGAGCAGATCGAGGAGGAACGCCGCCTCCTGTACGTCGGCGTCACCCGCGCCCGCGAGCGCCTGCACGTCTCCTGGTCGCTGGCCCGCTCGCCCGGCGGCCGCCCCAACCGCCGCCCCAGCCGCTTCCTCGACGGACTGCGCCCCGGCTCCGCCGCCAGGGCCGGGCGGGCGGCCCCGGCGGGCTCCGGCGGCGTCGAGCGGGGGTTCGGCACGTCCGGCGCGTCCGCCGGGCGCACCGGTTCCGTGGCGCCCGTGCAGCGGCGGATGCAGCGCACCCCGGCCCGGTGCCGGGTGTGCGGGCGGACCCTCACCGACGCCGGCGAGATGAAGCTGATGCGCTGCGACGACTGCCCCTCCGACATGGACGAGGGCCTGTACGAGCGGCTGCGCGAGTGGCGGCAGGAGCAGGCGCGGCGCAGCGGGCAGCCCGCCTTCTGCGTCTTCACCGACAGGACGCTGATGGCCATCGCGGAGGCCGCTCCCGACGACGAGCGCGAGCTGGCCCGCATCCCCGGCGTCGGCATGCGCAAGCTGCGCCGCCACGGGGCGGATGTTCTCGCCATCTGCGCAGGCCAGGAGCCCGCGGGCGAGGAGATCGGGGACTGATGCCAACTCGTCGAAAAAATAGTTTGCGCATGCCCCGGCAATCCCCATAGGTTCTTGCCCACGGGAACAGCGGCCTTCCTGAGGCCCTGATTTCGTGCTCTACTTGCATATCCATGCGGACCCGGCATCGCCCGGTCCCCCTAGACGCCGAGAGGAGGCGATTCCAGTGATCAGCATCAGCAGCAGCAGCTTCGTCAACACCGCCAAACTGACCGATCGCTCGGTCGTCTCCCTGTGCATGCTCGGCGTCTCGGACCAGGGCACCGGTCTGTCCGGCATTTCCGCCGCGCGGCCGGAGTCCTCCCTGTCCGTCGCGGGCCTTGTCGTCCGCGAGGGCAATGAGCGACCGACCAAGGCACTGGAAGCAGTAGCGGCACAGGCGCCCGCCTATGCCTTTACGGCCCCCGGTGCCGGTGACCGGAAGCAGACGACGCAGCACCACCTGATGTGGGCCTTCCGTGGGCCAGAACCCTGGAGTGATCCAGCCTGATCGCCGATCAGGCCGGCGCCTTCAGGGCCGCGGAACCCCATCCGGGATCCGCGGCCCTTCTGTTTTCCCCGAACGGGGAGGACGGAGCGAAGGGGCCTCGGGACAAGAAAAGACCCGGTACCCAGCCGACACCCGGCCCACCGGCCGGACCGACCAGACGAGGAAGACGACCCGTGCAACTCGAAGCGCACGTCCCGTCCGTACCGCCTTCCGACACGATCCCCAAGCCCGGTCTCACGGAGGACCCGACCTTGATCCCCCTCACCGCGCTCACCGCGCTCGACGACGCCATCGAGAACCTCGGCGTGCCCGTCCCCTGCCGCTCCTACGACCCGGAGGTCTTCTTCGCCGAGTCGCCCGCGGACGTGGAGTACGCCAAGTCCCTGTGCCGCACCTGCCCGCTGATCGAGGCCTGCCTCGCCGGCGCCAAGGAGCGGCGCGAGCCCTGGGGCGTCTGGGGCGGAGAGCTGTTCGTGCAGGGCGTCGTCGTCGCCCGCAAGCGGCCGCGTGGCCGCCCGCGCAAGAACCCGGTCACAGCATGAACATCACCGGAACGATCGACCGCCCCCTCACGCGAGACCCCCAGAAGCAGGCCCCGATGAAGCCGTCCACCAGCGAGCCCGCCGGCTCCGCGACCGAAGACGTCACCACCACCGGCGCGAACGACTCGCGTCAGAACAGGACCCGAGAGATGCAACTCATCCCCGAAGCCATGGCACGTGCGCATATGCACGACCGACTGCGGGAGGTGGACGCGGAACGCCACGCCGTGCGCCTGGTGACCGCCCGCCGGATGCAGCGCCGCGCGGAGCGCGCCTCGCGCCTCGCCCGCCGCGCGCTCGCCATGGCGGTCATGCACTGATCCACCCGCTCACCGCGCTGATCGTCCGGTGAGCGCCTCCCGCAGGAGGCGAACCCGTCGCGGGGGCCGGTCCGGCCGAACGGACCGGCCCCCGCGGTGCGTTGCGCCGCCGTGACGGTACGGCGGCGGTATCGTCGCGGCGTGACGAGTCTTTCCGAAGACCACTCCGACCAAGAGGCGCCCGCCCCCGCGGCCCGCGCCCACGAGAAGCCCGACCGCCACGGACCCGGCCCCGAAGACCACGGCCACGAGGCCACCAGCCGTGAGGCCACCGGCCGTGAAGACGCCGACCAGGAAGCCCCCGGCCACGACGGTGCCGCCCCGCCGCCTCCGGTCGTCACGTGCGCCCGGTGCGGTGCCCCGGCCGACGGGCCGCCGCCGACCTGGACCTGCTCCGTGGAGAACGGCGTCCGCCGCTACTTCTGCGACGCCTGCTCCCGCGAGCACCTCCGCGCGATCGAGGGCCGCCTCGACTCCGCCTGGTGGTGAGCACTGCCCGCTGCCTGGTGGTGAGCACTGCCCGCTGCCTGGTGGTGAGCACTGCCCGCTGCCCGGCGGTGAGCGCTCCCGCCCGGCGCGGCCCCCTCACGCCTCCACGGCGGTCTCCGCGTCCTCCAGGTCCTCCTCCGGCTCGGCGACGAAGCCCGGCAGCCACTCCTGGAGCTCCTCCCTGAGCCGCACGGTCGCCCCGAGCTGGCACAGCACGCCGATGGTGCTCAGCGTCACCCGGTGGATCAGCAGATACGCCGGCGGCAGGTTGAGCCGCTTGCCCAGCTGGTAGGCGGGGGAGCGCGGGTCGGCGATCCGGGCCGCCTGGCTGCGCATCCAGCCCCGGGTGAACGTGAACTCCTCCGCCTGCGCCGGCTCGATGATCGGCAGCAGATAGTCGAGGACCGCCTCCGGGTCCAGCTCGATCGACTCCTTGACGAAGCCCTCCGCGCACAGCATGTCGTAGACCGCGTCGGCCTCGCCGTCCAGCGTCATCCGCAGGGACTCGCCGATCGGCGCCGGCAGTCCGCCCGGGAGCCGGTCGACGGTGCCGAAGTCCAGCACGCCCAGCCGCCAGTCCTCCGCGCCGTCCGGGCCGCCGGGCAGCAGCCGGAAGTTGCCCGGATGCGGGTCGGCGTGCAGCAGACCGGTACGGGCAGGGCCGGAGAAGAGGAACCGGGCGAGGAGCTGGCCGGCCCGGTCGCGCTGCTCCTGGGTGCCGTCCGCGATCACCTCCGACAGCGGCACGCCGTCGATCCACTCGGTGACCAGGACCTGCTCGCGCTGGTGCACCACCGCCGGGACGACGACGTCCGGATCGTCCTCGAACTCCACGGCGTGCGCCTGCTGCGCCTCGGCCTCCAGCCCGTAGTCCAGCTCCTCGGAGACCCGGTCCCGCAGCTCGGTGATCAGCGGTTTGATGTCCATGCCGGGGATCAGCGGGCCGAGCAGACGGGCGAACCGGCTCAGCTGGCCCAGGTCCGACAGCAGGGCCTCGCCGGCGCCGGGGTACTGCACCTTGACCGCCACCTCGCGGCCGTCGTGCCACACCGCCCGGTGCACCTGGCCGATGGAGGCCGCCGCGGACGGCTTGTCCTCGAACTCCACGAACAGCTCGCGCCAGTCCTCGCCGAGCCGCTCCGCCAGCACGGCGTGCACGGTGCGCGTCGGCATCGGCGGCGCGGCCTCCTGGAGCTTGGTCAGGGCCGCCCGGTAGGGGCCGGCGACCTCCTCGGGCAGCGCCGACTCGAACACGGACAGGGCCTGCCCGAACTTCATGGCCCCGCCCTTCAGCTCGCCGAGGACCTTGAAGAGCTGGTCGGCGGTGCGCTGCTGCAGCTCCCGGCCGACGATCTCCGCCGACTCGCCGACGATCCTCTTGCCGAGTCCCCAGGTCGCTCTCCCGGCGAAGCCGAGCGGGAGCGCGGCGAGCTTGGCGGTCCGGGTGACCGCCTTGCGGGGAAGATCAGACATGCGCCCTCCAAGTCCCAGCCGGCCGCGCCGCCTCCGCCTGACGGCAGGGCGTCGGTGACGGCCGTTGCCCCGCCATTGTCGCGCGTGGCTCGCCCTCTTTTGAGGTGTCTTCCGCCACGGTCTCGCGCGCCGCGCCGCACGGGCAGTCCGGATGCGGCCAGATCGGCCGCCCGTGCCAGTTCAGCCCGGGTGCGCTCACCTCCCAGCGGACGCCCGCGCCGGAGGGCGGCTGCCCGTCCAGGAAGGCCAGCGCGTGCGCCGCGGCCAGCCCGGCGACCGTCGTGGACAGCGCCAGGTCGCAGGGGCGCACGGGACGGGCTCTGCCCGAGCGCCACTGGGCGACCAGCCGCGGCCAGGTGGCGTCCCGGTCCGTGCGGCCGAGGTGCAGGCACTCGGCGCAGCCCGTCTGCCCGGGCAGGACGAGCGGGCCCACCACCCCGGTGGCCTCGACCACTCCGGCGTACAGGTGGGGCGTTCCCGAGGCGATCAGCGAGGCCGCGGCGGACGGGTCGGGCGCGTGCACGCCGAGGTCGTCGCGCGGGGCGAGGATCACCAGGCAGTGGCCGGGCTCGTCCGGCTCGAACGGGGTGCGGCGGCCGCGGCGGGCCCCGCGGTCCGGGGCCGCGCGGCGCACGGCCCGGCGCGCCGCCTCGGCCCGGCGTTCGCCGACGGCCTCGGCGGGCAGCCCGCCCGGGGCGACGTCCCACGGTTCGACGCGGCCGCCGTCGAGCACGTCCACCTCGCCGATCCCCGCCCCGGACAGCAGGGCGGCCAGCACCGCCCCCACCCGGCCGGCGCCGCGCACCTGCACGCGCAGATCGCGCCGGGCGGCCAGCCGGTCGATCGCCTCGCCCGGTCCGCGGGCCACCAGGGAGAGCGCGGCGAGGTCGGGCCGCAGGCGGTCCATGACCTCCGTGTCCCGCCGCAGCGCCCCGGCCGCGGCCCCGCCGCCCCGGGCGTCGTCCAGCAGGCCCGCGCCGGCCAGCCGTCGTACGAGGCGGTCCACATGGCCGTCCGGCAGGTCCATGCGGCGCCCCTCCTCCCGCAGCAGCGGCAGGCCCCGGGTGCCGTTGAGCAGCTCCAGGAAGCCGCCCGTAGCCGTGTCGACCGGGCCGAGCGTCAGTGCGTGCGCCGGGGTCATCCCGAACTGCACGGTGTCGAGGTCCCGCCAGCCGCGCCGCAGCGCGGGCTTCACCATCGGATGCATTTGAGCCCCCGTAGCCCGAAAGGAGAAGGACAAGAGACAAGTCAGGAACATCACATGTGCCGGGGAAGCGGTCATTGTTCCGCCGACGGGAGTCAGCATGCCCGGTCCGGGACATCGGTGCGGAAAGTTGTCCACAGGCAGGGGGTATTCGTCGTACGAATCAGACGGTCGGTGGGGGATCGGTGCGGAACCGTCCTCGACCCGGGACTTCCCCCGCGTTCACCCGGTACGGTCGGGGCGTGTCCGCCGACCCGTTGCACCGCGCCAAAGCGCCCCAGCGCAGCAAGACGAGCCCGCCGCCGAGCGGCTCGGCGGCGAGCGCGATCGAGGTGCGCAGGAGCGACCGCCGCCGCAGGACGGTCTCCGCGTACCGCGAGGGCGATCGAACGATCGTGCTGATCCCCGCCCGGATGTCCGAGGCGGAGGAACGGCGCTGGGTGAACGTCATGCTCGACAAGCTGGCCGCCCAGGAGAGCCGCCGCTCCCTCGGCGACGGCGAGCTGGCCGAGCGCGCCGAGCGGCTGTCGGCCCAGTACTTCGAAGGCCGCGCGCGCCCGGCCTCGGTGCGCTGGGTCACCAACCAGAACACGCGCTGGGGCTCGTGCACACCGGCGGAGGGCAGCATCCGGCTCTCGCACCGCCTCAAGGGCATGCCCGAGTACGTCGTCGACTACGTCCTCCTGCACGAGCTGGCCCACCTGCTCGTCCCCGGCCACGGCCCCCGCTTCTGGCGGCTGCTGGAGGCGTACCCGCGCACCGAACGGGCCCGCGGCTATCTCGAAGGGGTGGCGGCGGCGGGCCGGCTGCCGCACCTGCCGGACCCGGGCGAGGACTGACCGCCCGCGCGGGCCACGGCCGGGCGGGGATTGTGTACCGGGTCTGTACCGACCCGGCCCGGTGTCGGAGTTTGCCGTTAGCCTGGCGCAACGCACTCGCACACTCGGGATGGGGGACGGTCCTCAGGCATGCCCAGGGAATTCCAACGCGGCCACAAGGCCAGGATCAGCGACCTGACCGCGGGCACGGATCTGTACGTCGGCGTGCAGATCTCCGCCCCGGGACTGACCTTCGACATCAGCTGCTTCGGCCTCGACGCCGACGAGCGGCTCTCGGACGACCGGTACTTCGTCTTCTTCAACCAGCCGAAGTCCCCCGAGGAGTCCATCCAGCTCCTCGGCGCGCAGGCCGGCGACACGGAGTCCTTCAGGGTCACGCTCGACCGCATCCCGCCGCAGATCCACAAGCTGTCCTTCACGGCGACGATCGACGGCGCCGGGCAGATGTCCCAGGTCGGCCCCGGCTACCTGCGCATCGTGGCGGGCGGCGAGGAGGTGGCCCGCTACGCGTTCGACGGGTCGGAGTTCTCCACCGAACGCGCCGTGATGCTGGGCGACATCTACCTCAAGGACGTCTGGCGGTTCGCCGCGGTCGGACAGGGGTTCGACGGCGGACTGGAGGCGCTGCTGAAGAACTTCGGCGGCGAGGTGCTGGAAGAGGAGGCGCCCGCCCCGGCGCAGGCCCCGCAGCAGCCGCAGCAGCCGCAGACCGGCGGCGCCCCGGGTTTCGCCCCGCCCATCCAGGCCGCCGCCCCGCCCGCGTTCGGCGTGCCGTCCGCGCCCGCGGCCCCCACCGCGCCCGTGCCGCCGCAGGCGCCCACCCCGCCGCCCGCTCCCGTGCCGCAGCCCGCCGCGCAGGGCTTCGCGCCGCCCCCGGGCGTCACCCCACCGCCGCCGCCCGCGCCGCAGCCGCCCTCCGTGCACGCCGCGCCGACCATCGTCGCGCCCCTGACCCCGCCCCCCGGCGGCACCGTCCCGCCGCCCCCGCCGGCCCCCGCGCCCTACGGGCACCCCGGCCAGCAGCCGCCGTACGGCCATCAGCCGCCCGGCCCCGCCGCGCCCCCGCCGCCCGGCTACGGCCAGCCGACGCCCCCGCCGGGCTACGGCCAGCCCACACCGCCGCCCGGCTACGGACAGCCGCCGTACGGCCAGGTCCCCGGTCAGGCCGCGCCCTACGGCGCCCCGCAGACCGCCGCCCCGCAGGGCACGGGTGTGGCCGCCGCGCTGGACAAGTTCAAGGAGACGCCGACCGGCCAGCGCTGGACCCCGCAGAACGGCAAGCTGATCCGCGCGGACCTCGGCATCGGCGGCCAGCCCGTCCTGGCCCGCCAGGGCAGCATGGTGCTCTACCAGGGCAAGGTCGACTTCAGCTACAAGGGCGCGGGCTTCGCCGGCCGCATCGTCGGCAACGCCACCGGTCAGGAGATGCAGCTGATGCGCTGCACCGGCCAGGGCCAGGTGTTCTTCGCCGAGGAGTCCACCCATCTGCACCCGGTCGAACTCCAGGGCGACGCGATCTGCGTCTCCGCCGAGAACGTCCTCGCCTTCGACGAGAGCCTGCAGTACGAGGTCCGCCGTATCGAGGGGCACGGCATTCCCGGCGGCGCCCTGTTCACCATGCAGTTCCAGGGCACCGGCACGATCGTCGTCAAGACCCACGGCACACCCGTCGTGCTGCCGGTGACCCCGACGACGTTCGTCGACTCCAACGCCGTCGTCGCCTGGTCCGCCGCCGCCCAGGTGATCGTCTCCAGCCAGGTGCGCATGCGCCGCAACGCTTACCCCGGGCACACCGGAGAGGGCGTCAACCTGCAGTTCCGGGCCGCGCCCGGCAACTTCGTCGTGGTCCAGCCGTACGAGGTCTGAGGGAGCCCGTCATGAACCAGCCGCTCGCGGGCTACGCCCCCGCACCCGTCACCGCCCGCATGGAGAACCACGGCAGCCACATGCTGAAGGTCGCCATGCAGACCGGCAACGACCTCTTCGCGCGCGTGGGGTCGATGGTCGCCTACGAAGGCTTCATCCAGTACGAGCCCAACCCGCCGGCCGTGCGCCAGATCGCCCGCGACTGGATCACCGGCGAGGGCGCCCCGCTGATGAAGTGCGCCGGCGACGGCCTGCTCTACCTCGCCGACTACGGCGCCGACGTCGTCGTGATCAACCTCGGCGGCGACGCCATCTCGGTGAACGCCACCAACCTGCTGGCCTTCGACGCGAGCCTCCAGTGGGGCGTCGAGCGGGTCAAGGGACTGGCCAAGTTCGCCGGCCAGGGCCTGTGGAACACGAAGATCTCCGGGCAGGGCTGGGTCGCCCTCACCTCCCGGGGCAAGCCGATCGTCGTCGACTGCGGCGGCGGCGAGAACGAGACCTACGTCGACCCGGACGCCCTCGTCGCCTGGTCGCCGAACCTGAAGGTCAAGGGCAAGCGCAGCTTCAAGGCGCAGTCCCTGATCGGCCGGGGCAGCGGCGAGGCCTACCAGATGGCCTTCTCCGGCACCGGCATCGTCGTCGTGCAGCCCAGCGAGGACAGCACCGACCGCCTGCGGGTCCGGGGCTGAGGGGGAGACAGGAACATGCAGAGCCCGCTTTTCGCCCACAACGACGTCCAGACCCAGGAGCGCTGGAGCCTGCAGAACAAGCAGATGCTCCGCGTCGTCCTGGAGGGCCACGACGACATCCTGGCCCGCAAGGGCACCATGGTCGCCTACCAGGGCCTCGTCGAGTTCGACGCCGAGTACCAGAACACGAGCCAGGCCTACGCCCGCGCCCGCACCGGCGAGGGCCTGGACCTGATGCGCTGCCACGGGCAGGGCACGGTCTACCTGGCCAACCTCGCCCAGTACGTCCATGTGATGGACGTCGAGCAGGACGGTCTGACGGTGGACAGCAGCTACGTGCTGGCGATGGACTCCTCGCTGCACCACGAGGTCATCGCGGTCGACAGCACGTACGGCATCTCCGGCTCCGGGAAGTACCAGCTCAACATCACCGGCCGCGGCAAGGTCGCCCTGATGACCTCCGGCGCGCCGCTGCTGATGCAGGTGACGCCCGACAAGTACGTCAACTGCGACGCCGACGCCATCGTCGCCTGGTCCACCGGACTGCGGGTGCAGATGCAGGCCCAGACGCACTCCTCGGGAGTGTGGCGGCGGCGCGGCAACACCGGTGAGGGCTGGGAGCTGAGCTTCATGGGCAGCGGCTACGCCCTCGTACAGCCCAGCGAGCTGCTGCCGCCGCAGAACGCGGTGATCGGGCAGGGACTCGCCGCGCAGTTCGGCATGGGCCAGCAGGGGGCGCGGGGCCAGAACCAGGGCAACGCCTGGAGCTAGACCCAGCCTGACGCCCGACGGGCGGAGCAGGCAGACGTAAGGGGTGACCGCCCAGGCGGTCACCCCTTACACACGTCTACGCGTCAGAGCCTCGGCCCACGTCCGTGCGTCAGAGCCTCGCGCGGGTCGCCGTCAGCAGACGGACGACCGAGTCGTCGGCGACCTCCGCGACCGCGTCGTAGGCGAACCAGCGCAGGTCCAGGGACTCGTCGCTGATGGCCTCTACCGCGCCGGGCGGGGCGATCGCCGCGTACTGGACGTCCAGGTGCCAGGCGCACGGGGTGAGGTGGCGGTCCAGCCGGACCGGGCCGCCGGGCAGCAGGGTCAGCCCCTCGACGCCCGACTCCTCGGTCGCCTCGCGCAGGGCGGCGGCCGCCAGCGTCGGGTCGCCCGGTTCGCAGTGGCCGCCCATCTGGAGCCACATCCGCAGCTTCCGGTGCAGGGTCAGCAGCACCCGGCCGCGCTCGAGATCGACCACCAGGGCGCTCGCCGTGATGTGCCCGGCCCCGCAGGCCTTCCACAGGCCGTCCGCGTGGGCCGCGAGGTGGTCGAGGTAGGCGTCGCGCAGCTCCGGCTGGTTCTCGTACCCCTTGAGGACGAGGACCGCGTCGTCGTGGAGGCTCACTCGGCGCCGTCGCCCTTCCCGTCGTCGCCCTCGCCGTCGTCGCCCTTGCCGTCCTCGGCCGCGTCCTTCTTGTGCGGGTCAGGCTTGTGCAGGTCGGGCTTGGCGCCGGAGCCGCCGCTCGCCGCCTCGCCGAGCATCTTGTCCAGCTCGGAGAAGTCCAGCTGCTCGCGGTGCACGAAGCCGTCCGGGTCGTCCAGGTCGGCGGCGGTCGGCAGCATGTCCGGGTGGGCCCACAGGCCGTCGCGGCCGTCCACCCCGCGCGCGTCGGTGAGCGACGCCCACAGCCGGGAGGCGTCCCGCAGCCGGCGCGGGCGCAGCTCCAGACCGATCAGCGTGGCGAACGTCTGCTCGGCCGGACCGCCCGAGGCCCGGCGGCGGCGCAGCGTCTCGCGCAGCGCGTCGGCGGACGACAGACGCGGCTTGGCGGCGGCGTGCACCACCGCGTCCACCCAGCCCTCCACGAGCGCCAGAGCGGTCTCCAGGCGCGCCAGGGCGGCCTTCTGCTCCGGGGTGTCCTCCGGCTGGAACATGCCCTGCTGGAGGGCGTCCTGCAGCTGCTCGGGGTTCTGCGGGTCGAACTGGCCGACCACGTCCTCCAGCTTCGCCGTGTCGACCTTGATCCCGCGCGCGTAGCCGTCGACCGCGCCGAACAGGTGCGAGCGCAGCCACGGCACGTGCGCGAACAGGCGCTGGTGGGCCGCCTCGCGCAGGGCGAGGTACAGCCGCACCTCGTCCTGCGGGACGCCCAGGTCCTTGCCGAACTTCTCGATGTTCAGCGGCAGCAGCGCGGCCCGGCCGGCCTGGCCCAGCGGCAGGCCGATGTCGGTCGAGCCGACCACCTCGCCGGCCAGCACGCCGACGGCCTGGCCGATCTGCGTGCCGAACATGGCGCCGCCCATGGAGCGCATCATGCCGATCAGCGGGCCGGCCATGGCCTGCATCTCCTCGGGCAGCACATCGCCCATGGCGGTGCCCACCCGCTCGGCGACCGGGTCGACCAGCTCCTGCCAGGCCGGCAGCGTCGCCTCGACCCACTCCGCGCGGGACCAGGCCACCGCGGAGGCCGCGCCGGACGGCAGGGACGTCACGTCGTCCAGCCACAGGTCGGCCAGCCGGACGGCCTCCTGGACGGCGGCGCGCTCGGCGGGGCCCACGCTCGCGTCCTTGGCGCCGTCCGGCGTGCCCTGCGCGACCGTCTGGCGGGCGATCTGTTTGGCCATGTCCCAGTTCACCGGGCCGCCCTCGTAGGAGAGCATCTGGCCGAGCTGCTGGAACGCGGCGCCCAGGTCGGTGGGGTTCAGCGAGCCGAACATGGCTGCGAGCGGATTGTCGGCGCCGGGCCCGCCAAGGCCTCCGGCCCCGGGCAGCCCGAAACCGAACGGGTTGGCCGGTCCCTGCTCACCACCGCTCTGCTGGTCCTTCTTCTTGCCCTCGTCGCCGTCGTCCGGCTCCTCCGGCGGAAGGCCGAATCCGAATGGGGTGTCACTCACGGGGTTCCTCGGCTGGTAAGGCCACCGGCTTCTCCGGCGGCGCGGCTGCCCGACATCACCACCCAGCGTAGACACCGCGGGCGGATAGGGCCTCGGTGCTCCGCCGACACGGCGCCTGCGGCAGGATGGATGCCACCTGGTACGTACGCGTCATTCGCGCCCGTATGGAAGACAACCGCTGGAGACGCCCGGTGAGTTCCCCAGATCCACAGGTTCGCGCAGCGCGAAACCACGAGAGCACCCCCGCCGTGCGCGGGCCCGTCGTCGCGGTCACCGGAGCCGCGAGCGGCGTCGGCGCCCTGCTCACCGAGCGGCTGGCCGCCTCCGAGGAGATCCGGCAGGTCATCGCCATCGACGAGCGGCGCGGCGAGTGCGACGCGGCGCGCTGGCACATCCTGGACGTGCGCGACCCGGCCATCGCCGACAAGCTGCGCGGCGCCGACGTCGTGGTGCACCTGGCGCTCGACCTCGACCTGGAGACGGACGCCGCCGCCCGTACGGCGTACAACGTGCGGGGCACGCAGACCGTGCTGACCGCGGCCGCTGCGGCCGGGGTGCACCGGGTCGTGCTGTGCACCTCCGCGATGGTGTACGGCGCACTGCCGGACAACGAGCTGCCGCTGTCCGAGGACGCGGAGCTGCGGGCGACGGCGGAGGCGACCGGGGTGGGCGACCTGCTGGAGATCGAGCGGCTGGCGCGCCGCGCTCCGCGCGCGCATCCCGGGCTGAACGTCACCGTGGTGCGCCCCGCCGTGCTGGTCGGCGGCACCGACACCGCGCTGACCCGGTACTTCGAGTCGCCGCGGCTGCTGGTGGTGGCCGGGTCGCGGCCGGCGTGGCAGTTCTGCCACGTGGAGGACCTGTGCGGGGCGCTGGAGTACGCGGTGCTGGAGAAGGTCGACGGGGAGCTGGCCGTGGGGTGCGACGGGTGGCTGGAGCAGGAGGAGGTCGAGGAGCTGAGCGGGATCCGGCGGATGGAGCTGCCGTCGGCGGTCGCGCTCGGCGCGGCGGCCCGGCTGCACCGGATCGGGCTCACGCCGTCGCCTGCGGGGGACCTCGCGTACACGATGTACCCGTGGGTGGTCAGCGGGAGCCGCCTGCATGACGCGGGGTGGCGGCCCAAGTGGACCAATGAGGCGGTGCTGGCCGAGCTGCTGGAGGAGGTGTCCGGGCGGCACACCGTGGTCGGGCGGCGGCTGGGGCGCAAGGACGCGACGGCGGCGGGGGCCGCGGGAGCGACGGTCGCCCTGTTGGGCGCGGCGGCTGTCGTGCGGCGGGCCCGGAAGGCTCGGCGGCGGATCTGAGGGCGGGGGTGCCGGGGGCGTTTCTCGCCCCCGCCGCTCCTGCCCTCCCTCAAGCTCTCGGCTTCGCCCGAGCAGGGGACCCCAGCATCCCTGGTGACTGCCGCCCCCGGACCCCCGCTGTCGGCCTGAACGGCCTCGTCCCCGAGCGCCGGACGGGCCGGGTCCCTGTAGGACCTCACAAACGTGCACGCGTGCGTGCCGGGTGATGACGCTATTCCGGGGGGTCGGCGCGGTGCGGCACGATGGGGGTATGGCTCCGAGCAACGATCACCCCGGCGAGCACGCCGCCGACGATCCCATCAAGCTGATCGCCGTCCGGGACACCGCGCTCTCGCTGGACGAGGTGTTCAAGGCCGTCGGGGACGACGCCGCCGGCGGGACCGCGCTCTTCGTGGGGACCGTGCGCGACCACGACAACGGCGCCGACGTGGACGCCCTCGCGTACTCCTCCCATCCCAGCGCCGAGGCCGAGATGCGGCGGATCGCCGAGAAGGTCGCCGCCGAGTACCCGGTGCGCGCGCTGGCCGCCGTGCACCGCGTGGGGGACCTGCGGGTCGGGGACCTCGCCGTCGTCGTCGCCGTGTCCTGCCCGCACCGCGGGGAGGCCTTCGAGGCGTGCCGGAAGCTGATCGACGACCTCAAGCACGAGGTGCCGATCTGGAAGCACCAGCGGTTCTCCGACGGCACCGAGGAGTGGGTCGGCGCCTGCTAGGGCCTTCACCCTCATGACTCCGGCCCGCGGGCGGCCGGCCCGCTACCCGTGCGGGCCATCGACCGCGCGGTCCGGCTTGCGTAACCGCACCCCGGGCATGAGCGTTGTCAGAGCGGATGGTTAATCTGCTGATCAGTCAGTTGCGATCGGTCGATCGACGTTGGGAGGTCGGCATGGCGGCGCTCGCCTGGTTGCTGATTCCGCTGGTGGCGGCGATAGCCGCGGCCCTGTGGGGGAGCTGGGCCAACCGCACCCGCAGGATACGCAGCGACGGGCCCGAGCTGGACGGGTACGCCCGGTTCCGCGAGGCCATGGAGAGGTCCACGTCCGGCACCTGAGGCCGCTGCGCGGACGGCGGCCCTGACGGTGCGCGGACAGGTCCGTCACGTACTGTCGAGACATGCCACGCCGCACCGCGACGATGCTCGCCTCCACCCTGATGCTGATCGCGCTCCTGTGCGCGGGGGTCTTCCTCCCCGTGCCGTACTCGGAGATGTCCCCGGGACCGACGGTCAACACGCTCGGCGAGCACGGCGGCGAGCCGGTGCTGCAGATCTCCGGGCACCGGACGTATCCCACGGACGGGCACCTCAACATGACGACCGTCCGCGTCACCAGCGCCGACTACCGGATGAACCTGGCCGAGGCCGTCTACGGCTGGCTGGCGCACGACGACAAGATCGTCCCGCACGACACGCTCTACCCCGACGGCAAGACGGAGCAGCAGTCCACCCAGGAGAACGCCGAGGAGTTCAGCCAGTCCCAGGAGAGCGCCAAGGTGGCGGCGCTGAAGGAACTGGGCATCCCGGTGAAGTCGTGGGTGATCGTCTCCACCGTCGTCAAGGACAGTCCGGCCCAGGGCAATCTGCACGCCGGTGACGTCATCAAGGCCGTGGACGGCACCGCCGTCAAGCAGCCCGCGGACGTCGCCAAGCTGGTCACCGCGCACAAGCCGGGGCAGAAGGTCGTCTTCACCATCGTCCCCGCCAAGGACCAGGCCGCCGCCGCGAAGCAGAACAAGGACGCGACCGTCACCAAGGACGTCACCCTCACCACGGCCGAGTCCCACGACACCGGGGCCAGGCGGGCCGTCGTCGGCATCTCCGCCGGGACCGACCACACCTTCCCGTTCACGATCGACATCAAGCTCGCCGATGTCGGCGGCCCCAGCGCGGGTCTGATGTTCGCGCTCGGCATCTACGACAAGCTCACCCCGGGCAGCCTGACCGGCGGGAAGTTCGTGGCCGGCACCGGGACGATCGACGACGACGGCAAGGTCGGCCCGATCGGCGGCATCGAGATGAAGACGGTCGGCGCGCGCGACAAGGGCGCCCAGTACTTCCTCACGCCCGCCGACAACTGCGCCGCCGCGGCCTCGGACACCCCCTCCGGGCTCACCCTGGTCAAGGTGAAGACCATCGGCGACGCCCTCGGCGCCCTCAAGGACATCAGCGCGGGCAAGACCGCCGACCTGCCGAAGTGCACCAAGGGCTGAGCGCCCCGGCGCGCAGCGCCCTCCCGCGCCCCAAGGGGCGTACGCCCCCGGCGCCCGCGGGGACACGCGCCCCCGCGGACCCGGGCGCGGGCCTCACTCCTCGAACGTCGCCGCCAGCGCGTCCGCCAGCCCCGGCACCAGGGAGGAGCCGGTGAGGACCTCCGTGGGGGAGTCCTTCTCGCGCAGCCTGAGCGCCGACTCGCGGGCACCGTCGCGCAGGACCGCGACCGTCATGCGGACCTCCTGGCGCTCGGGGTGGGCGGCCACCCACTCGGCGAGCTTCGCCTCGTTCAGACCCTGCGGGACCTGCGCCTCCGCGGACGGCGGCAGCATCAGGCGCTCCACGGTCAGGGCGCAGCCGGCCACGGCGTCGGGCCAGGCGATGGTGGCGAGGAACTCGTCGAGCGGTTGGCCCGACGGGATCTCGTCCTGCTCGATGGGGGTGAGACCGGAGGTCTCCTGCTCGTCCTCCAGACCGAGCTGGGCCGCGAGGGCGGGTTCCTGGGTCCGCAGCCGCGCGGTGTCGACGAGGGCGAAGAGGCGAGCGGGCTGATCCCAGCCGAGGCCGGAGGCGTACTCGTCGATCTCGAGCACGGCCCGGGTGAGCGGGTTCGCCGCCATGGGGGTGTTGGACATGGTCACAATCCTGCCTCGTTACCGGCCGAAATCGGGAACCGAGTAAGCGGTGAGTAAGTTGCATAGGTGTGGGCCCGGGAACCCAGGGCGCACCGTGGGGTCCGCGAGCACGGGGGCCTGACGCGACCACAGTGACCAACAGCGAACTTTCGAGGTGCGCACCTTGGCTTTCCAGATGCCGGACCGCGGCGGGGGCCCCACGGGGCCGCGGATCAGAGTCGGCCGCCCGTCCCGGCGAGCTAGGACCCTGCTGATGACACTGGGCGTCCTGGCCGTCCTGGCCATGGCGTTCACGATGTTCGCCGGCTTCTGGACGGACTGGCTCTGGTACCGGTCGGTGCACTACTCGTCGGTCTTCACCACCACCCTGACGACCAAGATCGGGCTGTTCTTCGTCTTCGGGCTGCTGATGGCCGCGGCGGTCGGCTTCAACGTCTGGCTGGCCCACCGGCTGCGGCCGCCGCTGAGCGCCATGTCGCTGGAGCAGCAGAACCTCGACCGCTACCGGATGGGCATCGCGCCCTACCGGCGGTGGCTGCTGTGCGGGGTGACCGCCCTGGTGGGCCTGGTCGCGGGCGCCTCCGCCGCCGGCCAGTGGCGGACCTGGCTGATGTGGGTCAACGGCGTCCCGTTCCACAAGACGGACCCGCAGTTCCACCTCGACATCTCCTTCTACGCCTTCGACCTGCCCTGGTACCGGTTCCTGCTCGGCTTCGGCTTCGCCGCGGCGGTGCTGTCCCTGATCGCCGCCGCGCTGACCCACTACCTGTACGGCGGCCTGCGGGTCACCAGCCCCGGCCCGCGGGCCACGGCGGCGGCGACCGGACACCTGTCGGTGCTGCTCGGCGTGTTCGTCGCCCTCAAGGCCGTCGCCTACTGGCTCGACCGGTACGGCCTCGCGGTCAAGTCCAGCGACTTCAAGGCGACCGGCGACTGGACGGGCCTCAGGTACGTCGACGCCAACGCCTATCTGCCGGCCAAGACGATCCTGTTCTGCATCGCGGTGATCTGCGCGCTGCTGTTCTTCGCCACCCTGTGGCGGCGCACCTGGCAGCTGCCCGTCATCGGCTTCGGCCTGATGGTGCTCTCGGCGATCCTCATCGGCGGCCTGTACCCGGCGCTGGTCCAGAAGTTCGAGGTCCAGCCCAACGAGCAGGCCAAGGAGGCGCCGTACGTCGCGAAGAACATCAAGGCGACGCGCGCCGCGTACGGCATCGACGACACCCAGGTGACCGGCTACGACGGCAACAGCACGACGAAGGACAAGTCCTCGCTGCGCGACGACGTCGACGACGCGGCGAGCATCCGCATACTCGACCCCAACATCGTCTCGCCGACCTTCCAGCAGAACCAGCAGATCCGCGGCTACTACGCCTTCCCGAACAACCTGGACGTCGACCGGTACGCCGGCAAGGACGGCAAGGTCCAGGACACGGTCGTCGGCCTGCGCGAACTGAACCTGGACGGCGTCAAGAAGAACTGGATCAACACCCACTTCCGGTACACCCACGGCTACGGCATGGTCGCCGCCAAGGGCACCGAGACCAGCAACGGCGAGCCGGTCTTCACCGAGAAGAACGTCCCCTCCACCGGCGACCTCGGCACCTACGAACCGCGGGTCTACTACGGCGAGAAGACCACCACCTACTCGATCGTCGGCGGCCCCCAGAAGGAGATCGACTACCCGGCAGGCGACGGCGAGGCGACCACCACCTACCAGGGCAAGAGCGGCGTCAGCCTGTCCAGCACGCTCAACCGGGCGGCGTACGCGGTGGCGTTCGGCGAGCCGCAGATCCTCTACTCCGGCGCCATCGGCGACGGTTCGCGGATCCTGTACAACCGCACGCCCAAGGAGCGCGTCGAGGCGGTCGCGCCCTGGCTGACCATCGACGGCGACGCCTATCCCGCGGTGGTGGACCACCGCATCCAGTGGATCGTCGACGCCTACACGACGACGAACGGCTACCCGTACGCCTCCCGTACGACCCTCGGCGACACCACGGCGGACTCGCTGACCTACAACAACGACCAGCGCGCGGTGGTGGCCCAGCAGAACCGGGTCAACTACATCCGCAACTCGGTCAAGGCGACGGTCGACGCCTACACCGGCGAGGTCAAGCTGTACCAGTGGGACACCGAGGACCCGGTCCTGAAGACCTGGATGAAGGCGTTCCCCGACACGGTCAAGCCCAAGACAGCCATCTCCGGCGATCTGATGGCCCATCTGCGCTACCCGCAGGACCTGTTCAAGGTGCAGCGCGAGCTGCTCACCCGCTACCACGTGACGGACGCGCAGACCTTCCTCAGCGGCAGCGAGGTGTGGCGTGTGCCGGTCGACCCGACCAACAAGTCGGGCAACTCGGTGCCGCCGTACTACCTGACGATGAAGATGCCCGACCAGCAGGCACAGGCGTTCTCGCTGACGACGACCTTCACGCCGAACGGGCGCGAGGCGCTGAGCGCGTTCATGGCGGTGGACTCCCAGGCGGGCACCCCCGACTACGGCAAGATCAGAATCCTGAAGCTGCCGGCGAGCACGACGGTCGGCGGCCCCAAACAGGTGCAGAGCCAGTTCAACTCCAACTCGCAGCAGAACATCGCCGAGTTCGTCCGGCTCATCAGAGGCGGCGACTCGGAGATCGAGTACGGCAACCTGCTGACGATCCCGCTCGACGGGGGCCTGCTCTACGTCGAACCGGTCTATGTGCGCGGCGGGCAGCTCAAGTACCCGCTGATGCGCAAGGTCCTGGTGAGCTTCGGCGGCACCACCGCGTTCGAGAACACGCTCGGCGAGGCCCTCGACAAGATCTTCGGGACCTCGGGGACGGAGAACCCGCCGCCGGGCACCGGCACGGAGAATCCGCCCGGTACGGCCAGCCCGACGGTCGAACAGGCCCTCAAGGACGCCCAGAAGGCCTTCGACGACGGCCAGAAGGCGCTGAAGGTGCCCGACTTCAAGGCCTATGACGAGGCCCAGAAGAGGCTCCAGGCGGCCCTCCAGCGCGCCGAGAAGGCGCAGGCCGAGGCGGACAAGGCGGCCGGCTCGAGCGCCAAGAACGGCGACAAGGGCGGCGCGAAGAGCGGCAGCGGGAGCGGCGCGAGCAGCGCTGCCGAGGGCGGCGACAAGAGCGGTGACAAGAGCGGCGGTTGATCGCCGTGGACGGTCACGAGGCCCGGGTCCGGTGCGGACCCGGGCCTTCCGTTCGTGGGCGAACGGATGTGCCGACGTGCAGGACCGCCGCGCCGCCGTGGGGAGTTGGGCCATCTGTGTTTGACTTGTCTCTCTGTGGGCATGTCGACAAAACGCTGAAGTGACCTCACTGGCTGCGGTATACCAGGTGTACCCGGGTTGCGGGTGGTGCGACGATGGACGTTATGGGGGACAAGGTAACTCTGTTCGATTCAGGGCGATTTGCGCAGACCGGTGATCCGGCGGAGATCGTGGACGGCGCCCGGGACGAGACGGGCGCCGCCGCCGACGAGGTCGCCGAGCTGGCGCGCCGCCGGCTCGCCGCCGAAGCGGGCGACGCCGAGGCCATGAGCGTCCTCGGCGCCATGCTGCTGCGCCGGGGCGACCTCGACGGAGCCGAACCCCATCTGCGGGCCGCCACCGCGGCCGGCGACCGCGCCGCCGCCAACAACCTGGGCGTCCTGCTCCAGCAGCGCGGCTACCCGGACGAGGCGGCCGGCTGGTGGCGGATCGCCGCCGTCGCCGGCTCCGCTCCGGCCGCGCACGCGCTCGGCCGGCACCACCGCGAGCGCGGCGACGAACCCGCCGCCGAGTACTGGCTGCGCCAGTCCGCCGAACAGGGGCACGTGCTCGGCGCCTACGCGCTCGCCGATCTGCTGGAACACCGCGCCGACGCCGACGCCGAGCGCTGGATGCGGATCGCCGCCGAGCACGGCCACCGCGAGGCGGCGTACCGGCTGGCCCGGACACTGGACCGGCGGGCCGCCGAGACCGCGGCGGACGCCGACGCCGCCGAACTGCGCACCGAGGCCGAGCAGTGGTACCGGCAGGCCGCCGCCCGCGGCCACCGGCGCGCCGCGCTGCACCTCGGCGCGATCCTGGAGGGCCGCGGCGAGCTGAAGGAGGCCGGCCGCTGGTACCTGACCTCCGCCAAGGACGGCGAGCCGCGGGCCGCCTGCGCGCTCGGCTTCCTGCTGCGCGACGCCGGGGACACCGAGAGCGCCGCCGTGTGGTGGCTGCGCGCCGCCCAGGACGGCGACGGCAACGCCGCCAACGCGCTCGGCGCGCTGCACGCCGAGCGCGGCGAGACCCAGACCGCCGAGCGCTGGTACCGGGCCGCGATGGACGCCGGCGACGTGAACGGCGCCTACAACCTCGCCCTGCTCTGCGCCGAGCAGGGCCGGACCTCCCAGGCCGAGCAGTGGTACCGGCGCGCCGCCTACGCCGGCCACCGCGAGGCCGCCAACGCGCTCGCCGTCCTGCTGCTCCAGGTCGGCGACACCGCCGGGGCCGAGCCGTGGTTCTCCAAGGCGGCCGAGGCCGGCAGCGTGGACGCCGCGTTCAACCTGGGGATCCTCTACGCGGGCCGGGACATGACCGCCGAGGCGCTGCGCTGGTACGAGCGGGCCGCCGCCGCCGGGCACACCGAGGCGGCGCTCCAGGTGGGCATCGCCCGGCTGCGCGCCGGGGACGAGCAGGAGGCCGAACGGCATCTGCGCTGCGCGGCCGGCGGGGGCAGCGCGGAGGCCGCGTACCGGCTGGCGACCGTGCTCGACGCCCGCCGCCCGCCCGCGCCCGCGCACGAACTCGGCGAGTCGGCGGTCCACGAGAAGACCGAGTGCGAGGAGTGGTACGAGCGGGCGGCGACCCAGGGGCACCGGCGCGCGCAGGTGCGGGTCGGGATGCTCGCCGCGGCCCGCGGGGACGTGGTCGAGGCGGCGCGGTGGTACCGCACCGCGGCGGAGGCCGGCTCCCGCAACGGCGCCTTCAACCTGGGGCTGCTGCTCGCCCGGGAGGGCAGCGAGCCGGAGGCGGTCGTGTGGTGGACCCGGGCCGCCGAGGCCGGGCACGGCCGCGCGGCGCTGCGCCTCGCCCTCGTCCACGCCCGTCGGGGCGAACTCACCGAGGGCCAGCGCTGGGCCGACCGCGCCGCGGCCCTCGGCCCCCGCGAGGTGGCCCAACGGGCGACCCGCCTCCGGGACGCCCTGCGCGAGGAACTGTCGGCGTAGCGCCGGCCTCCCGGGCCGGGGACGGCCGCCCTTCCATCGGCCCGTGCCGGGCCGGGGGCCATCCCCCTTCCCGGCCCGCGCGGCGGCGGACCTGTCGGCGCTTGCGGGGCGGAGGTGCCGGCTCCCGCGAGGCGGGGTTGCCGGTGCTCGCGGAAGCGATTTGCTTCAGGGGGCGTGCAGCACGTAGTGTTCAGTTCATCGACGCGGGGTGGAGCAGCTCGGTAGCTCGCTGGGCTCATAACCCAGAGGTCGCAGGTTCAAATCCTGTCCCCGCTACTGAAGGCCGAGGGCCGGAATCCGATCAGGATTCCGGCCCTCGGTGTTTGCGCGTCCGGGGGGACGCGTTCGCGGGTGCGCAGCACAAAGCCCCGGCACGCACGGTGCCGGGGCTTCTCGCCGTCGTCAGGCCGACGCGCAGTTCGGGCAGATGCCGCGGTATGTCACCTCGACGTCCGAGACCGTGAAGCCGAAGCGCTCGGAGTCCGGCAGATCCGCCAGCGGGTTGCCGCTCGGGTGCACGTCCTTGATCGCGCCGCAGCGGGCGCACACCAGGTGGTGGTGCGGCCGGTGGGCGTTCGGGTCGTACCGCTTGGCGCGCTTGTCGGTGCTGACCTCCAGCACCTCGCCCAGCGTGACCAGCTCGCCGAGCGTGTTGTACACGGTCGCGCGGGAGATCTCGGGCAGCTTCGCCACGGCGCGCGCATGGACCTCGTCGGCCGTCAGGTGCACGTGCTCGCCGTCCAGGACCTCGGCCACGACGCGACGCTGCGCGGTCATCCGCCATCCGCGTCCGCGCAGCCGTTCCAGAAGGTCGCTCATACCCACCAGCCTAACAGCAAGGGGAACAGATCCCGAACGAGTGTGACTTTGGAGCCTTACTTGACTTAGACATTGTCCATTGTAGGATCGAGCATGGCTTTGGCCAAGCGACAGGATCAGACGAAAGTGCAAGCAGGAGGCGACGTGACCCAGGGACCGCTCACGACGGAGGCCGGCGCTCCGGTCGCCGACAACCAGAACAGCGAGACCGCGGGCGCCGGCGGCCCTGTTCTCGTCCAGGACCAGCTCCTGCTGGAGAAGCTCGCCCACTTCAACCGCGAGCGCATCCCGGAGCGCGTGGTGCACGCCCGCGGCGCCGGCGCCTACGGCACCTTCACGGTCACGGCGGACGTCACCCGGTACACGCGGGCCGCGTTCCTCTCCGAGGTCGGCAAGCAGACGGAGACCTTCCTCCGCTTCTCCACCGTGGCCGGCAACCTCGGCGCCGCGGACGCCGTCCGCGACCCGCGCGGCTTCGCGCTGAAGTTCTACACCGAGGACGGCAACTACGACCTCGTCGGCAACAACACCCCGGTGTTCTTCATCAAGGACGCCATCAAGTTCCCCGACTTCATCCACACCCAGAAGCGCGACCCGTACACCGGTTCGCAGGAGCCGGACAACGTCTGGGACTTCTGGAGCCTGTCGCCCGAGTCCACGCACCAGGTGACCTGGCTGTTCGGCGACCGCGGCATCCCGGCGTCGTACCGCCACATGGACGGCTTCGGCTCGCACACCTACCAGTGGAACAACGAGGCCGGCGAGGTCTTCTGGGTCAAGTACCACTTCAAGACCGACCAGGGCATCAAGTGCCTGACCGCCGAGGAGGCGGACGTCCTCGCGGGCAAGGACCCCGACTCGCACCAGCGCGACCTGCGCGAGGCGATCGAGCGCGGCGACTTCCCGTCCTGGACCGTCGGCGTGCAGATCATGCCCGCCGCCGAGGCCGCGACCTACCGGTTCAACCCGTTCGACCTGACCAAGGTGTGGCCGCACGCGGACTACCCGGTCATCGAGATCGGCAAGCTGGAGCTGAACCGCAACCCGGAGAACGTCTTCGCCGAGGTCGAGCAGTCGATCTTCTCCCCGGCGCACTTCGTGCCCGGCATCGGCCCGTCCCCCGACAAGATGCTCCAGGGCCGCCTCTTCGCCTACGGCGACGCGCACCGCTACCGCGTCGGCATCAACGCCGACCACCTGCCGGTGAACCGCCCGCACGCCACCGAGGCGCGCACCAACTCCCGTGACGGCTACCTCTACGACGGCCGCCACAAGGGCGCGAAGAACTACGAGCCGAACAGCTTCGGCGGCCCCGCCCAGACCGGCCGGCCGCTGTGGCAGCCGGTCCCCGTCTCCGGCGTCACCGGCGACCACGAGGCGCCGGTGCACGCCGAGGACAACGACTTCGTCCAGGCCGGCAACCTCTACCGGCTGATGACGGAGGCGGAGAAGGACCGCCTGATCGGCAACCTGGCGGGCGCCATCTCCCAGGTCTCGCGCGAGGACATCGTCGACCGGGCGATCAACAACTTCCGCCAGGCGGACGACGACTTCGGCAAGCGGCTGGAAGCCGCGGTCCAGGCCCTGCGCGGCTGATTCCAGCGACTGGACCGCTTGTCGTGGGCAGTGGGCCGGGTCCCTCCGGGGGCCCGGCCCGTTGTCGTACGCGGCGGTCGGCGTCGTACGCGCCCTCGGCGCCCCGTACCGGCGCCGTTCTCGCGGCCCCGTGTCAGAGCGCCGACGCCGGCTGCCGCGTCGGCGCCCAGCAGCGGATGATGTCGCGGACCGAGACGACGCCCGTCGGCTCGCCGTCCTCCAGGACGATCAGATGGCGGAAGCCGCCGTGCGCCATGGCGCGGGCCGCCTCCTCCAGCGTCCAGGACGGGGCCGCGAAGACGACGTCGGTGGTGGTGTGGGCGTGGGCGTGCTCCCTGTCCGGGTTCTGGCCCAGGCCGACGGAGTTGAGGATGTCCCGTTCGGTGAGGATGCCGATGCCGCCGGCGTCGGGATCGTGCACCACGGCCGCGCCGACGCGGCGCGCGGACATCAGGGCGGCTGCCTGCCGCAGGGTGTGGGCGGGGCCGATGGTGAGGACCACCGTGCTCATGGCGTCGCGGACGAGCATGGGATGGAGCCACCTCCTCCTGGAATCCCCTTAGTGCAAGGATTCACAAGTTCACAAGTGGGGGGACTCTCAGAGTGGCAGGCAGAGCAAGGGTCAACAAGAGGGCGCACGCAGCCTGACCGGGGGCGTGCGCGGGCGTCCCTCGTGCCTCAGTGACGCCGGTTGAGATACCCCAGCATCTCGTCGTGCAGGATCCCGTTCGACGCGGCGGCGTTCCCGCTGTGCGGGCCGGGGCGGCCGTCCAGACCGGTGAACGTGCCGCCGGCCTCCGTCACGACGATCGCGTTCGCGGCCATGTCCCACAGCGACAGCTCGGGCTCGGCGCAGAAGTCGACCGAGCCCTCGGCCACCATCATGTAGGGCCAGAAGTCGCCGTAGGCCCGGGTGCGCCAGACCTCGCGGGTCAGGTCCAGGAAGCCGTCCAGCCGGCCCTGCTCCTCCCAGCCGCTGAGCGAGGAGTACGCGAAGGACGCGTCCGCCAGCTTCGCCACCTTCGAGACCTGGAGCCGGGACGCCTGGGACAGGCTGCGGCCGGAGAAGGCGCCGTGCCCCTTCGCGGCCCACCAGCGGCGGCCCAGCGCGGGCGCGGAGACGACGCCGACGACGGGCTGGTAGCCGCCCTCGCCGGCCTCCGTCAGCGAGATCAGCGTGGCCCACACGGGGACGCCGCGCACATAGTTCTTGGTGCCGTCGATCGGGTCGATCACCCAGCGGCGCGGGCCGGTGCCCTCGACGCCGTACTCCTCGCCGAGGACCGCGTCGCGCGGGCGGGCGCGCTGGAGCTGACTGCGGATCAGTTCCTCCGCGGCCTTGTCCGCTTCGCTGACCGGAGTCATGTCCGGCTTCGTCTCGACCTTGAGGTCGAGGGCCTTGAACCGGTCCATGGTGGCGGCGTCGGCGGCGTCCGCGAGGACGTGGGCCAGACGCAGGTCATCGAGGTAGTCGGGCATGGGGGAACGGTATCGGCCCGGCCCTGCGCGGGGCCACCAGGGGCGGGGCGTGCGGCGCCGGGTCCACGCGGTGGGACCAGTGCGCGGGCGGTCCGCGCCACGGCCGGGGCGCGCGGCGCGGGCCGCGCGCGAGCCGGGCGCGCTCCGCGCGGGGTGCGCCGGGAACCCTTGACAGTGCCCGGGGCCGCCTCAAATCTGGGGGCGGAGCCGCTCGGTCCGGGGAGGCGACGATGCCTGCAGCGCGGGATTCCCTGCTGGACGCCGCGTACATGGCGCTGGCGCGCCTGCCGTGGCCGGCTGTGCGGATGGTGGACGTGGCCGCGGCGGCCGGGGTCTCCCGGCAGACCCTCTACAACGAGTTCGGCAGCAAGGACGGGCTCGCCCGGGCGCTGGTGCGCAGGGAGGCGGCCGGCTTCCTCGCCGGGATTGACCGCGCGCTCGCCCCTCCGCCCGCCGACCCGTACGAGCGGCTGACCGCCGCCGCCGAGTGGACCGCCTCGGCCGCGCAGGGGAACGCGCTGGTCAAGGCCCTGCTCACCGGCTGCTGGAGCGACCGGCTGCCCCCGCCGCCGCGCACGCTCGCACCGGCCGCGGCGCCCATGCCGCCGTACGACCCGCTGTTCGATCCGCCGCTCGCGCCGGCCGCCGCGCCCGCACCCGTACCGCCGTTCGCGCCCCCGCCCGCGCCCGCGCCCGCGTCCCCGTCGCCGCGTACGCCGCCCCCGTCCCTGCGCGCTGTGCCGCCGCAGCGCCGGGCGGACGGTCCGGTGCTGTCACCCGGCGGTCTCCTCGCGGCGGTCCGCGACCGTGCCGTGGCCGCCGTGTCCGCTCCGGGGGCGGCGGGCGCCGTTCCGGCCGATGTGTGCGAACTGGTGTTCCGTCTCGCGCTGTCCTGTGTGGCGGCCCCGCCGGACGAGGGCGGGATCGCCGAACTGGTGCGCGGCGCACTGCACCACCGGCGCACGGCCTGACCCGCGCGCCACGAGGCTCCCCGCATCCGAAGGAGGCAGGGGGCGCTCAGTGCGAGGAGCCGGACAGCTGGAGTCCGATCACGCCGATGATCACGAAGCTGATCGAGACGATCTTCAGCACCGACACCAGATCGCCGAGGAAGACCATGCCGTAGATCGCGGTGCCCGCCGCGCCGATCCCGGTCCACACCGCGTACGCGGGCCCCACGTCCAGCTTGCGCAGCGACAGCGTGAGCAGTCCGAAGCTGCCGAGGGCGAAGCAGCTGAAGGCGATGGTCGGCCAGAGCCGGGTGAAGCCGTGGGAGAGTTTCAGACACACCGCGAAGCCGGTCTCGAGCAGTCCCGCGACGATGACCAGCAGCCACGCCATGTGCCGTCCTCCGTGTGTCGTCCCGCGTATCCGTGGCCGCTCCGGCTCGGTGCGATTATGCACTTACCGGCCCGGCACCGGGGCAAACAACGCCAAGGTCACCGACCGGCCTGACGCGTCGACCGAGACCCGCGTCGCCGACCGCCCCGCCGCACCGCCCGAGGCCCCCGGACACGCCCCGCCCCGCGGCCCCCGCCCAGGTCACCGCCCGGGGCTCCCACCCAGGCCACCGCCCCCGGCCCCGTCAGTCGCCCTCCGTGCGCTCCCGTGTGGCCAGCAGCCGGCGCAGCGAGTACAGCCGGGCCGGGTCCGCGTGCCCGTCCGCCACCCACGCGTCCAGGGCGCAGTCCGGCTCGTCGTGACTGCACGCGCGCGGGCAGCCCGCCGTGCCGGGCTCCAGGTCGGGGAAGGCGTGGATGACCCGGGACGGGTCGATGTGGGCGAGCCCGAAGGACCGTACGCCCGGGGTGTCCACGACCCAGCCGCCGTCGTCGCCCGCCAGGGGCAGTGCGAGCGCGGAGGTGGTGGTGTGCCGGCCCCGGCCGGTCACCGCGTTCACATGGCCGGTGACACGCCGCCGGTCCTCCGGGACCAGCGCGTTGACCAGGGTGGTCTTGCCGACGCCGGAGTGGCCCACGAACGCCGTGACCCGCCCGGCGAGGAACTCCCGCACCCGGTCCGCCGCGTCGCCGGTCTCCAGCTCCTCGCGGCTGGTGACGACGTAGGGGATGTCCAGGTGCCCGTACAGCTCCAGCAGCTTGTCCGGCGGGGCCAGGTCCGACTTGGTCATCACCAGCAGCGGCTCCAGGCCGCCGTCGAACGCCGCCACCAGGCAGCGGTCGATCAGCCGCGGGCGCGGCTCGGGGTCGGCGAGCGCGGTGACGATGGCCAGCTGGTCGGCGTTGGCCACGACCACGCGTTCGTACGGGTCGTCGTCGTCCGCCGTGCGGCGCAGCACCGAGGTGCGCTCCTCGATGCGGACGATGCGCGCGAGGGTGTCCTTCTTGCCGGACAGATCGCCGACCAGGGCCACCTGGTCGCCCACCACGGCGGCCTTGCGGCCCAGTTCGCGGGCCTTCATCGCCAGGATCGTACGGCCGTCGACCAGGCAGGTCAGCCGGCCCCGGTCGACGGTGAGGACCATGCCCTCGGCGGCGTCCTCGTGCTTCGGGCGGATGTTCGTCCGCGGACGGTTGCCCCGGCGGTTGGGCCGGGAGCGGATGTCGTCCTCGTCGGTGTGCTTGCCGTAGCGGCGCATGACTGTTCCCCGTGTCCTACGCCCCGAGCATCCCGGTCCACAGCTCGGGGAAGTCCGGCAGGGTCTTCGCCGTCGTCGCCACGTTCTCGATCTGGACGCCCTCGACCGCCAGGCCGATGATCGCGCCGGCGGTGGCCATGCGGTGGTCGTCGTAGGTGTGGAAGATCCCGCCGTGCAGCCGGCGCGGCCGGATGTGCAGTCCGTCGGCGGTCTCGGTGACGTCGCCGCCCAGCTCGTTGATCTCCTTGGTGAGCGCGGCCAGCCGGTCCGTCTCGTGCAGCCGCAGATGGGCCACGCCCCGCAGGGTGGAGGGGGAGTCCGCGAGCGCGGCGACCGCGGCGATGCCCGGAGTCAGCTCGCCGACCTCGCTCAGATCCACGTCGATGCCGTGCACCGCGCCGGAGCCGGTGAACACCAGTCCGTAGTCCGTGAGTTCGCAGGAGCCGCCCATCTCGGTGAAGATCTCCCGCAGCCGGTCGCCCGGCTGGGTGGTGCGGGCGGGCCAGTCCGGGACGACCACCTTGCCGCCGGTAACCAGCGCCGCCGCCAGGAACGGCTGCGCGTTCGACAGGTCCGGCTCCACGGTGAGGTCCCGGCCGAGCAGCGCGCCCGGCGTCACCCGCCACACGTTCGGCTCGCCGCCCGACTCCGGGGTGTCCACCTGGGCGCCCACCGCGCGCAGCATGTCCACCGTCATCCGGATGTGCGGCAGCGACGGCAGCGTGGCGCCGACGTGACGCACCTCGACGCCCTGGTTGAAGCGCGGGCCGGACAGCAGCAGGGCGCTGACGAACTGGGAGGACGAGGAGGCGTCGATCTCCACCGCGCCGCCGTCCAGGGCGCCGCTGCCGTGCACCGTCAGCGGCAGCGCGCCGCGGCCGTCGTCGTCGATCCGGGCGCCGAGCGCGCGCAGCGCGTCGATGACGCCGTGCAGCGGACGCTCGTAGGACCGCGGGTCGCCGTCGAAACGGACCGGGCCGTCGGCCAGGGCGGCCACCGGCGGCAGGAAGCGCATCACCGTGCCGGCGTTGCCCACGTCGACCGTCGCCGGGCCGTGCAGCCCCGCCGGGATCACCCGCCATGCCTCGCCCGAGGCGCCCGCGCCGGACGCGGAGGACACCGTCTCCTCGATGCCGACGCCCATCGTCCGCAGGGCCCCGGCCATCAGCAGCGTGTCGCGGGAGCGCAGCGGGCGGCGCAGCCAGCCCGGCTCCGAGGCGAGCGCGGCGAGCACCAGGGCGCGGTTGGTGACCGACTTCGACCCGGGCACGTGGACCGTCGCGTCGACGGCTCCGCTCGCGTGCGGGGCGGGCCAGAGGGCGGTGTGAGCGGGGTTCGAGGCCATGGGCCCACTCTATAAGGAGGCGGTCGGCCCGGCCGTCCCGCGGACCTGCGGCCACGGGGCGGGGGCGCGGGAGGGCTCACGCCCCGCGCACCGGCCGGGGCACGCGCCCCGCGCACCCCGCCGCGCTCCCGGCGTGGACGCCCGGCCCGTAGCCCGCCGCCGCGTTCACCGCGTGAGCGCTGACCCCGCGGCGCACCGCCGTCTCAAAGCCCCGGCAGCACCAGCGACCCCGGCCCTCACCGCCCCGGCAGCCGCCGCCTTCACAGCCTCAGCCGCCGCCGCCCTCACAGCCCCAGCAGCCACCGCCCCCCGCCCATCAGCGAGCACAGCGACACGGCGTGGAACAGGAACAGCCACAGTCCCGCCGGAGCGTGCGTCAGCCGCGCCAGCTGGTCGGCGTCCGACTCCCCGGCGCCCTCGCGGGCCCGCCGGACCTGGAGTTCGAAGGCCGGCCGCACCCCGCCGAGCAGCAGGAACCACACCACCGCGTACGCGAACGCGGCCTGCACCTGCGGCCCGGCCAGCCACGACACCAGCAGGAACGTGCCGCCGGTGAGGACCACGGTCAGCACCCCGTAGGCGTTGCGGATCATCACCAGCATCGCCAGCAGCAGCGCCGTCGCCACCCACAGCAGCAGCGTGATGCGGCCCACGGCGAGCAGCGCCGCACCGCCGAGCCCCAGCAGCGGGGGAGCGGTGTACCCGGCGGCGGCGGTGAGGATCATGCCGAGGCCGTACGGCTTGCCCCGGCTCAGGGTGAGGCCGCTGGTGTCGGAGTGCAGGCGTATCCCGGTCAGGGTGCGGCCGGTGAGCAGGGCCACCAGCCCGTGGCCGCCCTCGTGCGCGATCGTGACGGCATTGCGCGCCACCCGCCACAGCGCGGCCGGGACGACGACGGCGAGCGCGACGAGCGCGGTGCCGATCACCACCCACCGGTCCGGGGAGGGCTGGGTGCCGAGGAGCCGGTCCCAGAGGTCGGGCAGCGCGGTCGCGGCGAGGCGGTCCATGGTGCGAAGCGGCTCCTTGAGCGGGGCGGGGTCTGGCAGTGTTGCACGTATGTGCGGACGGTATGCATCCAGTCGCGGACCCGAGGATCTCGCGGCAACCTTTGAGATCGAGAAGTGGGAGCCGGAGGAGACCCTCGCCCCCGACTACAACGTCGCCCCGACCAAAGAGGTCCACGTCGTCCTGGACCGCCCCTTGAAGGACGCCGCCGACCGGCGGCCGGTTCGCCAGCTGCGCACGCTGAAGTGGGGCCTGGTGCCGTCGTGGGCGAAGTCGCCCGAGGGCGCCGCCCGGATGATCAACGCGCGCGCGGAGACCGTGCACGAGAAGCCGTCGTACCGGCGCGCCTTCGCCGCCCGGCGCTGCATCGTGCCCGCCGACGGCTACTACGAGTGGGTCACCGGCGAGCAGGAGCGCGAGCTGGAGGTGGAGGGGCGGCGCAAGCGCCCGCGCAAGCAGCCGTACTTCGTGACCCCCGCCGACGGCTCGGTGTTCGCGATGGCGGGGCTCTACGAGTTCTGGCGCGACCGCACACTGCCCGACGACCACCCGCAGGCCTGGTGGGCGACCTGCTCGGTGATCACCACGGAGGCCGAGCAGACCCCGCTCGGGGTGGCCCCCGCCGAGGGACCGCGCTCGCTCGCCGACATCCACCCCCGGATGCCGCTGATGCTCACCCCCGACCGCTGGGACGCCTGGCTGGACCCGGCCCGCACCGACCCGGAGGAACTGCGCGCGCTGCTGGCCCCGCCGCCGCCCGGCCTGATGCGCGCCTACCCGGTGTCCACCGCCGTCAGCAACGTCCGCAACAACGGACCGGAGCTGCTGAAGGAGCTGCCCGCCCCCGAGGAGGGCACACTCTTCTGACGTGCCCCCTGAGACGACCTTGACTGAGACGACCTTGACCGAGACGACCGCGACGTGAGCACGGGAGACGACGTGAGCACGGGAGACGACGCCGACACGATCCCCGAGACGACGACCGCGGCGGCCGAGGGGGCCGAGGCGGCCTCCGGCACGAGCACGACCGGTGACGCCGTCGAGACCGTCGAGACGGAGGCGGGCGCGGCCCGCGTCACCTGGCGCCGGGCGAAGCGTGCCCGGCTCGTCCTCGCCGTGAGCCACGGCGCGGGCGGCGGCATCGAGGCCCGCGACCTGCAGGCCCTCGCGCGGGTCCTGCCCGCGCACGGCGTCACCGTCGCCCTCGTCGAGCAGCCCTGGCGGGTGGCCGGGAAGAAGGTGGCGCCCGCGCCGAAGACGCTCGACACCGGCTGGCGCGGGGTGTGGCCCACCCTCGCCGGGGCCGGGCTGCCGGTGATCGCGGGCGGCCGCAGCGCCGGCGCGCGGGTCGCCTGCCGTACGGCGGCCGAGCTGGGCGCGCACGCCGTGCTCGCGCTCTCCTTCCCGCTGCACCCGCCGGGCCGGCCGGAGAAGTCCCGGGCCGCCGAACTGCTCGGCGCCGGGGCGCCCACCCTCGTCGTCCAGGGCGGCAACGACCCGTTCGGCAGGCCGGCGGAGTTCCCCGAGGGCCGCTACGAGCTGGTCGAGATCCCCGGCGCCGACCACGGCTTCGCGGTGCCCAAGCGCGCGGACACCGGGCAGGAGCAGGCGCTGACCCTGCTCACGGACGCCGTGACCCGGTGGACCGCGGCACTCGGGTGACGTCGGCCGACGGCCGGGAATGCCGGGCGAGCCGCCGCTGTTGAGCGGGACGGAAGTGCTGGTCGCCGGCACCGAAGTCGTAGGAGAGGGAGTCCGCCGCATGGGGTGCACCGTCTGCCCGCCCATCGCCCGCCATCCGGTGGAGGGGGCGCGCCCGGCAGAGTCCGAGGCCGGCCGCGGCAGCCGCGCCGACCTGGAGTGGACCGTGCTGCACGCGGCCAAGGCCGCCCCTATTCGAGGGGCGGCGGGCACGAGTCGTCGTCTATCCTCCGAAACGAGTGGGACCGCTCTCGGTCTCACGACATCGCTTGAGGAGGTGGGTCCGGTTCCCGGTACCGACGCAGGGACCGACGACGGCCAGGCGGAGCTGCCCGAGGGCCAGGGCACAGGCGCGTCCGCGTCCGCGGAGTCGACCGCCGAGCGCAGCGCGCGCTTCGAGCGGGACGCGCTCGAATTCCTCGACCAGATGTACTCGGCCGCGCTGCGCATGACGCGCAACCCCGCCGACGCCGAGGACCTGGTGCAGGAGACGTACGCCAAGGCGTACGCGTCCTTCCACCAGTTCCGCGAGGGCACCAACCTCAAGGCCTGGCTCTACCGCATCCTCACCAACACGTTCATCAACTCCTACCGCAAGAAGCAGCGCGAACCCCAGCGCAGCGCCGCGGAGGAGATCGAGGACTGGCAGCTGGCCCGCGCCGAGTCGCACATGTCGACGGGTCTGCGCTCCGCCGAGTCGCAGGCGCTCGACCACCTGCCCGACTCGGACGTGAAGGAAGCGCTCCAGGCGATCCCCGAGGAATTCCGCATCGCCGTGTATCTCGCCGATGTCGAGGGCTTTGCGTACAAGGAGATCGCGGACATCATGGGGACACCCATCGGCACGGTGATGTCCCGGCTGCACCGGGGCCGCCGTCAACTGCGCGGCATGCTCGAGGACTACGCCCGCGATCGCGGACTGGTCCCCGCCGGCGCCGGCAAGTCGAACGAAGCGAAAGGCTCGGGCTCATGAGCTGCGGAGAGCCGCATGAGACGGACTGCAGTGAGGTACTCGACCATCTGTACGAGTTCCTCGACAGTGAGATGCCGGAAGTCGATCGCACCAAGTTCGAGCACCACTTCGAGGAGTGCTCGCCGTGCCTCGAGAAGTACGGCCTCGAGCAAGCCGTGAAGAAGCTGGTCAAGCGGTGCTGCGGACACGACGACGTGCCCGCCGACCTGCGCGCCAAGGTCATGGGGCGGATCCAGCTGATCCGCTCCGGCGACCCGGGCGGCGCCGGCCGTGACGTGATGCCCCCGCCGGGCGCTCCGCAGGAGACCTGAGCCGCACCTTCGCGCCGGATGCTCCGCCGCCCCCGAGCCCGGCCCTCGCCGGATGCTCCGCGCGAGCCCCGAGCCCGGCGTGCCGCACCGAACGGGCGTCCACTCTCTGACCGCCCATCACTCGTACGTGCTAATCCGCGGGTTATCGGCCCGCGGATGCCCCCTCGCCCGGCCTAGGCTCGGACCCACTGGCCGTGGACAGGCATGACCCGGGGGAGGGGCGTCATGGAGGCCGTTCCCTTACGGGCTCGCGCGTACGTCGCCTGTGCCGTCCTGGCCGCCCTGGTCTGTCTGCTGCCGCTGCCCGCGACCCACGCCCCCTGGTGGGTGGTCGCCCTGCTGGCGGCGCTGTACGCCGGCTGCAAGCGGCTCGCCCCGCGGCAGCTCGCCGGGCCGTTCTACCCCGTCCTGCTGGCCGCCGTCTTCCTGCTGCCGCCGCCCGCCGCCGCCTGCGTCCCGCTGCCCGGGGCGCTGCTCGCGCGCACCGGACAGCGGCCCGAGGCGCTGCGCCGGCTCTGGCGGGCGGCGCAGCTCGCGCTCGCCGTGTGGGCCGCCGCCCGCACGCACTGGGAGCTGGGCGGCCGTGACGCGGTCGTCGCCTCCGACTTCCCCTACGCCCTGCTGCCCGCCGCGGTCGCCGTCCTGGTGTTCTGCCTGGTGCTGAGCGCGCTGGACGGCGGCGTCCGCGCGCTCACCGAGCGGGTCGGGGCGCTGCGGGCCTCGCGGGAGCTGTTCGCCCGCTCGCTGGCGCCCGTCGCGGTGCACGGGCTCGCCGGGCTGATGATGGCCGTGCTCTGGCGCAGCCGCTACGGCCCGGTCGCCGCCCTCCTCGTCCTGCTGCCGATGTACGTCACCTGGTGGGCGTACGCGCAGTACCACCGCGAGCGCGCCGCCCACCAGGCCACCATCCGCGCCCTGGTGCAGGCGGTCGACATCAAGGACGGCTACACGCGCGGCCACAGCGAGCGGGTCGGGCAGGCCTCCGTGCTGATCGCCCGCGAGCTGGGCATGGCCGACGAGCGCGTCGAGGTGCTCCGGTTCGCCGGCATCCTGCACGACGTCGGGAAGCTCGGCGTCCCCACCCGGCTGCTGCGCAAGGACGGCCCGCTGACGCCCGAGGAGCGGCGGGTGATCGAACTGCATCCCGAGTACGGCCACGAGATGGTGCGCGGGATCTCCTTCCTCGACGAGGCCCGCGCCGCGATCCTCCACCACCACGAACGGCTGGACGGCAGCGGCTACCCCTACGGCCTGAGCGGCGGCCAGATCCCCGAGTGCGCCCGGGTGGTGGCGGTCGCGGACGCCTTCGACGCGATGACGTCCACCCGGTCCTACCGGCGGGCCCGCCCGGTCGGCGCCGCGCTGGCGGAGCTGGAGCGGTGCGCGGGCGCGCAGTTCGACCCGCGGATGGTCACCGCGCTGACCCGCGCCGTCGACCGGCACGGCTGGCGCCCGTCGGTCACGGCGGACCCCGCCCCACCGCCCCCGCGCACACCGGCCACGCCCCCGGTCCCACCGCCCGCCGCCGACGACCAGGACGACCGCACCCCGCAGCACTCACAGCACCCGCAGCCCCCGCACCCCGCGTCACCCGGACCCGAGGCCGAGTCCGAGGCCGAGGCCGGCTCCGAGCCCGGCCGCCGGAGGGCGCGTCGGTGAGGGAGTGCCGGCTGGCGGACCTCATCCGGGGCGCCGCCCTCCTCGTGGCGCTGCTGTCCCTCGGCGTCACCCTGTGGAGCGGCCTGGCGGAGCGCGGGACGGCGCTGGCCTTCGGGGTGCTCGTGCTCGTCGGGGAGCTGACCCGGTGGACCGGGGAGCACGTCCGCGAGGCCGCGCCGCTCGGGGCCGCGGGCGCGCTGTCGTACGCGCTGCTCGGCGAGAACGCCGGGCACACCGGACACCACAGCGTCTTCCAGGTCGTCGCCGTGGTGCTCGGCGCCGCCCTGCTCGGCAGCGTGCCGCACATCGCGTGCGGGCGCGGCCCGACCCTGGACCACCTGGCGCGGCGCGTGCTCACCGTGTTCTTCGCCGCCGTCTGCTTCCAGCCGCTGTACGGCGAGGGGGCGTTCCGCGGCTGGGTCGGACCGGCGTACGCCCTGCTGCTGGTCGCGCTGCTGGTGCTGACCGCCCTGTGCGGGGCGGTGCTCGCCGCCGCGCCGCCGCACTGCCGTACCCGCTGGCCGTTCGGCCCGCTGCTGCGCGAGGAGCTGCGGGGCCTCGTCGGCATCGGCCCGGCGGTGTGCGCGACCGGCGCGGTGATGGCCCTGGCGGTCGCCGTCGTCGGCCTGTGGGCACTGCCCGTCCTCGCGCTGCCGCTGCTGCTCGCCCAGCTGTCCCTGCGCCGGTACGCGGCCGTGCGGGACACCTACCGGCAGACCATCGCCTCGCTGGCCCGGGCCACCGAGGTCGCCGGGTACACCCCGGCCGGACACGCCCGGCGGGTCGCCGCGCTCAGCCGGGCCGTGGGGCGCGAGCTGGGGCTGACCGAGCCCGAGCTGACCGTCCTGGAGCACGCGGCGCTCATGCACGACATCGGGCAGCTCAGCCTGGTCGATCCGGTGCCCGCGGGCGCCACCGCCGACCTGCCCGCCGAGGAGCAGCGCCGGATCGCCCTGCTCGGCGGGGCCGTGGTGCGCCAGAGCGGGGTGGGGACGGAGGTCGCGGTCGTGGTGGAACGGCAGGCCGACCCCTGCCCGGAGCAGCCGCTGCCCGCGCGCATCGTCCGGGCGGTCAACGCCTACGACGAGAAGGCGCGGCACGCCGGACCCGGCGGCCCCCTCACCGCGCTGGAGGAACTGCGCCTGGCCCCCGCGGACGACTACGCCCCGGAGGTGGTCGAGGCGCTGGCCCGGGTGCTCGCACGGGAGAGTCTTCCGTCGCCCGTGACGGGGTAACCCATGGGTAATGAGCGCCGCTGAAGCCGTACGTGGTTGGATGCGAAAGGAAAGGGTGTCCGGGGGCAGAGCCAGCCCAATCGACGGAACTGGCAGGCAGGAATCGTGAGGATCTTCGGCAAGGGACGGCACCGGCCCTCCGCCTCCTGGCGGCAGGCCACCGACCGCGCGTTCACCCTGATCGGCGACGGCCGGTACGAGGACGCGGGCGCTCTGCTGACGCGCGCCGCCGACCTGGAACCCTGGCTGTCGGAGTCCTGGTTCAACCTCGCCCTGCTGCACAAGTTCCGGCACGACTGGGAACAGGCCAGGGCGGCCGGGCTGCGGGCCGTGGCGCTGCTGGAGAAGGAGACCGGCGCGCCCGACTGGTGGAACGTCGGCATCGCCGCCACCGCGTTGCAGGACTGGCCGCTGGCCCGGCGGGCCTGGCAGGCCTACGGCCTGAAGGTGCCCGGCGGCGCGACCGCCGCGGGCGAGCCGCTGGGCATGGAGCTGGGCAGCGCGGCGGTGCGGCTGTCGCCGGAGGGCGAGGCCGAGGTGGTGTGGGGCCGGCGGCTCGACCCCGCCCGGATCGAGGTGCTGTCCATCCCGCTGCCGTCCTCCGGGCGGCGCTGGGGCGAGGTCGTGCTGCACGACGGCGTGCCGCACGGCGAGCGGACCACCGCCGCCGGGCACAGCTACCCGGTCTTCGACGAGATCGAGCTGTGGGCGCCCTCGCCGGTGCCCACCTGGGTGGTGCTGCTGGAGGCGGCCACCGAGTCCGACCGGGACGCCCTGGAGCAGCTCGCCGCCGACGCCGGGTTCGCCGCCGAGGACTGGTCGTCCTCCGTCCGGCTGCTGTGCCGGACGTGCTCGGAGTCGCGGATGCCGTCCGACGAGGGCGACGGCGTGCACCTGGACCCGCACGACCACAGCGAGCCGGGGCATCCCGGACCGCTGGGCCATCGCACCGACGGGCAGCTGTGGGTGCCCGAACGGGAGTGCGGGGTGGCCGCGCCGGCGTCCCTGGTCAGGGGGCTGCTGGACGGCTGGGTGGCGGACAGCCCGGACTCGCGGGACTGGCGGGACCTGGAAGAGGTCTGCTGAGGATTCCCCGTACTCTTATTCGGCATCAGTCATCCCAGGAAGGCAGGCGTACGTCGGTCATGGCGCAGCAGGACACCGAACAGCAGCACGCGGGCGTGCTCCCCGTCGACGACGAGGGCTGGGTCGTCGACACGGAGGACTGCGAGGAGCGCGAGGCGGCCTGGCGCGAGCGCGGCGCCTCGCGGCCGATCACGGTCGTCGGCAACCCCGTCCTGCACAAGGAGTGCAAGGACGTCACCGAGTTCGGCGAGGAGCTGCAGCAGCTGGTCGCGGACATGTTCGCCAGCCAGCGCACCGCCGAGGGCGTGGGCCTGGCCGCCAACCAGATCGGCGTGGATCTGAAGGTCTTCGTCTACGACTGCATGGACGACGAGGGCGTCCGGCACGTCGGCGTGGTCTGCAACCCGAAGCTCGTCGAGCTGCCCGCCGACCGGCGCCGGCTGGACGACAGCAACGAGGGCTGCCTGTCCGTGCCGACCGCCTACGCTCCGCTGGCCCGCCCCGACTACGCCGAGGTGACCGGCCAGGACGAGCGGGGCAACGCGATCAAGGTGCGCGGCACCGGCTACTTCGCACGCTGTTTGCAGCACGAGACCGACCATCTGTACGGGCAGCTGTACATCGACCGGCTCTCCAAGCGCGAGCGCAAGGACGCGCTGCGGCAGATGGCCGAGAACGAGCCGCGCTACCCCGTGGTCGCCAACGACTGATCCCCGCACGGCGGTCGGGGCACGAGTGACCCCGGTGAACGGCGCCTGACCGGACGGACGGTCAGGCGCCGTACTCATGTGCCGCCCCTGTTCGATCCTTTGTGCGCATTCGTCGAATCAAATCAGTCACACAAGGGGATATTCTCGGCATCCCCGACGATGGGCGGGCCAAATCCGTTCCCAGAACGGTCAGTTGTGGTGCTGAATGGGAGGACGGGGATACAGGACGGCGTGCGCCGGGCACAGCAGGGGGCGGGCGCCGCCGGCGGCTGAGAGGGGTTGTTCGTGCCGGCTTTCCCATACAGCACAACATCGACATCCACGGCGGTCGCGGTACCGCCGTCCCTGGCGCTCCCGGTGATCGAGGCCGAGTTTCCCAGGCGGCTGCACGCCTATTGGCCCCGGCTCCAGGAGAACACCCGCGGCTGGCTGCTGGAAATGCGGCTCATGCCCGCGGACAAGGTGGAGCAGCACGCCGACGGCCTGCGCTACACCGACCTCATGGCGGGCTACTACCTCGGCGCCCCGGACGAGGTCCTCCAGGCCATCGCCGACTACAGCGCGTGGTTCTTCGTCTGGGACGACCGGCACGACCGCGACATCGTCCACGGCCGGCCCGTCGCCTGGCGGCGGCTGCGCCGCGCGCTGCACACGGCGCTCGACTCGCCCCGGGACCATCTGCACCACCCGGACACCCTGGTCGCGGCCTTCGCGGACAGCGTGCTGCGGCTGTACGGCTTCCTGCCGGCGACCTGGAACGCCCGCTTCGCCCGGCACTTCCACGCGGTGATCGAGGCCTACGACCGCGAGTTCCACAACCGCACCGAGGGCGTCGTGCCCACGGTCGAGGAGTACCTGGCGCTGCGCCGGCTCACCTTCGCGCACTGGATCTGGACCGATCTGCTGGAGCCGAGCGCGGGCCTCGAACTCCCCGACGCCGTCCGGAAGAACCCCGCCTACCGGCGCCCGGCACTCCTCAGCCAGGAATTCGCCGCCTGGTACAACGACCTGTGCTCACTGCCCAAGGAAATCGCGGGCGACGAGGTCCACAACCTCGGCATAAGTCTTGTCAAACACGAGGGGCTGAGCCTGGAGGAGGCGATAGCGGAACTCCGCCGCCGGGTCGAGGGATGCATTTCCGAATTCCTTGTCGCGGAGCAGGAGGCGTTACGCTTCGCGGACTGTCTGGCAGACGGCACGGTACGCGGAAAGGAAATCGGCGCGGCCGTGCTGTCCTGTGTCGCGAACATGCGGAACTGGTTCAGTTCCGTCTACTGGTTCCACCACGAGTCCGGCCGGTACATGGTCGACAGCTGGGACGACCGGTCCACACCCCCGTACGTCAGCAACGAAACGGCAGGTGAGAAATGACCGTCGAATCGGTCAAACCCGAGGACCGGCGCCGGGCGGACGGGCGCCCGCCCGAGCCGCCGGTGGCGGCGGGAGGGATCCCCTTCCTCGGCCACGGACTGAAACTGGCCCGCGACCCGCTGGCCTTCCTGACCGGGCTGCGCGACCACGGTGACGTCGTCCGCCTCCGGCTCGGCCCCAAGACGCTCTACGCCGTCACCGCGCCCGCCCTCACCGGGGCGCTGGCGCTCAACCCCGACTTCATCGTCGCCGGCCCGCTGTGGGAGTCCCTCGGCGACCTGCTCGGCAAGGAGGGCGTGGCCACCGCCAACGGCCCGCTCCACCGCCGCCAGCGGCGCACCATCCAGCCCGCCTTCCGGCTCGACGCGATCCCCGCCTACGGGCCGATCATGACCGAGGAGGCGCACGCGCTGGTGGAGCGCTGGGGCCGGGCCGACGTCCTCGACGTCACCACCGAGTCCTTCCGGGCGGCCGTCCGCGTCGCCGCCCGCTGCCTGATGCGCGGCAGCTACATGGACGACCGCGCCGAGCGCATCTGCGCGGCGCTGGCCACCCTGTTCAGCGGCATGTACCAGCGCATGGTCGTCCCGCTCGGCCCGCTCTACAAGCTCCCGCTGCGCTCGAACCTCGAATTCAACCGGGCATTGGCCGATTTCCATCTCCTGGTGGACGAGATCGTCGCCGACCGCCGGGCAAGCGGTCAAAAGCCGGACGATTTGCTGACGGCTTTGCTGGAGGCGACGGACGAGAATGGCGATCCCATCGGGGAACAGGAGATCCACGATCAGGTCATTGCCATCCTCACCGCGGGAAGCGAAACCGTCGGTTCCACGATCATGTCCCTGCTCCTCGCTCTCACCGAGTACCCGGAACTCGGCGACAAGATCCGCGAGGAGGTGGAAACGGTCACGGAAGGCAGCCCGGTCGCATTCGAGCACGTCCGAAAACTGACGTACACCGGGAATGTCGTCGTGGAGACGCTGCGCCTGTATCCGGCCGTATGGATATTGACGCGCCGGGCGGTCGCCGACACGGAGCTGGGCGGATACCGCATTCCGGCGGGGGCGGACGTCATCTACAGCCCCTACGCCATCCAGCGCGACCGGCGCTCCTTCGCGCGGCACGAGGACTTCGACCCGGACCGCTGGCTGCCGGGGCAGTCGAAGGAGGTGCCGAAGTACGCGATGAGCCCGTTCAGCGTGGGCAACCGCAAGTGCCCGGGCGACCACTTCTCGATGGCCGAACTCACCCTGCTCACCGGGGCCGTCGCCGCCGCCCTCCGGTTCGAACAGGCGCCCGGCTCCGACCCCAGGCCGCGTATCGGCATCACCCTGCGCCCGCGCCGCCTGCTGCTGCACACCCGGCCGCGCTGACCGGCCACGAGCCCCGCTGACCGGCCACGACCGGCCGCGCGGCGGCGGGACCGGCCGCGCCCGGCGTGCGTTCAGGCGGCCTGCGGGCCCCTGAACGCACGCCGGTAGGCGTTCGGCGTGGTGCCCAGCGCCCGCACGAACTGGTGCCGCAGCGCCGCCGCCGTCCCGAACCCGGTCCGGTCGGCGATCGCGTCCATCGTCTCGTCCGTCCCCTCCAGCAACTGCTGCGCCAGCAGCACCCGCTGCCTGAGGATCCACCGGTAGGGCGTCGTGCCCGTCTCCTGCTGGAAGCGGCGGGCGAAGGTGCGCGGCGACATGAGCGCGCGAGCGGCGAGCTGCTCGACGGTCACCTCCTGGTCGAGGTGCTGCTCCATCCAGACCAGCACCTCGCCGACGGTGTCGCACGGCGACTTCGGCAGCGGCCGCTCGATGTACTGCGCCTGCCCGCCGTCCCGGTGCGGCGGCACCACCATCCGCCGGGCGATCTTGTTGGCGACCTCCGGGCCCTGCTCCTTGCGCACGATGTGCAGACAGGCGTCGATGCCGGCGGCCGTCCCGGCCGAGGTGATCACCGGGTCCTCGTCCACGTAGAGCACGTCCGGCTCCACCACCGCGTGCGGGTACTGCCGGCGCAGCTCGTCCACGTGGTGCCAGTGCACCGCGCAGCGCCGCCCCTCCAGCAGCCCGGCCGCGCCCAGCACGAACACCCCCGAGCACACGCTCAGCACCCGCGCCCCCCGCTCCACGGCCCGGCGCAGGGCGTCCAGCAGGGCGGGCGGGTAGACGCGGGTCGTGAAGTCGTTCCCGGCCGGCACGGCGATCAGGTCGGCCTCCTCCAGCCGGTCGAGGCCGTAGGGCGTGGTGACGGTCAGCCCGCCCACATGGGTGCCCAGCGCCGGTCCCTCGGCGGAGACCACGGCGAAGTCGTAGCGGGGCAGCCCGTCGTCGCTGCGGTCGATCCCGAAGACCTCGCAGACGACGCCCAGTTCGAAGGGGTGCACACCGTCGAGCAGGACGGTCGCCACGTTGTGGAGCATGCCGCCAGTGTGCACCCTGAGTGGCAGGAATTGAAAGGTGTACGGCAGTCCTGCCACTCACGGTGAGGCGGCCACGGCGCGAGAGTGGTCTGCATGAACACAGACCAGATCCAAGCCCTCATCGGACTGCTCGCGACCTTCGGACTCCTGGTCCTGATGGCGCTCCCCTCGGCCCTCGGCGTCGTGCGCGACAAGCGCATCGACCGCCAGATCCGGCGGGCGCGGCGGGAACACGCGGACCAGGAGTCCCGTGAGGCCCTGAAGCGACGGGAGCCTCAGAAGTCCTCGTCCAGGTCGACGGTGCCCTCCACCGCCACCTGGTACGCCGACGGGCGCCGCTCGAAGAAGTTGGTCAGCTCCTGAACCCCCTGCAGCTCCATGAAGGAGAAGGGGTTCTCCGAGCCGTACACCGGGGCGAAGCCGAGCCGGGTCAGACGCTGGTCGGCGACGCACTCCAGGTACTGCCGCATGGAGTCGGTGTTCATGCCCGGGAGGCCGTCACCGCACAGGTCGCGCGCGAACTGCAGCTCGGCCTCGACGGCCTCCCGCAGCATGTCGGCGACCTGCTGCTCCAGCTGGTCGTCGAAGAGGTCCGGCTCCTCCTTGCGGACGGTGTCCACCACGTCGAACGCGAACGACATGTGCATCGTCTCGTCGCGGAACACCCAGTTGGTGCCGGTGGCCAGGCCGTGCAGCAGGCCCCGGCTGCGGAACCAGTAGACGTAGGCGAAGGCGCCGTAGAAGAACAGGCCCTCGATGCAGGCGGCGAAGCAGATCAGGTTCAGCAGGAACCGCCGGCGGTCCGCCCTGGTCTCCAGCCGGTCCAGCTTCTCGACCGAGTCCATCCACTTGAAGCAGAACTCCGCCTTCTCGCGGATGGAGGGGATGTTCTCCACCGCCGCGAAGGCCGCCGCCCGGTCGTCCGGGTCGGGCAGATAGGTGTCCAGCAGGGTCAGATAGAACTGGACGTGCACGGCCTCCTCGAACAGCTGGCGCGACAGGTACAGGCGCGCCTCCGGGGAGTTGATGTGCTTGTACAGGGTGAGCACCAGGTTGTTGGCGACGATCGAGTCGCCGGTGGCGAAGAAGGCCACCAGACGGCCGATGAGGTGCTGCTCGCCCGGGGTCAGCTTGGCGAGGTCGGCGACGTCCGAGTGGAGGTCGACCTCCTCCACGTGCCAGGTGTTCTTGATGGCGTCCCGGTAGCGCTCGTAGAAGTCCGGGTAGCGCATCGGGCGCAGGGTCAGTTCGAAGCCCGGGTCGAGCAGGTTCTGGGTGCGGTCGGTGGTGGTCATTACTGGCAGGCCTCGCAGGACTCGGGGTTTTCCAGGGAGCAGGCGACGGCGTCGGGGTCGGCCGTCTGCTGGGCGGGGAGGGCGGCTTCGGCGGGCGTCCGGCCCTGGGCGGCGCGGGCGATCCGGGTCGCCGGGCGCGAGCGCAGGTAGTACGTCGTCTTCAGGCCCTGCTTCCAGGCGTACGCGTACATCGAGGAGAGCTTGCCGATGGTCGGCGTCTCCAGGAACAGGTTCAGCGACTGCGCCTGGTCCAGGAACGGGGTGCGGGCGGCGGCCATGTCGATCAGGCCGCGCTGCGGGATCTCCCACGCCGTGCGGTACAGCGCCCGGACGTCGGCCGGGATCCACGCGAAGTCCTGCACCGAGCCGTTGGAGTCGCGCAGCGCCTCGCGGGTGCGGGCGTCCCACACGCCGAGCGCCTTCAGGTCGTTCACCAGGTAGGAGTTGACCTGGAGGAACTCGCCGGAGAGCGTCTCGCGCTTGAACAGGTTGGACACCTGCGGCTCGATGCACTCGTAGACGCCGGCGATCGAGGCGATGGTGGCGGTCGGCGCGATCGCCAGCAGCAGCGAGTTGCGCATGCCGACGGCCGCGATCCGCTCGCGCAGCGCCGTCCACCGCTCGGGCCAGGTCAGGGACACGTCGTAGTGGTCGGGGTGCAGCACGCCCCGGGCGGCGCGGGTCTTCTCCCAGGCCGGCAGCGGCCCGTGCCGCTCGGCGAGATCGGCGGAGGCCTCGTAGGCGGCGAGCATGATCCGCTCGGCGATCCGGGCGGACAGGGCCCTGGCCCCCGCCGAGTCGAAGGGCAGGCGCAGCTTGAAGAAGACGTCCTGCAGGCCCATGGCGCCCAGGCCCACCGGCCGCCAGCGGGCGTTGGAGCGGCCCGCCTGCTCGGTCGGGTAGAAGTTGATGTCGACCACGCGGTCCAGGAAGGTCACGGCGGTGCGGACGGTCTCGTCCAGCCGCTCCCAGTCGATGTCCCCGTCGCGCACGAACGCGCCGAGGTTGACCGACCCCAGGTTGCACACCGCGGTCTCGCCGTCGTCGGTGACCTCCAGGATCTCCGTGCACAGATTCGAGGAGTGAATCACGTGGCCCGGCTCGGCCGTCTGGTTGGCGGTGCGGTTGGCGGCGTCCTTGAAGGTCATCCAGCCGTTGCCGGTCTGCGCCAGGGTGCGCATCATCCGGCCGTACAGCTCGCGGGCCGGCATCGTCTTCCTGGCCAGGCCCCTCTCCTCGGCCGCGCGGTAGGCGGCGTCGAACTCCGCGCCCCACAGGTCCACCAGCTCGGGCACGTCCGAGGGGGAGAACAGCGACCACTGCCCGTCGGCGTTCACACGGCGCATGAACTCGTCCGGGACCCAGTGCGCGAGGTTGAGGTTGTGGGTGCGGCGGGCGTCCTCGCCGGTGTTGTCCCGCAGCTCCAGGAACTCCTCGATGTCCGAGTGCCAGGTCTCCAGGTACACCGCCGCCGCGCCCTTGCGCCGGCCGCCCTGGTTCACGGCGGCCACCGAGGCGTCCAGCGTCTTCAGGAACGGCACGATGCCGTTGGAGTGGCCGTTGGTGCCGCGGATCAGCGAACCCCGGGAGCGGATGCGGGAGTAGGCGATGCCGATGCCGCCGGCGTGCTTGGAGAGGCGGGCGACCTGGTGGTAGCGGTCGTAGATGCTGTCCAGCTCGTCCTGCGGGGAGTCGAGCAGATAGCAGGACGACATCTGGGGGTGCCGGGTGCCGGAGTTGAAGAGCGTAGGGGAGGAGGGGAGGTAGTCCAGGCGGCTCATGAGCCCGTAGAGCGCCGTGACCTCGTCCACCGCGTGGTCGGTGGCGTCCTGCGCGAGACCGCTCGCCACCCGCAGCATGAAGTGCTGGGGCGTCTCGATCACCTTGCGGGTGATCGGGTGCCGCAGCAGGTAGCGGCTGTGCAGGGTGCGCAGGCCGAAGTAGCCGAAGCGGTCGTCGGCGGCCGGGTCCACGGCCGCGTCCAGCCGCTCGGCGTGCAGCCGCACGAACTCGGCGGTGCGGTCGGCGATCAGCCCCTCGCGGTGGCCCACGGCGACCGACTCGGTGAAGCGGGTGACGCCCTGCGAGGCGGCCTCGGCGCGGATGGTGAGGGTCAGCAGCCTGGCCGCCAGCCGCGAGTAGGCGGGGTCCTCGGAGATGAGCCCGGCGGACGCCTCGGTGGCCAGCTCCCGCAGCTCGGCCTCGTCGGCCCGCGCGGAGCGGCCGCGCAGCGCGGCGGCGGCGACCCGGCCGGGGTCGGCGTCGGGGAGGTCGGCGGTCAGCTCGGTCAGGGTCCGCAGCAGCGCGGCTCCGGGACCGTCGGTCTCCAGGCGGTCGACGACTGAGGCCGGATCCGCAGGCGCGATGGTCACTTGGGGCTCTCCCTCGCTCGGCACGGGGCCTCGCCGAGGGCATGCGGCAGTACACGAGCGCACGCGGCGTCGCGTCCACCGGCCCATTCCACGAGGCCCGGACGTCAGGCGCCCGGGCCGGACGGCCGGGCGCACTGTCGGCAGGTCCTCGGACTGACGCACGTACACGGCCATAAGGGCATACGTGTACGAGTACACCGTTGCGGGACAGTTCCGGATTCACACCGGATTCCCCTGCGACGACAGCGAGGACGAGCATACATCTTGTGCCGGGTGAGAAAGCCACCCCCATATCTAGTGTCGTGGCGACTGCAGAGCGTGTCAGAGCGTCAACGCGTAGGTGAGCAGGGAGAGGTCCAGGAGATTCGGGAGGGGCTGCCAGTCGCGTTCCGGGGTGCGCACGAAGCCCAGGCGCTCGTAGAGGCGGTGGGCGGCGTGCATGGCGGGCTGGGTGGACAGGATCAGGCGCACACACCCCTCGGTGGCCCGAGCACGGTCCGCACAGGCCCGTACGAGCGCCTCCCCGACGCCCCGGCCGCGCGCCGCGTGATCGACCGCGAGCATCCGGATCTCGGCCTCGCCGGGCCCGGCTATGTCGGCCATCGGACCGCCGGACGGCACGAAGGCGACTCCGCCGAGCACATCGCCGTCCCGCACGGCCACCAGCACCTCGGCCGCGGCGGCGCGCTTGGCCACGTCCCGCAGCTCCCCGAGGTACTCGTCGTCCTCCCCGAAATCCAGCAGCCCGTCCCGCAGATACGCCTGCGCGGTGATCTCCCCGACCACTTCGTACTCCGCGGGCTCGGCCCGCCGCACCACGATGTCCATGCGGGGAGTCTGCCGCAGGGGCAGGGTGGGGGGCCGCCGGTTTTCCCGGCGGTGCGGGCCACCGGGGAGGCGGTGGCGCGGGGACGGCGAAGGGCTGCGGGGACGGCGAAGGCCCGCCGGTGGGGCCGCGGGGACGGCGAAGGGCCGCCGGAGGAGGCTCCGGCGGCCCTTCGGGTGCGCGCGTGGGTCCGGGTGGGTCCGGGTGGGTCAGTGGGCGCTGCCGGCCGTGGCCGGGGGCAGCTCCACCGCGACGCCGGGGTCGCCCGCGTCCTTCACGTAGTCCTCCGGGCTGGTCTCGTCGACGCCCTCGGGGGCCTTCAGCGCCCTGAGGACGAAGGTGAGGACCACCGCCACGACCACGTTCAGCACGAACGCCGTCATGCCGATGTAGCCGATCTCGCCGATGCCCGGGATCTCCTTGGCCGAGCCGCCGAAGTGCTTCTGCGTCGGCGAGGCGACGCCGTAGGCCGCGACCGTGCCGTAGACCATGCCGACCGCCCAGCCGGCGAGCAGCGCCCAGCGGTGGAACCAGCGGGTGAACAGGCCGCCCACCAGCGCCGGGAAGGTCTGCAGGATCCAGATGCCGCCCAGCAGCTGGAAGTTGATGGCGACCGTCTTGTCCATCGTCAGGACGAAGATCAGCGCGCCCACCTTCACCAGCAGCGACACGATCTTGGAGACCCGGGTCTCCTCCTTGGCCGTCGCGTCCGGCTTGATGAAGTCCTTGTAGATGTTGCGGGTGAACAGGTTCGCCGCCGCGATCGACATGATCGCCGCCGGCACCAGCGCGCCGATGCCGATGGCCGCGAACGCCACGCCCGTGAACCAGTCCGGGAACATGTCCTCGAACAGCTGCGGAATCGCCAGCTGCCCGTTGGTCACCTTCACACCGGCCGCGATCGCCATGAAGCCCAGCAGCGCCAGCAGCCCCAGCATCAGCGAGTACAGCGGCAGGATCGTGGTGTTGCGGCGGATCACCTCACGGCTGCGCGAGGACAGCGTCGCGGTGATCGAGTGCGGGTACATGAACAGCGCGAGCGCGGAACCGAGGGCGAGGGTGGCGTACGTCCACTGGTTCGCCTCGCCGGGCACGACCGCGCCGCGCGGTTTGCCGGTGGCCGGGTTGGTCTGTGCGAAGGCGTCGCCGGCCTTGGCGAAGATGTCGTCGAAGCCGCCCAGCTTGATCGGGATGTAGATGATCGCGACCGCGATGACGATGTAGATGAGCGCGTCCTTCACGAACGCGATCAGCGCCGGCGCGCGCAGCCCCGACGAGTACGTGTACGCGGCCAGCACGCCGAAGGCGATCAGCAGCGGCAGGTCCTTGACGAACCAGTTGGTGTTCTCGCCGCCGCCGACGCCCATCACGTCCAGCACCGCCTGGATGCCGACGAGCTGGAGCGCGATGTAGGGCATGGTGGCGAGGATGCCGGTGAGCGCCACCGCCAGCGACAGCCCCTTGGAGCCGAACCGCCCGCGCACGAAGTCGGAGGTCGTCACGTACCCGTGCCGGTGCGACACCGACCACAGACGCGGCAGGAACGTGAAGATCAGCGGGTAGACCAGGATCGTGTACGGCACCGCGAAGAAGCCGGCCGCGCCGGTCGCGTAGATCGCCGCGGGCACCGCCACGAACGTGTACGCCGTGTACAGGTCGCCGCCGAGCAGGAACCAGGTGATCCAGGTGCCGAACGACCGGCCGCCCAGGCCCCATTCGTCCAGGCTGTGCTCGTTCTCCGCGCGGCGCCAGCGGGCGGCGAGGAAGCCCATCGCGGTGACGAGGACGAAGAAGAAGATGAAGACGCCGAGCGCGACGCCGTTGACGCCGTCCTTCACTGGGCCGCACCGCCCTTCCGGGCCGCGCGGGCGCGCTGGTCGTGCTGCCAGAGCCGGTACGCGATCACCGTGAGGATCGTGGACAGCACCACCCACAGCATCTGGTACCAGTAGAAGAACGGGATGCCGATGAACGTGGGGTCGGTCTTGGCGTACGAACCGACCCAGAGCATCGCCACGAACGGGGCGACGAGGCAGAGGCCGATGACGACCCGCACGGGCGTCACCGCCCCTCTGCCGACTCCTGAGGCATCTGACATGTGCGGCTCCGTCCCCTCGCTGACCACTGACCATCGGTGCAATGCGCAGGCAATCTAGGTCACGGCGCCGCGGGAACGGAACCCCTTGTCCGCATACCGGTTGACGGCCCCCGGCGGGGCCGGTCCGGTCCGGGACCTCGGTCCAGGACCTCAGTCCATGGGGCGCTTGAGCCGCGCGACGAACTTGTAGCGGTCGCCGCGGTAGACCGAGCGCACCCACTCCACCGGCTCGCCGCCGCGGTCCAGCGAGTGACGGGACAGCAGCAGCATCGGCAGGCCCACGTCGGTGCCGAGCAGCCCGGCCTCGCGCGGGGTGGCCAGCGAGGTCTCGATGGTCTCCTCGGCCTCGGCGAGGTGGACGTCGTAGACCTCGGCGAGGGCGGTGTAGAGGGAGGTGTACTTCACCAGGCTGCGGCGCAGCGCCGGGAAGCGCTTGGCCGACAGATGGGTGGTCTCGATGGCCATGGGCTCGCCGTTGGCCATGCGCAGCCGCTCGATGCGCAGCACCCGGCCGCCGGCCGTGATGTCGAGCAGCTCGGCGAGCCGGTCGTCGGCGGTGATGTAGCCGATGTCCAGCAGCTGCGAGGTCGGCTCCAGGCCCTGGGCGCGCATGTCCTCCGTGTAGGAGGTGAGTTGCAGCGCCTGGGAGACCTTCGGCTTGGCGACGAAGGTGCCCTTGCCCTGGATGCGCTCCAGCCGGCCCTCGACCACCAGCTCCTGCAGCGCCTGGCGCACAGTGGTGCGCGAGGTGTCGAACTCGGCCGCCAGCGTGCGCTCCGGCGGCACCGGCGTCCCCGGAGCCTGAGTCTGGGTCATGTCGAGCAGATGCTTCTTCAGACGGTAGTACTTGGGCACGCGCGCGGTACGGACGGTCGCCCCACCCTCGTTCTCCGCACTGCTGACGTCGGTGCTCATGCTCCGCCTTCCCGGCTCAGGTGCCGAAGCGACCGACATCCCCATCGGCCACGGCTCACATCGTGGCACGGCTTCTTGTGCCGGGTGCTCACCCGCACGCTCCGTGATCTCCTCTGTATACCGCCGTGACCCAGGTTGGTCTAGTCCAACGTCCGTCATGAGGACAGCGGCCGGGGGGTCCGGGCACGTCGGCGGGGCGCGGCCCGGGGGCGCGGGCGTGCGGCGGGGCGCGGCGAGTGCGGCACACCGGAGGCGGCGGCCGACGGGCGGGGGCCGACGGGCGAGGGCGCCGGCCCGTCGGTGCGGGCCCGGCGCCCCCGCCCGGTTCAGCTCAGATGCCCTGCCACTCCGGCTTGTTGGCATAGGTGTGGCGGAAGTAGTCGGCGAGCTTCAGCTTGCCGGCGGCGGCCTCGTCCACCACGACCGTGGCGTGCGGGTGCAGCTGGAGCGCCGAGGCCGGGCAGACCGCCGCGACCGGACCCTCCACGGTCGCCGCGACCGCGTCCGCCTTGCCCTCGCCGGTCGCCAGCAGCACCAGGTGCCGGGCCTCCAGGATGGTGCCGATGCCCTGGGTGATGACGTGGTGCGGCACCTGGTCGACGTCGCCGTCGAAGAAGCGCGCGTTGTCGACCCGGGTCTGCTCGGTCAGCGTCTTGATCCGCGTCCGCGAGGCGAGCGAGGAGCACGGCTCGTTGAAACCGATGTGCCCGTCCGTGCCGATGCCGAGCAACTGGAGGTCCACGCCGCCGGCCTCGGCCAGCGTCCGGTCGTACGCCTCGCAGGCCGCCTGGACGTCCTCGGCGGTGCCGTCCGGACCGAGGAACGCCTCCATCGGGATCCCCAGCGGCTCCAGCACCTCGCGGCGCAGCACGGAACGGTAGGACTCGGGGTGGTCGGCGGGCAGCCCGACGTACTCGTCGAGCTGGGCGATCCGCGCCCGCGAGGTGTCCGCGGCGCCGGAGCGCACCTTCGCCGCCAGCGCCTCGTAGACGGGGAGCGGGGTGGAGCCCGTGGCCACGCCGAGCAGCGCGTCGGGCTTGCGCCGCAGCAGCCGCGCCATGGCCTCGGCGATGAGCTCGCCGCCCGCTGCGGCGTCCGGAACGATGACAACTTCCACGCTGGGCCTGCCGATCTGAGGAGAGCCGAGGAGAGGACCTGACCCGGTACGAGGGGCCTGTGGTTTAGACCAATCTAGCAGAACGGCCCTTGTGGGGCGCGGGCTCCGGGGGGCCTGCCGCGCGGTTTTGGCCGCATGCCGCGCGGCCTCCGCCGGACGCCGATCAAGACGCCGCCGTACGCCGCCCGCGATCTCGCACACCGCCCGCGACACCGTCCGCCGCCCGCGACACCGTCCGCCGCCCGCGACACCGTCCGCCGACCGCGGCCTCACGCGCCGTCGCACGCCTCCTGCGCGCCCCTCGCCCCGGGCCGCGCGCCCGGTCTCACGCGCCGTGTACGCGCACGTGCGGTGTGCGTGCGCGACGGGCGTGCGACGGCGCGAGAAGGGCGTGACCGGGGGCACTCGGCGAAATTGCCGCCGTCAAGCAGCCCCGTGGCGGGGTCGCGCGGGCTAGGCTGCTGTCCGGTGACGCTCCGGCGTCCGGCCGGCCGGACGATTCCGGCCCCACCGGTCCGTCCGCTCGGCGAGAAAGGACGACGAACACCCTCCCCGCTCATGGACAGGCGCAGTGGTCTAGTCCAGAATCGAGGAGACGTCCCTCGAACAGCGGAACCCGCGCGGCGCCACCCGCCGCGAGCGCCAGACGACCGACAGACGAGCGACACACAGAACGTATGAGCCTCCGTCCTCCCCGCACAGGAGGACGGACCGAGGAACCGGTGCTCTCTGCCCTGACTGCTCCGGCTCCTCATCCTTCGGCCGACCGGGACCGCACACCCCACGGCCGATATTGCTCCGGGCTGCGGTGCCGGGAGGGTTGAGGGTCCCTCCCAGGCGCCGCGGCCCGCGGGTGTCTCCGGGGCCGTACGCCGGCCGGGACGCGAGGCCCCGCCGCCGGACGCCGAGGCCGCGCCGCCGGATATTTCGAGACCGTACGAACGCCCGGGTACGCTCGCAGACGTGCCCTCCATGAACGAACTCGTACGCCAGCACACCGCGCTCGACGACTCCGACCTCGAGTGGCTCCATCTGCTGGTCTCGGAGTGGCAGCTGCTCTCCGACCTCTCCTTCGCCGACCTGGTCCTGTGGGTCCCCACCCTGGACGGCACGCGCTATGTCTCGGTCGCCCAGATGCGCCCGAACACCGGCCCGACCTCCTACCAGGACGACATGGTCGGCCACCTCGTGCCGCGTGGCCGCCGCCCGATGCTGGACGCGGCGCTCGACGAGGGCCGGATTGTGCGCGAGGGCGACCCGGAGTGGCGCGAGGAGGTCCCGGTCCGCGTCGAGTCCATCCCGGTCCGGCGCGAGGGCCGCGTCCTCGGCGTGATCGCGCGCAACACCAATCTGCTCACCGTGCGCACCCCGAGCCGGCTGGAGCTGACCTATCTCCAGAGCGCCTCGGACCTGGCGCAGATGATCGCTGCCGGAACGTTTCCCTTCCCCGACCAGCAGGTCGACATGGACGCCTCGCCGCGCGTCGGCGACGGACTGATCCGGCTGGACGCGGACGGCATCGTCCACTACGCCTCGCCCAACGCCCTGTCCGCCTACCACCGCCTCGGCCTCGCCTCCGACCTCGTCGGCCACCACCTGGGCGAGGCCACCGCCGAACTCGCCCCGTCCCGCGCCCCGGTGGACGAGGCGCTGGTGAAGCTGGCCAGCGGCTGGGCGCCGCGCGAGTTCGAGATCGAGGCCAGCGACGGGGTGATCCAGTTCCGGGCCATCCCGCTCAAACCCAAGGGCACCCGCATCGGTTCGCTGGTGCTGCTCCGCGACGTCACCGAACTGCGCCGCCGCGAGCGGGAGTTGATCACCAAGGACGCGACGATCCGGGAGATCCACCACCGGGTCAAGAACAACCTCCAGACGGTGGCGGCCCTGCTGCGCCTCCAGGCCCGGCGGATCGGCTCCGAGCGCGGACGCGAGGCCCTGGAGGAGGCCGTGCGCCGGGTCGGGTCGATCGCCATCGTGCATGAGACGCTGTCTCAGAACCTGGATGAGCGGGTGGAGTTCGACGAGATCGCCGACCGGGTGCTGGCGATGGTCGCCGAGATCTCGCCGGGCAAGGTGACCGGCCGGCGCACCGGCCGGTTCGGCATCCTGGACGCCGAGGTCGCCACCCCGCTGTCGATGGTGCTCACCGAGATCCTGCAGAACGCGCTGGAGCACGGTTTCCGGGAGGGCGACACCGGCACGGTCGAGGTCTCCGCGGTCCGCGGCGGCACCTCGCGCGAGTCCCGGCTGCTGGTCACCGTCCAGGACGACGGGGTCGGACTGCCCGAGGGCTTCGACCCGCACCGCTCCGGCAACCTCGGCCTCCAGATCGTACGGACCCTGGTCGAGGGGGAGTTGGGCGGCACGTTCGACATGGTCCCGGCCCCGGACCGCGGCACGCGGGTGATCCTCGACATCCCGGTCCAGGCCCACAAGTAGCCGCCGGGCGCGGTGAGATCCCCGGACCGGGCGGCAACTCCGGTTCGGGCGGGGCCGTTGGGCCGGGGAGTACGGCCTTCGGAGCAGGAGCACGGCCTTCCGGCGGGGAGCATGAGCTCCGGACCGGAAGCACGGCCTTTCGGCAGGGGGCACAGCAAAGAGCCCCGAACCTCGAAAGGTCCGGGGCTAGTCGCTTCGTGCTTCCCCTGTCGGCGGGCGCCTCCGCTCGAAGAGCGGGGGGCCACCGGGGGGTACTGCGCGCTGCGGCTCGGGGGCGGGAGATGCGTACTCGCTGTACGCGCCGCCAAGCTCAGGCTGTCAGCGGGGTGGCTGTTGTCAGGCGGAGGCCTGACGGGCCCGGTTGCGGGCGGCGCGGCGCTTCATCGCGCGGCGCTCGTCCTCGCTGAGACCACCCCAGACGCCGGAGTCCTGACCGGACTCGAGCGCCCACTGCAGACACTGCTCGATCACCGGGCAGCGACGGCAGACGGCCTTGGCTTCCTCGATCTGCAGCAGCGCAGGACCGGTGTTGCCGATGGGGAAGAAGAGCTCGGGGTCTTCCTCGCGGCAAACGGCGTTGTGACGCCAGTCCATGGCTGCTACCTCTCCTTGGTATTACGTGCAAGTTGCTTGTGAATGTGAACGCTTTCACGAATCCCTCAACAAGTGAAGGGCCGACCGTCAGGTTGCCCTGGCGTGGTCCTGTGGTTTGAAGAGGGGTTCCGGTGATCTCTGGGGCCCGTGTGGTGGGCCGCCCCGATCGCCATGTAGAGACTCGCAAACCTCGGCGACGGATACAACCCCTTCCGGAAAGTTTTTTTTGATTCCTCGGTGTCGACTAGGTCACAGCCGTACTTCCATGGGGTGGACCCTGGCCTAAACGTTCGAGTGAAAGGACTTTCGGCCCTTCCACTCACACAATCACACGCAGTGCACGGCGTACGCCTGTGAACGTCACGCTCGTTCGCAGTCCCAGGTGGTCGCCGTCCATCTGGAGGGGGAGCGGCACCTTCGAATGCAAGGTGAAGCGGCTCAGATCATGCAGTGACAGAGCGTGCCGGCCCTGGGGTCCGCGTTCCGGGGACGAAGTGAGCAACTGCGTGCCATACCGGGCGACCGCGGCCGTCGAGAGGCGGCTCAGCCCGAGCACGTCGAGCCCCGTGTCGAACGAGGCCTTGGGCGACGTGTACATCGGGCGATTGCCGAGATACGTCCACGGCGAGGTGTTCGAGACTATGGCGACCACCAGATCGGTGGCCGGGTCCTCGCCGTCCCGCTCCAGGGTGATCGTGCCGTGCCGGCGGTTCGGTTCGCCGAGGAACTGGCGGACGACCTGTCGCACGTACAGCGCGTGCGTGGACTTCTTGCCGCGCTCGCGCTGCTGCTCGACCCGGCCGACCACGCCCGCGTCGAAACCGAGGCCGGCGTTGAAGGTGAACCAGCGCTCGGGCACGGCCGCGTCCTCGGTGCCCGGCGTCCCGGAGGCCAGACCCAGACCGACCGTGCGTTCGCTGCCCTCCCGCAGGCCGTCCAGGATCGCGCCGGTGGCCTCCACCGCGTCGTTGGGCAGCCCCAGGGCGCGGGCGAAGACGTTGGTGGAACCGCCGGGCACCACGGCGAGGCGGGGGAGCCGCTCGGGGTCGGGGCCGCGGTGCAGCAGGCCGTTGACCACCTCGTTGACGGTGCCGTCGCCGCCGAGGGCGACCACCAGGTCGATCTCGCCGCTGTCCGCGGCCTGCCGGCCCAGGTCGCGCGCGTGGCCGCGGTACTCGGTGGTGACCGCCTCCAGCTTCATCTCGCTGGCGAGCGCGTGGATCAGGACGTCGCGCGTACGTGCGCTTGTGGTGGTTGCCGCCGGATTGACCACGAGAAGTGCACGCATGGATTGCAGGGTACCTACTGGTTAGTACTCCGCCCAGGCCGAGGTAGGGATCGGGTAAGACGAACCGGCGTGAGTCCGGACACGGCGGCGCGGCCCGCGCGGCCTGCGCCCGGGCCCCGAGGGCTACCCTTCAGGGGTGAGCAGTGAGCAGAAATCCGTTTCCGGCACCGTCGGCACCACGGACCCGGCGGACCCCGCCGGGCCGCGCCCGCGGCGGCTGACGTACGCGGCGGCGCTGTGCGGGCTGGAGGCGCTCGCGCTGCTCGCCGGCGGCCTCTGGATGCTCGTCCTCGGCATCACGGGCGACGGCGACGACCGGCAGCAGGCCGTCACCGGCGGGATCACCGTGCTCGTGCTCGCGCTGCTGCCGCTGCTGGCCGCCCGCGGGCTGCTGCTGCGGCGCGGCTGGAGCCGCGGACCGGCCGTCATCACCCAGATCATGGCGCTGCCCGTCGCCTACAACCTGCTCAAGGCGGACGGCATGGCCGTCCCCGCGGGCATCGCGCTCGCGGCGGTAGCGATCACCTCGCTGGTCCTGCTCGTCAACCCGGCGACGACCCTGGCCCTCGGCATCAAGGGCCCGGGCCGCACGCAGGAGAGCGAGAGCGACCAGCGCCGCCGCTAGCGACCGGCGTCACAGCCCCGGACGGCGCCCCCGCGAGGGCGGCCCGGAAGACCGTGTCTCCGTAGGGGCAGCCCGGAAGACCGTGTCTGCGTAGGAGCGGCCCCGGGCGCGGCGCGGCCCCGCGCGGGCGGCGCGCCCCGGCCGTCAGTGGCCGTGAGGCCGATTCCGCCGCGGTGTCACTCCTCCACCAGCAGCTTGTCCCGCAGCTGGGCCAGGGTGCGGGCCAGCAGCCGGGAGACGTGCATCTGCGAGATGCCGACCTCCTGCGCGATCTGCGACTGGGTCATGTTGCCGAAGAACCGCAGCAGCAGGATCCGCTTCTCGCGCGGCGGGAGGTCCTCCAGCAGCGGCTTGAGCGACTCGCGGTACTCCACCCCCTCCAGCGCCTCGTCCTCCGCGCCGAGGGTGTCCGCGACCGCCGGGGACTCGTCGTCCGTGTCGGGGACGTCCAGGGACAGCGTGGAGTAGGCGTTGGCCGACTCCAGGCCCTCCAGGACCTCCTCCTCGGAGATGGCGAGCTTCTCCGCCAGCTCGTGCACCGTGGGGGAGCGGCCGTGCAGCTGGGACAGCTCGGCGGTCGCCGTGGTGAGCGCCAGCCGCAGTTCCTGGAGCCGGCGCGGCACCCGCACCGCCCAGCCCTTGTCCCGGAAGTGCCGCTTGATCTCGCCGACGACCGTCGGGGTCGCATACGTGGAGAACTCCACGCCGCGGTCCGGGTCGAAGCGGTCGACCGACTTGATCAGGCCGATGGTGGCGACCTGGGTGAGGTCGTCCAGCGGCTCCCCGCGGTTGCGGAAGCGGCGCGCGAGATGCTCGACGAGCGGCAGGTGCATCCGGACCAGCTGGTTGCGCAGCTCGGCGTACTGCGGGCTGCCCTCCTTCAGAGCGCGCAGCTCCACGAACATCGCGCGTGCGCCACTGCGGTCGTGCCCGTCGTGGTGCGTGCCGTGCACGCTGGGCACGCTCGGTGTGCCGTCCTCGGAGTTCCGCTCGTGCTCGCTCATCGTCCCGCCCGTCGCCCTTCCCCGAGCCCTCGCCTCCTCCCCCGCCTTCGGCGTGGCGTGGGTGGCGGGACCCCTCCGGCCTGCGGAGGCCCCGCCGCGCACCGGCGGCGGCGCGCCCCGTACGGCGTCGTCCGGACGCTCGCCCGCGGCAGCGGTGCCCGCGGCCTCGTCGTCCGGGTGCGGCCTGGCCTGCTCGGGGATGCCGTCGATGCCCGCGGCCGGCCGCGCGCTCCCCGCCGGACCGCCCGGACCGTCTCCGGCCGGGGTCCCGGCCCCGTCCGCGCGGGGCGGCGACCCGCCCTCGGCCGGCAGTTCCCGTGTGCCGCGCTCTTCGTCCCGCACCGGCCCGTCCCCGTTCCTCACGCCGGCCCGGGTCCCGCGCCGCGCTGTTTGTAGAGGCTGATCGAAACGGTCTTGTCCTCGTCCACCGCGGAGGAGACCTTGCCCGCGAGCGCGGACAGGACGGTCCAGGCGAAGGTGTCCCGCGAGGGCGCGTGGCCGTCCGTGGTGGGGGCCGAGACGGTGACCTCCAGCGAGTCGTCGACCAGCCGGAAGACGCAGCTGAGCACCGAGCCGGGCACGGCCTGCTGGAGCAGGATCGCGCAGGCCTCGTCCACCGCGATGCGCAGGTCCTCGATCTCGTCCAGGGTGAAGTCCAAACGGGCCGCGAGGCCGGCCGTGGCCGTCCGCAGCACCGACAGGTAGGCACCCGCAGCCGGCAGCCGGACCTCCACGAAGTCCTGGTTCGCCGCGGGCTCGCCTGCGATCTGGGACACCCTCACCTCCAAGGTGGTACAAGCATTTACGGGGCCGAGGGTCGCCCCCCGGGTCACGCGACGCGTGGTTCAGCGGTGACGCTACCGCGCTCTCGACATTACTGTCCCTGGGACCCCAACCCCTGCTGTCACTCATAGTAAACGCACGGATACGCTCCGTGTCTAGGGGTTCGGCGGGCTCAAATGGGAACAGCGCGCGCCGGATTGACGTACCCAGACGTCAGACCCCCGAACCGTCCGGAACCCCGGTCACACGAGTACGTGGTCCACGAAGCACCAGCGCCAGTCCTCGCCGGGCTCGAAGGTCCGCATCACCGGGTGCCCGGTGTCCTTGTGGTGCTTGGTGGCGTGCTGGTTCGGCGAGGAGTCGCAGCAGCCCACGTGGCCGCAGGTCAGGCACAGCCGGAGCTGGACCGGGTGCGTGCCCTCGGCCAGGCACTCCAGGCACGTCTCGCTGCGGGGGTCGGGCTCCGGGTTCGGCAGCGCGCCGGTGTGCGTGCACTGTTTCATGATTGCCAGATTACGACTTCCGCACCCGCGACCACGTGGAACGAGCGGACGGGACGAGACGACGATGGGCGGGCGAGGACGATGGACGTGATGCCGCTGCTGTTGCTGGTGGCGGGCAGCGCCGCGGTGGCCGGGGCCGCCCGGCGCACCCCGGTGCCGGCGCCGCTGCTGCTGGTCGCCGCCGGACTGGCGGTCTCCTACGTCCCCGGGGTGCCCGACTACGCCCTCGACCCCGAGGTGGTCCTGCCGCTGCTGCTGCCCCCGCTGCTGTACACGTCGGCCATCGACAGCTCCTACCTGGACCTGCGCGCGCAGGTGCGGCCCGTGGCGCTGCTCTCGGTCGGCTACGTGCTCTTCGCGACCTTCGTGGTCGGCTGGGCCGCCTATCTGATCGTGCCGGACCTGCCGCTGACGGCCGCCCTGGTGCTGGGCGCCGTGGTGGCGCCGCCGGACGCGGTCGCGGCGACGGCGGTGGCCCGCCGGGTCGGGCTGCCCTCCCGGATCACCACGATCCTCCAGGGCGAGTCCCTGCTCAACGACGCCACCGCGATCACCGCCTACAAGGTCGCCCTGGCCGCGGCGGTCGGCGAGGGCGCGACCTGGGCCGGGGGAGTGGAGGAGTTCCTGGTCGCGGCGGTCGGCGGCGTCGGCGTCGGCCTGGTGCTGATGGCCCCCCTGCACTGGCTGCGCACCCATCTGAAGGAAGCGCTGCTGCAGAACAGCCTCTCCCTGCTGATCCCGTTCGTCGCCTACGGCGTCGCCGAACAGGTGCACGCCTCCGGCGTCCTCGCGGTCGTCACCGTCGCCCTCTACCTCGGGCACCGCGCGTGGGAGGTGGACTTCGCCACCCGCCTCCAGGAGGAGGCCGTGTGGAAGATGGTCGCCTTCGTCCTGGAGTCGGCGGTCTTCGCCCTCATCGGCCTCCAGCTGCCGGTCGTCGTCCGCGGCCTCGACACGTACTCCGGCGCCGACGCCGTCCTGTACGCGGTCGTCCTCTTCCTGGTGGTCGTCGCGGCCCGGTTCGTCTGGGTGTACCCGGCGACGTTCCTGCCCCGGCTGCTGTCCCGGCGGGTGCGCGAGCGGGAGGAGAACCCCACCTGGAGGGGCGCGATGGTCACCGGGTGGGCCGGCATGCGGGGCGTGGTGTCGCTGGCCATCGCCTTCTCCATCCCGGTCACGGTGCACGGCGGCGGCCCCTTCCCGCAGCGCAACCTGCTGCTCTTCCTGACCTTCACCACCGTCATCGGCACCCTCGTCGTCCAGGGCCTGACCCTGCCCCCGCTGATCCGCCTGCTGAAGTTCCCCGGCCGCGACGCGCGGGCCGCCACCCTCGCCGAGGCGAACGCCCAGGCACAGGCCTCCCTGGCCGCCGAGCAGCGCCTGGAGGAACTGCTCGCCGACGAGCGCAACACCCTGCCCCCGCCGCTGGCCGAACGCCTCCGCGCGGTCCTGGAGCGCCGCCGCAACGCCGTCTGGGAACGCCTCGGCCAGACCAACCCGGTCACCGGGGAATCGGTCGACGACACCTACCGCCGCCTGTCCCGGGACATGATCGGCGCCGAACGGGAGGTGTTCGTACGGTTGCGCGACGGCCGCTACATCGACGACGAGATGCTGCGCACCCTGCTGCGCCGCCTGGACCTGGAGGAGGCGGCGGTCTACCGGGAGACGGCGTAGGGGTGTCTCCGCCTCAGGGCTGGTCCGGGAAGGGACGGCCCGTGACGACCGCCGCGATCGTCGTCCCGCGCGGGAAGGCGTCCTCGGCCGCCAGCGCGACCAGCGCGTACAGCAGCTTGGCGACGTAGAGGCGTTCGACCGGGACGCCGTGGCGGGCGGAGAAGTCCGCGGCGAAGGACTCCAGCTCGGGCGTGGTGCGGGCGTACCCGCCGCAGTGGAACCGCTCGTCCAGCGACCACGTGCCCCGACGCGCGCCGAAGGCCTCCTGCTGCAGGGCCTGTATCTCCGCGCCCAGGAAGCCGCCCTTGAGGACCGGTATGCCGAGGGCGCGCCGGCCCGGCGGCAGACCGGCGGCCAGACCGGCCAGGGTGCCCCCGGTTCCGCAGGCCACGGCCGCCACGTCGGCGTGCGCGCCGAGTTCCGCGCCGAGGGCCCGGCAGCCGCGCACCGCGAGCGCGTTGCTGCCGCCCTCCGGCACGACATGGGCGTCCCGCACGCCGACCGCCTCCAGCAGCGCCGCCAGCGTCTCCGGCTCGGCCTTGCGGCGGTACATCGAGCGCTCCACGAAGTGCAGCCGCATCCCGTCGGCCGCGCACCGGGCCAGGGACGGGTTGAGCGGACGGCCGGCCAGCTCGTGTCCGCGCACCACGCCGACGGTGGGCAGCCCGAGCAGCCGGCCCGCGGCGGCGGTGGCGCGCAGATGGTTGGAGTACGCGCCGCCGAAGGTGACGACCGTCCGGCCGGCCGCGGCCGCCAGATTGGGGGCGAGCTTGCGCCACTTGTTGCCGACCAGCTCCGGGTGGATCAGATCGTCCCGCTTGAGCAGCAGCCGCAGCCCGCGCCGGGTGAAGCGGTCGTCGGCCAGCTCCTGCAGCGGCGACGGCAGCCGGGGGGACAGTGCGGCGGGGCCGGGGGCGGTGGTGCTGGTCACCGGGCCATTGTCCCGGAGCGGGCCGGGGAGCGCACGGGGCGGCGCAACGGCGCAGGGGCCGGCCCGGACCACCGCCTTTGCCCGGCCCGGCGGTGATCCATTCCCGCTCTTTCGTGTAATAGCACCGACACGGTGCGTGATGGAAGGCTGGTGCGTGCAAGTCGATGCGGGCGCCGATCGAGCGCCTGGCATGATCGGGAGGGCAATTCTCTATGTCGGTAGGCGAAGAGGTCCGTGCGGAGCAGGGCCGGCCGCAGCAGAGCCTCGGCACGGCGGCCGCGCGGAACCTGGCCACCACCACCAAGTCCGTACCCCAGATGCAGGAGATCAGCTCGCGCTGGCTGTTGCGCATGCTGCCCTGGGTCGATGTGCAGGGCGGTACCTACCGGGTGAACCGGCGGCTCACCTACGCCGTCGGCGACGGCAGGATCACCTTCGTCAAGACGGGCGACCGGGTCGAGGTGATCCCCGCCGAACTCGGCGAACTGCCCGCGCTGCGGGGGTACGAGGACGACGACGTGCTCTCCGAACTCGCCTCGCGCTGCCGGCAGCGCGAGATCGGCGCCGGCCAGGTGATCGCCTCGTTCGGCAACCAGCTGGAGGAGGTCTACCTCCTCGTCCACGGCCGCGCCGAGAAGGTCGGCACCGGCCCCTACGGCGACGACCAGGTCCTCGGCATCCTCGCCGACGGCGCCTACTTCGGCGAGCACGCGCTCCTGGACTCCGACGCCATCTGGGAGTACACGGTCCGCGCGGACACCACCTGCACCGTCCTCGTCCTGTCCCGGCACGACTTCGAGCAAGTCTCCGAGCGCGCCGCCTCGCTGCGCGACCACCTCAGGCGGCTGCGCTCGATCCCCGGCCAGCGCACCAACAAGTACGGCGAGAAGGAGGTCGACCTCGCCGCGGGCCACAGCGGCGAGCCGGACATCCCGCACACCTTCGTCGACTACGAGGCCCGGCCCCGCGAGTACGAACTGAGCATCGCCCAGACCGTGCTGCGCATCCACACCCGCGTGGCCGACCTCTACAACCAGCCGATGAACCAGACCGAGCAGCAGCTCCGGCTGACCGTCGAGGCGCTGAAGGAGCGCCAGGAGCACGAGCTGATCAACAACCGTGACTTCGGCCTGCTCCACAACTGCGAGTACGACCAGCGGATCCAGCCGCACGACGGCGTGCCGAGCCCCGACGACATGGACGAGCTGCTCAGCCGGCGCCGCGGCACCAAGCTCTTCCTCGCCCACCCGCGCGCCATCGCCGCGTTCGGCCGCGAGCTGAACAAGCGGGGCCTGGTGCCCGAGACCATCGACATGGGCGGCAACCGCATCCCCACCTGGCGCGGGGTGCCGATCTTCCCGTCCAACAAGATCCCGGTCACCGAGGCCCGGACCAGTTCCATCATCGCCATGCGTCTGGGCGAGGAGGACCAGGGCGTCATCGGACTGCGCGCCCAGGGCATTCCGGACGAGATCGAGCCGAGCCTGTCCGTGCGGTTCATGGGCATCAACGAGCAGGCAATCATCAAGTACCTGGTGACCTCGTACTTCTCGGCCGCCGTGCTGGTCCCGGACGCGCTGGGCGTCCTGGAGAACATCGAGGTCGGCCGTTGGCGCTGACGCTCCCCGCCCGCCCGCGGTGTCCCCGCCCGCCGCTCCGGGTAGGACACCACGGGGGCAGGGACCCGGTACCGGCAGCGCAGCCACCAGTGTTCGCGGACTCTCCGAGGGGGAGCGGATGGCCGAGTTCATGACGGAGACGACACCACGACCACCCGGTGGCCTCGGCGACGCGGCGCCGGCACGGCGGGCGGGGACGGCGCCCGTGCCGTTCCCCCGGCCCGCCCCCGGCCCCGACGGCGCACCGGCCGGTGCGCCCGACGGGCAGGACGCGGCGGTGATCCTGGACCGCGCCCGCGCGTCCGTCGACCCGGAACTGCGGTCGGCGGTCGCCTCGTTGCCCCCGTCCATGCGCCGGATCGCGAGCTACCACTTCGGGTGGGAGCACGCCGACGGCACCCCCGCCACGGGGAACGCGGGCAAGGCGATCCGTCCGGCGCTGGTCCTGGCCGCGGCCCACGCGATCGGCGGGGCGCGGGGACGGGCGGCCGCAGTCCGGGCGGCCGCGGCGGTGGAACTGGTCCACAACTTCACGCTGTTGCACGACGACGTGATGGACCGGGACACCACCCGGCGGCACCGGCCCACCGTGTGGAAGGTGTTCGGCGACGCCGACGCCATCCTCGCCGGGGACGCCCTCCAGGCGCTCGCCCTGCGGCTGCTCGCCGAGGACCCGCACCCGGCCGCACCGGCCGCCGCCGCCCGGCTCGCCGCCTGCGTGGTGGAGCTGTGCGCGGGCCAGCACGCGGACACGGCGCTGGAGAGCCGGGCGCCGACGGAGGTGACGCTCGCCGAAGTGCTCGCCATGGCCGAGGCCAAGACGGGCGCGCTGCTCGGCTGTGCGTGCGCCGTCGGCGGGCTGTACGCGGGGGCGGCCGAGGAGGAGGTGCGGGCGCTGGACGCCTTCGGCCGGCAGGCCGGGCTCGCGTTCCAGCTCATCGACGACGTGATCGGCATATGGGGCGACCCGGAGCGCACCGGCAAGCCCGCCGGCGCCGATCTCGCCGCCCGCAAGAAGTCCCTGCCGGTGGTCGCCGCGCTCACCTCCGGCACCCCGGCGGCCGCCGAACTCGCCGAGCTGTACGCCCGGCCCCACCGGGAAGGGGAGGAGGAGCGCGCCACGCTGGCGGTGGAGCGGGCGGGCGGCCGGGACTGGACCCAGTCCCAGGCGGCCGACCGGATGGCCCAGGCGGTCCACGAACTGTCCCGGGCGATCCCGGACCCCGCTGCGGCGGGGGGCCTGCTGGCCCTGGCCGAGTTCGTGACCAGACGCACCAGCTGACGCCGGCGCCGGCATCGCTGCCGGCGCCGGGCGACGGCACAACTCCACAGCGCCGCGACTCCGCGAGTCCGCAACTCCACAGGGAATCCCCGGGGCGGGGACGGAGCTTCCCCATGGAGAACCCGGACGGGCGGACGCAGACCCCGGAGTCGCCGGGTCCGTACGGCTCCTGACCCCGTACGGACCTTGGCGGCTTCGGCCCGGCGGGTCCCGCACTTCCCCACGGTGTGCGGGGCCCGCTCCTCACCCGGCCCGTTCCCCGGGTACGCTCAACTCCCGTTGCTTCTGAGGAAGTTCGAGGGCAGAGGGGCGGAAGATGGGCGTGGCGATTCGGGCGGCGGGCGCCGGCGACCGGGAGCTGATCGTGCTGCTGCTGGACGAGGCGTTCCAGGACGACCCGGTGAGCGGCTGGGTCTTCCCCGGCGAGGAGTACCGCCGCACGACCCACCACCGGCTGATGGCCGCCTTCACCGACATCGTCCTCGCCGAGGGCCGGATCGATGTCACCGAGGACGGCTCGGCGTGCGCGCTCTGGCTGTCCGTACCGGCCGACGGCCACGAGGGCCCGGACGAAGGCGGCACGGCCGCCGCACCGGAGGGCCCCGACGGGCCCGTGGGAGCCGACGAGGCCGACGACGCGGTGCGGATGCGGGAGTCCGTGGACCCGGCGAACCCCCGGGTCGAGGAGATCGCCCGGCTGCTGGCCGCGTCGCACCCGGCCGGCCGTGCCCACGAATACCTGTGGATGATCGGCGTCGCACCGGAGCGGCAGGGCGAGGGACTGGGCGGCGCGCTGATCCGGCACGTCCTCGACCGCTGCGACCGGGAGGGACTGCCGGCCTATCTGGAGGCCAGCAGCACCCGCAGCACCAAGCTGTACGAGCGGCTGGGATTCACGTTCACCGGCCGCACCCTCGACCTCCCCGACGGCCCCCAGATGTGGCCCATGTGGCGTGAACCCCGCACCGGTCCCGCGCCCACGGCCAACGCGGCGAAGCCTCTCGGGAACTGATCCCCGCCTCAGCCCCGCCCGGCGGCGGGCAGCCCGCCCGTCTCCGGGTCCCGCCCGGTCAGGCAGTACAGACCGCCGGCCGGGTCGCGCAGCACGGTCCAGTGCGGATGGTCGGCCACATGGGTGGCGCCCAGCCGCTCGTGGTCCGCGCGGGTGGCGGCGATGTCCGCGCAGGCGAGGTCCAGATGGGCGCCGGCGGGCCGTTCCCCGTCCAGGCGCTGCAGCAGGAGGCGGACCGGGAGGCCGGGCGGCGGTGTGAGGACGTGGAACTCGGGCCGGGAGCCGGGCCGCGACTCCCAGTCGTCCAGCAGCCCGCCCCAGAAGGCGACTTCGGCGGCGAAGGCGGAGGGCGGGACGTCCAGACACACCTGATCGAGCCGGCTGCCCCGGACGACGGGCGGACGCACGGACTCCCCGCCCCAGGGCACCGCGCAGAACAACTGCCCACCGGGCGACCGCAGTACGGCCCACTCGCCGTGATCGGCGACGATCACGGCCCCGAGCCGCACCGCCGCCGCCATCACTCCCCGGACGTCCTCGCCGACGAGGTCGAGATGCGCGCCACCGTCCCCCGGACCGACGGCCTGCGCCTTGACGCACGGATCGGCGCCGTCCGGCAGCAATGTGGTGAACTCCCCTTCATCGCCACGGAGTTCGGACAGCCGGGTGTCCGTGACGGCCGTCCAGAACTCCAGCGCACGGGCGAACCGCGCGGCGGGCCGGTCGACGAAGGCGTAGGTCCAGCGGATGCTCATACGCCGATCGTAGGCCGCCGAACCGACACCCCCGAGCCGACCGCCGTGAGCCGGCCGTCGCGGGCCGACCACCCCGACTGCCCTCCGAGCCCCGACCGCCCTCGGCGCCCCGACCGCCCTCCGCGGCCCCGGACCACGCTCCCTGCCCCGGACCACTCTCCCCCTCGGTCGGCCACACCGCCGAGGATCTCCCAGACGATCTCCCAGAACGCGAGCGGAGGCCCGGCCGCGCGAAGCGGCCGGGCCTCCCTGGGTCACGCTCTGGGCGCCGGCCCCGGTGAGGGGGCCGCCGCCGAAGCCTGGGGTTCAGGCCTTCTTGGTCTCCCAGAAGATCTTGTCGATCTCGGCGATGAGGTCCAGGGCCTGCTGGCCCGTCGCCGGGTCGGCGGAGGCCTTGGCGGCCGAGAGGGCCTTCAGGGTGTCGTTGATCAGCTGGTGCAGCTGCGGGTACTTCTCGAAGTGCGGGGCCTTGAAGTAGTCGCTCCACAGCACGGAGACGTGGTGCTTGGCCAGCTCGGCGCGCTGCTCCTTGATGACAATGGCACGCACCCGGAACTGCGGGTCCTCGTTGGCGGCCATCTTCTCCTGAACGGCCTTCACCGACTCCGCCTCGATGCGGGCCTGGGCCGGGTCGTACACGCCGCAGGGCAGGTCGCAGTGGGCGCTGACCTTGACCTTGGGGGCAAACAGGCGGGAAAGCATGGAGCATTCCTTCCTCGTGATCGTCTTCTCAGGTGGGACATTACTCCCTGCAAGGCGTGATTTCTCGGGTGCCCCCTTGGGCTTAGGACAAAAGTCCAGGGTCAGACTGAGACTGGTGGACGAACGGACCGGGGAGGTGCCGGGGATGCCGGAGCTGTCGCAGGAGACCGAGCGCGGGGCCGCCGTAGTGCCCTTCGGGCTGGCCGAGGTGACCGGGCCGTCCATGGTGCCGACGCTGTACCACGGCGACCGGCTCCTGGTGCGGTACGGGGCGCGCATCCGGCCGGGTGACGTGATCGTCCTGCGCCATCCGTTCCAGCAGGACCTGCTGGTCGTCAAACGGGCCGCGGAGCGGCGCGAGGGCGGCTGGTGGGTGCTCGCGGACAACGCGTACGCCGGGGGCGACAGCACCGACTACGGCGCCGTCCCCGAGGAGCTGGTGCTCGGGAAGGTGTGGTTCCGCTACCGGCCGCGGCGGCCCGGTCAGCGCTTCGGGCCGGCGCTGGTGCGCTGGGCGCTGTCGGCCGCCAGGCCCGTGTTCGCCGACCGGTCGGCCTCCAGGCGCTTGCGGGCGCGGTAGGCGGCCACGTTGGCCCGGGTGGCGCAGCGGTCGGAGCAGTAGCGGCGCGAGCGGTTGGTGGAAGTGTCGAGGTAGGCGTTGCGGCAGGGCGCGGCCTCGCACAGGCCGAGCCGGTCCACGCCGTACTCCGTCAGATGGAAGGCGAGGCCCATCGCGGCGATCGCCGCGTAGCCGGCCGTGGCGTTCGACGGGTGGTCGGCCAGGTGCATGTGCCACAGCGGGCGGCCGTCCTCGTCCCGGTAGTCGTGCCCGGAGATCTGCGGGCTCACCGGGAACTCCAGCAGCAGGGAGTTCAGCAGCGCCACCGCCAGGGTCTCGTCGCCCTGGTCGGCCGCCTCGAAGACCGCCCGCAGCCGGGCCCGCACCGAGCGGAAGCGCGTCACATCGGCCTCGGTGGCGCGGCGGGCCGCCGAGCCGTTGGCGCCGAACAGCTCCCGGACCGCCTCCACCGACGTCAGGGTGTCCTTCCCCCGGGCCGGTTCCTCGGTGTTGACGAGACGGACGGCGTAGTCCGAGTAATAGGCCAGTTCCACTTGTAGTCCTTACCGGTGTGCCCTATGGTCGTGGGCACGACCTTGTAACAGACGGTCGTGCTTCCAGGGTATTACGCGACCTACGTCAGGGAGGGCGACGATGACGGACACGCACCCGGACCTCACCGCTGCGGGAGCCGACTGGCAGGCCTGGCAGCGAAGCTGGGACCGGCAGCAGGAGTGGTACATGCCGGACCGCGAGGACCGCTTCCGCATCATGCTCGACATGGTCGAGGCCCTCGTCGGCACCGCGCCGCGCGTCCTCGACCTCGCCTGCGGCACCGGCACCATCACCGCCCGCCTGCTCGCCCGCTTCCCCGGCGCCACCAGCACCGGCGTCGACCTCGACCCGGCGCTGCTCGCCATCGCCCGCGGCACCTTCGAGGGCGACGAGCGGGTCTCCTTCGTCACCGCCGACCTGAAGGACCCCGACTGGACGGCGAAGCTGCCGCACGACTCCTACGACGCCGTCCTGACCGCGACGGCCCTGCACTGGCTGCACTGCGAACCCCTCGCGGCCCTGTACGGATCGATCGCGGACCTCGTCCGCGACGGCGGCGTCTTCATGAACGCGGACCACATGATCGACGAGACCACCCCCCGGATCAACGCCGCCGAGCGCGCGCAGCGGCACGCCCGCATGGATCGGGCCAGGGACGGGGGCGCGCTGGACTGGGCCGAGTGGTGGCAGCTGGCCGCGCAGGACCCGGTGCTGGCCGAGCCGACCGCCCGCCGGTTCGAGATCTACGGCGAGCACGCCGACGGCGACATGCCGTCGCCGGCCTGGCACGCGCGCGTGCTGCGCGAGAAGGGCTTCGCCGAGGCCCGCCCGGTCTGGTGCTCCCCGTCGGACACGCTGCTGCTGGCGCTGAAGTAGCCGACCACGGCGAAAGGGGCGGTACGGGAATCCCGTACCGCCCCTTTCCGCGTCCGCCGGGGTTACAGCACCTTCGACAGGAACGACTGGGTGCGCTCGTGCCGCGGGTTGGTCAGGACCTCGCGCGGGTGGCCGGACTCGACCACCACGCCGTCGTCCATGAAGACGAGGTTGTCGCCCACCTCGCGGGCGAAGCCCATCTCATGGGTGACGACGACCATCGTCATACCGGACTCGGCGAGGTCGCGCATGACGTCGAGGACGTCGCCGACCAGCTCCGGGTCGAGCGCCGAGGTCGGCTCGTCGAACAGCATCAGCTTGGGGTCCATGGCCAGGGCCCGGGCGATCGCCACCCGCTGCTGCTGGCCGCCGGACAGCTGCGAGGGGTAGTGGCCGGCGCGTTCGGCCAGGCCCACCCGCTCCAGCAGGCCCATCGCCCGCTCCCGGGCCTCGGCCCGGCTCGCGCCCTTGACCTGGACCGGCGCCTCCATGACGTTCTCGACGGCGGTCATGTGCGGGAACAGGTTGAAGCGCTGGAAGACCATGCCGATGTCGCGGCGCTTCATGGCGACCTCGCGGTCGCGCAGCTCGTAGAGCTTGTCGCCGTGCTGGCGGTAGCCGACGAGGTCGCCGTCCACGTACAGCCGGCCCGCGTTGATCTTCTCCAGGTGGTTGATGCACCTCAGGAAGGTCGACTTGCCCGAGCCGGAGGGGCCGATGAGGCAGAACACCTCGCCCGGCTTCACCTCCAGGTCGATGCCCTTGAGCACCTCCACCTGGCCGAAGGACTTGTGCACGCCCTCCGCCTTGACCATCGCGACGGTGGTGTCGCGCGGGGTGGCGTCCTGCTTCGTGAGCTTGTCGCTCATGCGCCCACGGCTCCCTTCGGCCGGCCGATGGAGAACATGTTGGCCTTGACCTTCTGCCACGGCGTCGGCGGCAGGCTGCGGCTGGAGCCGCGTGCGTAGTAGCGCTCCAGGTAGTACTGGCCGACGCTCAGCACGGAGGTGAGGATCAGGTACCAGGCGGCGGCGAGGAAGTACATCTCCACCGGGGCGCCGGAGACCGTGCCGATGTCCTGGGCGAAGCGGAACAGCTCGGGATACTGGACGGCCGCCACGAGCGAGGTCGTCTTCAGCATGTTGATCACTTCGTTGCCGGTCGGCGGCACGATCACCCGCATGGCCTGCGGAATGATGATCCGGCGCAGGGTCTTGCCGTGGCTCATGCCGAGCGCGTGGGCCGCCTCGGTCTGGCCCTCGTCGACCGCGAGCAGGCCGGCGCGGCAGATCTCCGCCATGTACGCCGCCTCGTTTAGACCCAGGCCGAGCAGCGCCGTCAGCAGCGGCGTCATGAAGTTCGACCAGTAGTCCTTGTAGAACGGCATCAGGTTGATGTACTCGAAGACCAGGCCCAGGTTGAACCAGAGGAACAGCTGGACCAGGACCGGGGTGCCGCGGAAGAACCAGATGTAGAACCAGGCGATGGACGAGGTCACCGGGTTCTTCGACAGGCGCATCACCGCGAGGACGATGCCGCCGACGATGCCGATCAGCATCGACAGGACCGTCAGCAGGAGGGTCTTGCCGACGCCGGTGGTGATCCGGTCGTCGAAGAAGTAGTCGGGGACGGCCTGCCAGTTGATCTTGCCCTGGCTGAAGGCGTAGATGATCGCGGCGAGCAGGGCGATCGCGATGACGGCGGTGACGTACCGCCCGTAGTGACGGACCGGGATGGCCTTCACGGCCTGCGGTCCTGCGGGGGGCGTGCCCTTGGGCTCCGCCGTCTTGTCGATGTCAGCGCTCACAGGTGTTGCCTTTCGGTGGCCGCGCGGGGGCGGTCACTTGCCGCCGTTGACGGCGGACTGCTGGACGGCGCCGTCCTGGGCGCCCCACTTGGCCAGGATCTTCTGGTACTCGCCGCTCTTGATGACGGCGTCCATCGCGGCCTGGAGGGCGTCCCGCAACTGGGTGTTCGACTTGCCGACCGCGATGCCGTACGGGGCCGCCTCGACCTGGTCGCCGACGATCTCGAAGTCCTTGCCGCCGCCGGAGGTCTTGACCGCGTAGGCGGCGACCGGGAAGTCGGCGGAGACGGCGTCGGCGCCGCCCGAGCGCAGGCGGGTCTCGGCCTGCTGGTTGTCGTCGAAGGCCTGGATGGTGATCTTCTTGCCGGCCGGACACTTCTTCGTCTCGGACTTGGCGAGGTCCTCGGAGACGGTGCCGCGCTCCACGGCGATCTTCTTGCCGCACAGGTCCGACCAGGAGGCGATGCCCTTGGTGTCGCCCTTGCGGGTGTAGATGGAGACGCCGGCCTGGAGGTAGTCGACGAAGTCGACGCCCTCGCCGACCTTCTTGCCCGTGGTCGGGTCCACGCCGTCCTGGCGGTTCTTGTTGTCCGTCATCGCCGACATCGCGATGTCGTAGCGGTTGGAGCGCAGGCCGGTGAGCAGGGCGTCGAAGGTGCCGTTCTGGAAGTCGAACTTCACGCCGAGCTGCTTGCCCATCGCGTCCGCGAGGTCCGGGTCGATGCCGGCGACCTTGCCGGAGGCGTCCTTGAACTCGACCGGGGCGTAGGAGATGTCGGAGCCGACCCGGATGACGCCCTTGTCGCGGATCGAGGCCGGGAGCTTGCTCGCCAGCGGCGCCGAGGCGGCCGACGCGTTGTCGGACGACTTGTCCGTGTCCTTGGTCTGGTCACCGCAGCCGGTGAGGATCAGGGCGCCTGCGACCGCGATCGCACCGGCCGCTGCCAGACGGGAGTGCTTGGCGGTGGTCGTACGACGGGTGGAGCGTGCGGTCATGGTGGTTCTCCTCCGGCGGATGGGTGGCGTTGCCGATGGGTGGTGGGGTCGACGACAACACACCTTCGGGTGTCGCGACCTCGTGCGATTGACGCATCTTGCCATTCGGGATGCGCCAATCAGGGGACTCGCCATGTCAAAATCGGATAACGGGAGACCTCCGAACCCCTCCTATGCGCCCCAGCAAGGCCGGATCATCTGCGGGAATGCCTTCTTCCGGCCGGAAGATCTGCTGTCCGTCTCGGGATGTGGATCAAAGGAACACGTCTTTTGGGTGATTCCAGGGCCTTGTCAAACATTCGACGAGCACTTGTCCCCATATTGGGCCAAGTGTCGGGGCGTCGTCATGTGACCTTCGCGTTATGGACTCGTCGCCGACGCCGTCCGTCCGGTATGAAGGTTCTTTACACCCCTCATCCTGGGGCTCAGGGCGCGTGTGCGGCGCGCCCGACGCGTATGCGCCCGAAGCATCACTCACAGGGCTGTGCGCGGTCCCGCCCACCCCTCACCAGGAGTGGCCACCCTCAAACCATGAACAATTAAGGGGTAAAACCAAGTGGCAGCGGAGATCGTCAATCCTCGCAGCGACAGCAGTACGGATCAGGACGGCGGGGCAGAGCCGTTGGATTCCTTCGATCCCGCGTTCGCGCTGCACCGCGGCGGCAAGATGGCCGTGCAGGCCACCGTGCCCGTCCGCGACAAGGACGACCTGTCCCTGGCGTACACGCCCGGCGTAGCGCGGGTGTGCACCGCCATCGCCGAGCAGCCGGACCTGGTCAACGACTACACGTGGAAGTCGTCCGTCGTCGCCGTCGTGACCGACGGGACGGCCGTGCTCGGCCTCGGCGACATCGGACCCGAAGCCTCCCTCCCGGTGATGGAGGGCAAGGCGATCCTGTTCAAGCAGTTCGGCGGCGTGGACGCGGTGCCGATCGCCCTCGACTGCACCGACGCCGACGAGATCGTCGAGACCGTCGTGCGGCTCGCGCCGTCCTTCGGCGGCGTCAACCTGGAGGACATCTCGGCGCCGCGGTGCTTCGAGATCGAGCGCAAGCTCCAGGAGCGCCTCGACATCCCGGTCTTCCACGACGACCAGCACGGGACGGCGGTCGTCACCCTCGCCGCGCTGCGCAACGCGGCCCGGCTGAGCGGGCGCACCATCGCCGAGCTGCGCGCCGTCATCTCCGGCGCGGGCGCGGCCGGTGTCGCCATCGCCAAGATGCTGGTCGAGGCCGGCATCGGCGATGTCGCGGTCGCCGACCGCAAGGGCATCGTCTCCGCCGACCGGCAGGACCTCACGCCGGTCAAGCGCGAGCTGGCCGAGTTCACCAACAAGGCCGGCCTCAGCGGGACGCTGGAGGACGCGCTGAACGGCGCCGACGTCTTCATCGGCGTCTCCGGCGGCACGGTGGCCGAGGAGGCCGTCGCCTCCATGGCGAAGGGCGCCTTCGTCTTCGCGATGGCCAATCCGAACCCCGAGGTGCACCCCGAGGTCGCGCACAAGTACGCGGCGGTCGTGGCCACCGGGCGCTCCGACTTCCCCAACCAGATCAACAACGTCCTCGCGTTCCCCGGCATCTTCGCCGGCGCGCTGCAGGTGCGGGCGTCGCGGATCACCGAGGGCATGAAGATCGCGGCGGCCGAGGCGCTGGCCGGGGTCGTCGGCGACGACCTGGCCGCGGACTACGTCATCCCCTCGCCGTTCGACGAGCGGGTCGCCCCCGCCGTCACGGCGGCGGTCGCCGCGGCGGCCCGCGCGGAGGGCGTCGCCCGCCGCTGAGGTGACCCGGCACGAGCCGGTACGAACCCGGATGGCCCCGCCCGCAAGGGCGGGGCCATTCACGTGCCCGGGCACGCCACCGGGGACGGCCCGTAGCGCGGAACGGGGTGCGAACAGGGCGGCCCCCAGTCGGCCATACGGGTGACGCGCTCGACGGGACGCGCGCCCGGGGAGGGCCGGCGCACCCGGCCGTACGCGCACGGGGAAGAGGGGCGGGCTCGGTGGCCCACCTCGCCGGCGCAGCGGCTGCGCATCCGGCGGAACGCGGCGCCGTATGTCCCGCCGCACGCACGGCATCGTTGGCAAGAGGGTGTGTGTCACAGGGGCGGTCGGTTCCGTGACGGGCGGGGCGGGCCTATCGTCAAGGTCATGTTCGCTGTCTATGCCGCCCGAATCGACCGCGACCAGCCGCTGAACGGACTGGAGTCGGGGGAGCGCCCGGCCCCCGAGGCCCGCCCCGGCTGGAGCACCGTCAACGTCAGGGCCGCCTCACTGAACCACCACGACCTCTGGTCCCTCAAGGGCGTGGGCCTGTCCGAGGACAAGCTGCCCATGATCCTCGGCTGCGACGCCGCGGGCGTCGACGAGGACGGCAACGAGGTCGTCCTCCACTCCGTCATCGGACAGAGCGGCCACGGCGTCGGCCCCGAGGAGCCCCGCTCCATCCTGACCGAGCGCTACCAGGGCACCTTCGCCGAGCAGGTCGCCGTCCCCACCTGGAACATCCTGCCCAAGCCGAAGGAACTCTCCTTCGAGGAGGCCGCCTGCCTGCCCACGGCCTGGCTCACCGCCTACCGGATGCTGTTCACCAACGCGGGCGTACGCCCCGGTGACTCGGTCCTGGTGCAGGGCGCCGGCGGCGGTGTCGCCACCGCCGCGATCGTCCTCGGCAAGGCCGCCGGCCTCAGGGTCTTCGCCACCAGCCGCGACGAGGCCAAGCGCAAGCGGGCCCTGGAACTCGGCGCCGTGGAGGCGGTGGAGGCCGGGGCGCGGCTGCCGCAGCGGGTGGACGCCGTGATCGAGACCGTCGGCGCGGCCACCTGGTCCCACTCGGTGAAGTCGCTGCGCCCCGGCGGCACCCTCGTCATCTCCGGCGCGACCAGCGGCGACCGGCCCTCCCACGCCGAGCTGACCCGGATCTTCTTCCTGGAACTCAAGGTGGTCGGCTCCACCATGGGCACCAAGGACGAGCTGGAGGACCTGCTCTCCTTCTGCGCCGCCACCGGCGTCCGCCCCGTCATCGACGAGGTGCTGCCGCTCGACCGCGCCCGCGAGGGCTTCGAACGGCTGGCCGCCGGCGACCAGTTCGGAAAGATCGTCCTCACCTCGTCCTGAGCACCCGTCAGACCGTCAGGCCGCGTGGCTCTCAGACCTTCCGGCCGTGTGGCTCTCAGACCTTCGGGCCGCGCAGCAGGGCGCCGATGTGGGCCGCCGCCGTCGACAGATGGCGGCGGGCCTCACGGAGCTGATCGGTCGTGACGCCCTGGTCGCGGGCCGCGTCCCGGATGTCGTCGCGGAAGCGGTCCAGCAGCCGGTCCAGATCGCGGGCCGGGTCGCCGGTGAAGTCCTCGTGCGCCCACGAGGGTTCATAGGCGGCCGGGAAGTCCTCCGGGGTCTGGGAGTACTCGGCGCGCCCCGCCGCCTCACCGGCGGACGGGCGGCCGAACGCGAAGTTCTTCCCGAAGTCGCCGAACTCCTTGGCGATCTCGGTCAGTCCCTCGCGCACCCCCGTCGGCCAGTCGCCCCGCGCGAAGTGGTCCTGCACCTGCTCCTGGAGGCGCCGGGCGACGCGCTGGAACTCCTCCTGCGCCTGAGCCCGGGCGCGCTCCTGCGCCTCCTTGGCCTGGCGCCGTGCCCGCTGGGCCTCCTCTCGGGCCCGCCGGCTCTCGTCCTTGGCGCGTCGGGCCTGCTCCTTCCACTCCTGCTTGACCCGGCGCATCTCCTCCTTGGCGGCCCGCCAGGCCTCCTTCTCGTCGCCCGCGCCGCCCGCCTCGCCGGTCCCGGACTCCCAGCCGCCCTTCGCCGCACCCTGCCGGGCCGCGGAGGCCGCCGCGCGCATCTCCCGGCGCAGATCGCCCGCCGCGCCGCGCACATCGGCCCGGATCTCGGCGGCGAGTTCGGCGACCGACTCGCGGATCTCCAGCTCCAGATCGGCCAGTTCCCCGCTGCGGTCGGCCAGTTCGGCGCGGCCGGCGTCCGTGATGGCGTAGACCTTGCGGCCGCCCTCGGTGGTGTGGGTGACCAGGCCCTCGGCCTCCAGCTTGGCCAGCCGCGGGTAGACGGTGCCCGCCGAGGGCGCGTACAGCCCCTGGAAGCGCTCCTCCAGGAGGCGGATCACCTCGTAGCCGTGGCGGGGGGCCTCGTCGAGCAGCTTGAGCAGATACAGCCGCAGACGTCCATGGGCGAAGACGGGAGGCATGTCAGAGCACCTTCTTGTCGGTCGTGCCGTCGGCCGGGTCGTCGGCGGGGCCGGTCCCGCCCGGAGCGGAGCCCCAGGAGTCGTCCGCGGCCTGCGGGCGGCGCAGCAGGGCGATGGAGCCGGAGACGGTCGTCGCCTTCAGCCTGCCCTGGCCCGTCCCCAGCCGGCCGGTGATCCGCTTGGCGCCCCACTGGCCGTTCACCCGGAGGTCCTCGAAGGCGTTGGAGACCGAACCGCTCGCGGTGTTCGCCTCCACCCGGGTGTCCGCGGGGTGGGGCAGCCGGATGGCGATCTCACCGGAGACGTTCGTCAGGGAGATGTCGGTGGGCCGGCTCGCCGGGTCTATGTCGATGATCATCGAACCGCTCACCGAGTCGCCCCGCACCGAGGAGCCGGCGCCCTCGACCACCGTCAGGTCACCGGAGACCGAGTGGAAGCTCAGGTCCCCGGAGAGGGCCTGCGCCTCCACGCTGCCCGAGACGGTGTCGGCGCGCACCGGGCCGGTGACGCCCACCAGCGTGGTGTCGCCGGTGACGCCCCTGACCTCCGTGCGGCCGTCGATCCCGGAGACCACCGCGGCGGCGCCGACCACCCCGACCTCGACCCGCGTGCTCGCCGGGACGGCCAGGGAGACCACGGCGCTGCGCCGCCAGCCCTTGCGGTCGAGCCACTTGAGGAAGCCCTTCCAGGGCAGGTCGTCGTAGGCGACGGTCAGGGCGCCGCCCTGCTGGGTGACCAGCAGGGGAGGTCCCTCTATCTCGGACACCTCCAAGCGGGCGGAGTCGTCGTCCGTGCCCACGACGTTCACCGTGCCGTTGACGATGCGGACGTGCAGTTCGGTCACGGGCTTGTCGAAGGTGAGCTTCCTGGGCTCCCCCACGGACCACTCGGACATGGTGCTGACCTCCTGGGACGGACCGGAACGGTGACGCGACACGCCATATCGTGTCCACCACCAGACACGATATATCGCGGACACGGAAAGTCAAGACACACGAAAGAGGCGCCCCCGAAGGAGCGCCTCGCAGTCGGGCCACCGGCCCACGCCCGGCCGGCACCGGTCCGGCCCGTCCGGGCCTCCGATACCGGGCCGTCCCGGCCCTACTCGTCTTCCTCGTCGTCCAGCCGCGCCAGCCAGGTGGCCAGCCGCTCCACCGGAACCTCGAAGTCCGGGTTCAGGTCGACGAAGGTCCGCAGCTGCTCGGCCAGCCACTCGAAGGTGACCTCCTCCTCGCCCCGCCGCTTCTCCAGCTCTTCGATGCCACGGTCAGTGAAGTACATGCGCCCAAGGATAAGTGCGCCGAAAGTCCGCGGAAACGCCCGGTCCGCGCGCCCGGCACCCGGGACGCCCCGGCCCGCACCACCCACCGCGAAAGCGGGGCCGCCCGCACCACCCCCCCCCGCGAAAGCGGCCGGGCCGCACCCCCCACTCGGGGATGCGGCCCGGCCATGTGCGACCCGCGGACGAGGACGCCCGCGGCGGCGGCTACGCCTCGAACACCTCGCGCACCAGCTGCTCCTGCTCCGCCTGGTGCCGCTTCGCGGAACCCACGGCCGGAGAGGAGGAGTGCGGGCGGGAGATACGGCGCAGGCGCTCGCCGTGCGGCACGTCCGCGCCGACCGCCAGGTCCAGGTGGTCGATCAGATTGAGGGCGATGAACGGCCAGGCGCCCTGGTTGGCCGGCTCCTCCTGGGCCCACAGGTACTTCTCGGCGTTCGGGTACTTCTTGATCTCCGCCTGCAGCTCGGCACCCGGCAGCGGGTACAGGCGCTCGATGCGGATGATCGCGGTGTCCGTCACGCCGCGCTTCTTCCGCTCGGCGTCGAGGTCGTAGTAGACCTTGCCGGAGCAGAAGACGACCTTCTTCACGGCGTTCGCCTCGACCGAGGCGTCGCCGATGACCGGGCGGAAGCGGCCCGTCGTGAACTCCTCCGTCTTCGAGGCGGCGGCCTTCAGGCGCAGCATCGACTTCGGGGTGAAGACCACCAGCGGCTTGTGGTGCGGGTTGTGCACCTGCCACCGCAGGAGGTGGAAGTAGTTCGACGGCAGGGTCGGCATCGCGACCGTCATGTTGTTCTGCGCACACAGCTGGAGGTAGCGCTCGATCCGGGCCGAGGAGTGGTCCGGGCCCTGGCCCTCGTAGCCGTGCGGCAGCAGCAGCGTGACGCCGGAGGTCTGGCCCCACTTCTGCTCGGCGGCCGAGATGTACTCGTCGATGACCGACTGGGCGCCGTTGGCGAAGTCGCCGAACTGGGCCTCCCACATCACCAGCGCGTCCGGGCGGGTCAGCGAGTAGCCGTACTCGAAGCCCATGACCGCGTACTCGGAGAGCAGCGAGTCGTAGACGTTGTAGCGGGCCTGGTCGTCGGAGAGGTACAGCAGCGGCGTGTAGTCCTCGCCGGTCTCGCGGTCGATGAGGACCGCGTGGCGCTGGCCGAAGGTGCCGCGGCGCGAGTCCTGGCCGGACAGCCGGACCGGGGTGCCCTCCAGCAGCAGCGAGCCGATGGCGAGGGTCTCGCCCATGCCCCAGTCGATGGTGCCGTCCTCGACCATCGCCGCCCGGCGCTGCAGCTGGGGCAGCAGACGCGGGTGGACGGTGAAGTGCTCGGGGAGGTTGACCTGGGACTCGGCGATCCGCTTGACGACCTCGGCGGAGATCGCCGTGTCGACCTCGGCCGGGAAGCCGGCCTGCGGGTCGGCGGAGGCCGGGACGGCGGGCTGCGCGGTGGCCTCGCGGACCTCCGTGAAGACCTTCTCCAGCTGGCCCTGGTAGTCCTGGAGCGCCTGCTCGGCCTCTTCCAGGGTGATGTCGCCGCGACCGATCAGGGACTCGGTGTAGAGCTTGCGCACCGAGCGCTTCTTGTCGATCAGGTCGTACATCAGCGGCTGGGTGAAGGCCGGGTTGTCCGACTCGTTGTGACCGCGGCGGCGGTAGCAGATGAGGTCGATCACCACGTCCTTGTTGAACGCCTGGCGGAACTCGAAGGCGAGCCGCGCCACGCGCACGACGGCCTCCGGGTCGTCGCCGTTCACGTGGAAGATCGGGGCCTCGATCATGCGGGCCACGTCGGTGGCGTACATCGAGGAGCGCGAGGACTCCGGGGCGGCGGTGAAGCCGACCTGGTTGTTGATGACGATGTGGACCGTGCCGCCGGTGCGGTAGCCGCGCAGCTGCGACATGTTCAGGGTCTCGGCCACCACGCCCTGGCCCGCGAAGGCCGCGTCGCCGTGGATCGCCACCGGCAGGACGGTGAAGTCCGTGCCGCCCTTGTTGATGATGTCCTGCTTGGCGCGGGCGATGCCCTCGATGACCGGGTCGACCGTCTCCAGGTGGGAGGGGTTCGCGGCCAGCGAGACCTTGATCTGCTCGCCGTCCAGGCCGGTGAAGACGCCCTCGGCGCCCAGGTGGTACTTCACGTCGCCGGAGCCGTGCATCGACTTCGGGTCGAGGTTGCCCTCGAACTCGCGGAAGATCTGCGCGTACGACTTGCCGACGATGTTCGCCAGCACGTTCAGGCGGCCGCGGTGGGCCATGCCGATGACGACCTCGTCCAGGCGGGACTCGGCCGCGGAGTCGAGGACCGCGTCCAGCAGCGGGATGACCGACTCGCCGCCCTCCAGGGAGAACCGCTTCTGGCCGACGTACTTGGTCTGCAGGAAGGTCTCGAAGGCCTCCGCCGCGTTCAGCCGGCGCAGGATGCGCAGCTGCTCCTCGCGCTCCGGCTTGGAGTGCGGGCGCTCCACGCGGTCCTGGATCCACTTGCGCTGCTTGGGGTCCTGGATGTGCATGAACTCGATGCCGACCGTGCGGCAGTACGAGTCGCGCAGCACGCCGAGGATGTCGCGCAGCTTCATCATCGACTTGCCGGCGAAGCCGCCGACGGCGAACTCGCGCTCCAGGTCCCACAGGGTGAGGCCGTGCTCGACGATGTCCAGGTCGGGGTGCTTGCGCTGGCGGTACTCCAGCGGGTCGGTGTCGGCCATGACGTGGCCGCGGACCCGGTAGGAGTGGATCAGCTCGAAGACGCGGGCGGCCTTGGTGACGTCGTCGTCGTGGCTGGCGTCGATGTCCTTGAGCCAGCGGACCGGCTCGTAGGGGATGCGCAGCGCCTTGAAGATCTCGTCGTAGAAGCCGTTCTCGCCGAGCAGCAGGTTGGCGACCTGGCGCAGGAACTCGCCGGAGGCGGCGCCCTGGATCACCCGGTGGTCGTAGGTCGACGTGAGCGTCATGACCTTGGAGATGCCGAGCTTGTTCAGGGTGTCCTGGGAGGTGCCCTGGAACTCCGCCGGGTAGTCCATGGAGCCGACGCCCATGATCACCGACTGGCCGGGCATCAGGCGCGGCACGGAGTGCACGGTGCCGAGGCCGCCGGGGTTGGTCAGGGAGACGGTGACGCCGGTGAAGTCGTCCATCGTCAGCTTGCCGTCGCGGGCGCGGCGGACGATGTCCTCGTAGGCCTGCCAGAACTCGAAGAAGTTCAGCGTCTCGGCCTTCTTGATCGCCGCGACGACGAGCTGGCGGTCGCCGTTGGGCTTGACCAGGTCGATGGCGAGACCGAGGTTGACGTGCGGCGGCTTGACCAGGGTCGGCTTGCCGTCCTTCTCCCCGAAGGAGTAGTTCATCGACGGCATGGCCTTGATGGCCTGCACCATCGCGTACCCGATCAGGTGCGTGAAGGAGATCTTCCCGCCGCGGGCCCGCTTGAGGTGGTTGTTGATGACGATGCGGTTGTCGAACAGCAGCTTCACCGGGACGGCGCGCACGGACGTGGCCGTGGGCAGCTCCAGGGAGGCGTTCATGTTCTTGGCGACCGCGGCGGACGGGCCGCGCAGCGTCACGAACTCCGGGCCCTCGGGGGAGGCGGCGGCGGGCTCGGGCTTGGCGGCGGCCGGCTTGGCGGGCGCCGGGGCCTTGGCGGGCGCCGGAGCCTTCGCGGGCGCCGCGGCCTTCGCCGGTGCGGCGGCCGGAGCCGGGGCGGCGGGCTGC
>NZ_JAIOAB010000050.1 GCF_019890635.1 Streptomyces sennicomposti
GACCGATATGTCGCTCGTTCCCGCCCAGCGGTGCAGCAGAATGAAGTATACGGACAGCAGACCGGCGAACGGGGTCACCGAGCGAGCCCGGCAGAACTCTTCGAATTCTGCCATCGCATTCTGCGGGACGGCGATCGGCAACCTCGATCCGATCATTCTGCCCGGGACGTCCTCTCCGTCCTCGGGCATCGAGGCGGGCTGCATGCCCGCCAGCCGGCCACGCCAGTGATCCAGGGCGGCCTCATCCACCTCGGAGGCGTTCTCCGTCAGGCAGAAGTCGGCGTACTGCGCGGCCGGCACCGCGAAGGCGGGCGCGTGCGGGTCCGCGTAGGCGAGACCCAGTTCTTCGGCGAACACCTTCCCGGAGATCTCGTCCGTGATGATGTGGTGGAACGTGAAGACCAGCAGGTGGAGGCTCGGCGATATCCGTATCACCGACGTTCGCCAGAGCGGACCCGACGCAATGTCGAACGGGAGGTCGACGAGCCTCCTGGCCTCGGCGTCCGCCCACGCCCGGCGCTCGTCCCGCGAGTCGCCCTCGGCCTCCACGAGGTCGATCAGGGCCGGCCGCGTGGCGTCGCCGTCCTCGTCGTGCACCCATTGGAAGACTTCGCCGCCGCGCTCCAGGAATGTGGTGCGAAGCGCCTCGTGCCTGCTGCGCAGCACCTGAAGCGCGCGCTCCAGCCTGTCTGTCGAGAGATCCCCGGCGACGGTGAGAACCGGCCTCCAGACGTCAGACGCGTCGTTCGGCCGCAGCACCGAGGAGAAGTACATCCTGCGCTGCGGTGACGAGGCGGGAACCATACGCGAATGACTATTGCCCGCGAGACCGTCACCCTCGAGATCCGGCATATCCAGCCCATGTGCGTGACGTATTCGGGGCACGGAGGCCCTCCCCCTGTCGATCGGCCGACCCTTCGGTAACACCTTATTTTCAGGCTCGATCAACGCAATCGTTCGAGCCTGTGTCAGACGGTCTCACCCGCTCCGCTCACGTGTCTCGCCGGCGAGACATCTCCAGGACGCAGACGCGGTCTCGCACCGATCGGCCGGGAACGTGGCGGATTGTCCGACGGGCGGCACGAGGCGGCGCAGGGCAGTGCGTGACGGCACAGGACAGTGCGGAAATGGGTGACGCAAATGGGCGAGTAGGCGGCGGAGGGATTTTACTGATCTCTTATCCGTGATCGGCTCCGTGATCCGCGTGAGTCTCTCGCGCTCGTGAGCGGGTTGCGATATGCGAGTGCGGGCCGCAGTCGGCCCGTCTCCGTGCCGTAGCGGGCGGCCATGCCTATCGCGCACAATTACGTCCTGGATGACGTCCAACTGTTACGGTGGGCCAATACATGCGAAAGCATCAACCAACGGGGGATCTTTGCGCACTGCTATCCTAACAAAGAGGACAAACGAGACAACCGCGCGGAATGTCGCAACCGCAAGCACTGCGGGACAGCTGCTGAGCATGGGCGTGCAGTTCCACAAGTCCGGCTTGTCGTTCACAAGCAGGCAGAGCCTCAATATGTGGGAGCAAGTCGGGACCGGACTGCTCTCTTTCGCGGACTCTTCCACCTGGTGGGTCGCCGACTGGCTGGTCTATGGTGAATCCGAGTTCCAGGACCGTTACCACGAAGCCGTCAAGCGGACGTCGCTCAGCTATCAGACGCTTCGTAACTACACGTGGGTCGCGCGCAAGTTCCCGCTGACCCGCAGGCGGCAGAATCTGAGCTTCAGCCATCACCTGGAAGTGGTGGCGCTCGATCAGCCGGAACAGGACTACTGGCTGAGGAAAGCGGAAGCGATGGGCTGGAGCAGGAACAAGCTGCGCGGGGAGGTCCGCAGCAGCCTCCGCGCGCGGCAGGGCGAGGTGACCGAGCCCGAGAGCCGCGCCGGTCAGGACAGAGCCGTTCCCGCCGGGGCCGGTTCGGCTGCGGAGCGGGTCGGACCCGCCGCGGCCGGATCCGGCTCGGGTGCGGACCGGCGCGACGCCGGCCCCTCGCCCGAAGCGGGCCTGCTGCACATCGAACTCCCGGCCGAAATCCTGGCCCAGATCCAGACCGCTGCCAGGAAGGAAGGCGCGCCGGTCGAGACCTGGGCGACGGAGATACTGCGGCGGGCCGCCGGCGGGTCCTGAGGCGACGGCGCCGTCGCACGTCGGGAGACCTCCTGGCCGCCTTCCCGACGTGCGGTGGCCGCCGGTACCGTCCTGAGAGCGAGTCGTGGCGAATGCCGTCGCTCGCCGTCGGTCAGGCCCAGGAACCAGACCAAGGCACATGCCTTCGGCGTCCTCGCATGGATTCGCCGTGAAGTATCCGGTGTCCATGACGGTGAAGGCGCTGTCGGGCGAACGGCATTCCGAGTACGAGGATGATAAATGACCCTGTCATTGTTGTGCGTACCCTTCGCCGGGAGCGGCGCCGGCTTCTACCGGGCCTGGCCGGACGGCGGTGAGCAGGGTCTTCGGATCGTCCCCTTGCAGATGCCGGGCCGGGAGGAACGCTTCCTGGAGGACCCGTACAAGGACGCCGCACAGGCGGCCGAGGACCTCGCCGGGGCCGCGCTCCGCCTGGCCGGCGGGGCGGAACGAGCAGTGCTCTTCGGGCACAGTCTCGGCGCCGTCCTCGCCTACGAGACGGCCCGTGAACTCCAGGCGCGGGGCTTCACCGCTCTGGAGCACCTCTTCGTGAGCGGGTCCCCCGGCCCCCGGACCGGTCGCACCGGGCGGACCGCGGAACTGGACGACGACACCTTCGTGGAGCGGGTCGCGGAACTCGCCGGGTACCGGCACGCGGCACTCGACGACCCCGACCTGCGGGAGGTGCTGCTTCCGTTGCTGCGGGCGGACGTGGCCCTGCACGAGGAGTACCGACCCGTCTCGGACGAGCCGTTGACGCTGCCCGTCACCGCCCTGCGCGGGACGGACGACGCCCTGGTGAGCCGGGCGCAGTGCGCGACCTGGGAGACGGTCACCACGGGGCCGTTCGAGCTGAAGGAACTCCCGGGCGGACACATGTATCTGACCGACAGGGAACAGGAACTGCTCGCCGTCATCACCGCCGCGGCGCGAGGCGCCCGCACATGACGCGCGACAGGAGAAGTGCGGCGGGTGCGGCCCTGGCGGGCAGGACCGTGGTGATCACCGGCGCGGGCCGTGGCCTGGGACGCGCCTGCGCGCTGCGGTTCGCGGAAGAGGGAGCCGACCTCGTCCTGCTCGACGTGGGCGAGGACATCGAGGGCGTCCCCTACCCCCTGTCGACGCGCGGTCAGCTCACGCACACCGCCAAGCTCTCCGAGGAGCGCGGCGCGGCGGTGCTGGCGGAGCCCCTCGACGTACGCGGCGATGTCACGCCGGCCGTCGAGAAGGCGCTCGACCGCTTCGGCCGTATCGATGTCCTCGTCAACAACGCGGGGATCGCCGCCCCTTCGGGAAAGGCCGTCCACGAGATCACCGAGGACGAGTGGCGTCTGATGATCGATGTCGACCTCTCCGGCGCATGGCGCATGATCAAGGCCGTGGCGCCGACGATGATCGCTCAGCGGCGAGGCAGCGTCATCAACGTCTCCTCCACCGCCGGTCTCGTCGGCTACCGGCACTTCGCGGGGTATGTCGCCGCCAAGCACGGGCTGATAGGGCTGACCAAGGCCGCGGCTCTCGACTACGGACCGCACCAGGTCCGGGTCAACGCCCTCTGCCCCGGCTCCGTCGCGGACGACCCGGCGGTCGACGGCCGGATGCTGTCCGAGATCGCCCGCTCCCTGGACGTGGCCGTCGAAGACCACGAGAGGGTCTTCGTCCAGGCGCAGCCGATGAACTCGCTCATCGCTCCCTCCGACATCGCCGGCGCCGCCCTCTGGCTCGCCGGTGACGATTCCTCTCGCGTGACCGGCAGCGTACTGACCGTCGACGGGGGCTTCACCGCGCGCTGACCGGCCGTGTCCCCCGCACCCTTCTTGGCGCTTCGACAGGAGTCATCCCATGGCGACAGCCCACTGGTCCGCGCCGTTCCAGTGCCCCGAGCAGGCCGCCATGTGCCACAGTCTGACGGTCAGCTGCCCGCGGCCGCCCAGCGGCAGTGAGCTTCGGCGACGGTTGGAACAGATCGGTGAACGGGCCGAAGGCGTGCTGTGGGAGCGGCGCACCCGGGAACGCTCAACGACGCCGGGGGCGCGGCGGTACGCGGAACAGGAAGCCCGCCGGCCGCTGCGCGCCACCTCCGGTCCGCGGCTGCGCGTCACGCTCGTGCGGCATACGGACGACGCCGCCGACCTGGTGCTGGTCGCCGCCCGTGACGCCCTGTCCCGGGCGGCACTGAGCGACTTGGCCGGGTTCCTCACCGGCGGCTCCCCGCCCCGGGCAGGCCGGCACGGCATCGCGCGGGAAACGAGCGGGACGAGAGCCGCCCCGCTCGTGGCGCCCGAGTGGGGCCTCGGCGACCTCGCGCGCCGCGGTCTCGTCGGCGCGGCCCGATTCTCCACGCCGGTCAGCGAAAACCCGGTGAGCCGGGAGCTGTTGACTGCCGCAGCCGCCATCGTCCTGGCCCGGTACGACGCCGAGGAGACACCGCGGATCGCTCTGCTCGACCCCGACGCGGCAGGACCGCACGCGCTGTCCGAGTATGTCCTCACGTACGACGAGACCATGTCCGTCGCCGCATTCCTCGCCGGTGGGCCCGAGACACCGGAGCCGGCCGGTGAACCGGCGACAGAACCCGGGGGCGGTCCCGCGATTCGTGTGGGCATGGTCTTCGGCGAGTGGGACGACGCACGGCGGTACCACCCCTGCCTCGCGCCCGTCTTCCCTCTCACGCTCCAGGCCGAGCAGCGCCCGGACCGGTCCTGGAGCGGCGCCTGCTGGTACGACGAGGGCGTGATCGACGCGCGGATCGCGCGGGCCTTCGCCGAGCAAGTGGCCTACGTCGCCCAGTGGTTGGCGGAGCCGGGTGAGGCCGGGGAAGAACTGCCGCTGTCGGCCGTCCCCCTGATGCCGGCCGACCGCGCCGCGGACATCGTGCGCCGGGGAGCGACTCCTGCGGCCACCGCGTCCCCCACGGCCGGTTCGACCGTCCACGAGCGCTTCGAGGACCTGGTACGCCGCGATCCGGACGCGGTCGCCGTCACGGACGGCACCCGCACCCTGACCTATCGGCAACTCGACGAGCAAGCCGCACTCATGGCCGAGGGGCTGCGCTCCTCGGGGGCGGCGCCGGGGAGCATGGTCGGCGTGTGCCTGGAGCGCGACGCGACCCTCGTCGTCACCTTGCTCGCGATACTCAAGTCCGGCTGCGCCTACGTACCCATGGACGTCGAGTACCCGCACGAGCGCCTGCGTCACACGGTCGGCAGCGCCGGGGTGCGCGTCGTGGTCGCCGCCGCCGACGTGTTCCCGGTCGTCGAGGGCGTTCGGTCCGTGCCGCCCGAGGAACTGCTCCGGCTCGGCGAGCGGCGCGTCTCCAGCGGCCGGACCCCATCCTGCGACGAGAACGACCCCGCCTACGTCATCTACACATCCGGATCGACGGGGCGGCCCAAGGGCGTCGTCGTCCCGCACCGCAACGTGCTGGCCCTGGTCGACGGCACCGCCGAGGACTTCGGGCTCGGCGCGGACGACGTCTGGACGATGTTCCACTCCAGCGCGTTCGACTTCTCCGTCTGGGAGATCTGGGGCTGCCTGCTGACCGGAGGGCAGCTGGTGGTGGTGCCCTTCTGGATCACGCGGGACACGGGGGAGTTCCACGCGCTGCTCGCCGAACGAGGCGTCACCGTGCTCAACCAGACGCCCTCCGCCTTCCTGCCTCTCGTCGCACAGGACCGGGAATCGCCCGCCGAGCTGGCGGTGCGCCTGGTGGTCTTCGGCGGTGAGCCGCTGGACGCCCGTGAGCTGCTGCCCTGGTTCGCCCGCCACCCGCAGGCGGAGTGCCGTCTGGTCAACATGTTCGGAATCACGGAGACCACCGTGCACGTGACGGCGCAGACCGTGACGCCTCAGGCGGCTCTGCGGGGGGACCGGTCGGTGGGCCCGGCGCTCCCCGGCTGGTCGGTGTCCGTACGCGGACCGCGAGGAGAGGTTCTGCCGGTGGGAGCGGCGGGCGAGATCTGGGTCGGCGGGGCGGGAGTCGCCCGTCACTACCAGGGGCAGCCGGACCTCACGGCGCGCCGTTTCGTCGTCGACCCGGTGACCGGTGAGCGGATCTACCGCAGTGGCGACAAGGGCCGCATGAGGCCCGACGGGTCCCTGGAACACCTGGGCAGGATCGACAGCCAGGTGAAGATCCGCGGGTACCGGATCGAGCCGGACGAGATCCGCAACGTCCTGCTCGGAGCACCGTCGGTCTCCGGGGCGACCGTCGTCGTCCACCGCGACGAGAGTGGCGACCGAGCGGTCGACCGGCTGGACGCCTACGTCGTGCTCAAGGGGGACGCGACCGTGGCCATGGTCGCGGAGCACGCCAGGCGGCTCCTGCCCGACTACATGGTCCCGGCGACGGTCACAGAGGTCGATGCCATTCCTTTGACGATCAACGGGAAGGTCGACGTCGCACGGCTCCCCGCGCCGACTGCCGCCCGGCCGGCCGCGGCGGAGGCGGAGTCCCCGGAGCCGGTGGAGACCGACTCCGCCGACCGGCTGGAGCGTGACATGCTGGACATCTGGAGCCGGCACCTGGGCACACGGGTGGGCCCGGAGGACAACTTCTTCTCGCTGGGCGGAAACTCGCTCCTGGTCGTCCGCGTACTGGCCGAGGTCAAGGAGCTCGGTGCGCCGAAGATCGCCGTGCGGGATTTCTACCGGAACTCCTTCGCCCGACAGTTCATCCAGCTGGTCAGGGACCGGATCACTCCCGCTCCCGACGCCCCGGCCGCCACGGGGGGCGCGCGAAGCTGACCTGGTCGCGGGGACGGTGAAGACGTCCTCCCGGTCCGAGATGCGCCCGGTCGAAGAGTTCCCGGCTGTCCCGCTGCCGGCCGAAGGCAGCCTGGCCTGCTCACGAGCGGCGGCGGCGTCACCGTCGCCGAAGCGCACCGCCGCCACCGCCGCGCAGCATCCCGCGTCCCCGTCATTCAGGAGGCGGCCGCGGTCACCTCGCGGGCCGTATCGGCGGATCCCGCGTCCGTCCTCGCGGCGGTGCGTCCCCAGTTCCTGCGCCGTACCGCGCCGATCGCGGCGCAGATCCCGTACAGGGTGAAGGACAGGGTGGTCACGTAGGGGCTGATGGGGATGTCGCTCCCGAGGGCGAGCAGGATGCCCCCTTCCATCGAGACGACGGCCAGCACCACGCTCAGCACGGGCAGCAGGACGGGGGAGGCCGTGACCCGCGCCGCCGCGGCGGCCGGGGTGACGACCAGCGTGAGGACGAGCAGCGCCCCGACCACCTGCACGGACAGGGCGATGCTCAGGCCGAGGACCAGCATGAACGCCAGGGACAGACCGCGGACCGGCACGCCGCGGGTGCGGGCGACCTCCGGGTCGGTGCTGGCGAACACCAGGGGACGCCACATCACGACCAGGGCGACGAGGACGACCGCCGACATGCTCAGCAGGACCGCCGTCTGCGGCGCGTCCACCGCCACGATCTGGCCGGTGAGCAGGCCGAACTTGTTCGCCGCCCGGCCCTTGTAGAGGGCGAGGAAGAGCACGCCCAGGCCCAGTCCGAACGGCATGAGGATGCCGATCACGGAGTTCCGGTGCCGCGCCTTCGCCCCCAGTACGCCGATGACGCCGGCGGCGACCAGGGAACCGATGACCGAGCCCGCGACCACGTTCATGCCGAAGAGCAGCGCGGCGGACGCCCCGGCGAAGGACAGTTCACTGATGCCGTGCACCGCGAACGGGAGGTCGCGCAGGATCACGAACACCCCCGCCAGTCCCCCCACCAGACCGAGCGCGGCGCCGACGATCAGCGAGTTGTGCACCAGATCCAGCAGGGCGCCGTAGTCGTCGAAGGTGAAGACCTGCTGCCCTATGCCGTCGGCGGACGTCATGTGCGCGCTCCTTGCTTTCCTCGCGGTGTTCCCCGCCGCGTGCTGCGTTGCTCTCCTCGCGCGCCGGGGTGTGCGGCGTGTGGCTGCGGTGCGGGACGGTGCGGTTCGGACGGCTCGTCGGGGGCGCCGACCACGACCACCCTTCCCCGCACCCTCAACACGTCGACCTGCGTGCCGTAGAGCTCGGACAGGGACTGCGAGGTCAGCACCTCGTCCGGCGTTCCGACCCGGTGGCGTCCCCGGGCGAGGTAGAGGACCCGGTCGGCCATGCCGAGCACCGGGTTGATCTCGTGCGTCACGAAGACCACCGCCGTGCCGTGGGAGCGGCGGCGGGAGTCGACGAGTTCCGTCACCGCGCGCTGATGGCGCAGGTCGAGGGAGAGCAACGGCTCGTCGCACAGCAGGAGTCGCGGATCCGCGGCGAGCGCCTGTCCGACCCGGACCCGCTGCTGCTCGCCCCCGGAGAGCAGGTCGAGGGGCACATCCGCGTACTCCGCCGCGCCCACGGCGGCGAGGATCTCGTCCACGCGCCGGCCCGCCGACCGGTTCGGCAGGCCCAGGCCGAAGCGGTGCCCGTCGATGCCCAGCCGGACGAGGTCGCGGGCACGCAGCGCTGCCTGGCCGGCCAGGGTGGACTGCTGGGGAATGTAGCCGAGCCGGCGGCCCGCCCTCCCCGGTGGGCGGCCCAGCACGCTCAATCGCCCGGACGACAGCGGCACTCGGCCGAGCAGGGCCTTCATGAAGCTGGTCTTCCCGGACCCGTTCGGTCCGAGGACCGCCAGGAACTCCCCGGCTCCCACCTCGAGTTCGAGGTCCTGCCACACCGTCCGGGCGCCGTACGCGAGCGCCGCCTTCTCCGCGCGGATCACGGGTTCCACGGCGGACGACGCGCCGCGCGCCGCCGTGCCGCGCTCATCGGCCTGTTCCGGCATGATCCGGCGCCTACTTGTCCAGTGCGCCGGCGAGGGCGTCGACGTTCGCCGTCATCCAGGACAGGTAGTCCTTGCCCGCGGGCAGGGTCTCGGTGACGGGGACCACCGGCACACCCGCCTTCTTCGCGGCGTCCAGGACCTTCTGCGTCTGGGCCCCGGCGGTCTGCTCGTTGTAGACGAGCACCTTGACCTGGTGGGAGGAGAAAAGGCCGAGCGTCGTCCGCAGGACCTGCGGCGAGACGTCGTCGCCCTCCTCGATCGCCTCGCTGAACTCCTCGGGCGTCTTGTTCTCCAGCCCGGCGGCCTCCGTCATGTACAGCGGGACGGGCTCGGTGATGGCCACACCGTCACCGGCGTGGTTCTTCTTGATGTCGGCTTCCTTCGCCGTCAGCGGTTGGAGCTTCGCCGTGAACGTCTCGGCGTTCTTCTCGAAGGTCGCGGCATCCTCGGGGGACACCTTGCCCAGCTCCTCGGCGATGCGGTCGGCCACCTTCTCGACGCTGGAGAAGTCGTACCAGACGTGCTCGTTCAACTCGCCGCCGGCCGGGGCCTTGTGGCCGGAGACCTCGACCGCGTCGATCTTCGCCGCGGAGGGGTTGCTCTTGGTCATCCGGGAGACGAAGTCGTCGTAACCGCCGCCGTTCTCGATGACGAGCCTGGCCTTGGAGAGCGTCAGCTGGTTGCGTGTGCTCGCCTCGAAGGAGTGCGGGTCCTGATCGGGGTTGGTGATGATCGACGTCACCGTCACCTTGTCGCCGCCCACCTGCTGCGCGATGTCGCCCCACACGTTCGTCGACGCGACGACGGGAATCTTCGCGGCGGCGGAGCCCGTGGAGGCGGCGGATCCCGTCTTCTCCGCCGCCTTTCCGTCGTCGCCCGAGCCGGACGAACCGCCGCAGCCGGCCAGCAGCGTGGCGGCGGCCACCGCGGATATGAGAGCGAGGGAACGGGGGAGTGGCGTGGACATGGATCCTCCATAGAGGTACGTGGGTATGTGATGGGCGGTGGGTGAATGAGCGCGCGCGAGAGCAACGGCGTGTGAGCAGCTCACCGGCCTACCGCCCACTGTAGATGAAAATGAATGTCAGAACTATATCCGGGCCTCGCCGCAGTCCCGGCAGACGCCGGTCAGCTCCACGACGTGCTGGACACTGGTGAAACCCGTGGTCGCCGCGACGTCCCGCGCCCAGCGTTCGACCTGTTCCGCCTCCACCGCGCGGCTCAGCCCGCACTCCCGGCACACGACGTAGTGCCGATGCCCCTCGGCCGGGCGCGGCCGGTACAGCCGCTCCCCGTTGAGGTCGCGGATCACGTCCGCGCCGCCGTCGGCTTCGAGCATGCGCAGCGTGCGGTAGACGGTGGTGAGTCCGATCGTGACGCCGGCGGACTCGGCGGTCGCGTGCAGGGACCGGGCGGAGACGAAGTCCTCGCACGCCTGGAACAGGTTCAGGAGTTCGCGGCGCTGTCGCGTCGAGCGCTGGTTCCCCCGAGGGAAGCCGCGCATGGTCACCTCCCCGGTGAAGGACGCCGGTACCGGGCTCGACCGGACCGGGTGGCGCCGTGGCCGCGACCGCCACCCGGCCCGGGGCTTCAGACGGGCAGCGCCGCGCCGTGCTGCTCGTGGTCGCACATCTCGTGGGCCGCGGGGACGTCCCAGGCGGGGAAGGGATCGTCGCCGCCGGTCCAGTCGCCGTCCAGGAGGCAGTCCTCCAGGGCCGAGCGCAGGGCCGTCGGCTCCAGTCCGGTCCCGATGAACACCAGTTCCTGAGCGTGCTGTTCCGGCGCTTCGGCGTCGCCGACCCCGGCCGGCTCGAAACGGGCCACACAACCCGCCTGGGACCACAGCCCCGTCACCCCGGCGCGGCCGGCGAGCGTGAAGAAGCCCTTGCTGCGCAGGATCGTCCCGAACTCACCGCTGTCGAGCCGCTCGGTGACCAGCCGCCACAGACGGCCCGGGTGGAAGGGCCGGTCGGCGCGGAACAGGGTGGACGAGATCCCGTACTCCTCGGTCTCCGGGACGTGCTCGCCGTTGAGTTCGCGCACCCAGCCGGGGGCCTGCTGCGCCTGTTCCACGTCGAAGAGGCCGGTGCCGAGCACGTCGGCGGCGCGTACCCGCCCCCGGACGCTGTCCAGGAGGCGTGCGCCCGGGTTGAGCCGGGTCAGGATGGAGCGCAGGCGCTCGGCCGACTCGTCGTCGACGAGATCGAGCTTGTTCAGCACGATCACATCGGCGAACTCGACCTGGTCGATCAGCAGATCGCTCACGGTGCGTTCGTCGTCCTCGAAGGGCGCGAGGCCGCGCTCGGTCAGCTCGTCGCCGTCCCCCAGCTCCCTGAGGAAGTTGGCCGCGTCCACGACCGTGACCATGGTGTCGAGCCGGGTGAGGTCGCCGAGCGTCGTCCCGTCGTCGCGTGCGAAGGCGAAGGTGGCGGCCACCGGCATGGGCTCGGAGATGCCGCTGGACTCGATCAGGAGGTAGTCGAAGCGACCCTCCCGGGCGAGGCGGTCCACCTCTTCGAGGAGATCGTCGCGGAGCGTGCAGCAGATGCATCCGTTGGTCATCTCGACCAGCCGTTCCTCCGTGCGGGAGAGGGCGGCCCCGCCGCCGCGCACCAGTGCGGCGTCGATGTTGATCTCGCTCATGTCGTTCACGATGACGGCGACGCGCAGTCCCTCGCGGTTGGACAGCAGGTGGTTGAGCAACGTGGTCTTGCCCGCTCCGAGGAAACCGGAGAGGACGGTCACCGGCAGGCGGTCGTGCGGCATGTCGCCTCAGTCCTCCGGGCGGAGGAGGCCGCGCTCGTAGGCCCGCCTCAGGTGCTGGGGGACCAGGTGGGTGACCCCTTCGAGGGTGACGGGGACGAGCGGCGGGGTGCTCGCCCGCCACTGGGCGCGGCGGTGGCGGGTGTTGCTGCGGGACATCTTGCGCTTGGGGACGGCCATGGCGTTCCTCCGGTCGGCGGTTCAGGAAGGGGGGATGGGCGGTGTGGCCGGGGTCAGCGGCTGGAGTAGGGCAACAGGGCCATCTCGCGGGCGTTCTTGACGGCCGCGGCGAGCTGCCGCTGCTGCCGCCGGCTGATCCGGGTGACCCGGCGGCTGCGGATCTTGCCGCGGTCGGAGATGAACTTCCGCAGCAGCTCGGTGTCCTTGTAGTCGATGTACGTGATGCCGGCCGCGTCGAGCGGGTTCGGGCGGTTCTTGCGCGCGAGGGTGGCTTTGGTGGGGCGGGGCACGGAGTTCTCCTTGGTCGTGAGACGGGGCGGTGGGGCGGGAGGAGTCGGGCGAGGAGGGGTGAGGCGGGAGGAGTCGGGCGTTGGAGGCGTGCGGCGGGGGCGTGCGGCGGGACGGTCAGGCGACGGAGTCGAGCAGCTGGTCGAAGCCCGTGGGCCGGGGCAACGCGGCGGGTCCGCAGGCCAGTTCGTCGTCGGTGAGCAGACAGGAGTCGAGCAGGGCGAGCAGCCCCGCGCGGTCCAGGCCGGGGGAGGTGAAGACGAGGTGCTGGCAGCGGTCGCCGTGCTCCGGGTGCCAGTCCAGCGCGGCCGCCGTCCGGCGTTCGGCGGGCATCAACTCCCAGGCGGCGTCCGGGAGAGCGGCCATCCACGGCCCGGCGCTCTCCATGCACAGCGCGCCCCCGGCGGCGTCCCAGGCGAGCAGGCTGTCGGGCCGGTCCGCCAGCCAGAACCTCCCCCGGCTGCGGGCCGCCGCGCAGCACAGGTCCTCCAGCGCCTCGTAGAGGCGGCCGGCGTGGAAGGGGCGGCGGCGCCGCCAGACCAGCGTGCCGACCCCGTCCTCGTCGCAGTCGTGGGGGAGCCGGGCGCAGGCCGGGTGCTGCGCGGCCGCCGCCGCTGCCACGTCGAACCCGGCGGCCGCGATATCGCCCAACTGCCCGTTCTTGATCGGGATCTGATGTGCCGTGGGATGCAGCTGCCGCAGGAGCGCGAGGTCGTCGGGCCCGGCGTCGGGGTTGTCGGCCACGGCGAGGACGGGGGCGTACTCCAGTTGCCGGGCGAAGGTGTCGCCCACGGTGCGCTGGTCCGTCGCGGCCGCGGCGAGTGAGACCTCCGCGAGGTCGTCGCCGTCGGACAGGAAGGGCAGGACCAGCGCGGGGTCCACCGCGGTCACCACGTTGGTGAGCCGGAAGCCGCCGCCGCCGTGGGCGGCGACGACCTCGGCCATGCCGCGGGGTTCCACGGAGTCCCAGAGCTCCACGACCGCGAGACGGGTGAGGCCGCCGACGGCCAGCCGTCGCAGTTCGGGGACGAGGTCCTCGCGCAGGGCGCAGCAGGCGCAGTCGTTGACCAACGGCGTCTCGCCGAAGGAGGTTTCACCCGTGGTGTCGCGGACGCTGCGGCGCACGGTGCCCGTCGGGGCGGTGGACAGGTCGTGGTGCAGGGCGACACTGCCGGGCGTCTCGCGCAGCAGCCGTTCGACCATGGCGCGGCGGGCGTCGGCGTGCAGTCCGCCGACGATCACCACGGGCATCGGCCCGTCGAGGGTCATCGGCGGCCCCCGTCCCGTCCGTAGCGGCGCTCGAAGCGCTCGACGCGGCCGGCGGTGTCCAGCACGCGGGCGGTGCCGGTGTAGAAGGGGTGGCTCGCCGAGGAGATCTCGACGTCGACCACCGGGTAGGTGTGGCCGTCCTCCCATACGACGGTCTTGTCGCTGGTCATCGTCGAACGGGTCAGGAAGGCGAAGTCGCCGGCCTTGTCACGGAAGACGACCGGGCGGTAGGCGGGGTGGATTCCGGGCTTCATGGGTCCTGTTCCCTGGGTCGGGGTGATGGGTGATGGGTGAAGGGCGAGGGATGACGGGGGAGGGGGGAGGGGTGAGGGGCGGGCGGGCGTCGGGGGAGGGCCGGCGCCGTCAGCGCTCCTCGCGGAACGCGACGTGGCGTCGGGCGACGGGGTCGAACTTCCGCAGGGTGAGCCGGTCCGGGTCGTTCCGGCGGTTCTTGCGGGTCACGTAGGTGTAGCCGGTCCCGGCGGTGGAGCGGAGCTTGATGACCGGGCGCAGTTCGGTGCGAGCCATGCGGTCAGCATACGACAATGATTTCCATTATCGATAGGGGGGTGTGGGCAGGTCCCCTTCCGGGCGTGGGGTGCGTCGCCTCGTCATCGGTGAGGCGGAGGAGCGGAGGAAGGGGGCGCGTACGCGCCTTCCGGCGGGGATCACGTATCCGGGTGCGAGGATGGGCGGGCCATGACTGTCCGTGGGTGGTGCCGCAGTGTGCGGGCCGGCGTGTTCGCCGCCGTCTGCGTGCTGCTCGCCGCCCTCGGCCACGCGACCATGGCGGGGACCGCCGTCCCCTGGTGGGCGATGGCCGCGGGAGCCGCCGGGACCGGCGCGGCGGGCTGGCTGATGGCCGGGCGGGAGCGCGGACGCGCCCTCGTCGTCTCCGTCGTGACGGCCGCTCAAGCGGTGCTCCACGAGACCTTCGCGCTGGCGCAGTCCTCGGCGTGCGAGTCTGCCGCCCCGGCCCGCGCCGGTGCGTCGGCGGGCCTGGACGCGATGGACATGGGGTCCGCGGGCATGGGGTCCATGGGCACGGGGACCGTGGGCATGGGGTCCATGGGCGGGATGGAGAGGGGGGCCGCCGCCCCTGCGGTCCACGGCATGGCCGGTCTCGGCCATATGCACGGCCTGCACGGGGCGCATGACATGGCCGGCTTGAGCGGTGCGGCGTCGCTGGGCATGTTCGCCGTGCACCTCCTGGCCGCGATCCTGTGCGGTCTGTGGCTGGCCCACGGCGAGCGAGCCGTCTTCCGCGTCCTGCGGGCGACGGCGGCCCGGCTGGCGGCGCCGCTGCGATTGCTGGCGGCCCTGCCCACGCCCTTCCGGCGGCCGAGGGTGCACAGGCGCCGTGCCGACGCCGCTCCGGTCCCCGTGCGTCTGCTTCTGTGCTGCTCCCTCACCTTCCGGGGACCGCCCGCGGGTGCCGCTGTCCGCTGAGACAGCCGGATCCACCGGAGCCCCCGCTCCGCTCGCCCGGCGGTGTTCTCGTGTGTCGCACACGCGGACGCGTCGGCGGGGCGTCTCACCCTGCGCGGCCACGCGCCGCTGCGGGCGCGGCGTTTCCGGCGGGCTCCGGGCATCGCCCTGCCCCTGCGCACGGGCGCACCCCCATGCGCCGGTGAGTCATGCCCCTGTGCGGGTGTGTCCCCGGAAGACCGGAGAAGGACAGCACGCCATGAACTCTGTCATGTCCGCTACACGGGAGGATCGCGCCTCCGTGGACCTGTCGGCGACCGCCTGGGCGCTGGCCGCCCGCGGCGGCGACCCCGACGCGGCCGACCACTTCGTCCGCGCCCTCCACGGTGACGTGCTGCGGTACGTCACTTACCTCAGTGGCGACCCCCAGGCCGCCCATGACCTGACCCAGGACACGTTCGTACGGGCGTTCGGCAGCCTGCACCGCTACGAGGGCCGGGCCTCGGCCCGCACCTGGCTGCTGGCCATCGCCCGCCGTGCCGTCGCCGACAGCATCCGCCGTGCCGCGACCCGCCCCCGGACCGCGGACGCCGTCGACTGGCGCACGGCGGTGGAGAACAGCCGGCCGCACGGCCTGCCGGGCTTCGAGGAGGGCGTGGCGCTGCTCGATCTCGTGGGGAACCTGTCCGGCGAGCGCCGAGTGGCGTTCCTGCTGACCCAGGTCGTCGGGTTGTCCTACGAGGAGGCGGCCGGATGCGTCGGCTGCCCGGTCGGCACGGTCCGCTCCCGGGTGTCCCGCGCCCGCGCGGTCCTGGAACGGCTGCTGCGGGAAGCCGAGGCGGCGAGCGTGCCGGCTGCCTGACGCCCGGGCGGCGCCTTGAGCGCCGCCGGTGACTCCATCCGGCGGTACGGCACGGTATCCGGACCGGACCGGACCGGACCGTGCCGCCGGGAGCACACACCTGTCCCGGGCACAGGGGGCATGCTGTCCCTCCGAGTACACCGCGCCCTCGGTCCGAGTACCCCGCGCCCTCGCCGGTTCGCGGATGCCGGTGCGGCTGGGACGGCTCAGCAGGGCGAGGGACGGCGCGCGTCCGACCTGCGCCTCCTCAGGTAGTCGTCCCAGCCCGCCACCGAGTTCCCGCCCCTGGGGTGGCGGTCGGAGCACCCGGGGCGAAACGGCGCATGAGCACTCCGGGCCGTGCCTCGGTCGTCCCGTACGCCGGTGCGTGCCCTCGTGCGGTGGGGGGTATGTCTCGGCCACCCCCCTCTGGCGAACCTCTGGCGAAAGGCGACAGCGATGGACTCGACCGCCGGTCTGGAACCCCTGGCCACCTTCTGCGGAAACTGCAACTGCGGCTGCCCGCAGTTGTTCGTCGACCCGAGCGCACCCGCGGAACGCCGTGTCGTGCTCACGGACGACTTCGGGCAACGCGTCCAGATGAGCGCCGACCAGTTCGCCTCCCTGCTGGAGGAGGCGAAGGCCGGAAAGCTGGACGGTGCGGCCGCTTCCTGACGGCCAGAAGAATCCGGTCGGGCCGCCCCGCAGCGGTGGCGGGAAGCCGCCCGCGGCGGTGCCGGAAAGCCGGCCGAACCCGTGGCGGAAAGCCGGCCGGAGCCGTTGCGGCAAGCCGATGGGAGCCGTGGCGGGCGGCGTGTGCGCCGGTGTGCTGCCGCCGTTCCTTCCGGTACGACTCCCCAGGCGCTCGCGGTCGAAGGGCCGGCTGGGCGGCGTCAGGAGTGGTTCTGGTAGCGGTAGTCGTAGTAGTCCTTGCCAGCCACCAGGACCGAGGTGACGTACGTGGGCAGGCCATCGGGGTCTCGCTCGACCTCTTGCGAGGTCTGCCGGGTGAAGCCGAGCGACACCCCGGGGATCACCGGGTACTCGGGCTGCGACGTGTCGACCCTCCAGCCGCGCTCGCCGGCCCGCTGGAAGAGGACCGCCGCCGGGGTGGTGAAGACCTCGTCGCCGTCCAGCAGGACGCGCGTGCGGGAGGTGCGTCCTTCGCCGGGCCACCACAGTTCGACCGCGGTGACGTGCGTGCCGCCCTCGGCCAGGGCCTGGACGCCGACGTGGTCGAGGTTCCACGACGCCTTCGCCGAGTTGCGGCTCGGGCGGCGCAGCACCCGCGGCTCGCCCCAGTCCTCGGGTACCGCGGCGAGCGCTTCGTCGAGCGTCATGCCCAGCAGGATCGGGGCGACTCCGCGGGGCGGGTCGAGAACCAGATCCATAGCCGTCCTCACCTCTCGTCGGCCGACGTCACTTGAGCAGGTCGTAGTCTATCGCCCAGCCCTTCTTCTCCAGCATGGCCTGGAACTTCCGGTTGTTCTTGAGACTGTCGACCATGTCCTTGATGTGCGTGTCGTACTTGTCGCCGTACAGCTCCCGGATCTCGTCGATGTCCATCTTCATGGCCTGGTCCCAGCGTCCGGCGTCGATCAGGGCGCGCTGTTTCGCCCGCCACTGCTCGCTCTCGTGGCTGGAGCCCGTGCTCGTGAGGTCACGGTGGTCCTCCGCGTCCATCCGGATCGCGGGGCCCATGCCGGCGCCGCCGCCGTTCTTGTTCGTCCGGAAGCCGGGCATGTCCAGGTGTGAGTAGGACGCCTTCGCCGGAATGTGGTTGATCTCCTGGTCGACGGGGTTGATCCGGTCCTTGTTCTCGTCCAGGAGGTTGGCGGGCTTCAGGCCGCTGTACCAACCCCCGTTCTCCGTACAGCCCTTGGCGATGAGCCCCTCGGGGTCCATCAGGGTGTACGGATTGGTCACGTAGGCGACCGGGTTGGGGGCCGGGCCGAGTCCGAGGGGATCGGGGCTGGCGTAGCGGGCGGTGTCCGGGTCGTAGTGCCGCTGGTAGTTGTAGTAGAAGCCGGTCTCGGCGTCGTCGTACTGCCCCGGCAGGCGCAGCGGGGTGTACGCCGCCGCGTCGCGGTTCCAGCTCGTGGCGCCCCATACCGTGGACCGGCTGTGCCAGGCGATCTCGCCCTGCTCGTCGACGAGTTCGGTGGGCGCGCCGACCAGGTCGGTGACGATCGCGAAGAACCGCGCGTCCACCACGTCCTGGGGGGCGCGGCCGGGCTCGGTGCGGCGTTCGAGCTGGGTCAGCGGGCGATGCCCTTCGTAGTCCCAGGTCGTGGTGACGTGATGGGCCGTGTCCGTCTGCTCGGACAGCCGGGTGCCGTCCCACGTGAAGTGGACCGACCGCAGGACGGTGCGTCCGTCGGCGCTCATCCGGTGTTTGGCCGTGCGCCGCCCCAAAGGGTCGTAGGAGTAGGTCCACCGGGTCCCGTCGGGGGTGGTGCAGGCGACGAGGCGGTTCTCCTCGTCCCAGGTGTAACGCCAGGTGTCCGGCTTCTTCGACAGCCGAGTCTTCTGCCGCATGACGGTACGGCCCGCGGCGTCGTACTCGTAGCGTATACGTCCTGCGCTCAGGACCCGGGTGCCCTGGACGGAACGGTCCCCCCGGCCCTCCGTGCGTGCGGCCCGGTCCGGCCAGTCGGCCCTGATCTCGTTCCCGGCCGCGTCGTAGGCGTAGGACTCCGTCCAGTTCTCGGCCGTGACCCGCAGCGGGCGGCCCACCGGGTCCAGCTCGAAGTCCTTTCTGGCGCCGTGCAGTTCGTCGGCGATGTGCTCCAGGTGGCCGTCGGCCCGGTAGCCGTAGGCGCGGGCGCGCAGGGCCCGGTCGCCCGCGGTCAGCGACTGCGAGGTCAGCCGTCCCATGGCGTTCCACCGCGAGTGGAGCGTCACGGGCGCCCCCGCCGGACCGAAGCTGCGGGCCACCTCCTTCCCCCAGGAGTCATGGGCGAAGGTCAGGGTGTGTCCGTCGCTCCGCAGGGCGGTGCGGTTGCCCACCTCGTCGTAGGCGGAGCGCGCCACGGCGCCGGTCGGGGTGATGCGGGCGGTACGCCGTCCCGCGGCGTCGTAGGCGAAGCGGGTGGTGCGGCCGTCGACGGTCTCGGCGACGACCCGGCCGATCACGTCGCGCTCCAGGGAGATGCCGGAGGTGGGCGAGGTCACGGCGGCGACGCGACCGGCCGCGTCATACGTGTAGTGCGTACGCCGCCCCGCCACCTCCTTCGCGACGACCCGGCTCATCACGTCGTACTCGCTGGTGATGCGGTCGCCGAGGGGTGTCGTGCGGGCGACGGGCCGGCCCATCGGGTCGTACTCGTAGGCGACCGTTCGTCCGTCGAAGTCGGATTCGCGGATCAGGTTGCCCGCCGCGTCATAGGAGTAACTCCACTTCAAACCGTGAGGGTTGACGACTTCAGTGAGACGCAGCTCGGTGTCGTAGGCGAACGAGTGGCGGGCGCCGTCCGCGCCGGTACGGGCGGCGAGCCGGTCGAAGTGCGTGTACTCGAAGCGGGTGACGGCGCCCGTGGGACCGGTGTGCGAGGTGCAGTTGCCCTCCGCGTCCCAGGTCCAGCGCTCCTCGGTGCCGTCGGGCGCCACGCGTCGGCTGAGCCAGCCCTGGGGCAGCCACTCCAGAACCGTTGTCGCGCCGCCCGGGGCGACGGCGCGCACCGGGCGGCCGAAGGCGTCGCGCTCGACCGACGCGGTGTGGCCGAGGGCGTCGGTGCGGGAGAGGACCAGGCCCGCCGCGTCGTGGGTGAGGTGCTCGGTCGCGCCCGTCGGATCGGTCAGGGAGAGCAGCGCACCGCGCGCGTCGTAGGCGAAGTGCGTCTCGGTGCCGTCCGGCGCGGTGATCCGGGTGCGGTTGCCCCGCTCGTCGTAGCTCTGCCGCCAGATCGTGCCGTCGGCCTCGGTCACCTCGACCGGCAGATCGAGGTCGTTGTAACGGGTGGTGGACCGGCTGCCGTCCGGGAACCGGACGGCGGTCAGGTTGCCGCGGTCGTCCCACGTGAACTCGGCGCGATGGCCCAGCTGATCGGTGCGCTCCAGCAGGTTGTCGTGCCGGTCCCAGCGGAAGTGCACGGTGTGGCCGAGCGGATTGGTCTCGGAGAGGATCTGGCCGAGCGCGTTGAACCGGGTGACGGTGACCGCGCCCGTCGAGTCCGTGAAGCAGGTGGTGCGCTCCTCGGTGTCGTACGTGAAACGGGAGGACAGCGCCCCGTCGGGGCCGATGGTCTCCACGACCCGGCCCGCCGCGTCGTACACGTACCGATAGGTGTGACCGTTGCGGTCGGTCCACGACGTGACACGGCGCTGGTCGTCGTAGGTGAAGCGCAGCCCGACGCTGTCGGCGTAGGACGTCACCTCGTCCAGATTCCGGTCCGTGTACACGAACGAGGCGATGTCGGTGAAACCCGCCGTGGTGCGCAGCCGGAGGGCCGTCACATGGTGGCCGGCCGGGTCGCAGGACACCCGGACGTCGTAGCCGCCGTCGTGCAGGACCGCGCTGGGCAGCCCCTCGTCGTCCCGCACGATCTGTACGGTGTTGCCGTTGCGGTCCTCGATCTCGCTGAGCCAGTGGAGACTGCCCGAGGTGTAGGGACTGCCGGTGAACCGGTGTATTCGGCCGGAGTGCGGGTCGGTGGCCGCGTAGACGATCTCGCCGAGGGCGGTGCGCTCGACGTAGGTGAGCGGCACACGTGCGCCCTCGACCGGTTCGACCCGGTCGTCGGCGGAGACCGGCACTCGGGGGTAGACCAGGAGGGAGCCGTCCTCGCGGGCCCAGACCGCGCCCTCGCCCAGGAGTTCCAGACGCTCGTCCAGGGTGGACGCCCAACTCGGCCCGAAACAGTGCCCGTAGTGGTAGCCGGATATGTGCGTGCGGCGCAGCACCAGCGGAAGCAGGCCCGGCAGGGCGAGATCGGTCTGCGACAGCACCATCTCACCGCTCGCGACGTCGACCGGGTCGGTCTTGCACCTGCGCCGGGTCAGGGGAACCGACTTCTCCCGCGCCCGCGCGATCACGTCGTCGAGGGAGTCCGGCCTGCGCTTCGTCGCGCTGTCCAGGCGGGGGCGCCCGTCGCCGGGGCCGCCGTGCTTCTTCCCCCCGCCGTCGATGGCGTCCACCATGCTCCGCACGGAGTGGTCCTTGCCCTTGTGGAGACGGGAGGTCGCCCGCGCCCGGTCCGGCACGGTCTCCGTGATGCGCTTCGCGATCTTCCCCAGGGCCTTCTCCGAGCCCTTGATCGCGCCGTGCAGCACGCTGTCGAAGACCTGCGTGAACGGGTCGCGGCCCTTGCTCCGGCCGAACGCGCCCTTGACCCGGCCGAGCGGGTCGGAGGCGGCCGTGTGCAGTTCGGTCCCGTGCCGGGAGACCTTGCCCGCGCCGTCCTCGAACTCGACGTGGTCGATGTGGGTGCGCTTCTGCGCACCCCCGTCACCGGTTGCGGTCCCGCTTCCGGCCGAGGCGAGGTGCATCCCGCCGCCGTGCTTGCCGCCGCCGCCGTCGCCGGGCGGCATGTGGAACGCGCCGTCGGCCAGATCGAGCACCATGTCCTCGACCATCGCCTCCAGTTTGGCGTTGACCGGCTCGGTCAGCTTGGCGATCACCTCGTCGACGATCCGGTCCACGGCCTCGTCGATGATCCGCTTGACCACCTGCCGCATCGCCTGGATCTCGGCCGCGCCCAGGACCGCCGACAGACCGCCGGTCACCCAGGCCAGACCGATCGACAGGCCCACCGACCCCGCCATGACGGTGAGTTCGGCCTCGGCCTTGGTCTTCATCCAGAAGACGATCTCGGCGAGCGCGTCGCAGGCGTTCGCGAACAGCCGCGCCAGTTCGGGGAGTTTCTCCAGATGGCCGGCCTTGACCTGGTTCCAGTGCTTCTCGAAGGCGTCGACCGCCCAGCCTTCGGAGGAGGAGAGGATCCGGCTGACCGCGAGGTGCGCGTCCCCGCCGTGGCCCTCGAACGTGTCGGCGAACTCCCGCATGGCGTCGGCCATTTCGCGGTAGTCGTCCTCGTCCACATTCGGGAAGTTGATCCCGATGAAGTCGAGAACCTCGTCCAGCCAGCCCGGGATCGTGTAGCCCATCCCTGTTCCTCCCCGTTGTTCCGCGGCTGCAGGTGCGTGATGTGAAGGCGAGCCGCGGCTGAAGACCATAGCGAATCCCTGATTCCGTGAGATCGGAGCGGACGTCACCAGCCCCGCACCGGACGAGTCGGCCGATCGGCCGCCCGCAGGATTGACGTGGTCACGGCGACTGGTTACCGTCCCGGGAGAGCCCTCTCCGGTGCTCGGCGGTGCCCCCACGCATCAGGCGAGGTTCAGGAGTCCCCATGCGCAAGAAGCGTTTCCTGCCGGCCGCAGTCCTCGCGATGGCTCTGACAACGATGTCCATCGGCGGCGCCGAGGACGCCGTCGCGGCCCCGGCCGCCAACGCGGCGATCTGCAACAAGTTCTGTGACACCCGGGATCCGGCGCTGAGCAGTCAGGACCGGCAACCCGTCAGCACCACCCTCCAGTCCCGCTCGATCGTGCTGCACTTCGACGACGCCGACGCCATGGGCTGGGCGTCCATCGACAAGGGCGCGGCCGGGGACGAGGTCTGGCTGGACCGCTCGATGGACGGCGGCCGGACCTGGACGAGCGGCAGCAAGCTCGGCGACACCAGCGTTCCGGCCGGCAACAGCGGCTGGCGCACGCTCATGTACAACGTCGACGACTGGAACAACGAGGGCGTCGGCGCGCTGCGCGCCTGCGGCCAGGTCGCCGGCAGTATCGCGTGCACGGCCTGGGCGCGGACCACCTGGAACGCCGGCGACCGCCGGACGGCGGCGGCCACCGCCCTGATGATGTCCTTCGACCGCGGCACCAAGCTCTTCGGCGGGAACGGCTGGTGGACCTCCGCCAACGCGCTGACCGCGATTATCGACAACGCCCGGGTCAGCGGCATGGGCAGCTACCGGTATGCCATCGCCGAGACGTACGACAAGAACATCGGCGCGCAGGGCGGCCAGTTCACCAACGAGTATCTGGACGACACCGGCTGGTGGGGGCTGGCCTGGGTGGACGCGTACGACATCACCGGCGACAGCCGCTACCTCAGCACCGCCCGCGCGGACGCCGACCACATGTACGCGAACTGGAACGCGACCTGCGGCGGCGGCGTGCGCTGGAACACGAACGGCAACTACAAGAACGCCATCACCAACGAGCTGTTCCTGTGGCTGACTTCGGCGCTGCACAACCGCATCCCGGGCGACACGGCATACCTGGACCGGGCGAAGAACGAGTGGGCCTGGTTCCAGAAGAGCGGCATGATCAACGGCGACCACATGATCAACGACGGACTGAGCGACGCCTGCGCCAACAACGGCCAGCCCACCTGGACGTACAACCAGGGCGTCGTGCTCGGCGGACTGACCGAGCTGTACAGGGCGACCGGCGACACGAGCCTGCTGGCCTCGGCACGCACCCTGGCGGACGCCTCCACCGTCAGGCTCCAGTCGGGCGGCGTGCTGCGCGAACCCGGCGAGAGCGATGCCTGCACCGGCGATGGCCCGACCTTCAAGGGCGCGTACGTCCGCGGGCTGGGCAGGCTCAACACCCAGCTCGGCGACCACCCGTACGCGTCGACGCTCAGCAGGTGGGCGAACTCCGCGTACGCCAACGACCGCAACGCACTCGACCAGTACGGCCCGCACTGGGCCGGCGGAAGCGGGACAAGCGACTACGGCTGCCAGCAGAGCGTGCTCGACCTCCTCAACGCGGCAGGCTGACACGGGTTCTGCGCGGTCCTAGAGCACCGTGAGGACGATCTTGCCCTGGATGTGTCCCCGGGCGGCGCGTTCGTGTGCCGCCCGGGCGTCCGCGAGCGGGAACGTGCTGTCGATCGCGACGCGGACCGTTCCCGCGTCCAGCAGGCGGCCCAGGCGGGCGAGTTGTGCGCCGTTCGAGCGGACCTGAGTCCCCGAGACCGTGACGCCCAGCCGCGTGGTCTCCTCCTCGTCGAAGTCGCCGAAGAACACCGGGAACAGAGCGCCGCCGCGCTTGAGCGTGCGGAGGAAGCGCCTGCTGTGCGGGCCGCCGACGGTGTCAAGGACGAGGTCGGCGTCGTGGACGAGTTCCTCGGGGCGCGTCTTCGTGTAGTCGATGAACTCGTCGGCGCCGAGCTGCTTCAGGAACCGCTCATGCGCTCCCGACGCCACCGCGATGACCCGTGCGCCCTGCCACTTCGCCAGCTGGAGCGCGAAGTGCCCCACTCCGCCCGCGGCGCCGTTGACGAGCACCGTCTTGTCCGCGTCGAGGGGCACCGGGTGATGCCTCGCCGGCTGGAAGGGCGAGGGGTGGTCGTGGCCGAGTTCGATCAGGAACTGCCATGCGGTGAGCCCGGCCATGGGGACCCCGGCGGCGTGCACGTGGTCGATGCCGGCCGGCTTGAGCGCGAGGTCCGACGCGGGCGCGGCCACGTACTCGGCGTAGGCGCTGCCGTCGAAGCTGGGGAAGCGGAGGAGACCGAAGACCTCGTCCCCGGGGGAGAAGCCGGACACGTCCGCGGCGACGGCCACGACGACGCCCGACAGGTCCGTCCCCGGGATGACGGGGAGGTCGAACTTCGGCCTCGTCTCCGGGGGCAGGTTGGTCATGCCCTCGCGCAGGTACCAGTCGGGGGGATTGACGCCGACCGCGTGCACGCGGACGAGCACTTCCCCCGGCCCCGGCTCGGGCACCGGGACCTTCTCGTGACGCAGCACTTCGGGACCGCCGTGCTCATGGAGCCGGATCGCGTTCATCGTGGGTGTCGGCATCTGTTTCCCCTGCTCATGTCACGGGATAGGCTTATTCGGTTCAGTGATCCGAATAAGTGGACCACTGATCCGAATATATGGACCACTGATCCGGAAAGTCAAGGGGACACATGCGGGCCGACGCCAGGAAGAACCGCGACCACCTGCTCGCCGTAGCGGGCGCCGCCATCGCCGAGCAGGGTGTCGACGTGTCCCTGCGCGACATCGCCCGCAGGGCCGAGGTGGGACTCGCGACGCTGCTACGGCACTTCCCGACCCGTGAGGCGCTGCTCGAAGCCCTGCTCCGCGCGAGTTTCGACGAGATGACCGCCAGGGCGAGCGCCCTCGAAACGTCCGACTCGCCCTCCGACGCACTCCTTTCCTGGCTGCGCGACTGTGTCGAGTGGACGACCGCCTATCGAGGCGTGACCGTGCTGATGGCGGCCGCGATCGAGGACGCCGAATCCGCGCTGCACACCTCGTGCGTCACCCTGCGCGCGGCCGGTGCGCGGCTCCTCGCCCGGGCTCAGGCCGCGGGCGTGGCGCGGGACGACTTCGACGGCGCCGATCTGTTCGCGCTGGTGGCCATGCTCGCCTGGGTCGGCGACCAGCCCTCCCTCGCACCACGCGCCGATCACCTCTTCGACTTGGTCGCGGGTTCGGTCCTGACGGGCGCGGGAAGCGGCCGTGCCGAGGGAGAACGCCGCCCCGAGGCCCGTAGCTGATCCGGCGTGGCCCACCGGCGGGCCCGACCCGCCGCGACCGACGCCGTCACCGACACCGCGAGCTTCGACCGGCGGCTCGCGGTCGCCACGCGCGCCCCGTTCCGCCTGGCCGGAGCACTGGCGACGGGCAGGGCCGAGCGCGGGCACGGGTCGATCGTGCCGGCCGGCTCCGGCGCGGCGCGGACGCCGGCTCCGGTCGGGGCCGCTTACGGCGCGTCCAAGGCCGCCGTGGGAACTCCTCGCCCGTTGCCACCGGGCCACCGAGTTCGGGCCGGCCGGTGTGCGGGTCACCGCCGTCTCGCCGGGACCCGTGCGCACGGAGGCCGCCGAGGCGATGCCCGGCGACCGGGCCGCCCTGATGGACGGGACCGACGCGCACGGCCGGGCCGGCGACCCCGGGGAGATCGCCGGCGTCGTCTCGTTCCTGGTCGGCCCGGCCGGCAGCTACGTCAACGGCGCCGTTTTCTTCGCCGACGGCCGGTCATCGGAGGCGGGGGTCAGGCCCGGTGTCCGCGCCGTCGGCGCAGGGCGCGGACCGCCTTGGGCAGGGCGTTGACGATGACGAGGGCCGCCAGGGGCAGAACGAGGTCACGCCAGGGGGACCGGATCGGCTTGTAGGTCACCGTGCCGTCGCGGATCTCCAGATAGCCGAGCGGCCTGGCCCCCGCACCTCCGCCGCCGCCCTCGCCCTCGGCCGTCTTGGCGGCCTCGGCGTCGCCGAACTTGCGTCCGGCGCCGAAACCGAAGCCGAAACCGACCTCGGCGACCGGGACCACGGTGACGCCGTCCGCGGTGACGGGCTCGCCGTAGACGGCCTTCACCGAGGCACGGCCGCCGAGCCTCTCGGCCAGGTGGTCCAGCGGGGCCACGGGGGAGTCCGCGGGTGACGGGTGGTCCGGCGTACGTGCGGGCACGTTCTCGGGCTCGGCGGCGGTCATGACCCATCTTTCGGTAGGGGGTGTTCGGCCGTGGAGTCGGCGCGCATCCGCTCGAAGGGACGGGGCCGTCCGCCGAAGAGCGGACGGTGTCGGGTGTGCGGACTCGGTGGTGCGGTCATGCGCTGGTCACCGTCCTCCGAGACAGCGGCCCTGAGGGATACGTGTGGTGCGGTGGTGGTACAGAGTGAAGCCGCTTCACGATATGCCGACGGGGACCGCCTCCGCCACCATGCCCACGGTCCGGCCCGGTTCGAAGGGCCGGGCCTCCTTCGAACCGGGCCGGACCGTTCCTCCTCCCGAGCGCCCGGCGGCCAAGTGAGCGTCCCTACACCGCACTTGCGCGCCACCGGCAGCCCTCACGCTCGACGCCACGGGCCGGGACCGAGTACGGCGGCTGCTCGCTGCGCGGGCGGTGCCGAGTCGGCGGGGGCGGCCGCAGGTGAGGGCGTCGCCGCACGCGACGGGGTCATCCCCGGCCCCGGTGCCGGGCCAGGGATGGACGACCTGTCCCGGCACCGGGCGCTGGGGCGGCTGTGGCCCCAGCTAGAGGACATCCCCGCGGAGCGGCGCGACCTCGCCCGCATGATGTTCCTGGAACCGGCCGCCGAGAAGCCGCACGTCGATCCCGGTGCGGTGCGCGGGCAGTTGGTGGCGGGGCCGCGAGCGTCCTCCGGACGAACCCCGGCTGGTGTACGGGGCGGCACCCGGCTCACCGTCGGAGGCCGCGCCGCGGGCCGCGGGAGACGTCAGTTCTCGTCGGCCCCCCGCATCACCGCCGCGAACTTCTCGACGGCCGCCGGGCTGACCGGGGTGAAGAAGTTGACGAGGTTGCCGTCGGGGTCGCGGAACAGGAGCGACCGGTTGCCCCAGGGCATCGTGGTCGGGCCGCTGACGAAGTCGGTGACGAAGCCGGTCAGATTCCGGTGGACGCGGTCCACGTCGGCCACGAGGAACTCGGTGATCACGCTCTGGTTGGCGGCAGGCCGGGCGGAACCGGGCGCGAACAGCGGGACGGTGCGGGTGCCGGCGATGGCGAGGGTGGCGCCGGGGGGCGTGAGTTCGGCGAAGTCCTCCGTGGCCCACACCGCCCGCACCCCCGTGGCGCGCTCGTAGAACGCGACGAGGCGCGCGACGTCGTCGGTGATGATGCGGATCGAGACGAAGTTCATGGTGATCTCCCTTGTGTGCCGGGGTGGTCGAGGTCGGCCGCCGGAGCCGTCGTCCGGGATCTCCCGGCCGCCGGGACTCCTTGAGCCGCCCGCGTCCGGTGCCTGGGGCGCCCGCCTCCGCAGGCTGGATGGTCCGCGTCGGGCTCCCGGGGCGCCGTACTCCGCACGCTAGGGGAAATACAGGACAGAATCGGTCCTGTATCGGCGCTAGGCTGGGACCATGTCCCGACCCACCGGCCGTGTCCTCACCCTCCTGGAGCTGTTGCAGTCGGGCGGCACCCGGACGGTGGCCGAGCTGGCCGACCGGCTCGGCGTGGACGGGCGGACCGTGCGGCGGTACGTGGACCACCTGATCGACCTCGACGTGCCCGTCGAGTCGGTGCGCGGCCGCTACGGCGGGTACCGGCTCGGCCCCGGCTACCGCCTGCCCCCGCTGATGCTCGGCGACGACGAGGCGCTGGCCGTGCTCCTCGGCCTGGTCGCCGGCCGCCGGGCCGGGCTTACGACGGCGGGACACACGGCGAGCGAGACGGCGTCGGCGAAGATCCGGCGGGTGCTGCCCCGGCACGTCGCCCACCGGCTCGACGCGCTCCTGGACGGCCTCGCCTTCACGGATCGGCCCGGCGCGCCCGACGTCCCCGACGCCGACGTCCTGCTCACCCTGGCCGACGCGGTGCGCCACCGACGGCCGGTCTCGATCCGGTACACCGGCCGCGACGGGCGGCGCAGCGAGCGCACGCTGCACGCGTACGGGATCGTCGCTCACTCGGGGCGGTGGTACGTCACCGGCGAGGACGCGGGGATCGGCGAGGACCGGACCTTCCGGCTCGACCGCATCGAGGACGTACGGACCCTGCCCGGCTCGTTCGAGGCGCCCGAGGGCCCCGATCCGGCGCGGCGCGTGGTGACCGCGCTGGCCACTGCCGAGTACCGGTACGAGGTGGCCCTGCGCGTCCACGGGACGGTCGACCAGATCCGCGCCCGTCTTCCCGCCGGCGTGGCGCTCCTGGACGGGGACGGGCCTACGGCCGGCGAGGACCGGACGGCAGAGCGCTGGCGGCGCGTCGAGCTACGGGCGGAACGGCTCGACTGGCTGCCCCCGGTGCTCGCCGCGCTCGACCGGCCGTTCGTCATCGAGCGCCCCGCCGAACTCCGCGACCTGGTCGCCGCCCTCGCCGCCCGCCTCGCCTCCTACGCTCGCCGAGACCCGGACTCCTTCGCCGGTCCAGAGCCTGATCCCCGCTAGCGGAAGGGAGTTGCACGAATACAGCATCCCTTCAGGCGGGGCGGATTCGCGGGGAATTCACTCGATCACGTGAACCCGGCCGAACGTATGACCGTGAAGGCGTTCTCCTTGCGTAACGTGCGTGCTCGGCCGACCCGGCGGCGCCGGTTCGGAGCGGGACATCAGCGGGTCAAGAGCGAGCGGGCCAGGGGGCGGGAATGACGGAGGACGGTCCTTCGAACGGGAGCGGCGGACTCTCGCGGCGCAGACTGCTCGCGTCGTCGGCGGCGGCGGGCGGCGCGGTCTGGATGCTGCGCGGACTGGTCCGGCCGGGCAGCGCCTACGCGGCCTCGGCGGCTCCGCCGGACTTCCCGGCCGGCATCGACGTCCACCAGCGCGTCTACGAGAACTGGGCCGGCGAGATCCGCACCGACCAGCTGTGGACGTGCGCCCCGCGCAGCCCCGAGGAGGCGCTCGCCGTCGTCAACTGGGCGCACGGCGCGGGCTGGACGGTCCGTGCGCAGGGGCGGCGGCACGGCTGGGCTCCCCTCACGGTGGCCGACGGCACACCCGCCGCGACCCGGGTCGTTCTGCTGGACACCACGGCACACCTCACCGCGATGTCGCTGGAACAGCCCGCCGCCGACGGGACGGCCGCGGTCCGGGTCCAGTCCGGCGCCTCGCTGGAGACGCTGCTCGCGTTCGCCGGCGCGCGCGGGTACGGGGTGGCCTCCGCTCCCGCCCCCGGCGACCTCTCGGTCGGCGGCGCGCTCGCCATCGGCGCGCACGGCACGGCCGTCCCCGCCGTCGGCGAGCAGCCGCCGCCCGGCCAGGGCTACGGCTCGCTGAGCAACCTGGTCACCGAACTGACCGCGGTCGTCTGGGACTCCGCCGTCGGCCGCTACGTCCTGCGGACCGTCGGCCGGGGCGAGCCCGACTGCGCCGCGCTCCTCACCCACCTCGGCCGCTCGCTCGTCACCGAGGCCGTCCTGCGGGTGGGCGCGGACCGGAACCTGCGCTGCCAGTCCTTCCTGGACATCCCCGCCACCGAGCTGTTCGCCGCCCCCGGCGCCCCGGCCGGCACCCGGACCCTGGCCGGCTTTCTGGACCGCACCGGCCGGGCGGAGGCGATCTGGTTCGCCTTCACCGACCGCCCCTGGCTGAAGGTGTGGAGCGTCGCCCCGCAGCGGCCGTTCGGCGCCCGCGCGGTCGACGGGCCGTACAACTACCCCTTCTCCGACTCCCTGCCCGAGCCGGTGGCCCGGCTGGCCGGGGACCTGGTCGCCGGGGCGTGGGCGAGCGCGCCGCTCTTCGGACAGGTCCAATACCTGCTGGCCAAGGTGGCGTTGACCGGCGACATCACCGACGTCCTGCTCTCCGGGACCCTGGTGCGGGACGTGCTGACCGGCGATGTGCTCACCCATCTGCTGGCCGGCGGCCTGCGCTCGGACCTGTGGGGCCCCTCCCGCGACCTGCTCCAGTACGTACGGCCCACCACCCTGCGCGAGACCGCCAACGGCTACGCCGTCCTCACCCGCCGCGCCGATCTCCAGTGGGTGGTCAGCCGGTTCGCCGACTTCTACCGCACCCTGCTCGCCCAGTACGCGGCGCGCGGCGAGTACCCGGTCAACGGCCAGGTGGAGATCCGGGTGACCGGCCTGGAGGACCCGTCCGTGTGCGGCGTCCCCGGCGCGCGGCCCCCGCTGCTGTCCGCGCTACGACCGCGCCCCGACCGGCCGGACGTCGACACCGCCGTGTGGATCGACGTCCTCTCCCTGCCCACGACGCCCGCGCTGCACCGCTTCTACCGTGACATCGAGCAGTTCCTCCTGGCCCTGGACGGGGAGCGGGCGACGGTCCGCGTGGAGTGGTCCAAGGGATGGGCCTACACCGACACCGCTGCCTGGTCCGACCCGGACGTCCTCACCCGCGCCGTCCCCGCGAGTCAGCGCGCCGGAGGCGGCCCGGGCTGGGACGAGGCGGTCGCCACCCTCGACCGCCTCGACCCCCACCACGTCCTGTCCAGCCCGTTCCTCGACGCCCTGCTGCACTGACCGGACGGGCCCACCGGTCCGACTGGACGGCCCGCCGGTCCGACCGGACGGGCCCACCGGTCCCGGTCGCCGGTCCCGGGTTCGGCAGCCCGTACGACCCGCGCGGCCCGCGCCGTCAGGGAGTGTGCGGGGAGCGCGCGACATGACCTGGACGCACGCACACGACCGTTCGTTTACCTCTCCTTTGCCAGTGCATGGTGATCTGGCACGCGTCGGACGACATATCCGATCACCGCACGCCCAAGGAGTCACGTCATGCACAGACCCACCCGCCGTCACCTCACGGTCGCGACCGCGCTCGTCGCCGCGGTCACGGCCGCCGTCGCGGTCACCACCGCCGCCGGCGCCTCCGACGGCAAGGAGCAGGCCAAGCACGCGATCCAGGGCGGGAAGGCGAAGAACGTCATCCTGCTCATCGGCGACGGCATGGGCGACTCGGAGATCACCCTCGCCCGCGACTACACCGTGGGCGCGAGCGGCCGTCTGAACATGGACCGGTTCCCGCTGACCGGCGCCTACACCACGTACGCGGTCCACGTCGACGGCACCCCGGACTACGTCACCGACTCGGCGGCCAGCGGCACCGGCTGGGCCACCGGCGTGAAGACGGTCAACGGCCGCATCTCCAAGACCCCCGGCAGCGACAGGCCGGTGAAGACGCTGCTGGAGCTGGCGCAGCGCAACGGCTACGCCACCGGCGACGTCACCACCGCCGAACTCACCGACGCCACCCCGGCCGTCCTCGCCTCGCACGCCACCGACCGTTCCTGTCAGGGGCCGGCCGACATGGCCAAGTGCCCGCGCGACACGATCGCCGCCGGCGGGCCGGGCTCGATCGCCGAGCAGGAGGTCGACCACAAGGTGGACGTCCTCTTCGGCGGCGGCAAGCAGCGCTTCGACCAGAAGGTCACCGACGGCCGGTACAAGGGCCTGACGGTCACCCAGCAGGCGCAGAAGCTGGGCTACCAGGTCGTCACCGACGACGCGTCCATGAAGGCGGCCAAGGCGGGCCGGCCGGTCCTCGGGCTGTTCGCCCCGGGCAACGTGCCCACCGAGTGGACCGGCAGGACGGCGGCGGTCGGCGGTACGGACCCGCAGCGGTGCGTCACCTCCAACCCGGGCCGCCCCTCCACCACCCCGAGCCTCGCCGACTCCGCCGCGAAGGCGATCCAGCTGCTGGAGGCCAAGCAGAAGGCGAACCGCTCCCAGCAGGGCTTCTTCCTGCAGATCGAGGGCGCCTCCATCGACAAGCAGGACCACGCCGCCGACCCCTGCGGCCAGATCGGCGAGACCGTGGCCTTCGACCGTGCGGTGAAGGTGGCCCGCGACTACGCGGCCAAGCACCCCGACACCCTGGTCGTCACCACCGCCGACCACGGCCACACCAGCCAGATCGTGCCCCTGGAGGCCACCCCGCCCGGTCTGTCCTCCACGCTGGTCACCGACGAGGGCCAGCAGCTGAAGGTCAACTACTCGACCAACACCCCGGGTCAGTCCCAGGAGCACACCGGCACCGAGGTCCGGATCGCCGCCCAGGGCCCGCAGGCCTACCGCGTCCTCGGCGTCACCGACCAGACCGACCTGTTCACCACGGTCCGCGAGGCACTGCGCCTGCGCTGACATCCTGCGCTGACATTGCGCGCCGGTCCGGCGGGGGGGGGGGGGGGGGGGGTGGGCCGCCGCGGAGGTTGCCGATGTCGGGTCCGGCTTGTCCGACGATCTGTTCGGCGGCGCCGACGCGGCCGAGCAGTTCGTGCGGGGTGTGCGTCTGGACGACGGTGCTCCGGGAGACGACGGAGACGGTGTCGGCGGCGCCCGCCACGACGAGGAAGGCCAGGCCGGCCCATGGCTCGGAGGACATGCCGAACAGTGTCAACGCCGCGCCCCACGTGGCGGATCCCCCGAGCATGACCAGGCCGGAGCGGGGGAGCCGGGTGAAGGTTCCGGAGAAGAGGGACGCGGCGACGCCGCCGACGGCCAGGGCCGTGAGGAACAGTCCGAGCGTGCGCGGGTCGCCGCCGAACCGTTCGGCGTTGACCAGGGGAAAGAGGCTCACGGGCATCGACAGCACCGTGACGGCCAGATCCGTGAGCAGGGCCCCGCGGATGACGGGGGTGCGGACCAGGAAGGCCAGTCCGTCCAGCACTCCGCCCAGTCCGGGCCGTGCGGGCTCGTCACCGGGCTCCATCCGCGGCAGGCCGAAGGCGCCGTGGAGCGCGGCGGCGAAGGTGAGGGCGTCGATCAGGTAGCAGGCGCCGACTCCCAGCCCGCCCACGATCCATCCGCTCAGTGCGGGACCGAGCAGCAGGGCGCCCTGGAACGCGATGCGCCGCAGCGCCAGGCCCGCGGCCAGTTGGTGTTCGGGCAGGAGGTACGGGACGAAGGTGCGTGAGGCCGGACCGCCGCCCGCGCCGAAGCAGGCCTGGAGCACGACCAGCCCCAGAACCCCGGCGACGGGAACATGTCCGAGGAAGCCCTGCAGCGCGAGCAGGAACGAACAGACCGCCTGCCCGGCCGTCATGAGGAGGTAGAACCTCCGTCGCTCCAGCCGGTCGGCCAGCGAGCCGGCGAAGAGTCCGAGCACGACGAGCGGTAACGCCTGTGCCAGCCCGACGGCGCCCGTCCACACGGTGCTTTCCGTCGTCTGCCAGACCTGGAACATCACGGCGACGAGGGTCATTTGGCTGCCGAACCCGGACAGGGTCTGCCCGATCCACAACCGCCGGAAGGGCGGTGAGGACCGCAGCGGCGTCACGTCGAGCAGCGTATGTCTCATTCCCACGGGGCCTCCTCGGCCGGTTGCGCGTCGATCCGGTAGTGGAGACTCTCGCGCACGAGGCCGCGCTTCTGCCGTGTCCGGGGGCAACTCGTCGGGCCCCTCGCCGTCACTCGGTGAGGGGCCCGGGCCGGTTCGGTGGGCGACCGGTGAGGTCGGTGGGGCGGGTGCGGGCGTGGTCAGGGGCGGCTGGTGAGGTAGCCGCCCATCGAGGTGAAGTACTCGGTCGCGGGCAGTTCCCGGCCGTCGTCGGTCCGGACCCGAGTGATGGCCAGCCCGTGGTTGCGGCCCGTGCGCGCGTCGGCCCCGGCGACGATCACCACGCCCTCGCCCTCGCGGTAGAAGATGCGGCCGGGTGTGCCGCCGTAGCGGTTCTGGGAGACGACGGCGCCGAGGACCTCCAGGCGCCGGCCCTTGTGGTGGGTGAACGCGGGCGGGTACGGGGCGGACTGGGCCCTGATCAGGCGTTCGAGGTCCTCGGCGGGCCAGTTCCAGTCGATGCGGATGTCGTCCTCGGCCCGCTTGTGGAAGAACGTGGCCTGGGAGCGGTCCTGCGGGGTGAACTCGGTCTGCCCGGCGGCGATGAGGTCCAGGGCGCCGGTGGTGACCGGGGCGATGAGGTCGACGGTCTTGTGGAAGAGGTCGGTCGCCGTGTCCTTCGGGCCGACGGGCACCGCCCGCTGGAGGACGATGTCCCCGGCGTCCAGTTCGTCGTCCATCATGTGGGCGGTGACTCCGACTTCCCGTTCCCCGTTGATGAGGGCCCAGATGAGGGGCGAGAAGCCGGCGTACTTCGGCAGCAGCGAGTCGTGGACGTTGAGCGTGCCGTGCCGGGGGAGGCCGAAGATGCGCGGGGGGATCCAGGTGCGCCAGTTGTTGGCGATGATGATGTCCGGGTCGGCCTCCTTCAGGAGGGTGAACAGCTCCTCGTCGTCCGGGCGGTTGCGGATGACGACGGGGACGCCGTGCTCCGCCGCCAGATCGGCGACCGAGTCGCTCCAGATCTTCTCGTAGGCGTCCTCGCTCTTGGGGTGCGTCACGACCATGACCACCTCGTGCGGGGAGTCCAGCAGCGCTTGCAGCGTCCGGTGGCCCCAGGTCTGGTATCCGAACATGACGACTCGCATGGGAAGTTCCTCCTCGGAACGGCGTTGACGACGGAAACAAGCGGGCGGGCGGTGCGTCAGGGTCTCTCGGAGGCCCGGGTCCGGGGCAGTCGCGTCGTGCCGGCGGCGGCCAGCAGGCCGAGTGCGGCCACCCACCAGAAGGTGTCGGCGAAGGCGGCGGGGACGTCCCGGTGCGCGTCCAGCCGGTCCTGGAGCACCACGGCCAGGGCCGCCGTCCCGAGCGAACCGCCCACGGTGTTGAGCATGTTGAGCGCTCCGGAGGCGCGTGCGATCTGCTCCGGCGCGATACTGCCGTAGACGATGTTCATCACCGGGGCGCTGATCATGGCCATGCCGAAGCCGCGGACCAGGAGCGCCAGGACGATCGCGAAGTCCGGCAGGCCGTGGTCGAGTCGGGTGAACGGGACGGTGCCCGCCAGGACCAGGACGACGCCGGTGATCACCAGGGTTCTCGGGGCCACCGCGTCGATGGTGCGGTTGACCAGGACCGACCCGGCGGCCGCCCCCACCCCCTGCGGCACCAGGAGCAGGCCCGTCTGCCAGGCCGTGAGACCGCGCCCGGTCTGGAAGTACAGCGGCAGCAGGAAGGTCGTGCCGAACACCGAGGCGCCCAGCACGAGCAGGGCCAGGGCCGCCGCGCCGAGGGGCGGCCTGGTGAACAGGCGCGGATCGATCAGCGGGGTGCTACGGGTCCGCAGCCCGTGGACGACGAACCCGGCCAGCATCAGCAGCCCGGCGGCCACGCCCACCGTGGCCGGGACGGTACGGCCGTGGGCCACCTCCGTCAGGCCGAACACCAGGACGGCCAGCCCGGGCGACAGCAGCGCGGCGCCCCTGAGGTCGAAGGGCGCGCGCCGGGACGCCGGCGCCACCACCGGCACGTGGCGGCGGGCCAGCAGCACCGCGGCCGCGCCGATCGGCAGGTTGACCAGGAACAGCCACTGCCAGGCGGCCACCGCGAGCAGCGAGCCGCCGGCCAGCGGGCCGAGCACGGGCGACAGCAGCGGCACGACGGCGACGACGCTGATCACCCGTCCGGTGCGGGCGGGCCCGGCGATCCGGGCGAGCAGGGCCTGTCCGGTGGGCGGCAGCAGCCCGCCGCCCAGGCCCTGGACCACCCGGAAGACGATCAGGCTGGTCACCGACCAGGACAGGGCGCACAGCGCCGAGCCGAGCAGGAAGACGCCCACGGCGGCCAGCCAGACCCGCCGGCCGCCGAGGCGGTCGGCGAGCCAGCCGGAGGCGGGCACGGCCGCGACGACGGCCAGCAGGTAGGCGGTGCTGACCCACTGGATGTCGGCGACGGAGGCGTCGAACTCGTGCGCGAGGGTGTCGATGCCGACGTTGACGATCGTGGCGTCGAGGGACGCCATGAAGGTGCCGAGCACCAGGATGAACGCGACGCCCAGCAGCGGTCTGTCCACCTTCTGCGGCGGGGCGTCGGTGTTCTCGGTCATCGGCGCTCCAGCAGGGTGCGTACGTCCTGGTCGAGGTGGTCGGCCAGGGAGCGCAGCAGGTCGAGCAGTTCCGCCGCGAGCGCGTCGGCGGCTCCCGGCGCGGTCCGGTGGGCGAGGACGCCGGTCCAGGTGTCGCCGTCCGGCATGACGGTCAGGGTCACCGGGTGGTGGGTGGCCTCGCGGAAGCGGGTGCCGATGAGGGTGAGTCCGGGGGCGGGCTCGCGCAGCCGGTCGTGGTCGACGGGGTAGTTCTCGAACACGACGAGGCTGTCGAAGAGCCTGCGCCGCCCGGTCACCCGTTCCAGGTCCGTGAGGGCCACGTGGTGGTGGTCGGCCAGCGTCCGCTGGCGGGTCTGCAGCGCGCTGAGGGCGTCGGCGAGCGTCCCGGTCAGCCGCGCCCGGACCGGCACGGTGTTGGCGAGCAGTCCGACGATCTCCTCGACGCCCTCCAGCTCCGGCGGCCGGCAGGCCACCATCGCGCCGAAGCACACGTCCGCGCGGCCGGAGCGCCGGGCCAGCAGCACCGACCACGCGCCCTGCACCAGGGTGCTGCGCGTCAGACCGCGGTCCACCGCGAGCCGGGTGAGTTCGGCCACCAGCGGCGCGTCGAACGTGATCACGGCGGGTTCCTGCCAGGCCGGGCCGAGGTCCGCGGCGCCGAGGTAGTCCCCTTCGGGCAGGTCGCGCAGTTCCTCGGCCCACACGTCGAGGTCCGGCTCGTGGGCGGCCCGCCAGGCGAGGTAGTCGCCGAACGGCACCGGGGCGGGCAGGGCCGGCTCCTCGCCGCGCAGCCGCGCCGTGTACAGGGCGAACAGCTCGGTGAGGACGCGGGGCGCCGACCAGCCGTCGGAGAGGACGTGATGGCTGGTCAGGACCAGGTCGAAGCGGTCGGCGTGGTGGCGGATCACGGTCAGCCGGAACAGCGGGCCGGCGGCCAGGTCGAAGGGTTCGGCCAGGTCGGCGGCGAGCACCTCCTCGGCCGGCCCGTCGCAGACCCGGAACTCGGGGCGCGGCGAGCGCGGGACGACGGCGAGGTCGGCCGGGAACGCGGCGCCCAGGTTGGGGTGCCGGGCCAGCAGGTCGTCGCCGGCCGCGCGCAGCGCGTCCAGGTCGAGCGATCCGGTCAGGGAGAACGCCGACTGCACGGTGTACGGGTCGGGGCGTTCGGTGCGCGAGTGCCGCAGCATGACCTCCTGGAGCGGGGTCAGCGGCTGCACCTCGGCGATCGGGCGGCCGCCCGCGAGCGCGCTGATCTCCGGTGCGGCGGCGACGCCGAGGAGGGCGGCCCGCAGCTGTCCCGCCAACTGTTCGATCTCGGCGGCGGTGAACAGCTCGCCGGGCCAGGTCAGCCGGATGCCGAGGCGGTCGTCGCGCACCAGGGCGTCGACCGCGAGGGCGTGCGGCAGCGGCATGGCGTCGGTGGCGCCGGAGCCGAGCGGGCCGGCGTCCGGCGGTGTCCGCCACGCCGCCTCCTCGGCCGGGGCGCCGGTGTAGCGGCCGAGGTAGTTCCAGGCGATCTCCGGCGCGACCGGGTCCAGCAGCCCGGCCGTGGTGAGGATGCCGTGGCCGAGGGCGTCGCCCTGGGCGCGCAGCCGCCGCGCCACGGCCCTGGGGTCGTCGTCCGCGTCGAGCAGCAGCGGGTGGACGGCGGTGAACCAGCCGACGGTCTGGGAGAGGTCGACGTGGTCGGGGCGGCCGTGGCTCTCCAGGGCCACCAGCAGCCGCGGGGCGCCGCGCCAGTCCCGTACCGCCCGGGCGAGCGCGGTGAGCAGGACGGCGTCCGGCGTGGTGCGCAGCGCGGCGGGCAGCGTGGTGACCAGGGCCCGGGTGGTGTCCGCGTCGAGCTGGATCTCGTGGTGCGCGGCGGTGGCGACGGTGTCGCGGGCGGGGTCGAGCGGCCGGGCCGCGAGGGCCGGGGTGGGCGTCATGCGCCGCCAGTGCGGCAGTTCGTCCCGGCGGTCGGCCTCGCGCAGCGTGCGCGCCCAGGTCAGGAACGACATGCCGTGCCGGGCGGGGGCGCCGCCCTCGTGGGCGTGGCGTACGTCGTCCAGCAGGACGCGCCAGGAGACGCCGTCCACCAGGAGGTGGTGGGCGATGAGGACGAGCCGGCCGGGCCGGCCGGGTCCGGCGTCGTACCAGGTCGCCCGCAGCAGCGGTCCGGTGCGCGGGTCCATCGCGGCGCGGGCCTCGGCGGTGTGCCCGTCGATCAGGGCGCGCAGTTGCCCGGTCGGCAGGTCGGCCGCCACGGGGACGCGGGTCAGCACGTCGGCGCCGGTCACCGCGCCGACCGGCGGGATGCGCAGGGCGTCCCCGGCCAGGTGGGCGCGCAGCACGTCGTGGCGGGCCAGGATCCGGTCGAGCACGGTCCGCCAGTGGTCCTCGTCGCCGCCGGGCGGGACGCACACCTCGGTCCACTGGCAGAACCCGTCGGCGGCGGCGCCCGCACGGCGCAGCAGGTCCCGCATCACCGGGGTGAGCGGCGCGTCGCCGGCCGCAGGGCCCTCCGCCTCGGCGAGGGTGCGCGCGCGGGCCGCGATGCCGGCGACGGTGGCGCCCTCGAACACGTCCCGCGCGGTCAGCCCGAGGCCCTGGCGGCGGGCGCGGGAGACCACCTGGAGGGAGACGATGCTGTCGCCGCCGATGGCGAAGAAGTCGTCGTCGGGGCCGATGTCGTCGCTGCCGAGGATGTCCCGGAAGACGCCGAGCAGGATCGTCTCGGCCGCGCCGGCGGGCTCGCGGCGCCGGGTCGCTGCGGTCTGCGGGTCCGGCAGGGCGGCGGTGTCCAGCTTTCCGCCGGGGGTCAGCGGCAGCCGGTCGATCAGCAGCAGCGCGCTCGGCACCATGTGGTCCGGCAGGTGTCCGGCCAGGTGCTTGCGCAGGGTCGCCGGGTCGGGCCGGGCTCCGTCGACGGGGATGACGTAGCCGACGAGGCGGCCGTCCCGCAGGGTGACCGCGCAGGCGCGCACGTCGGGGTGGCGGGTGAGCGCGGACTCGATCTCGCCCAGTTCGACGCGGAAGCCGCGGATCTTGATCTGGTGGTCGGCCCGGCCGAGGAACACAAGCTGTCCGTCGGGCCGCCACTGGACGAGGTCGCCGGTGCGGTACATCCGCTCCCCCGGCGGGCCGAACGGGTCGGCGACGAAGGCGGCCGAGGTCAGATCGGGCCGGCCGAGGTAGCCGCGGGCCAGGCTCGGTCCGGCGAGGTACAGCTCTCCGGTGACGCCGACGCCGACCGGCTGGAGGCCGCGGTCCAGGACGTAGGCGCGGACGTTCGGGTCGGGGCGGCCGATCGGCAGCGGGCCGGGGTCGGCCGGATCGTAGTGCCAGGTCACGGAGTTGACGGTGACCTCGGTGGGGCCGTAGGCGTTGAACAGCGCCCGGCGGCCCTCGCCCCAGCGGCGGGCGAGCCGCGGGTCGAGGCGTTCGGCGCCGACGACGAAGAGCACGTCGGAGGGCACGGTGCGGTCGTCGGGCATCGCGGCCAGGAACGACGGCAGCAGGTTCACGCCGGTCACCCGGTGTTCGGCGATGTAGTCGAGGAGTTCGTCGCCGGGGACGCGGACCTCCTCGGGGGCGATGACGGAGGCGCCGCCGGACAGCAGCGGCACCATGGTCTGCCAGAACGCCACGTCGAAGCTGGTCGACGCGAAGTGCAGGTAGCGGTCGTGCTCGGTGATCCCGACGACCTCCTCCTGGAGGGCGATCAGGTCGGGGACGCCGCGGTGGGTGACGCCGACGCCCTTGGGCCGTCCGGTGGTGCCGGAGGTGTAGATGACGTAGGCGAGGGCGTCCTCGGTCAGGGCGGCGCGCGCCTCGGCCGGGTCGGTGCCGGGCAGGCCGGCGAGCGTGGCCGGGTCGTCCAGCCGGAGCACCGGGATGTCGTGCGCGGCGGGCAGGTCGGCGCCGGTGGTGACGGCCGCGGCCGGGGCGATGTCGTCCAGCATGTACGCCAGCCGGTCGCGGGGGTAGCCCGGGTCCATGGGCACGTACACGGCGCCCGCCTTGGCGACCGCGAACAGCGCGACCGTCATCTCGATGTCGCGGCCGAGGAGCACGGCGACCGGGTCCTGGGGGCGGACGCCGTGCCGGATCAGGGCGTGCGCGAGCCGGTTGGCCTCCTGGTCCAGTTCGGCGTAGGTGAGGCTGCGGTCGCGGCAGACCAGGGCCTCGGCGCCGGGCTTGCGGCGCACCCAGGACGCGAACTCCTCCAGCCAGTGGCCGCGTCGCTTGGCGGGCGTGGCGCCGGCCCCGAGGCGCAGCATCCGCTCGCGTTCGCCGGCGTCGAGCGCGGGGAGAGCGGCGGCGGGCCGCTCGGGGTTGTCGACGATCTCCTGGAGCAGGTGGCGCAGCCAGCGGCCGTAGTCGCGCACCCGCTGCTCGGTGAACGCGCCGGGCTGGTAGCCGAGTCCGAGGGTGATCTCCTCGCCGGGCAGGACGATCACGGTGAGCGCGTAGTGCGTGGCGTCGGTGATGTCCACGGCGGCCAGGTCGAGTCCGGGGCCGATCGGGGTGCGGGCGCGGTCGGAGAGCGGGAAGTTCTCCATCACCAGCATGGTGTCGAAGAGTTCGCCGGCTCCGGCGAGCCGCTGGATCTCGGGCAGGCCGAGCCAGTGGTGCTCGGCGAGCGCGACGCTCTCCTCGTGCACGCGGGTCATCAGGTCGCGGGCCGTCCGGTCCTGGGTGTGGCGCACGCGGACGGGGATGGTGGTGCCGAGCTGGCCGATCATGGACTCGACGCCGTCCACCTCGGCGGGGCGGCCGGACACCGGGCAGCCGAACACCACGTCGTCGCGGCCGGTGAGCCGGCCGAGCAGCAGGCCCCACGCGGTCTGCAGGACCGTGGTCAGGGTGACGCCCTGGGTCCGGGCGAAGGCGCGCAGCCGGTCGCTGAAGTCCGCGCCGAGTCCGACCGTCACGCGGCCGGGGCGGGCGACCGACGCGGAGGCGGTCGCCGGGGCCAGCCGGGTGGCGCCGTCGACGCCGTCGAGCGCGGCGCGCCAGGCGGCGCGGGACGCCTCGCGGTCCCGGCCGGCGAGCCAGCGGTAGTACTCGGCCACGTCGGCGGCGGCGGGGACGGCGGGTCCGCCGCCCAGCTCGGTGTAGATGCCGAGCAGGGTGCGGCCGACCAGCGGCATGGACCAGCCGTCCAGCAGCGCGTGGTGGTTGGTGATCACCAGCTTGTGGGTGGCGGGTCCGACGCGGGAGAGCAGGAAGCGGATCAGGGGCGGCCCGGCCGGGTCGAAGGGGCGGGCCAGTTCGGACCGTACGGCGGTCTCGAAGTCGTCGTCGCGGCGCCAGTCGAGGGTCGGCTCGGCGGGCACCACCTGCACGACCTCGTCCCCGGCGGTGGCGAGGTGGACGCGCAGCGAGGGGGTGCGGCGCAGCAGTTCGCGCGCGGCCTCGGCCAGGCGGTCGGGGTCCAGTTCGCCTTCGAGCGTGGTGACCGCCTGGACGACGTAGACGTCGGCGTCCTGGTCGTCGCGGACCATGGTGTGGAAGGACAGTCCGACCTGGAGGGGGGTGGCGGGCCAGACGTCCTGGACCGGGCCGGAGCGCTCCAGGGCGTCGATGGCGGCCTGGTCGAGCGCGACCAGCGGCAGGTCGGACGGGGTGAGTCCGCCGGTGGCGTGCCGGGCGTGCTCGGCCAGCTGATGGAGAGAGTCGTCCCAGGCCGTCTGGAGGGCGGCCAGCGCGTCGGGGGTGACCACCTCGGTCGCTGCGGTCCATTCGACGGCGAGCCGTGGCTGGTCGCCCTCGTGGACGAAGCAGTTGAGGGCGAGGATCTGTTCGAGGGCCTTGGCGCCGGGTTCGACGACGGAGAAGGCGTCCTGGTCGGGCAGCCGCCATCCGGTGCCGGTCAACGGTGAGAAACGGCCGAGGTAGTTGAGCAGCACGTCGGGCGGCGGTACGGCGGCCAGTTCGGCGCCGGCCGGGTCGAGGTGGCGCAGGACGCCGTAGCCGAGGCCCTGGCCGGGCACGTTCCGTCTGGCCTCCTTGGCCGCGCGCAGGACGGTGCCCGCGTCGCCGGCGGCCGGTACCCGGACCGGGTACTCGTGGGTGAACCAGCCGACCGTGCCGGACAGGTCGAGGTGTTCGCGGCCGTGTCCCTCCAGGGTGACGGTGACCGCGTCGCGGTCGGCGCCGCCCCACCTTCTGAGCGTCAGGGCGAGCGCGGCCAGCAGGACTTCGTCCACGCCCGCGCGGTAGGCGGCGGGCAGGGTGGTGAGCAGGGCCTCGGTGACGGCCGGGGAGGCCACGGTGACCGTGCGGCGGGCGGTGGCGACCGTGTCCCGCCTCTGGTCGAGCGGCCGGGCGCCGATGCGGGTCGCGGAGCCGAGGACCGCCCGCCAGTGGCCGAGTTCGCCGCGCCGGGCCCCGGTGGCGCCCTGTTCGGCGAGGAGCGCGGTGTGCCGCCGCCAGGAGGTCCCGGCGGGTTGCGGGGCGCCGCCCGTGCAGGCCGCGTGCAGGTCGGGGACGAGGACGCGCCAGGAGACGCCGTCCATGGCGAGGTGGTGCACGACGAGGACGAGCTGGTCGGGCTCGCCGTCGCCGGTGCGGATCAGCTCCGCGCGCAGCAGGTCGCCCCGGCGCGGGTCGAGTTCGCGGGCCAGCCGTTCGGCGACGGCCTCGGCGTCCTCGCCGTGGACCTCGCCGACGGCCGCGGGCACCGAGCCCCGGGGCAGGATCTCCAGGCCGTCGCCGTCGACGCGCAGCCGCAGCGCGTCGTGCCGGTCGAGGAGGGTCTGCACGCCCGTGACCAGATCGTCGTAGGCGAGCGAGTCGATCCGCAGGGCGGTCCACTGGGCGTAGCCGGCGACGGCGTCCACGTCCGGGTGGGCGTCGAGCAGGGCGCGCACGATGGGCGGCGCGGTGACCGGTCCGGTCGGTTCGTCCACCGGGCCGTCCGGTTCGGCGACCTGGCGGGCGGAGGCGGCCAGGGAGGCGAAGGTGCGCCGGGCGAGCAGGTCCCGGGGTTTGAGTTCGAGTCCCTTGGCCCGCAGCTTGCTGCTGACGGTGATGGCGGTGATGCTGTCGCCGCCGAGGGTGAAGAAGTCGTCGTCCACGCCGACGCGTTCGACCTCGAACACCTCGGCGAGCGCGGCGCACAGCAGGCGTTCCCGCTCGGTGCGGGGCTCCCGTCCGCCGCCGGCGGCCGTGGGCGCGGGCAGCGCGGCGCGGTCGAGTTTGCCGTTGGGGGTGAGGGGGAGCTTGTCGAGCACGATGACGGCGGCGGGCACCAGGTGTTCGGGCAGCCGCTCGGCCAGGTCGGCCCGGGCCGTCTGAGCGGTGACCGTGGCGGAGACGACGTAGCCGACCAGCCGGCCGGCGCGGACGGCGGCCGCGGCGGCGGTGACGCCCGGTACGGCGGCGAGGGCCGCCTCGACCTCGCCCAGTTCGATCCGGTGGCCGCGCACCTTGATTTGCCCGTCGGCGCGGCCCAGGTAGTCCAGGCCGCGTCCCTCGACCCAGCGGGCCAGGTCGCCGGTGCGGTACATGCGCTGTCCCGGCGGCCCGTAGGGGTCGGCCAGGAAGCGTTCGGCGGTGGTGCCGGGCGCGCCGAGGTAGCCGCGCGCCAGGTGCGGTCCGGCCAGGTAGAGTTCGCCGACCGCGCCGCGCGGCACGGGCTGCAGGGCGTGGTCCAGGACGTAGGCGCGGGTGCCGGCCAGGGGTGCGCCGATGGTCGGCTCGTCGCCGGTGACGGGCGCGGTGGTGCTGTCCACGGTGGCCTCGGTGGGCCCGTACATGTTGCGGGCGGTGACGCCGGAGGCGGCGATACGGCGCCACAGCGCGGGGGGTGTGGCCTCGCCGCCGAGGACGAGCAGGGTGGGCCGCAGGTCCAGCAGCCCGCCGTCGACCAGTGCGGTGGCCATGGTGGGCGTGGTGTCGACGACGTCGATGCCGTCGCGGGCGTAGGCGGCGAGGAGGGCGTCGGCGTCGCGGACGGTCTCGGCGTCGTAGACGTGCAGGCGGTGTCCGCACAGCAGCCAGACGAGGTGGTCGAAGGCCGAGTCGAAGGCGAACGAGTAGGTGTGGGCGACGCGCAGCCTGCGGCCCGCGGCGCGTTCCGCCTCGGCGACGACGGTGGCGCGCTGGTGGTGCAGCAGCGCGGCGAGGCCGCCCGCGCGGCCGAGGACGCCCTTGGGGCGTCCGGCCGAGCCGGAGGTGTGGATCACGTAGGCCAGGTGTTCGGGGTGGCGGGGCGCGGCCAGTTCGGCGGCGGTCAGCGGCGCGCCGGACAGTCCTTCCGCCTCGCCGAGCAGGGTCTGCCAGGGGAGGCCGTCGACGGCGCCGGCGGTGACGACCAGCGCGGGCCGGGCGTCCTCGACGAGTGCGCGCAGCCGCTGCGGCGGGTGGGCGGTGTCCAGGGGCAGGAAGGCGGCGCCCGCGTCCAGGACCGCGAGCAGGGCGGTCACCAGGTCGGCGGAGCGGGGCAGGGCGAGGGCCACGATGTCGTCGGGGCCGATGCCGCGGGCGCGCAGGGCGCGGGCCAGCCGGTGCACGCGGCCGGCCAGTTCGCGGGCGGTGAGGCGCTCGTCGCCGCAGACGAGGGCGGCCTCCGCCGCGTCGGCCGTCTGGGCCATGGCGTCGAACGCGTCCGGGACGAGCGGCGGCGTGCCCGGGAGGGCCTTAGGCGTCCAGGCGGGCGGCGGGGCGCCGGCGCCGCCGGCCAGGGAGATGCGGCCCACGGCGCGTCCGTCGAGCAGGCCGTCCAGCAGCGCGAGGAGACCGGCGAGCTTGCCGTCCACCGACTCCTGGTCGTTGTCGCGGGCGTCCACCTCGAACCCGAGGAGCAGCCCGCCGTCGGTGGTGGGCAGCACGGACAGGCCCATGTCCTCGGGCGGTCCGCCGGCGACGTTGCGCATCACGCCGGTCGCGCCGGCGAAGTCCATCGCCAGGTCGAACGCCTTGAGGTTGATGCCGCGGCCGTGCAGCAGCGCGCCCGCGCCGGGCACGCCGAGGTCGCGGGGCAGGTCCTCGCCGCGGTAGCGCTGGTGCCTGCGGGTCTCGCGCAGCGCGGCGGCCACCCGCCGGGTGAGGTCGCCGAAGCCGTCGTCGCCGTGCACGTCCACGCGCAGCGGCAGCACGTTGACGGCCATGGCGGGGGTGCGCAGTTCGACGGGGGCGGTGCGGCACATGAGCGGCAGGGCGAAGACCACGTCGGTGCGGCCCAGCACGCGGTGCAGGAAGGCGGCGTAGCAGGCGATCAGGGCCTCGCCCCAGGTGGCCTTGTGGCGTTCGGCGAAGTCGCGCAGCCGGGCGGTGTCCTCGGGGCCGAGGACGGTGCGGGCGGTCAGGGAGCGGCCGGAGGGCCCGGTCGCGGGCCGTGCGTCGTCCACGTCGGGCAGCGGGGTGAACCGGTCGACCCAGTAGGCGCGGTCGGCGGCCGCGCGGTCGCTCGCGCGGTACTCCCGGTCGGCGGCGACGAGGGCCTCCAGGGTGCCGAAGGTCCGCTTCGGCGCCTCGGTGCCGCGCACCAGGGCGGTGTAGTGGGCGGCGGTGCGGCGGGCCAGCATGGCGCCGCTGTAGCCGTCGAAGACGAGGTGGTGGCCGAGCTGGGTGTACCAGACCTCGTGGTCGGAGAGCCGGATGACGACGGGCGAGTACAGCGGGCGGTCCGTCATCTCGCGGCAGGTCTCGGCGGCCCGCGCCCGTTCGGCCTCGACGAGCGCGGCGGCCGCGGCGGCCGGGTCGTCCTCGCCGGCGAGGTCGATGACCGGGGGCGGCGGCACGGGGGCGTCACCGACCGCCTGCCGCGGGCCCGCGGGGGTGTCGTAGACCCGCAGGCGCAGGCTCTCGGCCTCCTCGGTGGTCGCCCGGACGGCCTCGGCGAGCGCGGCCGGGTCGATCGGTTCCTGGCCGCCGGTGATCTCCACCACGTCCCCGACCACGTAGTACGGCGAGTCCGGCTCCAGACGTTGCGCGTTCCAGATGCCCGCCTGGGCGCCGGTCAGGGGAAGAAGTCGGTCCGAGGGGACGGGTGGGGTGGTCAACTCACTCTCCTTGCAGTGTGGGGACGACCATGGGAGTGGCGGTCACCGGGTCGGGGACGATGACGCTCGGCAGGTCGAACACGTCCTTGATCAGCGCGGCGTCCACGATGTCCGCGGGCCTGCCCTCGGCCACGACCCGCCCGTCGCGCATGGCGACCAGGTGGTCGGCGAAGCGGCACGCCTGGTTGATGTCGTGCAGGACGGCGATCACGGTCCTGCCCTGGTCGCGCAGTTCGGCCAGCAGGCAGAGCAGCTGGTACTGGTGGGTGATGTCGAGGAAGGACGTCGGCTCGTCCAGCAGCAGGTACGGCGTCTCCTGGGCGAGCGCCATGGCGATCCACACCCGCTGCCGCTGGCCGCCGGACAGTTCCTGGACGGGCCGGTCGGCCAGTTCGGTGACGCCGGCGGCGGCCATCGCGCCGGTGACGGCGTCCTCGTCGCGCTCCGACCACAGCTTCAGCAGCGACTGGTGGGGGTAGCGGCCGCGGGCCACCAGCTGCCGGACCTTCACGTCCTCGGGGGCCAGCGGGTCCTGGGGCAGGAAGCCGACCTGCCGGGCCAGTTCCTTGGACGGGTAGGAGCCGACCTCGCGTCCGTCCAGTTCGACCCGCCCCTCGGCGGGCCGCAGCAGCCGGACCAGGGACCGCAGCAGCGTGGACTTGCCGCAGGCGTTGGGGCCCACGACGGCGGTGAAGGCGCCGTCGGGGATGTCGAGGCTCAGCCGGGTGGCCACCACCCGGTCGCCGTAGCGAAGGGTGATGTCCCGCGCGGACAGGCGTGCGCTCATGCGCGCCTCACCTCCTTGGTCAGCAGCCAGATCAGATAGCAGCCCCCGACCGCGGTGCTCACCACGCCGACGGGCAGGGCGACCGGGGCGAGCAGGGCCTGGGCGATGAGGTCGGCGCCCTGGAGCAGGACGGCGCCGGTCAGGGCGGCCGGCAGCAGGGGGATGCCGGCCGACCCGGCGAGCCGGCGGCCGATCTGCGGGGCGGCCAGCGCGATGAACGCGATCGGTCCCGCGACCGCGGTCACGGTCGCCGTGCAGCCGACGCCGACGAGGACCATCAGCAGGCGCAGCCGGCCCAGCGCGACCCCGGTGGTCACCGCGAGCGCGTCGCCGAGCGAGGTCTGGTGCATGGCGCGGGCCTGCGCGGCCATCACCGCCAGCAGGACGCCGATCACCGCGAACGGGACGGTGAGGTCGGACCAGTCCACGCCGTTGAGGGAGCCGGCGCTCCAGCCGACCGCGGCGATGGCGATGTCGAGGTCGGCGCGGAGCACGATCCACGAGTTGAGCGCGGTCACCATGGCGTTGACGGCGATGCCGATCACCACGAGCCGCAGCCCGGAGAATCCCCGGTCCACCGAGAGCAGGTACACGGCGGCCGAGACGATCAGCCCGCCGGCCACCGAGGCGCCGGCCAGTTGCGCGGGCGTGCCCGACAGCACGGTCAGGGCGAACAGCGCCCCGGTGTACGCCCCCGCGTCCAGGCCGATCACGTCGGGGCTGCCCAGGGGGTTGCGGGTGAGGTTCTGGAAGATCGCGCCGGCCACGCCGAGCGAGGCCCCGAAGACCGCGCCGGCCGCCACCCGGGGCAGGCGCCAGTCGTGGATCACCACGGAGTGCTCCCGCCCGGTCAGCACGGACAGCACCTCCGCCGGGGAGGCCCACGACGCCCCGTAGCACAGGCCGAGCAGGGCCAGGCCGAGGATCAGGGCGGCCAGGACCGCCGTGACGACGGCGGAGCGGGGCGGCCGCACGCGCACGCTCACAGCGCCCCCGCCCCGTAGCGGCGGACGGTCCAGATCAGCATGGGGCCGCCGAGGAACGCGGTCACGATGGCCACCGGCATCTCACCGGTGGGCAGCAGCACGCGCGCCGCGGTGTCGGCGGCCAGCAGCAGGATCGGCCCGAGCACCATGGAGTACGCCATCAGCCAGGGCGCCGAGCCCGCCGCGGGCCTGCGGGCCAGGTGCGGCACGATCAGCCCGACGAAGAGGATCGGTCCGGCCACCGCCGTCGCCGCGCCGCTGAGGACGGTGATGAGGACCAGCGTCACGATCTGGGTGCGGGCCACCCCGGCGCCCAGGGTCTGCGCCACGCTCTCCCCGAGGGCCAGGACGTTGAGGGAGCGGCCGAGGGCGAGCGCGGCGAGCAGGCACACGCCGATGGCGGCCAGGGGCAGCGTCAGCGGTTCCTGTTCGCGTCCGGCCAGGGTGCCGACCGACCAGAACCGGTAGGCGTCGAACACGTCCGGGTTCATCAGCCGCAGCCCGAGCGCGATGCCGCCGAGCACGGCCGTCAGGGCGACGCCGGTGAGCACCAGCCGCAGGGGCGCGCGCCGCCCGACCGCCAGCACCAGCAGGGCGGCCAGCACGGAGCCCGCGACGGCGCACAGCAGTTGGCCGCCCTGCCCGCCGGCCAGTCCGAGGGCGGAGCCCACGGTGACCGCGAAGCCCGCGCCCGCGGTGACCCCGAGGATGCCGGGTTCGGCGAGCGGGTTGCGGGCGAGGGTCTGGATGAGCGCGCCCCCGACCGCCAGCGCGGCGCCGACGGCCGCCGCCAGCAGCGCCCGCGGCGCCCGGACGTCTCGTACGATCACGTGGTCGTTCGTTCCTCGGTAGTCGAAGAGGGCCCTGACCACCTCGGCGGGGGGAACCCGGTGGGCGCCGACGCCGATGCTGACGACGGCGACGGCGGCCAGCAGGACCAGCCCGCCCACGAGCAGGCCGATCCGCCGGGCCTCCCCCGCGGCTCTCCCCCCGGCCGGGGGACGCTGTGCAGCGGTCACTTGGCGAGCAGCGGTGCGAACGACGTGTCGATCGCGTCCAGGGTCTTGAGGGCGTCGCTGTAGGTGGCGGCCTCGGTGTAGGCGATCGGGAACGTCATCTTCTTCTTGACGGCCGGCAGGTTCTGCCACAGCTTCGAGTCCAGGACGGCCTTGACCGAGGGCGGGACGCTGCCGTCGGCGTTGACGGAGTAGGTGATGGCGTCGGCCTGGCCGAGCGAGTCGCCGAGTTCCTCCATGGAGGGGTACTCGCTGACCGACTTGGAGCCGGGGCCGGGCTTCTTGACCTTGCCGTAGTAGTTCGCGCCGATGTCCTGGGCCACGTTGGTGCCCCACGAGCCGTTGAACTCGCGCTGGAAGGTGCCCTTGGAGGTGTCTCCGTAGGAGCCGACGTGGCCGAGCTTCAGCTGCGGCAGCACGCTCTGGTACTTCTTCTTCAGCTCGGCGGCCTTGGTCTCGTACGTGGTCTTCATGGTGTCGTACGCGGCGAGGACGCCGGCCGCGTCGGCGTGCTTGCGGGACACCTCGCGCCACTGGGTGGGCAGCATGGGGCCGACCGCGACGACCGGGGCGATCGACTTGAGCCGCTTCATGTCGATGTCGCCGAGGACGGGCGCGGGGACGCCGAGGACGATGAGGTCGGGCTTGGCCTCGGCTATGGCCTCGTAGTTGGTCTCGGAGGCCTGCTCGCCGGCGACCTTCGTCAGCTTCTTGTAGGTGGCGAGTTCCTTGTCGTCCATCATGGGCTCGCCGCGCTTCCACGAGGAGATGCCGACGAGGGGGGCGCCGGCCTCGATCAGCGTGGGCACCGCGTAGCCGGTGGCGACGACGCGCTCGGGGTGGGCGGGGATGGTCACCTTGCCGTTGTCCGCGGTGAACACCCGGGTGTCGTTCTTCCCGGGCGTGTCCGCGTCGTTGTCCGACGACCCGCACGCGCTGAGGGTCAGGGCCAGTGCCAGGGCACCGACGAGGCCCGTTGATCTGCGCGTGAACATGTGCGTCTCCTTCTGACGTGCGAGACCGTTCCGCTCGGCGAGCGGGTCCTGCCTCGGTCCGTGGCCTGCCGGCGGGTCGCCGGGAGGAACTGTCGGGGGAAAGTCCGGTGCGGTGGGACTGATGGGGGAAGTCCGGTGGGGCGGGCTTCAGTGCTGGTGCTGGTCCTGGTGCTGGTGGTCGTCCTCGTGTTCGTCGTCGAAGTCGGCGACGCCGCGCTTCCAGTAGCCGGTGACCGTGTAGTCCCAGCGCTCCAGGCGCAATGCGTCGCGGACCCAGCGGCGCAGCGGCTTGATCTGCCCCGCCTCGCCGGCGATCCAGGCGTACAGCCGCTCGCCCTCAGGCACGCTCACCCCATTGGTGACCGCCTGGGCCAGGGCGTCTCCGGTGCCCGGCGGGCGGTCGCCCCGGTGCAGCCAGCGCACCTCGACGGCGTCGGGCGCCGACAGCTCGATCTCCTCGGCCGCGCCGGCGACCTCCACGAAGGCCCAGCCCTTCGCGTCCCGGGGCAGTTCCTCCAGCCAGCGGGCGATCGCGGGCAGGGCCGTGATGTCGCCCACCAGCAGGTAACGGTCGTAGACACGCGGGACGATGAGACCGCCCGGCGGGCCCGCGACGTGCAGGAGGGCGCCCGGCTTCACCTGCTGCGCCCAGTCGGAGGCCAGGCCGCCTTGGTGCGGGGCGATGTCGATGTCGATCTCGCCCGTCACCGGGTCGTAGCGCCGTACGGTGTACTCCCGCGACGTGGGGTGGGGGCGCGGCCAGCGCAGCAGGTCGCCGTCCGGCTCCGGCAGGCTGAGGGAGCCGTCGGGTTCGGGGAACAGCAGCTTGACGTGGTCGATCGGCGAGTGCGCCTCGAAGCCCTTGGTGCCCGGTCCGCCGAGGGTGACGCGCAGCAGTCCGGCGCCGACCATCGCCGTGCGCACCACCTCCGCCTGGCGGACGCGGATCGGATAGCGCACCTTCTCGGGGCGGCGCCCGGCCATGACCTCCTCGATGCGGTCCAGATGACTCCGCTCCTGACCGGTGCGCATCACTTCTCACACTCCGTCAGGACAGTTGCGGTGCCGGCGAGTTCGGGAGACGGGGTCATCGGTGGGCTCCTACGGCCGCGGGCAGACCGGAAGGCCGGCGCGCGGGTTCGGGGCGCGCCAGGGTGGGCAGGGACACGTGGGTCGTTCCTTCGTTCGGGCATAGGCGTACGGGACTTGGCGCCACCGGTCCGGTCGAGTGCCGGAAGAACTGAGCCACCATCCCCCGATTTAGGCAAGGCTTACCTTATTTGCTTCCCGGGGGACGGTCAATCTGCCTGCGGGACAAGGGAGTTCACAGGGCAGGGCGACGCGCACCGCCGACGGACGCTGAGCGTCGCGCCGTTCCGCCGGCGGTGTTCCGACCTTCGACGACCTGGGATTCGACGGCCTGGGAGCGGCGGTCCGCTTTGGTCACCGCGACGGCGACCGCCCGGCCAGGCTCGCGGGGCGCATGTCGGTCCAGTGCTCGGACACATAGGTGAGGCAGCCCTGCCGGGAGTCCTCGCCGTGGACGGCCGTCCAGCCCGCGGGCACCTCGGCGAACGCGGGCCACAGCGAGTGCTGGTTCTCCTCGTTCACCAGGACCAGGTAGCGGGCGTCCTCGTCCTCGAAGGGGTTGGTGGCGGGCATGGGCGATCTCCTCGTGGGGATGGGCGAGTCGCCGCTCGACGGCGACGGGTCGGCGGCGACGACTCGGCGGTGACGGGTCCGGCCGGATTCACACGGTGGGCACGGCGACGTCGTCGGCCTCGGGGACGTCCCGGCCGGCGCGGTCCAGCAGCAGCGCGTCGCAGATCTCGCCGGCCCGGACCGCGAGCGTGGACAGCAGCGACGAGGTGATCCCGTGCGAGTGCTCGGTGACCGCGCCCTGGAGGTAGATCCCGGCGCGCACGCGCGGCGTGGTCTCCACCCGGTGGTCGCGCCCGATCCGCAGCCGGCCCCGACCATCCGTCAGGCACTCGTCGGCCAGCGGGCCGAGCAGAGTGCGCGGGTCGGAGGGGCGGTAGCCGGTGGCGAGGACCACCGCGTCGCAGTCGAGCGCGTACGGCTCGCCGCCGATCAGCGGGCGCAGCACGGCCCTCGCGCCGTCCGGGCGTTCCTCGACGGCCGTGAGGGCCGTCGTGTTGAGTATCCGCAGCCGTTCGGCTCCGGCCACCTTCTCCTGATACGCGGTCCGGTACAGCTGCTCGATCAACTCGCCGTCCACCACCGAGTAGTTGGTGTTGGCGTGGTAGGTCAGCAGGCGTTCCTTGACCTCGTCGGGGGCGGCGTAGAAGTCGTCCACCGCGTCGGGGTCGAAGATGCGGTTGGCGAACGGGCTGTCGTCGGCGGGGCTGTAGCCGTACCGGCTGAACACCGCGCAGACCTCGGCGTCCGGGAACTCGCGGTGGAGGAACTCGGCGGTCTCGGCGCCGGACTGACCGGCGCCGACGACGACGAAGCGGCGGTGCGGGCGCTCCGTCAGGGCGTTCGCCCGCGGCAGCAGGTCGGAGCTGTGCCACACCCGCGGTCCCGGCGAGACGCCTTCCGGAAGCCTCGGCACGAGCCCGGTGCCGACGACGACGTTGCGGGTGCGCGTCGCCTCCTCGCCGGGAGCGCCGGCGACGGCCCGGGTGACGACCTCCAGGGTGTCGACGGTCTCCTCGCCCTCGACGGGCCGGATCGCGCCGACCTCCCGCCCGTAGCGCACCTGGCCGGCCACCATGGCGGCGCACCAGCGCAGATAGTCGTGGAACTCGAGGCGGGTGGGGAAGAACGACTTCTGGTTGATGAAGTCGGCGAGCCGGCCCCGTTCGTGCAGATAGCGCAGGAAGGTGAAGCGGCTGCCCGGGTCCCGCATGGTGGCCAGGTCCTTCAGGAACGACACCTGCATGGTGGCGCCGGGCAGCAGCATGCCCCGGTGCCAGCCGAACTCCGGCTGCCGCTCGACGAACACCGTGCGCAGCGCGCGGGTCGTGCCGCCCTGGGAGTTGTGCTCCGCGATCGCGACGGCCAGCGCGAGGTTGGCCGGGCCGAACCCGATGCCGACCGCGTCCTCGGCCGGCCCCTCGTGACGGTTCCCGGTGTCTGCGTGCCCTGCTGACATGTTCGCCCTTCGTTCGGGTCCCGCACGGACCACGGCGTGTGTCGCTTACTCAGGTAAGGCTTACCTTATCCCATCAACTCCGGTGCGCGCGACGGCCCTTGACCTGGTGAGAGCACAGGCGAGGGCACCGCTCGGGCGGGGAACGGCTACCGGAACGGTCACGTGACCGCTGCCGTCCCCGCGGTCCGGCCGGGACCGGTCCCACTCCGCCGGGGCGGTCAGAGCGGCAGACTCAGCACACGTGAGCCGCGGCGGGGATCGAGCCCGGCCGGCCAGTCGGCGGTGGCCGCGTCCAGCACGGTGAAGCCGTGCCGCAGGAAGAGGGCGGCGCTTCCGCTGGTCGCGGTGAAGACCGCGCCGACCGAGCGGTTCGCGGCCTCGGCGAGCAACGCCCGCAGCAGGGCCGTACCCACACCCCGGCCCTGACCGGCCTTCGCCACGCAGAAGTTGTACACCACCGCCGTACGGGGCGCGTCCGGCTCACACCTGAGCCCCCCACACCCCTCGACACCGCGCACGGCGGACTCGGCGATCAGGAAGTCGCCCGCGTCGCGTGCGTAGTCGGCGACGGATCGGGCGCGCAGTTCGCCCGTGCGGACGAAGGCGCGCGAGAGGCGGTACAGGGCGGACGCGTCGTCGGGCCCGGCCGGGCGCACCGCCCTCCTCTGCGGGGGGCGG
>NZ_JAIOAB010000051.1 GCF_019890635.1 Streptomyces sennicomposti
AACTGGCTGAGTGCAAAAACCATCGCGCCTTCCCCGAGAAACTGCCCCGTTACCGGGAGCGGTGATGAAGGGCGACGAGTTACGGTCCCGCCTCGACCGGCGGGGGACGGCTGAAAATCCGTGGTGAGGCCTCGGTGCGGTGCCGGCCGAGGTGATCGGGCACGTGCTCGGGTGTCGGCTGGTGACCGCCGAGTAGACGCGGGGCCCCGAACATCGGGCTCGGGTGGTTCACCCCCCCGCACCGTGGCCCCGTCAGTGTGCGGCTGGTCTTTCGTCGGGACGATGAACCGCGGGCCCGCCGGGCCTAGCAGGCCATCGAACGGCTGCGGGCGGGGAAACCGTTGATGCCCGAGGCGGAGACGCCGGCACCCCGCCCCTCCGCCCCGTCACGGGCGGCCTGACGCCCCCTCACCCCAGCGGCTTCACCAGTGTGTACTCCGTGTGGCCCGGGGGGTAGTCCGGGAGGGCGCAGATGATTTTGTAGCCGTGGCGGCGGTAGAAGGCGGGGGCCTGGAAGTCCCAGGTCTCCAGGCGGGCGCCGGTGCAGTCGCGCTGGTCGCGGGCGATGCGTTCCGCGCGGACCAGGAGGCGCGAGCCGAGGCCCGCGCCCCGGTGCCGGGCGTCCACCCACAGGTACGTCACATGCAGCCACGTCGCCCAGGTGTGGCCCACCAGGCCGCCCGCCAGCGCCCCCGCCGGGTCCAGCGCCCACACGTGCAGGGGCGCCTCGCGCTCCGCCGGGGTGCCGCGCAGCGCCGCCAGTACGGGGGAGGCCGCCGTGTTCGTCTCGCGGAGCCGGGAGCGGAGCAGATTGCGGCGCTCGTTGTCGACTCCCGCCTCGATACGGAACATGCGGCACACCCTAAACGCGACGACCGATCAGTTCTGCGAATTGTCTTCCCCTTCCGGCCGCCGTCCGTACTCTGAGGAACGGTGCCGGTGGGGGCCGGCGCCGTTCAGGGGGCGAGACGGCCGGGTAGGGCGCCCGCAGTGGGGGTAGCACTCCCGCAGGGCGGCGGCCGTGCGGTCGTACCGGCCCCGGGCGCCGTACCCGCACCCGAAGCGGCAGCGGCGGCGCCGCAGCTGCGTGATGTGCGTCTGCGACGACGGGAATCCCCTGCTCCGCCGGGAGCTGGGGGAGGGGGGTTCAGTGGTTCGAGTCCGAGTCCTGGTCGTCGACGACCACCGGATCTTCGCGGAGTCGCTCGCCGCCGCGCTGGCGGCCGAGCCGGACGTCGACGTGTCCGCGGCCGGTTCCGGACCGGCCGCGCTGCGCTGCCTGGAGCGCGCCGCCGCCGAGGGCCGCCGTTTCGACGTCCTCCTCGTCGACGCCGACCTCGGCGGGAACGTCCCCGGCGAGCGGCCCGCCGTGCCCGTCCAGGACGGCAACGCCGACGGGCTGGTGGACGGCATCTCCCTGGTGGCCGGGGTGCGCACCGCCCAGCCGGGGGTGCGGACCGTCGTGCTCGCCGAGAAGGACGACCCGCGCCGGGCCGCGCTCGCCCTCCAGGCCGGGGCCTCGGGCTGGGTGGCCAAGGACTGCTCGCTGTCCCGGCTGCTCACCGTGATCCGGGGCGTGCTGCGCGACGAGACGCATCTGCCGCCCGCCCTGCTCACCGGCGTCCTGCGCGAGCTGACCGCGGCCCGCAAGCACCGCACCGAGAGCGAGCGGCTGGTGGCGTCGCTGACCCCGCGCGAGCGGGAGGTGCTGCGCTGCATGGTCGCCGGGCTCGGCCGCAAGGCCGTCGCGGAGCGGCTGTTCCTCTCCCCGCACACCGTCCGCACCCATATGCAGAATGTGCTGGGCAAGCTCGGCGTGCACTCCACGCTGGCCGCCGTCGCCCTGGCCCGCCGCGCCGGCGTCGGCCCGGCCGAACTGGGTCCCGCCGCCGGGCGCATCGACGTCGAGGAGAGCAGCAGCGCCTGACCAGCTCCGGGCGCCGGAGGCAGGCCCGTGGCCCCTGCCTGGCCTGCCCTCGGCGGCCCGCGACGCACCAGGCAGGTCCACTGCCGGTCCGCCGCCCGCCCTCAGCCCGGGATGTTGTCGAACGGCGCCGTCAACTGCCGCAGCAGCCCGGCCAGTTCCGTGCGCTGAGCGGCGGAGAGTTCGCCGAGGATCGCTCGTTCCTGGGCCAGCAGGCCCGCGAGCGACTGGTCGGCGCGGTCGCGGCCCTCGTCCGTGAGCCGGACCAGCACCCCGCGCCGGTCGCTGGGGTCGGGCAGCCGTTCGACCAGGCCCTTCTTCGCCAGCCGGTCGATGCGGTTCGTCATCGTGCCCGAGGTGACCAGGGTCTGGGTCAGCAGTTGTCCGGGGGAGAGCTGGTACGGCGCCCCCGCGCGCCGGAGCGCGGTCAGCACGTCGAACTCCCAGGGCTCCAGACTGTGCTCGGCGAAGGCCAGCCGACGCGCCCGGTCCAGGTGCCGGGCCAGCCTGCTGACCCGGCTCAGCACCTCGAGCGGTTCCACGTCGAGGTCCGGGCGCTCCCGCCGCCACGCCGCGACCAGCCGATCGACCTCGTCCTCCATGCGATCAGTGTAGTGGTTGTGTCGATGTGAAGTCTCTTGACATCAACATTCTTGACATGGAGAGAAGTTCGGGGAGACAGTGGAACCGCTCCAGCGTGTCGCCGACGACGAGCCCGAGGAGGCCGCCATGTCCGAGTCCAGGTCCCCGTCCAGGTCCGAATCCAGCCGGTCCGAATCCAGCCGGTCCGAATCCAGCCGGTCCGGGGCCGGCCAGCCCGGGGCCGGCCAGCCCGGGGCCGGCGCCCCCGCCCCCGTCTGGGACCCCGCGCAGTACCTGCGCCACGCCGGCCACCGGGCCCGCCCGTTCGCCGACCTCCTCGCCCGCGTCCCGCCCCCGCCGACCGACGCGCCCCGCATCGCCGACCTCGGCTGCGGCCCCGGCAACGTCACCGCGCTCCTCGCCGACCGCTGGCCCGCCGCGCACATCACCGGCTACGACAACTCCCCCGAGATGCTCGACAAGGCCGTCGTGGAGCACGCGGGCCCGACCCCCGGCGGCGGCCGGCTCGACTTCGCCCCCGCCGACGTCCGCACCTGGACGCCCCCGGAGCCGTGCGACCTGATCGTCAGCAACGCCACCCTTCAGTGGGTGCCCGGGCACGCCGGCCGGTTCGCCGACTGGGTGGCGGCCCTGAAGCCGGGCGGCGCCCTCGCCTTCCAGGTGCCCGGCAACTTCGCCGCCCCCAGCCACACGATCATGCGCGCCCTGGCCGGCTCCGCCCGCTGGCGCGACCGCCTGGACGGCGTCCTGCGCCACGACGACGCCGTGCTCGGCCCCGGGGAGTACCTGGAGCGCCTGACCGCCCTCGGCTGCGCTGCGGACGTGTGGGAGACGACGTACGTCCATCTGCTCCAGGGCGAGGACCCGGTGCTGGACTGGGTCAAGGGGACCGGGCTGCGGCCCGTGCTCACCGTCCTCGCCGACGATCCCGGGGCCCGCGACGCGTTCCTCGCCGAGTACCGGACCGCCCTGCGCGAGGCCTACCCGGCCGGGCCGCACGGCACCCCGTTCCCGTTCCGCCGCATCTTCGCCGTCGCCCGCAAGGAGGCGTGACACGTGCTCACCGCCGTCGACCATGTCCAGCTCGCCGCCCCGCCCGGCTCCGAGGACGACCTCAGGGCGTACTACGCCGGTGTCCTCGGCATGACGGAGATCCCCAAGCCGCCGGTGCTCGCGGCGCGCGGCGGCTGCTGGTTCCGGGCCGGGGCCGTGCAGCTCCATTTGGGGATCGAGACCGACTTCCGGCCCGCGAGGAAGGCCCATCCCGGGCTGCGGGTGACCGGCATCGAGGCGTACGCGGCCCGCCTGGCCGAACGCGGCGCCCCGGTCACCTGGGACGACGACCTGCCGGGCCACCGCCGCTTCTACTCCGAGGACCCGGTGGGCAACCGCCTGGAGTTCCTGGAACCGACCGGGTGACCTCAGGAGGGGGTGCGGCCCAGGTGCGTGACGAGGATCTGGATGACCTCGGACTCGATGACGTACAGGACTCGGTAGTCGCCGATGCGCAGGCGGCGAAGGTCGGGCGAGCCGTACGGACTCGACCCTGCCGGGCGTGGATCGTCGGCCAACTTGTCGATGGTGTCCAGGACGACGGCGAGACCGCCGGGGTCCTCCGCCAGGAATCGGGTCGCCGCATCGAGGGCGTGCGGTTCGAAGAGGATCTCGTAGGTCACTTTTGCTCAAGCCCCAGACGCTTGCGCACCTCATCCATCGGAATGCCCGGCCCGAGCGTCCCCTCCGCCTTTCGCCGCTGGTAGTCGGCGACGGCCAAGGCGTCCTCCAGATCCTCTATCACCTGCGGTGACACCAGCAGTGCGGCCACGTGTCCGTGGTCGGTGAGGGCGATGGTCTCGCGGCTGTGGGCGGCCCTGCGGACCAGGTCGCCGAGCTGGGAACGGGCAGCGCTGATCGCGATCTCAGTCATAGGCGAATCATGCCACAAGATTAATCTTGAGCCCTCTAGGTATCACTCGATCGGGTGACGCCAACCCGATGGTCACCCGATCGAGTGCCCTCAGCTCTTGCGGTGCCCGATCAGCCGCGGCTTCGGCTCCAGGCCGTCCAGGCCGTGCCAGGCCAGGTTCACCAGGTGCGCGGCGACCTCCGCCTTCTTCGGGCGGCGTACGTCCAGCCACCACTGACCCGTCAGCGCGACCATGCCGACCAGGGCCTGCGCGTACAGCGGGGCGAGCTTCGGGTCGAAGCCGCGGGACTTGAACTCGCGGCCCAGGATGTCCTCCACCTGGGTGGCGATGTCGGAGATCAGGGAGGCGAAGGAGCCCGTGGACTGGGGGATCGGGGAGTCGCGGACCAGGATGCGGAAGCCGTCCGTGTACTCCTCGATGTAGTCCAGCAGCGCGAAGGCCGCCTGCTCGCACAGCTCCCGGGGGTGCCCGGCGGTCAGCGAGCTGGTCACCATGTCCAGCAGCCGCCGCATCTCGCGGTCCACCACCACCGCGTACAGCCCCTCCTTGCCGCCGAAGTGCTCGTACACCACCGGCTTGGAGACCCCGGCCTTGGCCGCGATCTCCTCCACCGAGGTGGCCTCGAAACCCTTCGCCGCGAACAGGGTGCGACCGATCTCCAGCAGCTGCTGGCGGCGCTCGGCACCGGTCATCCGGGTGCGGCGCGCACGCCGCGGCTTGTCATTGCTGGGGGTGCTGGAGTCGGTCGCCACGGCGTCAATCATGCCGCCTTCGCGGTCTCCCTCCGGCGGCGGGAGCCGCGTACGTCGGTGTTGCGGCGGGAATCGATACGCGAGCGTGACGGCCAGCGCACGTCATAGGCCCAGCCCAGCCGCTCGCACCAGCGGATGATCCGCGCCGAGGAGTCCAGCTGCCAGCGCTCCACACCGTGCCGCGCGGAGGTCGGGTCGGCGTGGTGCAGGTTGTGCCAGGACTCGCCGCAGGACAGGATCGCCAGCCACCACACGTTGCCCGAGCGGTCCCGCGACTTGAACGGCCGCTTGCCGACCGCGTGGCAGATCGAGTTGATCGACCAGGTCACGTGGTGCAGCAGCGCCACCCGGACGAGTGAACCCCAGAAGAACGCGGTGAACGCGCCCCACCACGACATCGTCGCCAGCCCGCCGATCAGCGGCGGCAGCCCCAGCGACACGATCGTCCACAGCACGAACTGCCGGGAGATCCGCCGCATCGCCGGGTCCCTGATCAGATCCGGCGCGTACTTGTCCTGCGGGGTCTGCTCCTCGTCGAACATCCAGCCCACATGCGCCCACCACAGGCCCTTCAGCAGCGCGGGCACGCTCTCCCCGTAGCGCCACGGCGAGTGCGGGTCCCCCTCGTGGTCGGAGAACTTGTGGTGCCGGCGGTGGTCGGCCACCCAGCGCACCAGCGGCCCCTCCACCGCCATCGACCCCGCGATCGCCAGCGCGATCTTCAGGGGCCGCTTGGCCTTGAAGGAGCCGTGGGTGAAGTGCCGGTGGAAGCCGATGGTGATGCCGTGGCAGCCCAGGAAGTAGAAGAAGACCAGCAGACCGAGGTCCAGCCAGCTCACCCCCCACCCCCACGCGAGCGGCACCGCGGCGACCAGCGCCAGGAACGGAACGGTGATGAACAGCAGCAGCGTGATCTGCTCGATCGAACGCTTCTGCTCGCCGCCCAGGGTGGCGGAGGGCGTCTGGCCGGCCGCCGCCTGAGGGGCTTCGTCGATCACATCGGAGGAGCTTGACGTCATGGGCGTCCCCTGTGGGGTCGAGGGTCGAGACAGGTGCCGGAGGCCGTTTCCGGGAGCGGCCGGCTCCCTACGGTTGCGTAACCTACGGCAACGTAAGTATGGCAGTGCGTCGCCGCGCGGCAAGAGCCCCTGGCCTGCGCGTCCCACCCGACACCTAGACTTGGTACCGGTCGGACAGCGCGGTCCGCTGAAGAAGATGACTTCCCGGATGCCCGGCCCGTATGCGGCCCACGCCGCGCGGCACCCTTCCGGGTTCCCTCCCAGACGAGCTTCAACACTGCAAGGAGCCGCACCTGTGAGCAGTGCCGACGACCAGACCACGACCAGCAGCGAGCTGCGCGCCGACATCCGCCGACTGGGCGACCTGCTAGGGGAGACCCTGGTCAGGCAGGAGGGCCCGGAACTCCTCGACCTGGTCGAGAAGGTCCGCCGCCTCACCCGCGAGGACGGCGAAGCCGCAGCCGAACTGCTGCGCGGCACCGAACTGGAGACGGCGGCCAAGCTGGTCCGCGCCTTCTCCACCTACTTCCACCTCGCCAACGTCACCGAGCAGGTGCACCGGGGCAAGGAACTGCGCGCCCGCCGCGCCGCCGAGGGCGGACTGCTCGCCCGTACGGCCGACCGGCTCAAGGACGCCGACCCCGAGCACCTGCGCCAGACCGTCCAACACCTCAACGTCCGCCCGGTGTTCACCGCGCACCCCACCGAGGCCGCCCGCCGCTCGGTGCTCAACAAGCTCCGCCGCATCGCCGCGCTGCTGGAGACCCCGGTCCTCGAGTCCGACCGCCGCCGCCTGGACACCCGGCTGGCCGAGAACATCGACCTCGTCTGGCAGACCGACGAACTGCGCGTCGTGCGTCCCGAACCCACCGACGAGGCCCGCAACGCCATCTACTACCTGGACGAACTCCACGCCGGCGCGGTCGGCGACGTCCTGGAGGACCTCACCGCGGAACTGGAACGCGTCGGCGTCAAGCTGCCCGACGACACCCGCCCGCTCACCTTCGGCACCTGGATCGGCGGCGACCGCGACGGCAACCCCAACGTCACCCCGCAGGTCACCTGGGACGTGCTGATCCTCCAGCACGAGCACGGCATCAACGACGCCCTCGACATGGTCGACGAACTGCGCGGCTTCCTGTCCAACTCGATCCGCTACACCGGCGCCACCGAGGAACTCCTCGCCTCTCTCCAGACCGACCTGGAGAACCTGCCCGAGATCAGCCCCCGCTACAAGCGGCTCAACGCCGAGGAGCCCTACCGGCTCAAGGCCACCTGCATCCGGCAGAAGCTCGTCAACACCAAGCGCCGCCTGGCCCGCTCCACCGCCCACGAGGACGGCCGCGACTACCTCGGCACCGCCGAACTCCTCGCCGACCTGCGCCTGCTCCAGGACTCGCTGCGCCAGCACCGCGGCGGCCTGTTCGCCGACGGCCGGCTCGCCCGCACCATCCGCACCCTGGCCGCCTTCGGCCTCCAGCTCGCCACCATGGACGTCCGCGAACACGCCGACGCCCACCACCAGGCCCTCGGCCAGCTGTTCGACCGGCTCGGCGAGGAGTCCTGGCGCTACGCCGACATGCCCCGCGACTACCGGGCCAAGCTGCTCGCCAAGGAACTGCGCTCCCGCCGCCCCCTCGCCCCCACCCCGGCCCCCGTGGACGCCGCCGCCGCCAAGACCCTCGGCGTCTTCGAGACCGTCAAGCGCGCCCTGAGCGTCTTCGGCCCCGAGGTCATCGAGTCGTACATCATCTCCATGTGCCAGGGCGCCGACGACGTGTTCGCCGCCGCCGTCCTCGCCCGCGAGGCCGGCCTCATCGACCTGCACGCCGGCTGGGCCAAGATCGGCATCGTGCCGCTGCTGGAGACCACCGACGAACTGAAGGCCGCCGACACCATCCTGGAGGACATGCTCTCCGACCCCTCCTACCGGCGCCTGGTCGCGCTGCGCGGAGACGTGCAGGAGGTCATGCTCGGCTACTCCGACTCCTCCAAGTTCGGCGGCATCACCACCAGCCAGTGGGAGATCCACCGCGCCCAGCGCCGGCTGCGCGACGTCGCCCACCGCTACGGCGTCAGGCTGCGCCTCTTCCACGGCCGCGGCGGCACCGTCGGCCGCGGCGGCGGCCCCTCCCACGACGCCATCCTCGCCCAGCCCTGGGGCACCCTGGAGGGCGAGATCAAGGTGACCGAACAGGGCGAGGTCATCTCCGACAAGTACCTGATCCCCTCCCTCGCCCGGGAGAACCTGGAACTGACGGTCGCCGCCACCCTCCAGGCCTCCGCCCTGCACACCGCGCCCCGCCAGTCCGACGAGGCGCTCGCCCGCTGGGACGCGGCCATGGACGTCGTCTCCGACGCCGCCCACGCCGCCTACCGACGGCTCGTCGAGGACCCCGACCTGCCGACGTACTTCCTCGCCTCCACACCGGTCGACCAGCTCGCCGAGCTGCACCTGGGCTCGCGGCCCTCCCGCCGCCCCGGCTCGGGGGTCTCGCTCGACGGCCTGCGCGCCATCCCGTGGGTGTTCGGCTGGACCCAGTCCCGGCAGATCGTGCCCGGCTGGTTCGGCGTCGGCTCCGGCCTCAAGGCACTGCGCGAGACCGGCCTGGACACCGTGCTCGGCGAGATGCACGAACAGTGGCACTTCTTCCGCAACTTCATCTCCAACGTCGAGATGACGCTCGCCAAGACCGACCTGCGCATCGCCCAGCACTACGTCGACACCCTCGTCCCCGACGAGCTGAAGCACGTCTTCGACGTCATCAAGGCCGAGCACGAACTCACCGTCGCCGAGGTACTGCGCGTCACCGGCGAGAGCGAACTCCTGGCCGCACAGCCCGTGCTGAAGCAGACCTTCGCCATCCGCGACGCCTACCTCGACCCGATCTCCTACCTCCAGGTCGCCCTGCTCAAGCGGCAGCGCGACACGGCGGCGGCCGGCCAGGAGCCCGACCCGCTGCTCGCGCGGGCCCTGCTGCTGACCGTCAACGGCGTGGCCGCCGGCCTGCGCAACACCGGCTGACCGGCACAACGCACAGGGCGCGCCCCCGGGTTCACACGAACCCGGGGGCGCGCCCGTTCGCGTCACGGCGCACGGCGGCTCACGGCGCACGGCGGCCGGAAAGCCCTGCGCGCCTCACAGCGCCAGGAACGCCCCCGTCAGCAGCGCCACCCCCGCACCGGCCAGCACCCAGGCCGCCCGGATGCGGCGCAGCCCGCCCGCCACCACCACGGAGGCCAGCAGCAGCGCGCCGCCCAGCGGCGCCCACGCGTACAGGATCCCGGCCGGACCCGTCCTGAGGACCTCGCCGCCGCCCGGCTTCACCACCACGTCGTAGGTGCGCCCCTTGCGCACCGCCGCCGAGTCGATCTCCACCCGGGCGCGCGCCGCGGACCCCGGCGTGCGCGGCGTGTACGGCCCGCTGCACGCATCCCGGGCGCACGCCGTCACCTCGACCGTGCCGCGCTCGCGCCCCTTGGTCAGCATCACGTACGGCGCGGTGCTCCAGGACGCCCAGACGCCCGCGATCAGGATCAGCACCGCGACCGCGCCCATCGAGGCGACCCGGCCGAACCGCAGCGCGGCGACCGAGGCGGTGCGGGCGGCCTCACGGGGCGGGCGGCCCTTGCCGGTGGCCGTACGGCCCCGGCGGGAACGGCGGGCGGTGGCTGCGGCGGCGGGCATGGCCGGGATCATTGGCCATACCCGCACGCCCGGTCAACTCGCGGGCGGCCGGGACCCGGACAAGTCAGGAGTTGTACGCACTCTGAGCCCGCTCCAGACCCTCGGCGAGCAGACACTCCACGGCGTCCGCCGCCCGGTCCACGAAGTAGTCCAGCTCCTTGCGCTCGGCCGAGGAGAAGTCCTTCAGCACGAAGTCCGCGACCTGCATCCGGCCCGGCGGCCGGCCGATCCCGAACCGCACCCGGTGGTAGTCGGGGCCCATCGCCTTCGTCATCGACTTCAGGCCGTTGTGCCCGTTGTCGCCGCCGCCCCGCTTCAGCCGCAGCACCCCGTAGTCGATGTCCAGCTCGTCGTGGACGGCCACCACGTGGTCGAGGGGCACTTTGTAGAAGTCGCGCAGCGCGTTCACCGGGCCGCCCGACAGGTTCATGTACGACATCGGCTTGGCCAGCACCACCCGGCGGCTCGCCGGCCCCGGCGGGCCGATCCGCCCCTCCACGACCTGCGCCTGCGCCTTGCCGGCCCGCTTGAACCGGCCCCCCATGCGGTCGGCCAGCAGATCCGCCACCATGAACCCCACGTTGTGCCGGTTCATGGCGTACTCCGGTCCGGGATTGCCGAGCCCCACGATCAGCCAGGGGTCGCTCGCGGAACTCACCGGGGTGCTCACGTCCATGTCTCCTTGATACGCGCCTGCCCACAGCGGCCGATGATGACTACCGCTGTGGGCAGGCGTTCCGCAGGGCGGAACGGGTGGGCACAGCCATACCGCCGGGTGCCCGGTAAAGGGGCGGCGGGGACAGCTGCGGTCAAACGGCCGGTCAGGCCTCCGCGGCCTCTTCGCCCTCGCCCTCTTCGCCCTCCGGGGCCTCCTCGGCCTGGGCGGCCAGGACCTGGAGGACGACCGCGTCCTCGTCGACGGCCAGCGAGACACCGCTGGGCAGGGTGATGTCCTTGGCGTGGATGGAGGCGCCGGCCTCCAGGCCCTCCACGGACACGGTGACCTGCTCGGGGATGTGCGTGGCCTCGGCCTCGACCGGCAGCGAGGACAGGACGTGCTCCAGCAGGTTGCCGCCCGGGGCCAGCTCGCCCTCGGCGACGACGGGGATCTCGACGTTGACCTTCTCGCCGCGCTTGACCAGCAGCAGGTCGACGTGCTCCAGGAAGCCCTTCAGCGGGTCGCGCTGCACGGACTTCGGGATCGCCAGCTCGTTGGACTTGCCGTCGATGTCCAGGGAGATCAGGACGTTCGGCGTGCGCAGCGCCAGCAGCAGCTCGTGGCCCGGAAGCGTAAGGTGCAGCGGGTCCGTGCCGTGCCCGTACAGAACACCGGGGACCTTGTTGTCACGGCGGATACGGCGGGCGGCGCCCTTGCCGAACTCGCTGCGCGTGGCGGCGGAGATCTTCACCTCGGACATGCTCATCACTCCTCGTAGAAGTAGGGACTGTGGTCACCCGGCCTACGAACGGCCTGCTACGAAGAGCGCGTCGATTACGGACCGCCGCGTCCGCGCAAACGGAAACGGCCTCCCTCGCCGAGCAACTGCAGCAGTCTACTCGGGGAGGGAGGCCGAACCCAAAACGATCTCGAACCGACGCCTGACGGACGCCAGAATGATCGTTACTGCTCGTCGAACAGGCTCGTGACGGAACCGTCCTGGAACACCTCGCGCACCGCGCTGGCGATCGTGGGCGCGATCGACAGCACCGTGATCTTGTCCAGCTCCAGCTCGCCCGGCGTGGGCAGCGTGTCCGTGAAGACGAACTCGCTCACCTTCGAGTTCTTCAGCCGGTCGGCGGCCGGACCCGACAGCACACCGTGCGTGGCCGTCACGATGACGTCCTCGGCGCCGTGCGCGAACAGCGCGTCGGCGGCGGCGCAGATCGTGCCGCCGGTGTCGATCATGTCGTCCACCAGCACACAGATGCGGCCCTCCACATCACCGACGACCTCGTGCACGGTGACCTGGTTCGCCACGTCCTTGTCGCGCCGCTTGTGCACGATCGCCAGCGGCGCGCCCAGACGGTCGCACCAGCGGTCGGCGACCCGCACCCGGCCGGCGTCCGGGGAGACGATCGTCAGCTTGGCGCGGTCCACCTTGCTGCCCACGTAGTCCGCCAGCAGCGGCAGCGCGAACAGGTGGTCCACCGGGCCGTCGAAGAAGCCCTGGATCTGGTCGGTGTGCAGATCCACGGCGAGGATGCGGTCCGCGCCCGCGGTCTTCATCAGATCGGCCACCAGACGCGCCGAGATGGGTTCACGGCCCCGGTGCTTCTTGTCCTGCCGCGCGTAACCGTAGAACGGCACGATCACGGTGATGGAGCGGGCCGACGCGCGCTTGAGCGCGTCGATCATGATCAGCTGCTCCATGATCCACTTGTTGATCGGGGCGGTGTGGCTCTGGATCAGGAAGCAGTCCGCGCCGCGGGCCGACTCCTGATACCGCACGTAGATCTCGCCGTTGGCGAAGTCGAACGCCTTCGTCGGGACGACCCCGACACCCAGCTCGTGGGCGATCGCCTCGGCAAGCTCGGGGTGGGCGCGGCCGGAGAAGAACATCATCTTCTTCTCGCCGGTCGTCTTGATCCCGGTCACAGCACTGTCTCCTCAGAGGGTGTTCGCAGCTGGGTGTCGAGATGACCTCGTCAACCGTGCGCGAGAGGCCGTCTCAGCTGGTGGGGTGCGGGTGTGCACTTATCACGGTACGCCGTCCCAGACGCACCTGTTTCCGGTCAGGCTTCGCCTTCCGCCTTCGGGGTGGCCGCCTCGGCCGCCTTCGCGGCCGCGCTCCCGGGACGCTTGCGCGCCACCCAACCCTCGATATTCCGCTGCTGGCCGCGGGCCACGGCCAGCGAACCCGGCGGCACGTTCTTCGTGATCACCGAGCCGGCGGCGGTGTAGGCGCCGTCCCCGATCGTGACAGGAGCCACAAACATGTTGTCCGAACCGGTACGGCAGTGCGACCCCACCGTGGTGTGGTGCTTGTCCTGCCCGTCGTAGTTCACGAACACGCTCGCCGCGCCGATGTTCGTGTACTCGCCGATCGTCGCGTCGCCCACGTACGACAGGTGCGGCACCTTCGTGCCCTCGCCGATCCGCGCGTTCTTCGTCTCGACGTACGTGCCGACCTTCGACTTCAGCCCCAGCCGGGTCCCCGGCCGCAGATAGGCGTACGGCCCCACCGACGCCTCGGGACCCACCACGGCGCCGTCGGAGACGGTGTTGTCCACCCGCGCCCCGGCGCCCACCTTCGTGTCCGTCAGCCGGCTGTTCGGGCCCACCACGGAGCCCGCCGCCAGATGCGTGGCCCCGTGCAGCTGCGTGCCCGGCAGCACCGTGACGTCCTGCTCGAACGTCACCGTCACGTCCACCCACGTCGTCGCCGGATCCACCACGGTCACCCCGGAGAGCATCGCGGCGGTCAGCAGCCGGTCGTTGAGGATGCGGCGCGCCTCGGCGAGTTGCACGCGGTTGTTGATGCCCGCGATCTCCCGGTGGTCGCCGGCCACGCTCGCGCCGACCCGGTGCCCGGCCTCGCGCAGGATGCCGAGGACGTCGGTGAGGTACTCCTCGCCCTGGCTGTTGTTCGTGCGGACCTTGCCGAGCGCGTCGGCGAGCAGCCGCCCGTCGAAGGCGAACACCCCGGAGTTGATCTCCCGGATCGCCCGCTCCGCCTCGGTGGCGTCCTTGTGCTCCACGATCGCGGTCACGGCGCCCGTCTCCGCGTCCCGCACGATCCGGCCGTACCCGGTGGCGTCGGGGACCTCGGCGGTCAGCACCGTCACGGCGTTGCCGTCCCCGGCGTGCGCGGCGGCCAGGTCGCGCAGGGTCCCGGCGGTGAGCAGCGGGGTGTCGCCGCACACCACGATGACGGTGCCCTCCACGGAGCCGCCCAGCTCCTCCAGCCCCATGCGGACGGCGTGCCCGGTGCCCTTCTGCTTCTCCTGCACGGCGGTGCGCGCCGCGGCGTCCACCTCGGCGAGGTGCGCGGTCACCTGCTCGCGGGCGTGCCCGACCACGACGACCAGGTTCTCCGGGTTCAACTCACGCGCGGCGGCCAGCACATGGCCGACCAGGGAACGGCCGCAGATCTCATGCAGGACCTTGGGTGTGGCCGACTTCATACGGGTGCCCTCACCCGCTGCGAGAACTACGACGGCTGCCGGGCGAATGGCGCTCACGGGATGCCCTTCGGCTTCTGGGTGGGGTGGACATCCGCAGGATACCGGGGCGGCCGTGGGGGGAGACGAGAGCGGGTCCCGGCTGCGACAACCAGGACCCGAACTCAGCTTGCTCCCGGGGGAGGACTCGAACCCCCATGATCAGAACCAAAATCTGACGTCTTGCCCTTAGACGACCCGGGATTGCCGTTATGTCCGATTCCCTGAGTCGGTCACCGGTGCGGCAGCCCCTACTATGCCGTACCACCAGCCCTCGATGCGACGGTACAGCTCGGCGCTTGGGAGGACGCCGATCACGAGGCAGCCGCGGTAGTCCTCGCCGACGTTCCTGCGCGTGGTCTTGGGGTTGTGCTTCTTGAGCGTGGTCCTCGGGAACTGGGAGGCGTCGGCCTCGAGCAGGTCGGACCAGTAGCGCTCGGCCCCCTCCACGTCGCCCGTCTCGTGAATCATGACGCGGTACCGCGGGCGCTCGTCTTCGATGCGGTCGTTTTCGCCGTCGTTCGATTACGCGCCGTGCTCGGCGTCGGTGCGCGAAACTCGTCGGAAAAGCCGGTGGGCGCGCCCGTAGGCTGGAGGCATGACCACGACGGGGGAAGAGCACGCCACCGCCCTGACCGGGCCGTGGTGGTGGACGCGATGGCGCAGCGCGTTGTTCGACGGAAGTCTGGCGCTGGTGTCGGCCGTGGAGTGCGGGGCGGAGGGGCGGTCCTTCGCGCGGGACGCGGGGCTGCCGCTCGTCGTGGGGGTGGTGTTCGGGCTGCTGGCCGGTTCGGTGCTGCTGGTGCGGCGCCGCTGGCCGATAGCCGTGGTGCTGGTGGCGATCGCCGTCACACCGGCCCAGATGGGTTTCCTGATGGGCATCGTCGGGCTCTACACCCTCGCCGCCTGCGAGCTGCCGCGCCGGATCATCGGGGCGCTGGCCGGGATGTCGCTGGTCGGGACGATGGTCGTGACGTTCGTGCAGGTGCAGCGGGACATGGCGCGGGGGGACTTCTCGCTGGGGAACTGGTTCGTGCCGTTCGCCGCCGTCACCACGTCGCTCGGCCTCACCGCGCCGCCGCTCCTGCTCGGTCTGTACGTGGGCGCCCGGCGGCGGCTGATGGAGTCCCTGCGCGAGCGGGCGGACAGTCTGGAGCGGGAGCTGCAGCTGCTCGCGGAGCGGGCGGAGGAGCGGGCCGAGTGGGCCCGGGGCGAGGAACGGACCCGGATCGCCCGGGAGATGCACGACGTGGTCGCGCACCGCGTGAGCCTGATGGTGGTGCACGCGGCGGCGCTGCAGGCGGTGGCGCGCAAGGACCCGGAGAAGGCCGTGAGGAACGCGGCGCTGGTGGGCGACATGGGCCGGCAGGCGCTGACCGAGCTGCGCGAGATGCTCGGGGTGCTGCGCAGCGGTGGTGAGGAGCGGCAGCGGCAGGACCGGGAGCGGGCCGCCGCCTCCGCGGCGCCGCCGCTGGTGGCGGTGGGCGCCGCGGCGGCCGCCGCCGCTTCCCGGGCCGTGGGGGAGCCGGGGGGTGCGGAGGGGCCGTGTCTGGCGGAGCTGGAGGAGCTGGTCGGGCAGTCGGCGGCGGCCGGGATGGTCGTGGACCTGTCCGTGCAGGGCGAGGCGCGGGAGTACGGCGCGGAGATCGAGCAGACCGCGTACCGCGTGGTGCAGGAGGCGCTGACCAACGTGCACAAGCACGCGGCGGGTGCGAAGACGTACGTACGGCTCGCGCACCGGGCGTCGGAGATCGCGATGCAGGTGGAGAACGAGCCGCCGCCCGAGCAGGCGTCGGCTCCGCCGGTGCGGCTGCCGTCCGGCGGCAACGGCCTGCTCGGCATGAAGGAGCGTGTCCACGCCCTGGGCGGCGTCTTCGTCTCGGGCCCGACGGACGCGGGGGGTTTCCGGGTGTCGGCGGTGATTCCGGCCACGTCGTAGCCGGGGTGGGAGGGGCCGCCCACCCCGCTGGCGGTGGTCAGCCGGCTGTCAGGCGGGCCGGTGTGATGCCGGAGACCAGGGTCGTCAGGGCCTGGTCGACGTCGGGGCCGAGGTACCAGTCGCCGGTGTGGTCGAGGGCGTAGACGCGGCCCTCGGCGTCGATGGCGAGGAGCGCCTGGCTGTCGGTCTCGGCGCCGAGCGGGCAGACTTCGGTTCCCAGCGCGCGGCCGAGGTCGCCGAGGGTGCGGGCCATGTGCAGGCCGTGCATCGGGTCGAAGTGCAGGTCCACGGGGGCGATCTGGCGGCCGGGTCCGGTCGGCGAGATCCGCAGCCCGCCGAACTCCGCCCACGCTTCCACCGCGGCCGGAAAGACGCTGTGCCGGTGGCCGGCCGGCGAGGTGTGCTCGCGCAGGGCGTCGGCCCAGATCTCGGCCTGCTTTATGTCCCAGCGGCCCGGCTGCCAGCCGGCGGCGCGCAGCGCGGCGTCCACGGGTACGGCGAAGCGGGTCGAGTTCCCCCCGTGGCCGCGCGGGGCCGGGATCTCGGGGGAGGGGTGGCGGTCGGCGTGCATCTGCCCTTCGTTCGTCGAGGCGGTGGTGCGGCCCCGTCGGGCCGGCCGGTCGTACGGGCCCGGGTCACGGGCCGGTCCGTCAGCCGTCGCCGCCCGCGGGGTCGACGATCCGCACTCCGAAGTGGGCGCTGAGCGCGGTGCAGGCGCGGCAGGGCGCGGCGAAGCTGCCGTGCAGCGGGTCGCCGTCCTCGCGGATGCGGCGGGCCGTCAGTTTGGCGTGCTTGAGGGCCTTGCGGGCCTCGCCGTTGGTCATGGGCCGGCGCGCGGCGCGCTTGCTGCGTGCGGAGTCGGCGGCGCTGATGTGCCGGGAGATGAGGATGGTCTCGGCGCAGCGGCCGGTGAACCGGTCGCGCTGGGTGCTGGTGAGGGTGTCGAGGAAGTCCTGGACGAGGGGGTGCAGCGCGGGCGGCTCCTCGCCGCGGGCGGCGGTGCCGGTGAGGGTGGCGCCGCGCACGGAGAGGGCGGCGGCGATGGCGGGCAGTATGCCGTCGCGGCGGTGCCGGAGGGCGGGGGCGTGGGGCGTCTCGCTGCTGCTCCAGCCGATCCTCGGGTCGCCGGACGTACCGGCCCGGGGGTCGCCGGGTGTGCCGGCCCGCGGTCCCGTCTGCGTCGCTTTCATGATCATCATTCCCCTCCGGAGCATCCCCCCGAAGGACACAGAGTGCCAAATCGCGTGGCCGCTGTGGAAGCTGGGGCGGCGCGACACGCCCTGTTCGGGGCGGTGCGTCACGGCGGGGTGACGGCTGGTCACGGCGGCGGCGGTGGTCCTCCGCACGGGCGGGGGGCGGCGGACCGGCCGGGGCGGGCCGGTCGCCGGGCCGGTGGGCGGTGGCCCGGTGACCGGGGTCGGCGTACCGCATAGGCTGTCGGCACGCCGGCGCGCCGCGGTGCGTGCGGCCGACGCGTGGCGAGGAAGCGCGCGTGGCAGAGAAGTAGTCGATACGGGTCTCGGCGGCGCCGGCGCACAGCCGGGCGGCCGTCGCGGGCCGTCCAGAGTGCCGCAGGGGGCAACCGCCATGACGACAGGTCGGCTCGGGCTGGGCGTTCCACCCGGCCGCCAGGCCGGAGGACAGGCCGCGCCGCCGAACGCGGCCTATGCCGGGCAGATCGTGCACTTCCCGGACCCGGTCCGGGCCGCCCGCCATCCCAGAGGCGTGCGGGTGGACGAGCGCGGTTACCCCGACTTCTCGCCGTACGCGCGGGCGGCGGTGGAGATCGCCGAGCCGCCGGAGGGCTTCGGCGTCGACGAGCTGCGGCTGACGGACTACGTCTCGGCCAACGCGGCGCTGGCCGCCGCCGGGCACGAGTTGTGGGACACGGTGCCGAACGTGGCCACCCCGCACGGCTGGACCTGGCACCACGTGGCCGGCGGCCGGCGCCTGGAGCTGGTCCCGGTCGAGGTGAAGGCGCTGCTGCGCCATCACGGCGGCATCGCGACGTCCCACGTCGACCAGGCCAAGCGCGGTACCCGCCCGTTGCAGGAGACCCGGCCGGCCCACTTCGGGCTGCCGAAGTCCGGTGTGGCGGTGACGGAGGAGCAGGTGCAGGGCGTCGAGGAGGACCTCGGCTACCGGCTGCCGGGCGCCTACCGGTCCTTCCTGAAGGCGGCGGGCGGTTGCGCGCCGGTCGGCACCGCGCTGGACGCGGAGCTGGGCCTGCTGATCGACCAGCCGTTCTTCACGGTGCGCGACGAGGCGGCCGTCAACGACCTGGTGTACGTCAACAAGTGCCTGCGCGACCACCTCACGAAGGACTATCTGGGCGTGGCGTTCGTGCAGGGCGGTCTGCTCGCCGTGAAGGTGAAGGGCGAGGGGGCCGGTTCGGTGTGGTTCTGCGCGTACGACGACGTACGGGACGTGGACCCGGCGTGGCCGCAGGCGGAGCGGGTGGAGCGGCTGCTGCTGCCGTGCGGCGCGGACTTCGACGCGTTCCTGTCCCGGCTGGCGGGTTCGCCGCCGGAGCTGGAGACGGTGGCGAACCTGATGGTGGACGGCGGGTTCGCGCGGGTCGTCCCGGTCTCTTCCGAGTCGTCGGTGGGGGAGTGAGCTGAAGAGATGGTGACGTTCGCGCAGGCGCAGGAGCGCGCCGAGGAGTGGATCAACGGTGATGTGCCCGCGTACCAGCACCGCGAGGTGCGGGTACGGGAGTTCGAACTCGGGTTCGTGGTGTGGGCCGAGGACCGCGCCGAGGGGCCGCGTTCGGACGGGGGCGCGCAGCGGCTGGTCATCGCCCGGGACAGCGGCGAGGCCACGCTGTGGCCCGCGCTGCCGGTGGGCGAGGTGATCCGCCGCTACGAGGAGGAGTACGGCCGTCCCGACACCGCCGAGGACGCCGCACCGGCGCCCGCGGCCCGGGTGGACCTCAACCAGACGTCGTTCCTGCTGACTCCGCCGGAGTGGTTGCAGGAGGCGGCGGACCGGCTGGGCATCCCGGACAACAGGGGGGCCGGCCGCGACTCGGGCGGCGACACGCGCGGTGACTCGGGTGCCGGGGCGGGTGCTGACTCGGGTGCTGGTGCTGGGGTCGGGGGCGGCTCGGGTGCTGGTGTCGGTGCCGGTACGGGTGCCGGTTCCGGCTCTGGTACGGGTACGGGCGGCTCGTTGCCCGAGACGCAGGCGGGGGTGCCGGTGGGCGCGTCCGCCACGGGTGCGCCGGGTGCGCCGGGTGCTTTCGAGGCGCCCGCGGGGGCCACCCCGTGGGCCGGTACGGACACCAACGCCGAGTCCGGCGAGGACCGTTCCGTCCCGCTGCCCGCCACCGTGTTCGCGCCGCCGCTGAGCGAGGCGGACGCGCCCCCGCCGCCCGCCGCAGCGCCGGACGCCAAGACGGCGCTGATGAGCGGCGGCAGCCAACTCCCGCGTACGGCCGTGGCGCCGGCGCTGGGCGACGACGACCCGCCGGGCCCGGCGGGCGCTTCGCACACTCCGGGTACGCCCCCGGGCGCGCCCGGCGCACCCCAGGGCACCGTCCCGCCGCCCCCGCCGGGCGGTCCGTCGTACGGCGCCCCGCAGGGCCCCGGCGCCCCGGCGGCCCCGGCGACTCCGCCGCCCCCGCCGGTCCCCGGCGGCCCGGCAACCCCGCCTCCGCCGCCCCCGCCGCCCGCGAGCGGCCCCGGCACTCCGCCCCCGCCGCCCGGCGTCCCCGGCACGCCTGTGCCGCCGCCTCCGCCGGGCGGTCCCGGTACCCCGCCGCCCGGTGGTGCGCCGTACGGCTACCCGCAGGGGCCGGGCGCGTCCGCGACCCCGCCGCCCGGCGGGCGGCCGCTGCCGCCGCACGCCAGTGACATCGCCGACGCCGCGACGAGCAAGGCGGCCCCGCCGCCGCGCCGTGGCCGGGGCGGTGCGAACACGCCTCCGCCGCCCGGCGCTCCGGGCGTGCCCGGCGCGCGGCCGTCCGGCGTCCCGGCGACGCCCCCGGCCGGTGCTCCCGGCGCGGCCGGCGGATACATCCCCACCCAGCTCGTCTCCTCCCTCGGTCCCGACGGACCCGAGGGCGCGCCCGCCCCGGGCGGTCCGCAGGCCCCGGGCGCGCCCGGCGGCACGCCTCCGGGCGGTGTCCACCACGCCGCCACGATGCTGGCCGACCCGAACCAGCCCGGCGCGCCGCAGCCCCCGGGCGCCCCGGCGGCTCCCGGCGCACCGGGCGCCCCCGGCGCGCCCGGCGCCGGACAGGGCGCCGTGCACCACGCGGCGACCATGCTGGCCGGTCCGCCGCAAGGCGCCCCCGGGGCTCCGGGCGCTCTCGGCGCCCCGAACGTGCCCCCGCCGCCGCCCCCGCCGGGCGGCCCGGGCGTACCGCCCCCGCCCCCGCCGGGCGGACCCGGCGGTCCGGGCGTTCCCCCTCCGCCCCCGCACGCCGGCTCCGGCGGTCCCGGCGGTCCCGGTGGTCCGGGCGTACCGCCCCCGCCCCCGCCGGGCGGACCCGGCGTGCCTCCGGGTGCGCCTCCCGGTGCGCCGCAGCCCATGCCGCCCGCGCCGGGCGCGATGCCGCCGCCCGTCGCCGGGCCGCCGCCGGCGTACGGCTACCCCCCGCAGGGGCAGCCGACGGTCGGCCCCGGCTACCAGGCGGTGCTGCGCTACCGCGCGCAGGACGGCTCCGAGCAGCAGCTGATCCGGCGTTCCGCGCCGGGCACCCCGCACCCGGAGTGGCAGATCTTCCACGAGCTGCGCGCCATGAACGTGCCGCCGGACCAGGTGCTGGAGCTGCACACCGAGCTGGAGTCGTGCCGGCTGCCGGGCGCGTACTGCGCGCGGATGATCGCCGAGCAGTGGCCGCAGGCGCGGATCACCTCGATCGCGCCGTACGGCGCCGACCACGCGAGCCGTCAGCAGGGCATGCAGCAACTCCTGGCGCATCAGGGCGAGTTGCACCAGGTGGCGGACGGCCCGGCGCGGCCGGCGCCGGTGCGCGCGCCGCTGCCGCCGGTGCAGCCCGTGCCGCCGATCCCGCCGGAGGGCATCGCGCAGGAACTGGCCGCGGCCTTCGGGCCGGGGATCTTCCGGTTCGAGCAGGCGGCGGTCTCCCGGCAGGGCGTGCCGCCGGTCGTCGCGCACACGCTGGTGGTGGCGGGGCTGCCGCTGGACATGGGCCCGTTCTTCTGGGCGCAGGCGCAGCCGGGCCGGCCGGTGCCGACGCTGGCGGAGCTGGCCGCCGAGCGCGGGGTGCAGCCGGCTCCGGACGCGGGCTCGTACCTGGTGATGGGCAGCGACTTCGGCAAGGCGATCTGCGTGCAGTACGGCACGGCCCACATCGTGGCGGTGCCGGTGGAGGCGGGGCCGGGCGGCGCGTCGGCGCCGCCGCAGTTCGTCAACACCGGGCTGCCGGAGTTCGCGCGCTGCCTGGCGCTGCTCGGCCGGATGTGGCGGCTGCGCTACGGCCTGAACCAGGAGCAGGCGGGCCGCTGGACCGTCGACTTCCAGGCGCAGCTCGCCGCCCTCGACCCGGCGGCGCTCGGCTCGCCGGAGAGCTGGTGGTCGGTGCTGCTGGAGCAGATGTGGGACGGACTGCTCTGAGCGGGTGAACACCTGACGGAGCGAAGGGCCGGGCCCGGTCGTGCGACCGGGCCCGGCCCTTTCGCGTGCCCGGCGTCCGCCCGCCGCCCGCCCGCCGGTCACTCGTCCGGAGTGTCGCGTTATGAAGATTTCCGTCCTATACATCAAGATGTCCGCGCAATCATCGTGATGCATCCATATGTGTCCGCCCGGACGCGGGATGCGTCCGGCTGGTCGGATTCGGCGGAGAGGGTTCGGGATGAGCAGCGCCTCCAGGTCATCGACGTCGTCCGCGTCGTCCGGGTCGTCGGCAGCGGCCCCGGTCCACGGCTTCGTCGTCGTACGGGGGCGCGGCTACCGGCCCGACCAGGTGGACGCGTACGCGGACGCGCTCTCCGCGGACCGGGACGCGGCCTGGGAGCGCGCCGCCCGGCTGACGGTCCTGGCCAAGCACATGGAGGCGGAGGCCGAGGCGCTGCGGGAGGCGGTCGCCCAGCTCGGCGAGCAGACCTACGAGTCGCTGGGACAGGGCGCCCGGCGGCTGTACGAGCTGGGGCGGCAGGAGGCCGACGCCGTACGGGACCGGGCCCGGCGGGAGGCGCGGCGCACGACGGAGGGGGCGCGCACGGGCGCCGAGGCCGTGCTCCAGGAGGCGCGGGCGTACGCCGACGCGGTGCGCGCGCAGGCCGAGGAGTGGGCGCGGCGCCGGCTGCGCGCGGCCCAGGCGGAGGCCGAGGAGGTGCGGATCGCGGTACGGCACGAGGTGCGCGAGTGCCGCAGCGAGGCGCTGAAGGCGCTGCGCGAGGCGCGCCGCGCCACCTCCCGGATGCTGACCGAGCAGAGCCGCGAGCACGAGGAGCGGCTGATCGCGACCGAGCGCGAACTGTCCGGCCGGCAGGCCGCGCTGGAGGCGGAGCAGGCCGTACGGCTGGCCGCCGTCGAGGCGGCGCTGAGCGAGGCGGAGCAGTCGCTCGCCGACGCGCGGGAGGCGGCGCGGCGCGGTCCCGAGCAGGCGCGGGCGCGGGCGGCGGAGGTGCTGGCCGAGGCGCGGCGGCAGGCGGAGCGGACCGCCCGGGAGACCGAGCGGGTCCTGCGCGCGCACGGCGAGATGTGGGACGACATGCGCGCCCAGATGGACACCGTCCAGGACAGCATCACGACCCTGACCGGACGGGCGGCCTGGGCGCCGCAGTGACTCCGGCGACGGCCGGGTCCCGGTGGGCCGGGCCCCGGGTCCGGGGGTGGAGACGACCCTGAGAGACCCTCCACCCGGCGGTGGACACCCCCTAGGGGTTGCTCCGTACACGGGGTGGGGACGGCTTCGTCCCCTCGGAGGACGAGAAGGCCCACGCCCCGTCCTTAACCTGGCTTTACGCCGCTGGGGGGTGGCCGGCCGCACCGAGGGGGGTGGGGGTTTCCCCCGTGGAAGACGGTGCCGGGCACCAGCGCGCCGACGGCCCGCACCGGACAGACTCTTCGACGTACCGAAGGCGCACCCAGGACGTACCGAGGACGTACCGAGGACGTACCGAGGACGTACCGAGGACGTGCCGAAGGCGCACCGAGGACGGGCACGGGCCGGAAAGGGCCGTCCTGACGCACCGTCACCCGGGCGCGGTCCCACCGCATCCGCGTCCGCACCCGCTTCCGCACGCACCGCGCACCACGCACGCACGTGCACCAAGCACGCGCCGCGAGCCCGCGCGCTTCACACCTGACCGACATAGGAGACGTACCGTGACATCGGCTGTGACCATTCCCAGGCACGGGGGTACTGGAGGGACTACGGCCGTTGCCGCGCGAGCGCGGCAGGTCGTGAAGGCGTACGGGGCCGGGGAGACGCGCGTCGTCGCCCTCGACCACGTCGACGTGGACATCGCCCGCGGCCGGTTCACCGCGATCATGGGCCCCTCCGGGTCCGGGAAGTCCACCCTGATGCACTGCCTGGCCGGGCTCGACACCGTGACGAGCGGGCGGATACACCTGGCCGACACCGAGATAACCGGACTGAAGGACAAGAAGCTCACGCGACTGCGCCGGGACCGGATCGGCTTCATCTTCCAGGCGTTCAACCTGCTGCCGACGCTGAGCGCGCTCGAGAACATCACGCTGCCCATGGACATCGCCGGCCGGAAGCCGGACCGGCAGTGGCTGGACCGGGTGGTGGAGACCGTCGGCCTGGCCGGCCGCCTCAAGCACCGGCCGGGCCAGCTCTCCGGCGGCCAGCAGCAGCGCGTCGCCGTGGCCCGGGCGCTGGCCGCCCGGCCCGAGATCATCTTCGGCGACGAGCCGACCGGCAACCTCGACTCGCGGGCCGGCGCCGAGGTCCTCGGCTTCCTGCGCCGCTCGGTGGACGAGCTGGGCCAGACCATCGTGATGGTCACCCACGACCCGGTCGCCGCCTCCTACGCCGACCGCGTGCTCTACCTCGCCGACGGCCGGATCGTGGACGAGATGCACCGGCCGACCGCCGAGGCCGTCCTGGACCGGATGAAGGACTTCGACGCGCGGGGGCGTACGTCATGACCGTGCTGAAGACCTCGCTGCGCAACTTCCTCGCGCACAAGGGGCGGATGGCGCTGTCGGCGGTGGCGGTGCTGCTCTCGGTGGCGTTCGTCTGCGGGACCCTGGTGTTCACCGACACGATGAACACCACGTTCGACAAGCTGTTCGCGGCCACCGCCTCCGATGTGACGGTCAGCGCCAAGGGCGCCTCCGACACCGGCGAGACCACCTCCGGCAACGGCAAGCCGCCGGTCATGCCGGCCTCCGTGCTCGACACGGTGCGCCGCACGCCCGGGGTGAAGTCGGCCGAGGGCGCGGTGTCGTCCACCTCGGTGACCGTCGTGGACGCCGCCAAGGACAGCCTGTCGCCGAGCAACGGCGGCCCCACCATCGTCACCAGCTGGGGCGCGGGCGACGCCCGCACCATGAAGATCACCTCCGGCGCCGCGCCCAAGGGCCCCGGCCAGGTCATGGTGGACGAGGACACCGCCGACAAGCACCACCTGAAGCTCGGTGACCGGATCGCCGTGATCAGCGCGGTCGGCACCCATCCGGCGAAGGTCTCCGGCATCGCCGCCTTCACCGTCACCAACCCCGGCGCCGCGCTCTTCTACCTGGACACGAAGACCGCCCAGCAGACCCTGGTCGGCCGGACCGGGGTCTACACGAACGTCAACGTCACCGCGGCGGCCGGCGTCAGCGACCCGCAGCTCAAGCAGAAGGTGACGGCCGCGCTCGGCGGCGGCTACAAGGTGCAGACCGCCAAGGAGGTCGCCGACGCCAACCGCAAGGAACTCGGCAGCTTCCTGGACGTGATGAAGTACGCGATGCTCGGCTTCGCCGGGATCGCCTTCCTCGTCGGCATCTTCCTGATCATCAACACCTTCTCCATGCTGGTCACCCAGCGCACCCGCGAGATCGGCCTGATGCGCGCCATCGGCTCCTCCCGCAAGCAGGTCAACCGCTCGGTGCTGGCCGAGGCGCTGCTGCTCGGCGTGACCGGCTCGGTCCTCGGCGTCGGCGCGGGCGTCGGCATCGCCGTCGGGCTGATGAAGCTCATGGGCAGCATGGGGATGAACCTGTCCACCGACGACCTGACCGTCGCCTGGACGACGCCGGTGCTCGGCCTGGCGCTCGGCGTCGTCGTCACCGTGGTCGCCGCCTATCTGCCGGCCCGCCGCGCCGGCCGGATCTCGCCGATGGCCGCGCTGCGCGACGCCGGCGCCCCCGCCGACGCCCGCGCCGGACGCGTCCGGGCCGCGCTCGGACTGCTCCTCACCGGCGCCGGCGGCGCGTCGCTGTACGCGGCGGCCCAGGCCTCCGAGGCGAGCGAGGGCTCGCTGTGGCTCGGCCTCGGCGTGGTGCTGTCGCTGATCGGCTTCGTGGTGGTCGGCCCGCTGCTGGCCGGCGCAGTGGTCCGGGTGCTGGGCGCGGTGCTGCTGCGGGTCTTCGGCCCGGTCGGCCGGATGGCCGAGCGCAACGCGCTGCGCAACCCGCGCCGCACCGGCGCCACCGGTGCCGCCCTGATGATCGGCCTGGCCCTGGTGGCCTGCCTGTCGGTGGTCGGCTCCTCCATGGTGGCCTCGGCCACCGACCAGCTCGACAAGACCGTCGGCACGGACTTCATCATCCAGTCCGACCGCGGCCAGCTGATCACCCCGCAGGCCGTGCAGGCCGTGAAGTCGGTGCCGCAGCTGGAGCGCGTCACCGAGTACCGGCTGCTCGACGTCGCCCTGACCACGCCCGACGGCAAGGTGTCCCGCAAGGAGACGCTCAACGCCGCCGACGCCTCGTACGCCGAGGACCTGCGCACCAAGACCGTGGCCGGGAATCTCGCCGACGCCTACCGCGCCGACTCGATGTCCGTCTTCGAGGGCTTCGCCGAGGACCACGGGCTGAGGATCGGCTCCAAGGTCTCCGTCGACTTCGCGGACGGCCGTACGGCGCGGCTCACCGTGCGCGCCATCACCAGCGACGACGTCGTGGTGGACAAGGGCGCGATGTACGCCTCCATCGCCACCGTCGCCCGGTACGTGCCCGCCGACCGGATGCCGCTGGACGTGCTGGTCTTCGGCACCGCCAAGGACGGGCAGCAGGACGCCGCCTACCGGGCGCTCAAGACGAAGCTGCACGACTACCCGCAGTACACCGTGCGCGACCAGAGCGACTACAAGCAGGCGCTGAAGGACCAGATCGGGCAGCTGCTCAACCTGATCTACGGCCTGCTCGCCCTCGCGATCATCGTGGCGGTGCTCGGCGTGGTGAACACCCTGGCGCTGTCGGTGGTGGAGCGCACCCGGGAGATCGGCCTGATGCGGGCCATCGGCCTCTCCCGGCGGCAGCTGCGCCGGATGATCCGCCTGGAGTCGGTGGTGATCGCCCTGTTCGGCGCGCTGCTCGGCCTCGGTCTCGGCATGGGCTGGGGCGCCACCGCGCAGAAGCTCCTCGCCCTGGAGGGCCTGCACGTCCTGGACATCCCCTGGCCCACCATCATCGGCGTCTTCGTCGGCTCGGCCTTCGTGGGCCTGTTCGCCGCCCTGGTCCCGGCGTTCCGGGCGGGCCGGATGAACGTCCTGAACGCGATCGCCACGGAGTAGCGGACCGCCGGGACGCCGTGCGCCACGGGGGTGCGCACGGGGTCCCGGCGGGGGAGGCCCGGCCCGGGGCCGGGACGTCACGGCGACGTCCCGGCCCCGGGCCGGCCGCGGCGGTGCTACGCGACCGGGGCGGACTCCGATGCCGGCGCCGGCGCCTCGGATTCGGTGGCCCGGCCCTTCGTGGCGGCCGCCGAGAGCAGCAGGCCGACGACGGCGATGGCGGCGCAGACGACCATGAGCAGGTCCATGCCGCTCACGAAGGCCGACTGGACGTGATGGAGCACTAAGGTGTCACCGATCGCGTCGGCGTAGGCGACGCCGGAGCCGACACCGTCGGAGACCGGCTCGTGGTTCAGCGAGCCCAGCTCGGAGTGGTACCGGGTGGAGAGCACGGTGCCGAGCACGGCCACGCCGGTGGTGCCGGCCGCCTGCCGCAGGGCCGACAGCAGGGCCGAACCGGCGCCCGCCCGCTCCGGGGTGAGCGCGCCCACGGCCAGGGCCATGGAGGTGGGCAGTACCAGGCCGATCCCGAGGCCGACGACGACCATCCACGCGGCGACGTACCCGTAGGAGGTGTCGACGCCGGTCAGCGCGCCGAGACCCATGCCGACGGCGAGCACCCCGAAGCCGATCATCAAGGTCGGCTTCAGGCCGATCCTGTCGCGCAGGCCCTCCAGGAAGTTCGAGGCCACCAGCAGGCCGCCGATCATCGGGAGCATGCGCAGACCGCTGCCGAGCGAGTCGACGCCGAGCACCGACTGGAAGTACAGCGGGATGGTGAAGAACAGGCCGAACATCGCGAAGGCGTTGATCAGCTGGAAGAACGTTCCCATGCGGAAGCCGCGGTCGCCGAAAAGGCCGAGGTCCGCGAGGGCGTGCTGCCGGGTGCGCTCCCAGGCGACGAAGCCCACGATCAGGACGAGTCCCGCCGCGAAGGTCGCCCACGCCGTGCCGTCGCCCCAGCCCTTGTCGCCGAACCGGATCAGACCGTAGGTGAGGCCGACCAGGCCGGCCGCCGAGAGCAGGACGCTGACCGGATCGATGGGCCGGCGGGTCCGGCTGCGGGTCTCGGGCACCAGCAGGCCCACCGCGAGCGCGCCGATCACGACGGTCGGGATGTTCACCAGGAACACCGAGCCCCACCAGAAGTGGTCGAGCAGGAGGCCGCCGACGATCGGGCCGAGGGGCATGCCGAGGGTGACGGCCGTGATCCACACCGTGGTGGCCCGCCCGCGCTCGGCCGGGTCCGGGAAGAGGACCGGGATCATCCCCATCGACAGGGACATCAGTACGGACGCCGCCACGCCGAGCACCACGCGGGCGAGGATCAGCTCGCCGGACGACGAGGCGAACGCGCACCAGATCGAGGCCGCGCCGAACACGACGAGGGCGCCGAACACGAACTTCTTCCGTCCGAACCGGTCCCCGAGCGCACCCGCCGGGAGCATCACGCCCGCCAGCGTCAGCGTGTAGGCGGTGCTGAACCACTGGAGGGCCGACGTGCCGGCGTGCAGGTCCCGGGCGAGCGTCGGCAGGGCGATGTTGAGCACCGTCATGTCCAGCCCGACGGTCAGCATCGCCAGGGAGAGTGCGCCGAGGGCCAGCCATCGGCGCACGGGTGTCGGTCGCACGCGCACGGGTGTCGGTCGCATGAGCGCCCCCAAAATTCGTAGTGACTACGAATTCAGAGTCAATACGAGTTTTGGGCCGGCGTCAACGGCGAGGCGGCCGGTCGCCGTGTCCGGCCCGGTACGCTCCCCAGCGGACGAAGCGGAACATCACCTACGGCGAAGGGCGCCCGAGTTGCCGGGACTGCGAGAGCGGAAGAAGGCCCAGACGCGCAAGCGCCTGGCGGACACGGCGTTCGCCCTGTTCCGTGAGCGCGGGTTCGAGAACGTGACCGTGGCGGAGATCGCCGAGGCCGCGGACGTCGCCGTGAGCACGCTGTTCGCGTACTTCCCCTGCAAGGAGGCGCTGGTCTTCGACGCCGAGGACGAGTACGAGCGCGCGCTGACGGCCGCGGTCCGCGACCGCGGGCCCGGCGTCTCGATGCTCGACGCGCTGGAGGCGCACCTGGTGCCCGACGCCCCGCCCCCGGCGGCGGACGGGCCCTCCGGCCGGGATTTCGTCGAACTCGTCAGGTCCACCCCGGAGCTGCTGGAGTACGCCGGCCGGGCGCGGCGCCACTGGGAGGCCAGTCTCGCCGCCACCCTGGCGCGCGAGGCCGGGGTCCCGGAGAACGACCTGGTGGCCAGGACCCTCGCCCGCTTCGTGCTCGACGCCGACTTCCTCGCCACGTACGGCGACTACTCCCCGGACGACCTCAGGGCGGTCTTCGCGCGCCTGCGCCACGGCTGGTCCGACTTCGGCGCCGAGTGAAGTGACGGGTACGACCGCCGGTCCCGTCCGGCGGGGCGGCGCGTCCCCGCCGCCGTACGCCCGCCGCCCGCGCCCCCGCGCCCCCGCGCCCCGCGCGTACCGCCGTACCAGCGGTCGGCCAGGCGCCGTCCCGGCGCGCGTCCACAGCCGCCCGTCGGCCCCGTCCCCGGCGTCGTACGCTGAAGGAGCCCCGGCCCGTCGCACGAGTCGGGCTCTTCGCGTTGTCCACATCACCCTGTCACCCCGGACGGAAGCCCCCGCCATGAGCCTGCACGGTCTGCTCGACGCCGTCGTCAAGGATGCCGCCCTCGCGGAAGCGATCGCCGCCGCGGCCGACGGCAACCGCATGCACGTCGACGTGGTGGGGCCGCCCGCTGCCCGCCCCTTCGCCATCGCCGCCCTGGCCCGCGAGACCGGCCGGACCGTGCTCGCGGTGACCGCGACCGGGCGGGAGGCCGAGGACCTGGCCGCCGCCCTGCGCTCGCTGCTGCCGGCCGAGGGCGTCGTGGAGTACCCCTCCTGGGAGACCCTGCCGCACGAACGGCTCAGCCCGCGCAGCGACACCGTCGGCCGCCGCCTCGCCGTGCTGCGCCGCCTGGCGCACCCGCGCGCCGACGACCCGGAGACCGGCCCCGTCTCCGTCGTCGTCTCCCCCGTGCGCTCCGTGCTCCAGCCGCAGGTCAAGGGCCTCGGCGACCTGGAGCCGGTGGCCCTGCGCACCGGGCAGAGCGCCGACCTGAACCAGGTGGTGGAGGCCCTGGCCGCCGCCGCGTACGCGCGCGTGGAGCTGGTGGAGAAGCGCGGCGAGTTCGCCGTGCGCGGCGGCATCCTCGACGTGTTCCCGCCCACCGAGGAACACCCCCTGCGCGTCGAGTTCTGGGGCGACGACGTCGAGGAGATCCGCTACTTCAAGGTCGCCGACCAGCGCTCCCTGGAGGTCGCCGAGCACGGCCTGTGGGCGCCGCCCTGCCGTGAGCTGCTGCTCACCGACGAGGTGCGCGAGCGGGCCCGCGCCCTGGCGGAAGAGCACCCGGAGCTGGGCGAACTGCTCGGCAAGATCGCCGAGGGCATCGCCGTGGAGGGCATGGAGTCCCTGGCGCCCGTCCTGGTGGACGACATGGAACTGCTGCTCGACGTGCTGCCCAAGGGCGCGATGGCCGTCGTCTGCGACCCCGAGCGGGTGCGCACCCGCGCCGCCGACCTGGTCGCCACCTCCCAGGAGTTCCTCCAGGCGTCCTGGGCCGCGACCGCCGGCGGCGGCGAGGCGCCCATCGACGTGGACGCCGCCTCCCTGTGGTCCATCGCCGACGTGCGCGAGCGGGCGCGCGAGCTGGACATGATGTGGTGGTCGGTCTCGCCCTTCGCCGCCGAGGAGAGCGCCTTTGACGGCGACACCCTCAAGCTCGGCATGCACGCCCCCGACACCTACCGGGGCGACACCGCCAAGGCGCTCGCCGACACCAAGGGCTGGCTCGCCGACGGCTGGCGCACCGTCTACGTCACCGAGGGCCACGGCCCGGCCGCCCGCACGGTCGAGGTGCTCGGCGCGGAGGGCATCGCCGCCCGCCTCGCCGTCACCGACGGCCGCACCGGCGACCTCGGCGAGCTGTCCCCGTCGGTGGTGCACGTGGCGTGCGGCTGCATCGACACCGGCTTCGTCGACCCCGCCCTGAAGCTGGCCGTGCTCACCGAGACCGACCTGTCCGGCCAGCGCACCGCGAGCCGCGACGGCGCCCGGATGCCGGCCCGCCGCCGCAAGACCATCGACCCGCTCACCCTGGAGGCGGGCGATTACATCGTCCACGAGCAGCACGGCGTGGGCCGCTACATCGAGATGGTCCAGCGCACCGTGCAGGGCGCCACCCGCGAGTACCTCGTCGTGGAGTACGCCCCCGCCAAGCGCGGCCAGCCCGGCGACCGCCTCTACATCCCCACCGACCAGCTGGAGCAGATCACCAAGTACGTCGGCGGCGAGGCGCCCACCCTGCACCGGCTCGGCGGCGCCGACTGGACCAAGACCAAGGCGCGCGCCAAGAAGGCGGTCAAGGAGATCGCCGCCGACCTCATCAAGCTGTACTCGGCCCGGATGGCCGCCCCCGGCCACGCCTTCGGCGCCGACACCCCCTGGCAGCGCGAGCTGGAGGACGCCTTCCCGTACGCGGAGACGCCCGACCAGCTCACCACCATCGCCGAGGTCAAGGAGGACATGGAGAAGTCGGTCCCGATGGACCGGCTGATCTGCGGCGACGTCGGCTACGGCAAGACCGAGATCGCGGTGCGCGCCGCCTTCAAGGCCGTCCAGGACGGCAAGCAGGTCGCCGTCCTCGTCCCCACCACGCTGCTGGTGCAGCAGCACTTCGGCACCTTCTCCGAGCGCTACGCGCAGTTCCCGGTGAACGTGAGGGCGCTCTCCCGCTTCCAGACCGACACCGAGGCCAAGGCCGTCCTGGAGGGCCTGCGCGAGGGCTTGGTGGACGTCGTGATCGGCACCCACCGCCTGTTCTCCTCCGAGACCAAGTTCAAGGACCTGGGCCTGGTCATCGTGGACGAGGAGCAGCGCTTCGGCGTCGAGCACAAGGAGCAGCTGAAGAAGCTGCGCGCCAACGTGGACGTGCTCACCATGTCCGCCACCCCGATCCCCAGAACCCTGGAGATGGCGGTCACCGGCATCCGCGAGATGTCCACGATCACCACCCCGCCCGAGGAGCGCCACCCGGTGCTCACCTTCGTCGGGCCGTACGAGGAGAAGCAGATCGGCGCGGCCGTCCGCCGCGAACTGCTGCGCGAGGGCCAGGTCTTCTACATCCACAACCGGGTGGAGTCCATCGACCGGGCCGCCGCCCGGCTGCGCGAGATCGTGCCCGAGGCGCGGATCGCCACCGCCCACGGCCAGATGTCCGAACAGGCCCTGGAGCAGGTGGTGGTGGACTTCTGGGAGAAGAAGTTCGACGTGCTGGTGTCGACCACGATCGTGGAGTCCGGCATCGACATCTCCAACGCCAACACCCTCATCGTGGAGCGCGGCGACAACTTCGGCCTCTCCCAGCTGCACCAGCTGCGCGGCCGGGTCGGCCGGGGCCGCGAGCGCGGCTACGCCTACTTCCTCTACCCGCCGGAGAAGCCGCTCACCGAGACCGCCCACGAGCGCCTGGCCACCATCGCCCAGCACACCGAGATGGGCGCGGGCATGTACGTGGCGATGAAGGACCTGGAGATCCGCGGCGCGGGCAACCTGCTCGGCGGCGAGCAGTCCGGGCACATCGCGGGCGTCGGCTTCGACCTGTACGTCCGGATGGTCGGCGAGGCCGTCGCCGACTACCGGCGGCAGCTGGAGTCGGGCGGCGTGGAGGAGGAGCCGCCGCTGGAGGTCAAGATCGAGCTGCCCGTCGACGCGCACGTCCCGCACGACTACGCGCCCGGCGAACGGCTGCGCCTCCAGGCCTACCGGTCCATCGCGGCCGCCAACTCCGAGGACGACGTCAAGGCGGTCCGCGAGGAACTCACCGACCGCTACGGCAAGTTGCCCGAGCCGGTGGAGAACCTGCTGCTGGTGGCCGGGCTGCGGATGCTGGCCCGGGCGTGCGGGGTCGGCGAGATCGTCCTGCAGGGCAACAACATCCGTTTCGCGCCGGTGGAGTTGCGCGAGTCGCAGGAGCTGCGCCTCAAGCGCCTGTACCCGGGCACGGTCGTCAAGCCGGCCGCCCACCAGATCCTCGTGCCCCGCCCGAAGACGGCGAGGGTCGGCGGCAAGCCGCTGGTCGGCCGCGAACTGCTGGGCTGGGTCGGCGAGTTCCTGGCGTCGGTGCTGGGCTCGTAGCGCGGCGACGGGGTGCGGGCGGCGGCCCGCCCGCACCCCGGGGGTGTGGTACGCGACACCGGCCGAATACACCCCATCCGCTCCTTTTGCCTCTTCGCGCCCCAAGTGGGGCGTACTTGCGCCTGGTTACGGTGGGCACAGGTAAGACAGGCCCGCGCGCACCAGGGGCGGGGCCGAAGAGGCGAGGGAGGGTTCATGGGCGCACAGGTGTGTCATGGTCGCGAGGAACATGCGGGGCGTCGCGGGATGCGGCGCCCCCTCGCACGCACCGGGCTCGCGGTGTGCGCCGCGGTGGCCCTGGTCGCCGGCTGCAAGGGCGGGGTGGACAAGGCCGACGGCGCCGACGGCGCCAAGGGCGGCGCGGCGAGCGGCCGGGCGCCGGCCTCGGACGGGCACGCCGTCAGCCCGCTGAAGAACCCGGACGGCACCAAGCCGGGCCTGGCCCCGCTGACCAGCGACGCCGACCGGGCCGCGGCCCGCAAGATCATCGCCACCGTCACGACGAAGGGGCGCGGCCCGAAGACGGGCTACGACCGGGACGAGTTCGGCTACGCGTGGATGGACAGCGTCGACGGCGTGCCGTACGCGCACAACGGCTGCGACACCCGCAACGACCTGCTCAAGCGCGACGGCCAGAAGGTCGCCTTCCGCAAGGGCTCCGACTGCGTGGTCACCTCGATGACGCTGGCCGACCCGTACACGGGCCGCACCATCCAGTGGACCAAGGCGCACGCGACGACCGTCCAGATCGACCATGTGATGCCGCTGTCCTACGACTGGCAGATGGGCGCCGCGCACTGGACCAAGGAGAAGCGCGAGCAGATCGCCAACGACCCGCTCAACCTGATCCCCGTGGACGGCCCCGCCAACGGCGCCAAGAGCGACTCGGGCCCGGCGACCTGGCTGCCGCCGAGCAAGGACATCCGGTGCGCGTACAGCGTGCGCTTCGCCCAGGTCTCGCTGAAGTACAAGCTGCCGGTGACGACGGCGGACAAGCAGATGATGCTGAAGCAGTGCGGCGGCTGACAGCGACGTCCTCCAGACCCCGACCGGCATGACGACCGGGGTCGCGCGATTGCCTTTCAGGAAGCAAGGATCTCGGAGTTCCTCGGCGGTTGATCAGGGGGGCTCGTCTATTCGGCGAGCGACCGGCTGGGGCTGCCCGCACCACGGGCCGCCCTTGCCGGTTCTCTTACGAGGCCGCCGTCCGGGCCGCTGCTGCGGACCGAGCCCGGTCGATCGGTCACCCTGTACGGCCGGCCGGTGCTGCCCTTCGCTTCTACCGTCCGTACGGAGATCCGTACGGAGACCCGTACGGCGGGCCGGGTGCGGGCTGCGGGGTGCCGTATGCCAGGGATGCCGGACGGTGTGGGTCGAAGAGCGCGAAGAGCAGCAGACCCGTCGCCGTCAGCAGGCACAGCACCGCCACGGCGCCCAGGATGGGGTCGCCCGGGCCGCTGGAGGTGATGATCGCCCACGGCAGGGTCACGATTTCGTACAGCGCGAAAGCCGCGAACGCGCCCCAGTCGGAGACCCGTCCCCGGCGGAACGCCACGTACAGGAACGGCACCCAGATCAGCAGGCCCAGCGACCCACACGCCAGGACCGACCAGGCGACCCGCTGGAACCAGCCGGCCTCCAGCCGCTTTTCCATCTCTACCCCCCAAGGCAGTGCAGGGGGCAAGGTTAAGGCACAGGGCGACGCACGTGGGCGGCTCGGCGAAGAGACGTCAGGAAGCCGCATCCGCATCGGACTTCGACGCCCGCGACGACTCCGACGCCCCCGACTCCTTCAGGGAGAGACGTCCGTCGCGTCGTCGCCGGAGGCGCGGCCCCGTCCGTCACCCCCGACACCGTTGTTTTTGCCGTTGCTTGGGGGAATCATGTGGCGAGGCAGGGGCTCCGTTTCCCATTCCCGGGATTCCGGTCGGTTACGGTGCGATCCGCCCCGCGTGCCCGGAGATCGTCGCAGACGGACCCGCACGCGGCAGCAGGGGGGGCCAGAACGTTTTCCAGCGGATGTACGCCGTCGGACCGTCGTACGCGTACGCCGCTCCGACACGCATGCATACGCGCGTGCGCGCCGACAACAGACAGGGTGGGGATGGCCGAGCACCGGCAGTCGAAGAAGCGCAGATACATCACATGGGGGGCGGCCGGGGCCGCAGTCCTCGCGGGCGCGGGGTTCGCGGCGCAGACCTCGATGGCCGCGACCACCTGGCCCGCCCAGAAGACGTACACGGGCCGCGCCTTCGACACCTGCACCGCGCCCTCGCTCAATGCCATGAAGGCCTGGCGCGCCGACAAGTACTACGGAGCGGCGGCCGTCTACGTCGGCGGCAAGAACCGCGGCTGCAACCAGCCCAACCTCACCGCCTCCTGGGTGAAGTCGGTCAGCGCGCAGGGCTGGAAGCTCATCCCGATCTACGTCGGCGCCCAGCCGCCGTGCCAGACCGGCTCCAACCCGGAGAAGCTCACCGCCGCCACCGCCGTCTCCCTCGGCACCGCCGACGCCAAGGACGCCGTGGCCAAGGCCGCCGCGCTCGGCATGAAGACCGGCAGCGCGCTCTACCTCGACATGGAGCCGTACGACACGGCGAACAAGGCGTGCAACGACGCCGTGCTGGCCTACGTCCGCTCCTTCGACAAGGAGCTGCGCGCCAAGACCTACCGCGCCGGCTACTACGGCTTCACCAGCTCCAGCGCCAAGGCCGTCGCCACCGCGAGCAACAAGACCGACCTGCCGGGCAACCTCTGGTACGCCCTGTGGGACGGCAAGGAGACCGTCACCTCCGACTGGCCCTGGGGCGCCACCCAGTTCACGAACCACAGCCGCGCCCACCAGTACAAGGTGAACAGCAAGGAGACCCGCGGCGGCTACACCCTCACCGTCGACCGCGACTGGTGGGACGCCCCCGTCGCCATCACCGGCTGACCGGCGGACACCCGCGCGAGTACGCACAGCGAGCACGCACCACCACGCACAAGCACAGGGCAAGGACAGGGAAAGGGCAAGGGAATGGGAGGGCGGAACGGATGAGACTCGCCTCGATCGGCAGGACCGTCGTGCTGCGGCCGTACGGGAAGCTGCGCCCGTACACCGTGCGGGCCGGGCTCGCCGCGCTGCCTCTTCTGAGCCTCGGTCTGCTGTGCCCCGTGCCGTCCCTGGTGATGGCGCTGCGGGGGCGCGGCGGAGCCGGCTGGTGGCCCTTCGCGGTGTTCAGCGGGGTACTGGCGGCTTGGGTGGCCGAGGTGGCCCTGACCCCTGAGGACACCCACGGGGCGCTGTTCGCGGTGGACCTGCTGTTGATCTCGCTGTCGACGGCCGGTGCCTCGGCGCACGCGTGGATGGCGTGGCCGCGGCGCACCGACCGCCCCTGAGACGGGGAGACGGCGGGAGGCGGAGCCCCGGCGCCGGCCACGGCGGGAACCGCCGTCGCGGCGCCCCCACCCGCCACTGCCGCCCACGCGACGGGTACCCTACGGCCTCGCTTCCGTATTCGCGCATGCGTACGCACATCCCGAGAGCAGAGGTACATCGCCGTGAAGCCTGACGTGGGCGCCGTGAGCGCCGTGGGCGTGGCCGGTTCGCGCATCCGCATCGTGCGGGCGTCGCGATGAAGGTCCGGCGTACGTGGCGCCGGAGCGGGCGCGACGGCAAGAACGACAAGGGCGTCCGCCGGCGGCGGGCGTACGCCGTCGCGACGGCCGCCGTGGCCGCCTCGCTGCGCGGCCCCCGGGGCTGGGCGGCGGCCGGCCTGGTGGCGGTCGTCGCCCTCGCCCTGGTCGGCGTACGGCTCTTCGGCGGCGAGGAGAGTTCCCCGCCCGACCCCCGGGCCCGGCAGTACACCGAGACCGACGCCTGTCTGCTGACCGGCGAGAAGGGCGTCCTGGCGGGCACGACCGCCGCGACCGTGTGGCAGGGCATGCAGCAGGCGTCTCTGGACACCCGGGCCCGGGTCACCTACCTCCCCGTCATGGGTCCGCAGACGGCGGACAACGCCCGCCCGTTCCTCAACAGCCTGGTGCAGCGTCAGTGCGAGATCGTGCTGGCCGTCGGCGCCCCCCAGGTCGAGGTGGCGCGAGCCGATGCCGCACGGCACCCGAAGGTGCGGTTCGTCGTGGTGGACGGCGAGGCGCAGGCCACCGGCAACATCGCGGTGGCGAAGCCGGATGTGAAGCTGAAGGACACGGTCGCGGATGCCGTCCGGCAGGCCGTGCGCCAGGTCAAGACGTGACAAAACCGCAGATGAGGCACCGTCTTTGGTAAAGATCAACTAACAAATTCGATCTTATGTGGAACTTATGTGAGCACTGAGGCAGGCTTCCGAAGCTTCTTTTGACGCTTCTCAAGTAAAGGCTTGCCCGTGCGTGTTCGCTGGGTGCGCGGCCCTCGCTTGTTCCCTCCGGGTGGTTCCGGACGGCGCAGGGCGAGGGCTACCGCACTTACTGTTCTCGTGTCCCTGTCGTTGATGCTCACCACGGAGACGGCGGAGGCCACCGGTGCCACCCTTTCGGCACCAAGAATGCCCGAGATGTCCCTTTCGGGTCTGTGGAAGTGGGTGAGTGAACCCGACGAACCGGATACCCCGGACCAGGAGGGAGGCACCGCCCGCGGCAAGAGCCACCACGCCTCCGCCGACGCCACCGACGCCGACCGCGGCGTCGGCCGCGCACCCGGCAAGGGCAAGGGTGAACTCGACGCCTACCAGAGGCCCGTGGAGGCCCCCGAGCAGGCCACGACCGGCCCGGCCCGGGGCACCGGCAAGAGCTTCGACCCGGCCACCAGCGAGCGTGACGCGAAGAAGTCGACGGCCACCTCGGACTACTACGTCAACGAGGACGGCTCCACGACGATCCGTCACTACACCGGTCGCACCAACTTCAAGGCGGACGACGGCACCTGGCAGCCGATCGACACCACCCTCGTCAAGGACGAGGAAGGCCGCTTCGAGCAGAAGGCCAACTCCCTCGACGTCGACTTCGCCCCGAACGGCGCCGACGAAGAGCTGGCCTCCGTCGGCCTCGGCTCCGGCCGGGCTCTCGCCTACGAGCTGAGCGGCGCGGCCGAGGTGGCCGCGACCAAGGGCGCCGACGGCACGGTCGTCTACCCGGGCGTGCTACCCGACACGGACGTGCAGCTCGTGCCGATCGCCGACGGGTTCAAGGAGAACATCGTCCTGCGCTCGCCCGACGCGGCGGACTCCTGGGTCTTCAAACTGAACACCCAGGGCCTGACCCCACGTCTGGCCGAGGACGGCGACGTGGAGTTCGTGGGCGCCGACGGCAAGGTCGCCGCCACCGTCCCGCACGCCTACATGGAGGACGCCCGCACAGACCGGCGCTCCGGTGAGGGGGCGCGCTCCGCGAAGGTCTCCTACGAGCTGACCACCGTGGACGGCGAGCCGGCGCTGCGGATGACCGCCGACAGGGCCTGGCTGGACGACCCCGAGCGGGTCTACCCGGTCACGGTCGACCCCACGACGGTGCTCGCGAGCGAGGCGACCTACGTCCAGACCGACTACGCCGCCAACCGCTCCGCCGAGACGCAGATCAAGGTCGGTTCCTACGACAGCGGCACCACCAAGGCCAACTCGTTCCTGCAGTTCTCCAACCTGGGGACGACGCTCGCCGGCCAGAGGGTGTCCGCCGCCACCCTGAACGTCTGGGCGCTGTGGTCATCGACCTGCACGCCGGAGGCGTTCTCGGTCTACCCGGTGACCAAGTCGTGGTCGCCGACGACGACCACCACCTACCCCGGCCCGTCCTACGGCGCCGCCATCGGCACCACCACGCCGAACCCCGGCGCCTCCTGCACCAACGACACCGGCAGCGCCGGTGTCGGCGTCAAGATGCCGGTGACGCTGTCGACCTCGTGGTTCACCCAGGTCGCCACCGGCGGCGCCAACTACGGCCTGGCCATGGCCGCGCCGACCGGCGACGCCCTGCACTGGAAGAAGTTCCACTCCGACGACTCGGCCACCGCCGCCTGGCGCCCCTCGCTGGACCTGACCTACGCGCCGAACACCGCGCCGCAGGTCAACGCCCAGTACCCGCCGGAGAACTTCCAGTCCAACACCCTCCAGCCGGAGCTGCTGGTCTACGCGAGCGACGCGGACAAGTGGCCGAACGCGAGCCTGACGTACACCTTCGAGGTGTACGACGCCGACTCCACCAGCACCACGCCGGTGGCCACCTCGGGCGCGATCGCCAAGAGCAGCTGGAAGATCCCCGCGGGCAAGCTGACCTGGTCCAAGAACTACGCCTGGTACGTGGGGGTCAGCGACGGGTACGCGGAGACGACCTACTCCAGCCGCTTCACCACCGCGGTGCCGCAGCCGCCGGTGACCTCGGGCCTGGCCCAGAACACCGACGGCCACGAGTTCGACCCGTCCGAGGCGAACTACACCACCGAGGACAGCGACGCGGACGTCGAGGTCGTCGGCCCCTCGCTGGAGATCGAGCGCGCGTACAACAGCATCGACCCGCGCATCGACAACGCCTTCGGCGCCGGCTGGTCGACGGTCGCCGACATGAAGGCCGCCGAGGTCAAGAACCCCTCCGGGACGGTCACCAGCGTCATCGTCACCTACCCGGGCGGCGAGCAGGTCGCGTTCGGCCGCAACAGCGACGGAACGTTCCAGCCCCCGCTGGGCCGTTACGCGCGTCTGCAGTCGGTGACCGGCGGCTACACGCTGACGGACAAGGACTTCACCGAGTACGCCTTCAAACAGGCGACCGCGAAGGCGGGCGTCTACGCGATCTCCGGCATCAAGGACTACGCGGGCCGCACCGAGACGTTCGCGTACAACACGTCCAAGCAGCTCACGAAGATCACCAACGAGACGTCGAAGCGCTCGCTGACGCTGGCGTGGCAGACCCCGGCCGGAGCCGCCACCGCGCACGTCGCCACCGTGGCCACCGACCCGTCCACCGCGGGCGACTCCGGCACCGCGCAGACCTGGCAGTACAGCTACAGCGGCGACCAGCTGACCAAGGTCTGCCCACCCGCCGACTGGACGCACTGCACGTCGTACTCGTACGTCACCGGCAACCACTACCGCACCACGGTGCTGGACGCCGACCCGTACGCGTACTGGCGCCTCGGCGAGGCGGCGGGTGCGACCGTCGCCAAGGACACGGTCGCCCTCAACCAGGGCCGCTACAACGGTCTCTACCACAATGTGACCCTGGGCGGCTCGACGGTCCTCGCGGGCTCGACGCAGACCACGGCCACGTTCAACGGCACCAGCTCCTATGTGGAGATGCCCTCCGCGCCGGGCGCGACGCCGTCGTACACGTCGGTCTCGCTGTGGTTCAGGACGACCACGGCCGGCGGCGTGCTCTTCTACTACGGCGACAAGCCGCTCAGCGACGCCGACCCGGTGAACAACACGACGAAGAACACCCCCGCGGTGTACGTCGGCACCGACGGCAAGCTGCGCGGCTGCCTGGCCATGTCCCCGGGCTGCAGCCCGAACATCGCCTCCACCGCGACCGTCACCGACGGCCAGTGGCACAACGCGGTCCTCACCGGCCAGGCCACCAGCCAGACGCTCTACCTGGACGGCGTCGCGCAGGGCTCCCTGTCGGGCACGATCAACGACTGGAACCAGCCGTACATATCGCTCGGCGCGGGGGTGAACACACAGGGCTGGCCGGCGATGAACCCCAACGACAAACTGGGGCACTACACCGGCCAGATGGCCGAGGTCGCCATCTACTCCGAACCGCTCGACCCGTCCGTGATCAGCGCGCAGTACCAGGCCGCGAAGCGGTCCGCCGGTCTGCTCAGCAAGATCACCACGCCGGGCGGCAAGACGCAGGCGGCGGTCGTCTACGGCCCCACCGACGACCTGGTCACCCAGGCCACGGACGGCGACGGCGGCACCTGGAAGCTCAACCCGCCGACCGTCACCGGCTCCTCGCAGGTGTACCGCTCCGCCGTGATGGGTTCCGCCCCGACCGGCTACTGGCGGCTGGCCGACACGAACGGCGCCGCGCAGGCGGCCAACGAGATCCACACCGGTTTCGGCACCTACAACACCGTCACGCAGGGTGTGGCGGGTCCGTTCGGCACGGGTGACGTGACGGCGGCGTCCTTCGACGGCACGTCGTCGTACGCCGAGATCCCGTACACGCCGTGGCACTCCTCCGCCGACCGCGCGGTGGAGCTATGGTTCAAGACGGCGAAGCCGGGCGTGATCCTGTCCGACCAGTCGACGGCTCCGACCGGCACCACCGCGTCCGGCAGCTACAGCCCGGTCCTCTACGTGGGCGCCGACGGCAAGCTCCACGGTCACTGGTGGTCCGCCACGGGCTCGGGGAACACCGCCTTCGGCACCACCGGCACCGTCACCGACAACCAGTGGCACCACGCGGTCCTGTCCGCCTCGGGCACGACCCAGACCCTGTACCTCGACGGCGTCAAGGCGGCCGACTACACCGGCCAGGCCGCCGACCAGTCGGACACCCGCACCTTCGTCGGTGCGGGCTACGCCAAGGGCTGGTACCAGACGCCGGGCGAGGTCAGCCACTTCACCGGGTCCGTCGCCGAGGTCGCGGCCTATGGCCACGCCCTGGACGAGGACGAGGTAGAGCGGCACTGGTCGGCGTACAAGGCGTCCTCCGGCGTCGCGCCGGTCAAGACGGTCACGCTGACCGATCCGACGGACAAGACGCTGACGTACGTGTACGACGCGGAGATGGGCGACCGGCTGCTCGCCGCGATCGACACCGAGGGCAAGCGGACGACGTACGGCTACGACACGGGCGGCTTCCTGCACACCGTGACCGACGCCAACGGCAACCGCAGCATCACCGGTCACGACGTGCGCGGCAACACGGTCTCGCAGACCGACTGCCAGGACACGGCGGCGAACAAGTGCGCGTCGGAGTACTACACGTACTACCCCGACGCCACGACCGCGTTCCCGCCGATGGACCCGCGCAACGACCTGCTCCTCACCGAGCGGGACGCGCGTTCGGCGTCCGCGACGGACAACACGTACCTGACCAGCTACACCTATGACACCGGCGGCAACCTGCTGTCGGTGACCACCCCCCCGGTACCCGGCCACCCCAACGGCCGCACCGCCACCACCACGTACACCACGTCCACGACCCCAGCGGCCGAGGGCGCAACGGCGGTGGCCCCCGCGGGCCTGGTCGACACGGTCACCACGCCGGGCGGCAAGAAGACGAAGAACGTCTACTACGCCAACGGCGACCTGGCCTCGGTCACGGACGCCAACGGCGCGGTGGTGACGTACACGTACGACAACCTGGGCCGGAAGATCTCCCAGAAGGAGGTGTCCGACTCCCAGCCGAACGGCCTGACCACCACCTGGACGTACGACAAGGACGACCAGGTCACCACGGAGACCACCCCGGCGGTCACCAACCGCGTCACCGGCGCGGTGCACCAGGCGAAGACGACCACCGGCTACGACTACGACGGCAACGTCACCTCGCAGACCGTCGCCGACCTCACCGGCGGCGACGCCTCGCGGACGACGTCGATGACGTACGACGCCTACAACCGTCTCGCCGCGCGCACGGACCCGGGCGGCGACACGACGTCGTTCGAGTACGACGTCTACGGCAACAAGGTGAAGGAGACCGACCCCGCGGGGAACGTCAACACCTACACCTTCGACGGCGAGGGCCGCCCGCTCACGACGAACCTGCTCGACTACACCGGCGACCCGAACAACCCGTCGGCGCCGACCACGCTGGTGCAGGAGTCCCGGGCCTACGACCCGGCCGGCCGCCTCGCGTCCGTCACGGACGCCATGGGCTGGGTGACGGCGTACACCTACACCGACGACGGCCTGACGGCCACGGTCACCCGCAAGGACCCGGCGAACGGCAAGCAGTTCGTCGAGGAGTCCAACACCTACGACATGGCCGGGAACCTGATCAAGCAGGTGACCAACGACGGCCGCACCACGACCACGTTCACCGTGGACGCGGACGACCGGGTCATGTCGTCGGCCCTGGACCCGACGGGGGTCAACCGCACCACCAAGGTGTCGTACGACCCGGACGACAATGTGGTCAGCGAGACGGAGACGGACCCGGCCACGGGTGACGTCGACACCACCGACACGCTGTACGACAACCTCGGCAACGTCACGGGGACCATCGAGCACGACGGGACCACCGCTCCGGTGGCCCGCTGGAAGCTGTCGGAGACCAGTGGCTCCAGGGCCGGCGACTCCTCCGGCGGCAACCGCGAGGTGACCCTCGGCAGCGGCGTGACCCGCTCGACGGACAAGGGCGGCTCGGCTGTCTTCAACGGCACCACCAGCGCCTACGGGCAGGCCGCCGGCCCGGCGGTCAACACCGGCGGCAGCTTCACCGTCTCGGCGTGGGTCAAGCTCGCCTCCACGAGCGCCAACAGCACCTTCCTCGGGCAGGACGGCCAGGCGGCCAGCGGCTTCCAGCTGTACTACTCGACGGCGTACGGCTGGGCGTTCAACCGGCACGGCTCGGACACCACGGGCGCCGCCATCGTCCGGACCTACTCCGGCACGTCGGCGGTGACCACCGGCACCTGGACGCTGCTGACGGGCGTCTACGACCAGGCCACCGCGTCTCTGAAGCTGTACGTCAACGGCAGCCAGTCGGGGACGACGGCCGCGTTCACCTCGCCCTGGTCGGCGAACGGCCCGCTGCAGATCGGACGGCGTCTCTACAACGGGACGTACGCCGAGAACGCCAACGGCTCGATCGCGGACGTCCAGGTCTACGGTGAGGCGCTGACCCCCGCTCAGGTGTCGTCGCTGTACAACGGCACACTGCCGGCGAGCGACAGCTCGGTCCGGTCCACCACGTACAAGCTGGACCAGCGGGGCCTGCCGCTGTCGATGACCGACGCGAACGGCAACACCACCGACTACGGTTATGACGAGGCCGCCCAGCAGACCACCGTCACCGAGCCTGTCGTGAACGCCGAGACGAACGGCGGCACGGCCACGTCCGTCCGGCCGGTCACGATGACCGGGTACAACACGTTCGGCGAGCCGACCGAGGTGTCCGACCCGAACGGCAACGTCACGGTCACCGCCTACGACGCCGAGGGCCAGGAGACCTCGACGAAGCTGCCGGACTACACCCCGCCGGGATCCTCGACGCCGATCACGGCCATGTCCTGGAACGAGTACAACGACCTGGGGCAGGTCACAGCCGAGGTCGACCCGCTGGGCAACCGCACGGCGTACACGTACACGCAGCTCGGCGACGTGGCCTCGGTCACGGAACCCGGCGGCGACAGGTCGACGTACGTCTACGACACCAACGGCGACCTGCTGTCGACGACCCGCCCGAACGGCGCCCGTGAGGAGTCCACCTGGGACTACCTCGGCAACGAGCTGACCAGCACGGAGATCGTGCGCCAGCCGACGGAGCGGGCCTACACGGCGATCAACGAGTACAACGCGCCCGGCGGCGATCTCTCCCGGGAGATCAGCCCGACGGGTGTGAGCCAGTCGTACAAGTACAACGCGCTCGGCGAGGTCACCGAGGTGACTGACCCCGCGGGCAACGTGTCGACGTACACGTACACCATGGACGGCGGCGTCCTGGTCTCCAAGGACCCGGACGGCACCAGCACGAAGAACACCTACGACGGGTTCGGCAACCTGGTCGCCACCCAGGACCTGGACGCGCTGGGCAACGTGCTGCGCACCGCCCGCTCCACGTACGACCGGGCGGGCAACCCGCTGTCGGTGACCGACTACCGCGGCCACACGACCACGTTCACCGTGGACCCGACGGGCCTGGTCACCAAGGCGGTCGAGCCGGTCTCGGCGACCGAGTCGATCACCACGACCTACGGCTACGACGCGGCGGGCAACCGCACCCGCTTCACCGACGGCCGTGGCAACCCGTTCCTGACCACCTACAACACCTGGGGGCTTCCCGAGTCCCAGATCGAGCCGTCCACCCCGGCCCAGCCCGACCTGGCCGACCGCACCTTCACCACGGTGTACGACGCCAACGGCCGGGTGAAGGAGCAGCGTTCTCCGGGCGGTGTGGTCGTCACGAACGAGTACGACGCCAAGAGCCGGCTGACGAGGACGTCCGGCACGGGCGCGGAGGCCGCCACGGTCGACCACACCTACGCCTACGACTCCGACGACCGTGTCACGGCCGTCGCCGGAGCGGACGCCGACCGGGACACCTTCAGCTACGACGACCGCGGTCTGCTGCTGTCCACGTCCGGCCCGTCGGGTTCCTCCTCCTTCGCCTACAACGGCGACGGGGCGATGACGTCCCGCACGGACGCCTCCGGCACGACGACCTTCGGGTACGACACGGCCGGCCGGCTCAAGACGGTCGACGACGGCGCCACCGGCTCGACGCTGACCTACGCCTACGACGTCAACAGCAACGTCAAGCAGATCGACTACGGCGCCGGCAAGTCCAAGCGCGAGTTCTCCTACGACTCCCTGGAGCGCATCACCGACGACAGACTGACCTCGCCCACAGGCAAGGTCCTCGCCTCCGTCGCCTATGGCTGGGACGAGAACGACAACCTGACGTCGAAGACGACGGCAGGGGTCAGCGGCGCCTCGTCGAACACGTACGCCTACGACTGGGCCAACCGCCTCACGTCGTGGAACAACGGCACGACGACGGAGGTCTACGGCTACGACGCCTCGGGCAACCGCACCCGCGTCGGCGGCGACACGTACACGTACGACGCCCGCAACCGGCTCACGTCGGACGGGCACAACTCGTACACGTACACTCCGCGCGGCACGCTGAAGACGATCACGGACGAGAGCGGGACGCAGACCCTGCTCAGGGCCGACGCCTTCAACCGGGTGATCAACGAGGGCGACCGGACGTACACCTACGACGGTCTGGACCGCGTCCTGTCCGCCAGGGACGGTACGGGCGCCGAGGACTTCTCCTTCAAGTACAGCGGCGTCGGCAACGACGTGGCGTCGGACGGTTACGCGTCCTACAGCCGCGACGCGAACGGCGCCCTGCTCGGCGTGAAGACGGCTCTCGCCTCGCGTCTGGTGATGACGGACATCCACGACGACGTGGTGGCCCAGTTCACCGACGCGGCCGAGGCGCTGACCGGTTCGACGACGTACACGCCGTTCGGCAAGACGTCCTCGACCACCGGCATGCTGGGCAACCTGGGCTACCAGTCCGGGTGGACCGACCCGCAGACGGCCAAGGTCAACATGGCCGCACGCTGGTACTCGCCGCAGACCGGCCAGTTCAACAGCCGTGACACGGTGAGCAACGAGCCGCTGCCCTCGTCGGCGAACGCCAATCAGTACGCGTACGCCAACGACAACCCGATGACGGCCACCGACCCGACGGGCCACTGGCCGAGCTTCATCGACAAGGCCGTCAAGAAGGTCACGAAGAAGGTCAAGAAGGTCGCCAAGTCGGCCTGGAAGAAGACCAAGAGCACCGTCAAGAAGGCCGCGAAGACGGTCCGCAAGGCCGCCAAGAAGATCAAGAAGGCGGCCAAGAAGGTGGTCCGCAAGGCCCGCCGGGCGGTCCGGAAGGTCGTGCACTATGTGCACGACAGCGTCAAAAAGGTCAAGAGATACGTCAAACGAACATACAAACGCGTCAAGAGATACGCCCATAAGGTCGTCCAGCACGTCAAGAAGACCGTCCACAAGGTCGCCAAGGCGGTCAAACACGGTGTCGCGAAGGCGGTCAAGGCGGCGAAGAAGGCCGTCAAGAAGATCGGCAGAGGCGTCAAGAAGGCGGCCAAGGCCACAGCTCACTATGTGAAGGAGCACGCCGCGACCATCGCCTCCGTGGCGACGGGCATCGCCGTCTTCACGGGCTGCACGGCGGCGAGCTGGGGCGTCGGCGCGGTGGGGTGCGCCGCCCTCGCGGGTGCCGCGGCCAACGCCGTCGGCTACATGATGAGCGACGGCCCCAAGTCCGTCGGCGGCTTCGTCGGCGCGGTCGCCATCGGCGGTGCCGTCGGCGCCCTCGGTGGCGCGGCCGGTGGAGCGGTGGGTGGCGCGGTCGGCCGCCTGCTCGCCGGCGCCGGCGGCAGGCTGGCGCAGGGCGCCGCCGTGGGCGCCGCGGGCGGAGCCGCGGAAGGCGCGGTCGGCTACGGCGTCACCTGCGGGATGAGCGAGGAAGGCTGCAGCGCCAGCGGCGCGGCGAAGGCGACGGCCATCGGCGCCGCCACGGGCGGCGTCTTCGGCGCGGCGGCCAGCAAGTACGGCCCGAAGGGCAGGTCGCGTCCGGAGGCGGACGGAGAGACCTCCGGGCCCAGCTGCCGGGTGCCGCACAGCTTCACCGGCCTGACCGGTGTGCTGATGGCCAACGGCACGGTCAAGCCGATCTCCGAGGTCAAGGCCGGGGACTGGGTCCTGACGGCCGAGCCCGGCAAGAAGAAGAAGGAGAAGCACAAGGTCAAGGAAGCGATCGTCACCAAGACCGACCGTGACTACGTCGATGTCGTCGTGGCCACGAAGTCGGGTCCGAAGACGATCCAGACCACCAAGCACCACCAGTTCTACGAGGTCAGCCACAACACCTGGACCCAGGCGGGCGACCTCAAGGCGGGCCAGAAGCTCCAGAACGGAGACGGTGCGGCGAGCACGATCGTCAACGTCAGGTCGTACACGGCGCAGCATGTGACCTACGACCTGAGCATTGACGGCCTGCACACGTACTATGTGGTGGCGGGCGCCACGCCGGTCCTTGTTCATAACTGCGGTGACGCTCAAGCCTTGGCCGACCGTGCATCCGCGATTCACGGTCAAGCGGGCAGCGAAATAGCTATGAGCAAGTCAACTGTTGCCGTAGTCAGTGCGCAAACCCCGAAGGGTGTCGTTCACGTGGTTGCTGGCAGTGGCCGTGGCTTGAACAGGGCACAGAAAGGCATGCTTAGCGGAGTAGAGGTTCCGGCTCGAAACATCCCGGGAACTCACGCGGAGCAGAATGCGCTCCTATTCATCAACGAAATGGGGTGGTCCCCGATCGCTGGAGGCGCCTCAAGGAGTGTGTGCAGTGAAGTCTGCGCGCCGCTTATTCGGGCGGGCGGTGGTCGCATAACTGGCCGCGTCTACCAGAACGAATCAGGTACAAAGATTAGGACTTTCGAGTGGTAAGCATCGAGTCGACGATCCGTGAGTTCTCGGAGAGTGCGAGTCCAGGCCAGATGGGGATCTTTGTCGCCTCGTGCGCAGAGCGAATGGCCCAACTCTTCACTGGCCTGGTAGGCGCCAACGCTGAGCGATCTCAGGATGTCGAGTTGGCGATCCGCTGCATGGATCTGCTTTGGCAATCCCAGCCCCAGATCTCTTGGGATGAGATCGTCGAGAGTTTCAGCTCGCTGCCAGAGCTGGCGGGTGACGAGGAGCCGCCTGGCTTGCTTGCGTACGCCTACGACGCAGCCGCCACGTTGTATTACGCGGCAAGGTATAGAGCGACTGGGAATCTGGTGGATGTGACCAGCTGCTCAAACCATGCACTCAACTCGGCTGAATACATCTCGGAAGAGCTGGATGACGGGGTGGATAGGTACGAAATCGAGCTTCAAAATCAAGTGGCTGACATCGCTTCGCTGTCCCAGATCGGCAACCCTGATGACCACGATTTCATTCAGCTGATGAGAGGTCGTGCGCGAGAATTTGCACGCGCAAGACTGACTGAACTGACTTCAGTGTAATTGGGTGTTGTTTTCACCCCTGCCCTTCCTCGCGGGAGGGTTCCTGACTCGAAAATGATAGAAACTACGGATGCCCCACCGATGAAATCGGTGGGGCATCCGTAGCGTTTGACGGCAGTAGTTGACGGCAACGTCAGCGGACAAGGACGGCGCAGGGTGGCGATTCGTCGCCGTCGGAGCGTGCTGCCCTGGTGTTCTCCGGGCTGCCGAGTTCGGTGCTGAGAGCGTCGATGGCGTCGCGCTGGAGGCGGAGCCGGACGTGGGCGTAGACGGTGGCGCTGACGCCGATGTGGGCGTGGCCGAGGAGTTCCTTGATCACGACGAGGTCGATGCCCTGTTCCAGGAGCAGGGTGGCGGTCGAGTGCCGTAGGCCGTGAAACCGGATGCGGCGAAGTCCTGCGCGGTTGAGGAGTCGGCCGAAGCTGCGGGTGAGATGGGCGGGTTCGAGAGGGCTGCCGGTGCGGGTGCGCTGGAGGGAGCGGTGGATGCCGGCGATGCCGCTCTTGAGGTCGAGGTGTTCCCAGTGCAGGCCGAGGAGTTCGCCCTTGCGGAGGCCGGTACGAAGGGCAAGTTCGTACAGGGCGTGGAGCCGGTCGCTGCTGGCTGCGTGGAGGAACTGCCGGGCCTCGCTCGCGGTGAAGGGCTTGAAGCCGTTCGATCTGCTGCTGCGCACGGTCGAAGTCGGGCTGGTTGACCAGGTGGAGCAGGCCCCGCACGGCGGGGCTTGCCACGTGGCGCAGGTCCGGGGTGACCATTCGGGGCGTGTCCCTTCTGTTCGGGTGGGTGGCCACGAGCAGCAACCAGGCGGGCTGAGAGGCGTGTTGGTGCTGCTCGGGGCATGACGAACCAGGCCCATCGGGTGGGCGTGGGTCTCAGGGAGGGGTGATCCGGCTGGTTGCCGGGGTGGCTCAGATCTGAGCGAGTGCGGCGGTGGCAGGCGCCTTGGCGGCGGCCGGGGCGGGGGCGGAGTCGGGAACCTCGATCACGGGAGGCGCTTCGGCCGGAGGCGGCGCAGGTGTCGCGGCGGAGACCGGCTCAGGGGCCGGGGCTGCCGTTTCGGGAGCGGGCGCCGAAGTGGACAGCGGCTCAGCGATGGGCGCGGGGGCCGGGGTAGCTGCGGTGGCGTCCTCCTGGTGTGCGGTGGTGTGGAAGTGGGCGAGGAAGGCGGGGCCGACGTGGCCCCAGCCCAGGAGCAGGAGCGGGGCGATGGTGTTCAGGCAGGCCCGTCCGTAGCGTCCAGTCAGCAGGGGCTCGGCGGTGTTCAGGGCGAGGGTGAGCTGCCCGCACAGGTGCAGCAGCCGGGTGCCGGCCTTCAGGTCGTGCTCGGGGACGCCGCGCAGGGTCAGGTACCGGAGCGCGATCAGGAGCTCGACGACGGACAGGTCCACCATGGGGGCGATCAGCGGGGCGATGGGGCGGGGGCGCCGAGCCGCAGGGCGAGCGCCCAGACGTTGCCGAAGGCCGGCTGGGCAGGTCGGTCGAAGGGCGTGATGAGAGGGATCTATGACGCAGCAGCCAAGAATTGACGGGCGTAAGTGGATCGAGACGGAGGGCGGTCCGGTGCCTCTGAGCCCGGTATCGCGGATCACGTCTTGGACGGATACAACGGTGACTACGACCTCGTCATCGAAATGACGGATGCCGGTCACTCCGAGTGCTACGACCTGCCCGGCAAGGGCGTGGTCGTGCTCGGAGACGAGCCTTTGGCGACCACAGTCATCGAGTCCCGGTCGCTGGTGGTCCAGTGGATCCACGGTGACTCCGAGGAAGAAATGCGCAGGTATGCCTCGGAAGTCGATCCCGACACCGTCGCATGGCGTCAAGGTCCCGTTGTGAAGTCCGATGGGAACCTAGCGTTGATCGACTCGGCTACACCCGGTGACGAAGCGACCGAAGAGGACATGCTCGTGGTCTCGCTGGGGGCCGGCGCCTATCGCATCGACAGTGCGGAGGTGCCACTCGCTCCGCATCACGCAGCGAAACTGCACCACTTGGTTCCGCTGACGAGCTAGGCTGCCCCGGCCGGTACGCCCGATGGGCCCGCAGCTCAGGCTGCGGGCCCATCTGTTTTCCTGTTCTCGAGAGGCCCTGCCGGCGGGGAAAGGGTCTCAGTGCGTAACCGATCGGCCTGGATAATGAGGCGTTGTTCGTCCACCTGCCGATCTGAGAGCGCCGCACGGCCATGCCACCCCTCCTCCAGTACACCGCCATCGCCATAGGCCTCCCCGTCCTCGCCTGGGCCCTGTGGAGCAGCGTCCGTCTGGCCCGGGCCAACCGGAAGGGCACGGCGGGCATGGACGTCGCCGCGTACGGTCTGCTGCCGCGCGAGGAGCTGGACGCCACGCAGTACGGCCCGACCGTCCCCGAGGTCGCCGACGCCACTCTCGCCGTACGGCAGGGCGACTGGCGTCCGGGCGCGGCCCTGCTCGCCGCTGCGGGCCAGGACTGGGACCGGCGTTGGTACCGACTGACCACCCTCGCCCGGGTCGCCGCCGAGGAGGAGGCCTGGCTGCACGCATGGCGCACCGAGCGCCCTGACGACCCCGACGCGGCCGCCGTCCACGCCCAGACCTTGCTCTACCGCGCTTGGCACGCGCGCGGCGAGGGCTATGCCAAGGACACCTCCGCCGACCGGCTGGCCCGCTTCCGGCAACTGCTCCAGGCGGCCTTCGAGGCAGCCCGGACGGCCGCCTCTCTGGCCCCGCACGACCCGTCCCCCTGGGTCACCATGGTCACCGCGGCACGCGGCCTCGTCCTTCCCCACGAGGAGTTCCGCCGCATGTGGGGCGAGCTGACGGCCCGCGCCCCCCACCACTTCTACGGTCACCTCAACGCCCTTCAGTACTGGTGCGCCAAGTGGTGCGGCTCGGACCGCCTGGCGCACCGCTTCGCCCGGGAGGCCTCGGCCTCGGCCCCACCGCAGTCGCTCCTCGCCGTGCTTCCGCTGGAGGCCGCCTTCGAGCGTGCCCTTCAGGGCCCCGGCCCGGTCCCGCTCGCCGGTCGCCACACCAAGTCCGAACTGGACGCCGTCCGCGCCGCGCTGGCCGCCGTACCCGCCGACGACCCTCGCGTCCCGCTGGTCCGCCACCGCCTCGCCGCGGCCCTGACCCTGGCCGGGAAGGGTGCCGAGGCCCTGGAACACTTCCGTCTCCTGGAGCCGTGGGTGGGCGCCGAGCCCTGGACCTTCCACGGGAACCCGGTCGCCGCGTACGACCGAGCCCGCGCCCTGGCCATCGAGAAGGCGGGTCGCGGCGCCCGGCGGCAGGGCACCCCCGTGGGCGCCCTTGGAGGGCGAGGGTGAGGAAACTCTGGTCAGGCCCTGCGGAGTTCTCCCTCCGCACCTGGGACCAACCGAAGGAACGCCCACGCTTGGTTCGATCTCGCGCGGCTGTGCTGGGACAGGCGCGAACCCGGTGCCGTCGCCGGGCTCGCCGCCCCCCAGGGCGGTCGTGCTCTACCCGCAGTACGGGGAGCCGTACGGCGGGCAGGGCTGCGGGGCCGGGGCGGTGGCGTACGGCGGGCGCGGGGTCTTCCCGTCGAACTCGGCGAACAGCAGCAGGAGCGTCCCGGTGATCATCGCGACGAAGACGACCAGGCCCAGCAGGGTCCTGTCGCCCCCGCCGGGCAGGACCGACGACCAGATGAGGCACACCGCCTCGTAGAGGACGAAGGACGCCAACGCCCCCAGCCTGCAGCTCTGTTGCGGCGGATCGCGATGCAGAGGAACGGCACCCGCATCAGGAACCCCAGGGAGAGCCAGACCACGGCCACCCATGCGAGCCGCTGCCACCAGTCGGCCTCAAGACGCCTGCCCATGCCGTCGTCCCCCTCTCCCACGCTCCCCGCGCCGTCGCGGCTGACAAGTCGTGGCTGCCCACGGGGAGCGCGGAAGCAGC
>NZ_JAIOAB010000052.1 GCF_019890635.1 Streptomyces sennicomposti
GGCCCGGTGCCCGTGCTGCGGCCCGGTGCCCGTGCTGCGGCCCGGTGCCCGTGCTGCGGCCCGGCGTTCGCCTGCGTCCGGTGTCCGCCTCGGCCCGGCGGCGGCCTGCGGCCCAACCCCGCCTGCGGCGTCTGCGGCTCCCCGGTCCTGCGTGTTGTCGTCGTGTCGGTGTGCCGGGGGTTGGTGGTCCGGCGAAGCGGGCGGGGGTGTCGGGCTTGCCGCCCGCCGGGTCCGGCCGTTCCGTCCGCCCCGGCCGTTCCCGAGCCCGGGAGGTTCGGGGGCCGGCGGGACGGGCGGGGCGTGGGGCTGCTGGGGCGTCGGTGTCACCCGATAGGTCGTCGGTGTCCCGCCAATGGGGCTCGGCCGCGCGCGGGCCGTGGCGTGAGGGGCTGTGATGACAGCCGGGGGCACGCGAACCCCGTGCCCCCGCACCGCCCGTCCGAGGAGCCCAGCCCATGCGCCGAACAAGCCCCCGTGCCCTGTCCGCCGCCGTCCTGGCCGGCCTCATAGCGGGCTCCGCCGCGACGACCGCGTACGCGGCCCCGGCCACCGAGTCCGCACCACACCCGAACACCCTCGGCCGGACCGGCGCCGCCGCCCTCCGGCACGCGTCCCCTCCGGCCTCCGCCGTCGCCCTCCGACGGGCGGCTGTCCCGGCAGGCACCGTCGCTCTCCGGCACGCATCCGCCCCGGCCGGCACCCTCGCTCCCCGCGCCGCCTGCGCGCCGGCCGGCGACCTCGCGGCGCCCGAGCCGCTCGCCGCCCACGGCACGGAGCCCGGTTCCTGTCCGGCCGTGGCCGGGGACGGCGCCGAGCGGGAACGGGCCGCCGCGCGGCGGGCCGCCCCCGGTGATTCCGGCGACGACGTCTCCGACGACGAGATCCAGGATCTTTCCCAGGACCCGATCCTCCAGGACACGCTCGCCAACGACCCCGCCCGCCAGGACTCCGTCGGCCAGGACCCCGCCGCCCGCGACGACCCCGCCGGGGACGACCCCGCCGGGGACGCAGCCCGGGCTCCGTCCGGCTACGACCCGGCCCGTGCCCCCGCGGCCACGCCTTCCCGCACGGCGGCCCCGGCCGCACCCGACCCGGCGGGCGGTCAGTCCACCCGTCCGCCCTCCCGTCCCCCGGGCCGTGACGAGGGGGCCGGCACCGCATCCCGAGATCCCGCGCGGCCACCGGCCACCCGTGACCCCGGGCGCGACTGCGCCGACGGGGGCGGCAGGGACTGCTCCGGGTCCGCGGCCCAGCACGGAGTGCAGGCCGGTACCGGCGGCTCGTTCACCGCGTCCCTGCCCGCGCTGATCGGCGGCGGCGCGCTCATCGCGGCGGCCCTGTGCGGTGCGGCGCACCGTGTGTGGCGCCGACGAAGAGCGGACGACTGAGCACCGGGCGCGCCAGGGACACGCACCGTCCCCGTAACCCCCGTAACTCCCGTGACCCATGGGACGCCCTCCGGCGGGGTACCCGCACCGCCGAGGGAGTGATCCCGGCCGTACCGGTCCTCGCCGTACGGACGCGACCGCCCCCGGTGGGCCCCCACGCGGGCGACGCACCCAGCGGCGGACCGCGGCGAAGGCCCGCAGCGGGCCCACCGGACGCGGACCCACGGGACGCGGACCTCGGGACGCGGCCACCGGCACCCGGCCCCCCGGGACGCGTCCCCGCAGGACACGCCCCCCAGGGCGGCAAGACATCGCACCGGCGAACAGGACACAGCATCAGGGACTGCGCGGAGGTACCCATGCGGCGGACGGAGCGGGAAGGGTACGGCCCCGTCCGTTACGGGCCGTCGGCCCTGCCCGAGGACGGGCTGCCGGTGCTGCCCGAGCTGTCCGCCGCGCTCGCCGGAGCCGCCGGCCGGATCCGCGACAGGCCGATCGGCGGCTGCCCCGAACTCCTGGACGCGGCCGGCGGCTACTGGCTGCGCCGCGGCCTGGCCGCCCGCCCCGACCAGCTCGCGGCGGCCCCCGGCGCCCCCGCGCTGCTGCTCGCCCTGACCGCAGCCCTCGGCGGCGACGTCCTGGTGCCCCGCCCCTGCGCCGCCTGGTGGGCGCCGTACGCGCGCCTGCTCGGCAGGCCCGCCTTCTCCGTGCCCACCCCGGCCGAGTCCGGCGGCGTACCCGATCCGTACGCCCTGCTGGAGACCGTGCGCAGGGTCCGCGCGGAGGGCGGCGACCCGCGGCTGCTGGTCCTGTCCGTCGCCGACGACCCCACCGCCACCGTCGCCCCGCCCGAGTTGCTGCACGAGACCGTCGAGGCCGCCGCGGGCGAGGGGCTGCACCTGGTCAGCGACGAGACCTGGCGCGACACCGTGCACGCGCCGCGGGAGACGGTGCTGGTGAGCCCCGCCGAGATGCTGCCCGAGCGGGTCACCGTCGTCACCGACCTGGCCGGGGCGTTCCTGCCCGGCGGCTGGCCCGCCGCCATCGCCCGCTTCCCGGCCGGGCCGACCGGCGGCGCGCTGCACGCGCGCGTGCTCGACGTGCTCACCGCGCTGGACGCCCGGATCGCCGAACCGGTCGCCGCAGCGGCCGCCTGGGCGCTGGACGAACCCGACCCCGTCACCGAGCGCGTGGCCGCCAGCGTGCGCCTGCACGCGCGCCTGGCGCGCGCCGCGCACGCCGTCGTGGTCGGCGCGGGCGCGCTGTCCCGGCCCCCGCGGGCCGGCCGCCACCTCTACGCCGACCTCGGCCCGCTGCGCCCCGCGCTCGTCGCCCGCGGCGTCGGCGACGCGCAGGAGTTGGAGGAGTTCCTCGGCGCCCGGCTGGCCGCGCCCGCGCCCGGCGGTCACCGCTTCGGCGACGACCTCGCCGCGCTGCGCGTACGGCTGTCCACGGGGGCGCTGCTCGGCGGCTCCGACGAGGAGCGCCTGGCGTGCCTGCGGTCGCCCGCGCCGCTGGAACTGCCGTACGTGCATGCCTCGTTGATCTCCTGGAAGTCGGTCTTCGACGAACTTCGCGACGACGCTCAGCGATGGGAGCATCCCCGATGACGCAGCAGTCCGAGCCGACCACGACCACCACCGCGGCCCCGACGAGGACCGCCCCGGCCCCGGAGGGAACCGCCCCGACGAGGACCGCCCCGGCCGCCGCCCCGGCGGTGTCCGCGACCGCCCGGAGACCGGACGCCCCGTCGCCCGTGGACGCGGCCACGCTCGCGCCTCCGTCCACATCCCCGTCCACATCCCCGTCCCCGTCCGGCCCCGCGCCGTGCCCGCCGCCCGCCGCGCCCCGGCCGCTGGGGGAGCGCCGGATGTGGCCGCGCAGCTTTCACGACCGGCTCACCGCCCCGCTGCCCGGTCTGAAGGCGCTGGCCCGGTTCGCCCGCGAGGGCGCGGTACGGCCGGACAAGGAGGGCCTCGCCGACATCCCGCTGCTGCCCTGCGAACCCGGCCCGCTGCCTCGCGTGGACGCCCGCACCGTCGCCGTCACCTGGGCGGGGCACGCGAGTTGGGTGGTGCGGATCGGCGGGCTGACCGTGCTGACCGACCCGGTCTGGTCGCGCCGCATCATCGGCACCCCCGCCCGCATCACCCCCGTCGGCGTGCCCTGGAGTGCGCTGCCGCCCGTCGACGCGGTCGTCATCAGCCACAACCACTACGACCACCTGGACGCGCCCACCCTGCGCCGACTGCCGCGCGACACCCCGGTGTTCGTGCCCGCCGGGCTCGGCCGCTGGTTCCGGCGCCGCCGGTTCACCCGCGTCACCGAGCTGGACTGGTGGGAGGCGGCTGAACTCTCCGGAGTCCGCTTCGACTTCGTGCCCGCCCACCACTGGTCCAAGCGGACCCTGACCGACACCTGCCGCAGCCTGTGGGGCGGCTGGGTGCTCACCGCCCCCGACGGGCAGCGCGTCCACTTCGCCGGCGACACCGGCTACGGCCACTGGTTCTCCCGCATCGGCGCCCGCTACCCCGGCATCGACCTCGCGTTGCTCCCCATCGGCGCGTACGACCCGCGCTGGTGGCTCAGCGACGTGCACTGCGATCCGGAGGAGGCCGTCCAGGCCGCGCAGGACCTCGGCGCCCGCCGGATGGCCCCCATGCACTGGGGCACCTTCGTCCTGTCCGCCGAACCGGTCCTGGAACCCCTCATCCGGGTCCGGGCCGCCTGGGAGAAGGCGGGCCTGCCCCGCGAGGACCTGTGGGACCTGCCGGTGGGCGCGTCCCGCGTCCTGGACTGAACCGCACCCCACTGCCCACCGCACTGCCCACCCCGCACAGACCGGCGCCGTGGCCGACGGGCGCGCCCGCCCCTGCGCGCCCGCGCCGCGCGCCGGGCCAGGCGCGCCCAGGCGGCACACGCCGGCGTGCGCGCCTGTCGCGTGCATCACGGACGCGCACGACCGGAGGTGCACCACGGGGACGTGCACCACCGGGCGCACACCACCACGTGATGTGCACCCCCCCGCGTGAGCCGGCGCACCCTCGGCCGCCGGTCGCCGCCCCCTGCGCGCCGCGCGCCCCGCTCAGTTCGACGACCGGTGCGCCGGCGTCCACTGCCGTATCCGCCGCCAGGCGCTCGGCGCCGCGCCCACCAGCACCGTCAGGAGGACCGCGGCGGCCACGCCCTCCCAGGGCTCCTCGAACAGGGAGCCGCCGAGGATGCCGATCACCTGGTACGTCACCGTCCAGGCCAGGCAGGCCGGCAGATTGCCACGGGAGAACCGGCGCAGCGGCCACTGCGCCAGCAGACAGGCCAGCATGATCGGTATGCGCCCGGCCGGCACCAGCCGGGACAGCACCAGCACCGCCACCCCGTGGTCGGCGAGCTTGCGCTGCGCCTGCTCCAGCCGGTCCTCCGGAGCCCGGGAGCGGATCGCCTCCAGCCAGCGCGAGCCGTTCTTCGAGCCCAGTCCGCGCCGCCCCAGCCAGTACAGCGCCGCGTCCCCGCAGAACGCGGCCAGCGACGCCGTCACGAACACCAGCGCCAGCGAGACGGGCGCCGTACGGTGCACGGCGACCACCGCCGCCGAGGAGACCAGGGCCCCGGTGGGCACCACCGGCACCAGCGCCCCGATCAGCACCAGCAGGAACAGCGACGGGTACCCGAACGCCTGCTGGGTGGTCTCCGTCGGCACCACCGCGGTCACGGCGGCCGCCAGTCGCATCACCGTACGACCTCCAGGCGCACGCTTCCGCCGTGCGCCAGCCGGTGCACCGCCACGCCCGGCGCGCGCAGCGCGGCATGGCGCACGAACTCGTCGCCCGGCGTGTGGAACTCGTGGGGGCGCACGGCGTCCATCCCGATCGGCCAGTACGTGCCGTAGTGCACCGGCACGGCGGTGCGCGGCGCGAGCCGGGCCAGCGCCTGCGCCGCGCGCCCCGCGTCCAGGTGCCCCTCGCCGAGGTACGGCCCCCAGCCGCCCACCGGCAGCAGCGCCGCGTCCACCGGCCCGACCTCCTCGGCCATCGTCTCGAACAGGCCGGTGTCCCCGGCGAAGTACGTCCGCGCCCGGCCCTCGACGACGTAGCCGAGCGCGGGGGAGCGGTGCGGGCCGAGCGGCAGGCGCCGTCCGTCGTGCGCGGCGGGCACCACCCGGACCGTCACCGCGCCGACCTCGACCCGGTCGCCGGGCGCGACTTCGGTGATCCGCAGACGGCCCGGCCGTCCGAGCCGGCGCAGCCCCGGTACCGCCCGTGGTGCGCCCCGGGGCACCAGCAGGCGCGTGCCCGGCGCGAGCCGGGCCAGCGAGGGCAGGTGCAGATGGTCGGCGTGCAGGTGGGAGACGAGCACCACGTCCGCCTGCCAGGCGTCCGGCGGCGGCAGCGCGCCCTGGCGGCGCCGTAGATGGGCCAGGCGGCGGGCGAACAATGGATCGGTCAGTACGCGTACGTTCGAATCCTCGATCGTGCACGTGGCGTGACCCCACCAGGTGATCTCCACCGGCACCTTCTTCGCCTCCTTCGCGCGACTCCCCCCGACCCTACGCGCAGGGGTAGGGTCGGCGGCGAAAACCCGGAGGTGAGGGGGACGCCATGGGAGAAATGCCCGATCCCCGCGGCGGGACCGCCGCGACACCGGTCCGCGTCACGGCGATCGCCAGCCTGACGCCCCTGGAGGAGCTGAACGACGAGCCCTTCCTCGTGGACTCCCGCGGCCAGCACGCGATGTGCGCCCGGTGGGCCGCCGAACGCGGCTACGTGGTCGCCCGTGAGCTGCTCGTACGCGGCCTGCGCATCGACCACACCGCGCTGTGGGACGGCGTCCGGCCCGGCGTCGACCTGTTCGTCGCCCCCAGCCGGCGCGTGCTGGAGCGCGCGCTGTCCTCCGTGGAGGAGTTCACCGCGGAGTGCGCGCGCCGCGGGGTGCGCGTGGAGACGGTCGGCCAGGCCGAGCCGTGCTACGACGCCCAGATGAAGGCCCGGGTCCACCGCCGCCTGTCCATGCCCACGGCCGGCTACTCCGGAGACTGACGGCCCCGGCCGGGACCGCGACCGACGGCCCCGCCCCGGCGGTGGGCACGCCGACGATCCGGACCGGATGCCGCCGACGGCAACCGACGCCCCGGCCCGACGCCCCCCCGGCCCGGCGGGCCCCCGGCCTTGGCGGCGGCCCGTGGCGACCGACGGCCCCTGGCCCGGCGGGCCACGGCGTCGGCTGGCGGGGCCCGCCCCCGCCCTCGGCGTCGGCCTGCGGCGACCGACGCCACGGCCCGGCCGGCCTCGGCGTCGGCCGACGGGACCCGTCCCCGGCGTCGGCCTGCGGCGACCGGCGGCCCTTGGCCCGGCGGGCTTCGGCGTCGGCTGGCGGGGCCCGGCCCGGGCATCGGCCTGCGGCGACCGACGGCCCCGGCCATAGCGGCGACCGGCGGCCCTTGGCCCGGCGGGCTTCGGCGTCGGCCGACGGGACCCGTCCCCGGCAGCGGCCCGTGGCGACCGACGGCCCTCGGCCCGGCGGCGGCCTGCGGCCCCGGCATCGGCCTGCGGCCATAGCGGCGGCCTGCGGCGACGGGCGGCCCCGGCCCGGCCGGCCTCGGCGTCGCCGACGGGACCCGTCCCCGGCGGCGGCCCGTGGTGACCGGCGGCCCTTGGCCCGGCGGGCCACGGCGGCGGCCTGCGGCCCCGGCCACGGCGGTGGCCGACCGGCGACCGGCGACCGGCGGCCGGTGACCGGTGACCGGCGGCCTCCGGCCGCGACAGCGGCCCGCGGCGGCCCGCGGGGTCCGCTCGCGCGGACCGCCCTCCGCCGTCCGTATGACAAGCTGGACCGGGCCCGTGCGGAGGGCCGGGTCGGGACGTGAGGTGTGTCGTGGGTCGCGGGCGGTGGCGGCGGGTCGCCAGTCAGGTCGGGCGGAGCGTCGCCGTGTGGGCCGTGTCCACGGTCACTATGCTGGTGCTCGCCGGGATCCTGCCGGACTTCCAGCTCCAGTCGCCCGACGGCGACAGCGCGACCACCATCGCCGTCACCGCCGCCCTCGGCGCCGGCGCCTTCGGCGTGCTCTCCGCCGTCGTCTGGCCGCTGCTCGTCCGGCTGCTGCTGCTCGTGCCCGCGCTCGTGCTCGGCCTGCTGGTCTTCTTCCTCAACGGCTCGCTGCTCCTGCTCGCCCTGCGCCTGAGCCCCTCAGGCCGGCCCGAGGCGGCCCCCGAGACCGCCGTCATCGTGGCCGCCGTGATGTCCGCGGTCGCCTCCGCCACCGGCGCGGCCCTCGCCGTCCGCGACGACGACGCCTACCGCAGCCGTCTGCACCGCCTCGCCCTGCGCCGCGGCAGAACCCTGCCGCCGTGCTCCACCACGCCCGGCACGGCCGTCGTCCAGCTCGACGGCGTCGGCCATGACGTGCTGCGGGACGCCGTCGACCAGGGGCTGATGCCGACCGTGGCCCGCTGGCTCGGCACCGGCCCGGACCGGGCGGCGTCCCCGGACCGGGCGGCGTCCCCGGACCGGGCGACCGCCCCGCCCACGCACCGCCTCACCCCCTGGCGCACCGACTGGTCCAGCCAGACCGGCGCCAGCCAGCTCGGCATCCTGCACGGCACCAACCACGACGTCCCCGCCTTCCGCTGGTACGAGAAGGACGCCGGCGAGGTCATGGTCTGCAACCGGCCGACCAGCGCCGTGGAACTCCAGCGCCGCGCCGTCGCCCGCACCGGCCACGGCGGACTGCTCGCCGACGACGGCGCCAGCCGCGGCAACCTCTTCAGCGGCGGCGCAGGCGAATCCGCCCTGGTCCTGTCCGTCTCGGCGCGCCGCGGCCCCGGCACCCGCTCCCGCGCCGGCTACTTCGCCTACTTCTCCGACCCGGCCAACGCCGTCCGCACCGCCCTGTCCTTCATCGCCGAGACCGGCCGCGAGATCGGCCAGTCGCTGCGCGCCCGGCTGCGCAAACAGCGCCCCCGCGTCTCGCGCGGCGGCCTCTACCCGCTGATCCGCGCCTTCGCGACCGTCGTCGAACGCGACGTCGTCGTCGCCGCAGTCGTCGGCGACCTGCTGGCCGGCCGCTCCGTCGTCTACGCCGACCTGGTCGCCTACGACGAGGTGGCCCACCACTCCGGACCGCACAGCCGGGACGCCGCGAAGGTGCTGCGCCGCCTGGACCGCGCCCTCGCCCTGATCGAGAAGGTCGCCGAGCACGCCCCGCGCCCGTACCGGATCGTCGTCCTGTCCGACCACGGGCAGAGCCCCGGCGAGACCTTCCGCGCCCGCTACGGCCTCACCCTCGGCGACCTGGTCCGGGCCGGCTGCGGACTGCCCGTGCCGCGCCGCGCCCGGCGGACCCGCAGCGGCGCCGAGGCGCGGGCCGCCGTCCGGGCCGCGCTGCGCCGCCCGGTGGAGGAGGGCGCCGAGCACCACCGCCCCGCCCGCCGCCCCGAGCCGGTCGTGCTGGCCTCCGGCAACCTCGGCCTGGTCTCGTTCCCGGACGTGCCGCACCGGATGAGCGAGGAGGAGATCGCCGCCCGGCACCCCGCGCTGCTGCCCACCCTCGCCAACCACCCCGGCATCGGCTTCCTGCTCGTACGCAGCGAGGAGCACGGCGGCGTGGTCCTCGGCGCCCGCGGCGCGCGCATCCCGCTCGCCGACCTCGACGCCGACCCCGGGCCGCTCGCCGTGTTCGGCCCCGGTGCGGCCGACGCCGTCCGCCGCACCCACTCCTTCCCGCACACCGCCGACATCATGGTCAACTCCAGCCACGACCCGGCCGACGGCGAGGTGCTGGCCTTCGAGGAGCAGATCGGCTCGCACGGCGGCCTCGGCGGCGCGCAGTCCCGCCCCTTCCTGCTGTCCCCGCTGCTGTGCTCCCCGCCCGTCCCCGAGGACACGGAACTCGTCGGCGCCGAGGAGATCCACCGCGTCCTGCGCCGCTGGCTGACCGAGGCGGCCGCACCCCCACGGGTCCCGGCCCAGGCCGCACCGGAGACGGAAGCGGAGACGCCGCGCGCAGCGGGGACGCCGGGAGCGGGGGCGCTCGGAGGGGAGACGCCGGCAGCGGGCACGCCGCAAGCGGCGACACCTGCGACGGGGACATCGGAGACGGACGCGGAGACGGACGCCGAGACGGAGGAGCGGGCCGCCTGACCGCCCCCGGACCGCACCGGCCGCCCATACCGGACCAGGCCGCCCGTACCCTCCCGAAACGCCCCCGTCGCCGCCCCGTTCACCGCGTCCGCGCGCCCGGGATGTGATCGGATGGGGGCGACGGAACCCCGGCAACGGGTCCCAAGGCGAAAGGTATGGATCACACCGTGGCAACTACGCGCACCGCTCACACCGTCTGGGAAGGCAACCTGCTCGAGGGCAACGGCGTCGTGACCTTCGACTCCTCCGGCATCGGTGAGCAGCCGGTGTCCTGGCCGTCGCGCGCCGAGCAGGCGAACGGCAAGACCAGCCCCGAGGAGCTGATCGCCGCCGCCCACTCCAGCTGCTTCTCCATGGCGCTCTCGCACGGCCTGGCCGGCGCCGGCACCCCGCCCACCAAGATCGAGACCAAGGCCGACGTGACCTTCCAGCCGGGCACGGGCATCACCGGCATCCACCTCACCGTCGAGGGCACCGTGCCCGGCATCGACAACGACGCCTTCGTCGCCGCCGCCGAGGACGCCAAGAAGAACTGCCCGGTCAGCCAGGCCCTGACCGGCACCACCATCACCCTGGACGCCAAGCTCGCCTGACGCGCCCCGTCCGGCACCCCGCCGCACGAGGCGGCCCGGCCCGTCCCGGACACGGGACGACCGCCCCCCGATGCCGCGCCCCCGCACCCCGGGGTGCGCGGCATCGTCGTACGCCCCCGCCGGGGTACCCGGCAGTCGCGTCCGCCGGGGTACCCGGCATTGACAACGGCCCGCTCCCGTCCTGGGCTGGAGACGGGGGACGACGCCCGGCGACGAACGGCGGAAGGGGACGACGATGGCACGTGCGGTCGGGATCGATCTCGGGACGACGAACTCGGTGGTGGCCGTCCTGGAGGGCGGCGAGCCCACGGTCGTGGCCAACGCCGAGGGGGCGCGGACCACGCCGTCGGTGGTGGCGTTCGCCAAGAACGGCGAGGTGCTGGTCGGCGAGGTCGCCAAACGGCAGGCGGTCACCAACGTGGACCGCACCGCCCGCTCGGTCAAACGGCACATGGGCGACGCGCACTGGCGCTTCCCCGAGCAGGGCTCGGTCGACGGCACCCGCTATCGGGCGCAGGAACTGTCCGCGCGGGTGCTCCAGAAGCTGAAGCGGGACACCGAGGCCTACCTCGGCGAGGACGTCACCGACGCGGTGATCACCGTGCCGGCGTACTTCGACGACGCGCAGCGGCAGGCGACCAAGGAGGCCGGGGAGATCGCCGGCCTGAAGGTGCTCAGGATCATCAACGAGCCCACGGCCGCCGCGCTCGCCTACGGCCTGGACCGGGGCGAGGAGCAGACCGTCCTCGTCTTCGACCTGGGCGGCGGCACCTTCGACGTGTCCCTGCTGGAGATCGGCGACGGCGTCATCGAGGTCAAGGCCACCAACGGCGACACCCGCCTCGGCGGCGACGACTGGGACCAGCGGATCGTCGAGCACCTGGTCGAACGGTTCAAGGGGCAGTACGGCGTCGACCTCGGCAACGACAAGATGGCGCTGCAACGGCTGCGCGAGGCCGCCGAGAAGGCGAAGATCGAGCTGTCCTCGTCCACCGAGACCTCGATCAACCTGCCCTACATCACCGCCTCCGCCGAAGGCCCGCTGCACCTGGACGAGAAGCTCACCCGCGCCCAGTTCCAGGAGCTGACCGCCGATCTGCTGGACCGCTGCAAGAAGCCGTTCCACCAGGCGGTCAAGGACGCGAAGGTCGAGCTGTCGGCCATCGACCACGTGATCCTGGTCGGCGGCTCCACCCGGATGCCCGCCGTCACCGAGCTGGTGCGCGACCTCACCGGAAAGGACCCGCACAAGGGCGTCAACCCCGACGAGGTGGTGGCCGTGGGCGCCGCTCTCCAGGCCGGTGTGATCCGCGGCGACGTCAAGGACGTCCTGCTGCTCGACGTCACCCCGCTGTCCCTCGGCATCGAGACCAAGGGCGGCATCATGACCAAGCTGATCGAGCGCAACACCACGATCCCCACCCGGCGTTCGGAGATCTTCACCACCGCCGCCGACAACCAGCCCTCGGTCGGCATCCAGGTCTACCAGGGCGAACGCGAGATCGCCGCCTACAACAAGAAGCTCGGCGTCTTCGACCTCACCGGCCTGCCGCCGGCCCCGCGCGGAGTGCCGCAGATCGAGGTCGCCTTCGACATCGACGCCAACGGGATCATGCACGTCTCCGCCAAGGACCTGGCCACCGGCCGCGAGCAGAAGATGACCGTCACCGGCGGCTCCGCCCTGCCCAAGGACGACATCGACCGCATGATGCGCGAGGCCGAGCAGTACGCGGAGGAGGACCGCAAGCGCCGCGAGGCTGCCGAGACCCGCAACCAGGCCGAACAACTCGCCTACCAGACCGAGAAGTTCCTGACCGACAACGGCGACCGCGTCCCCGCCGACACCAAGGGCGAGGTGCAGTCGGCCATCGCGGAGGTGAAGGCCCTGCTGGAGCAGAACGCCGACACGGCCGCCCTGCGCGCCGCGACCGACAAACTGGCCACCGTCAGCCAGCGGATGGGCCAGGCGATGTACGCGCAGGCCCAGCAGTCGCCCGAGGACGCGGGCGGCGGCGAACAGCCGCGGGACCGGCCCCCCGGGCAGGACGACGAGGGCGTGGTGGACGCCGAGATCGTCGACGACGACCGCGACACCAAGGGCGGCGCCGCATAGCCCGGAACCGGAGCCGCAGGAAGGCGGAATGCGAGCCGCCGAAAGGGAGACCGGAGTCGCCCGGACCGGCTCAAGAGCGTTCGCGGCTCAGCAGCCCCTGCGGCTCAGTAACCCTCGCGACACTCCCGCAGCAGCTCGCGGGTGCGCTGGGCCGACGCCGCACGGGTCGTCATGTGGTCCAGCACCTCCAGGTGCGCGGCGACCTCGGCGCGCGAGTCCAGATACAGCGCGCCGGTCAGGTACTCGGTGTAGACGAGGTCCGGCAACTCCGGCTCGGCGAACCGGAACAGCGTGAACGGCGCGTACGTCCCCGGGTGCGGCCCGTCGGCGAACTCGGCGATCTGGACCGTCACCCGGTCCCGCTCGGTGAGTTCGAGGAGCTTGTCCAGCTGTCCGCGCATCACCTCGCCGCGCGGGCTCACCGGCCGGCGCAGCACCGTCTCCTCGACGACCACCCACAGATGCGGCGCGTCCGGCCGCTCCAGCAGCTCCTGGCGGGCCATCCGCAGCGACACGTGCCGCTCGATCGACTCCCGCCCGGACTGCCCGACCGTCCCCGCCTCCAGCACGGCGCGCGCGTACTCCTCGGTCTGCAACAGCCCCGGCACGAAGTGCGGTTCGTAGGAGCGGATCAGCCGGGCGGCGCCCTCCAGGCTCACGTACAGGCTGAACCAGTCCGGCAGCACGTCGTGGAAACGCTGCCACCAGCCGGGCTGGTTGGCCTCCTCGGCCAGCCGCACAAACGCGGCCGCCTCCTCCTCGCCCACCCCGTACGTCTCCAACAGCACCTGCACGTAAGGGATCTTGAGGGCGACCTCGGCCAGCTCCATGCGCCGCACGGTCGCCGGGGCGACCCGCAGCACGCGCGCGGCCTCCTCCCGGGTCAGGCCCGCCGCGTCCCGCAGCTCCTGAAGCCGTCTGCCGAGCACCACCTGGCCCACCGTCGGCGCCGGCCGCCGCTCACTCACGCCACGCCTCCCCATACGCGCCGAAGTACGCGGATCAGTGTGACACAGCGTCTCAAGGGATCATCGAGTGAAGGTACTTGACGGTCGCCGGGTCGGCGGGCAGGAACGTCTCGATGGCCAGCTCGGCCACCGTCACGTCCATGGGCGTGTTGAAGGTGGAGATCGAGGAGACGAACGACAGCGTCCGCCCGTCGTGCTCGATCAGCATCGGCAGCGCGAAGTACGGCACGTCACGGGCCGGTTCCTCCGACAGGCCCGAGCCGTTCTCCGGGACCGGGTACGCGGCCACCTCCTCGTACAGCTCCCGCAGGGCCGGGGAGCGGTGCAGCGCGATCTGCCGCTCCATCTGCGCCAGCAGATGCCCGCGCCACTCGCGCAGATTGCGGATGCGCGGCGCGAGCCCCTCCGGGTGCAGGGTCAGCCGCATCGCGTTCAGCGGCGGCGCGAGCAGCGCCTCCGGGACGCCCTCCAGCAGCATGGTGATGCCCCGGTTGGCCGTCACCACGTCGTAGCGGGCGTCCACCACCAGCGCCGGATACGGCTCGTAGCCGAGGATCAGCCGCTCCAGACCCTCCCGCAGCGCGCCCAGCGCGGGCGCGTCCAGCGGGGTCTCCGGGTAGTGCGGGGCATAACCGGCGGCCAGCAGCAGCGCGTTGCGCTCGCGCACCGGCACGTCCAGGTGCTCGGCCAGCCGCAGCACCATCTCCTCGCTGGGGCGGGAGCGGCCGGTCTCGATGAAGCTGATGTGCCGGGCCGAGGAGTCGGCGCGCAGCGCCAGCTCCAGCTGACTGACCCGCCGCCGCTCGCGCCAGGCCCGCAGCAGCGGGCCGACGCCCTGGCCGGCGGGGGCGGTGGGAAGCGCGGCGGCAGCGGTGGCGACAGTGGTCATACGCCTGACCGTAGTCGAACCGGCGTCCGCTCCGCGGCCGCTGCCCGGCCGCGTCCCCTCCGGCCCTGGTGAGCGGGGACGCGGCGGCGCTCCTGTGGCAGGCTGAACACATACCCGCGGCCGCGCGCCGCGGACCCGCCGTCACCGCAGAGGGAGTGCTCCCATGCCCGTCGAACCGCTGTCGCAGAAGGAGATCGAGGACCGGCTGGCCGAGCTGCCCGGCTGGTCCCTGGACGGGGACCGGCTCACCCGCTCCTACCGGCTCGGCTCGCACTTCGCGGCGACGGCGATGGTGGTGCACATCGCGCAGGTGCAGGAGGAGCTGGACCACCACTCCGATCTCACCCTGGGGTACGACACGGTCTCCGTCAGCGTGCACACCCACAGCGCGGGCGGCGCCGTCACCGAGAAGGACTTCCAGCTCGCCCGCCGGGTCCAGGACCTCGCGCCGGGCCACGGCGCGCACTGACCCGCGCGGAACGGGGGAGACATGCTGGACTACGACGAGGAAGCCGCACGCTACGACGCCCTGCGCGGCGGCGAACCGCGTGCCGCCGCCGCGGCCGAGGCGGTGCTCGGCCTGCTGCCCGAGACGGTGGGGGAGCTGCTGGACCTCGGCTGCGGCACCGGGATCGTGACCCGCCGCCTCGCCGCGGGCCGCCCCGGAGCGCGGGTGACCTGCCTCGACCGGGCGCCCGCGATGACCCTGAGGGCCGCCGCCCGGCTGCCCGGCGCCGTCGTCCGCGCCGACAGCCGCCGGCTGCCCTTCCCGGACGGGCGCTTCGACGCGGTCACCAGCGTCTGGCTGCTGCATCTGCTGCCCGCCGCCGAGGACGTGCGGGCGGTGGTCGCCGAGTGCGCCCGGGTGCTGAGGCCCGGCGGCGTCTGGGTCACCACCGTCGACAAGGCCGCCGGCCACAACGTCGGCAGCGACATCGACGCCGTCCTCGCCGCGCGGCCGCCCAGCGCCGCCCGCGACGCCGGGGACGAGGTGGCCGGGTACGCCGCGGAGCACGGCCTGCGGCTGGCCGGCCGGGCCCGCTTCCCGGGCGTCGGTCAGGGCCGCAGCCCCCGCAGCACCGTCGAGGACCTGCGGCGCGGCTGGTTCGTCACGCTGCCGCCGGGTGAACCGCTCGCCGAGGAGTTCGCCGCCCGCCTCGCGGCGCTGCCCGACCAGGACCGTCCCCGCCCTGACCCGGTCTTCACCCTGCGCGCCTTCCGCCGGCCGGCGCAGGGCGAGCCCGCCGAGGGGTGAGCCGGGCACGACGACCGGGTGGACCCCAGCAGCAAGGGGGTCCACCCGGCGTGCGGCACGCGGAGCCTTAGCGGGGACTTATTCGAGGAGCTCCGCGTACGAACCCATGGCGAGGGCTATGTCCGCCTGGGCCCAGAACCGGTGGTACGTGAAGACGGGGGCGGCCCCGCCCTTGAGGTAGGCCTCGATCTTCGACCAGGCCGGGTCGTTCTTGTAGAAGGACCGGATCGAGGAGAAGGTGGCCGAGGAGTCGATCTTGTCGCCGTTGGGCATGGTGCCGGTCCAGCCGCTCGGCACGTACACGCTGTCGCCGAACCGGCTGTAGTCGGTGCGGGTCTCCGGGACCGCGACGCCCAGGGCGTCCTGGTCGTTCGCCCACATGCCGTCCAGCAGCGCCTTCGCCGTCGACTTGGCCTGCGCGTCACCGGACTTGGCGGCGTAGTACGTCAGCGTCTTGGCGTACGCGGCGGCCACGCCCACGTCGTTCGTGTAGTCGGCGATCGTGACGTGCAGGGAGCTGTTGGCGCCGGGCGAGGCGGCGTTCCAGGTGTCCGGCTTGCCCGACCACTTCAGCGTGGAGGGGATCAGGAAGGAGCCGTCCGGATTGAGGGTGGTGTTCGCCAGCGCCCACTTGACCCACTTGTCCAGGACGGTCTTCGCCTTGGCGTCCCCGGTCTGCTGGTAGTACTCGGCGACGCGCTCCATCGACCAGGCCTGGAAGCCGAACCACTGGTTGGACGGCGGGTCGTGGTAGACGGGCGCCTCGTCGTAGTACATGCCGTAGAAGGTGGGGGTGCCGGCCGGCGGGGTGGCGTAGCGGCCCTGCCAGCTGTTGGTCGCGCCGCCCGCGATGGCGCCCTCGGACGACTGGAGCCACCGGTAGAACTCCAGCTGCCGCTGGAGCGACGTGCCCCAGTCGCTCGCGCCCGTCGCCGACTTGGGCTTCAGATCGGCGTAGGAGCTGAGCGCGTACGCGGCCAGCGGGTTCTGGTAGCCGCCGTGGACGTGGCTGGAGCCGATGCGCCAGGCCCAGCCGGCGCTGGTGTCGGTGGCGCCGCCCCAGGCGTAGTACCAGGACAGCAGGTAGTGCGAGGCGTCCTTGCCGGAGCCGGCCGCGCAGGTCGACGGACCGGTGCAGTTGCCGATCTTCTTGAAGTACTTGTCGTACATCGCGTAGCGCAGGTAGTCACCCATCTTCGCGGCCTTGCCCACGGTCGCGGAGACGTCACCGCCCTTGCCCTGCGCCTTGGCCCACACGTCCGCCCAGTACGCGGCCTGCACGGCGCGCGCGTCGGCGTCCGGGGCGTCGGTGTACTTCCACTGCCTGGCGTAGGAGGAGTCGCCGGTGAACAGGTCCAGATAACCGTTCTTGCCGCCGTACTTGAAGGCGTCGCAGGTCGGCTGCGGGACCGTCTCCCAGACCGACTCCTGCGGGCCGCGCTGGAAGGTGTTGATGTAGGACGGTCCGGTGGCCGCCGGGCCGGCCTCGCACATGCCGGGCTCGTCGCCGTACCCGTAGACGTTGTCGACGTCCTGGATCCAGTGCATGCCGTAGACGTCGTCCGTGCCGTACGCGGACTTCAGCTCGCCCGCGATCGGGTCGGAACCCACGGACACGGAGGTGTCCAGCTTGGCCGGGTACTCGTTCGGGGTGTCCGCCTCGGGCGCGTAGGTGGCCGGTTTGGACGCGTTGTAGAAGGAGTTGGTCGGCTGGTCGGCGTGGGTGGGGATCATGTACTTCTCCATGATGTCCCAGGCGCCGTTGAACTTGGACCAGTCGCCCGTCACCTTGCCGTACATCGCCTGCAGCCAGATCAGGTAGCTGTAGGCCTCCGACGTGGTCTCATGGCCGTAGTCGGGCGCCTCCACGATCAGCGTCTCCACCGAGTGATAGGGGATGCCCTCGGGCGAGAAGTAGCCGTTCGCCGGGTTGGTGATCTTCCCGTAGAGGTCCAGGAAGCGGGCGTCGTACGCCTTCGACGCGGCCAGTTCGGTCACGGTGACCGTGGCCTTGGCGTGTCCTGCGGCGGAGGCGGTGAAGGTGGCCGAGCCGGTCCCGGAGGCGTCGGCCGTGATCGTCACCTTCTGCGCGGTGTTCCAGTTGGCCGGGGTGAAGGTGAGCGAGGAGCCGCCGGTCACGGCCAGCCCGGTGTTGCCGTCCGTACGGGCCGTGCTCACCGTCACGTTCGCGCTCGGCTGCTTGGACAGCTTCACCTCGAAAGTGCCCGACTTGCCCTGCTGGACGCCGAGTTGGGTCGGCGAGGCGACCACGGCGGGGCCGGCGGCGACGGTGACGCCGACCGGGGTGGACTCCGCGGCGGCGCCCAGGCTGTCGTAGGCCTTGGCCAGCAGCGAGTGGCCGCCCACGGCGAGGCCGGTGGCCGAGAAGGTGTACGGCGCGGTGGTGTCGGCGCCCAGCAGCGTGGTGTCGTCGTAGAACTCGACCTTGGTGATCGTCGCGTCGTCGGCGGCCGCGGCGGTCGCGGCGAGCGGCACGGCCTCGCCCTGCGAGTAGGTGGCGCCGGGAGCCGGGCTGGTGAGCACGGTGATCGGCGGCTGGTGCGCGCCGGCGCAGGTGGTGCCGTTGACGGCGAAGCCGGTCGGCGCGGTGTTCGTGCCGCTGTAGGTGAACTGCGCGCCCGTGCTCACCGCGGCGCCGGGGGCGATCGTGCCGTTGTAGGAGGCGTTCTTCACGGTGACCGACTGCCCGGACTGCGACCAGCTGCCGTTCCAGCCGTTGGTCAGCTTCTGGTTGCCCGAGTAACCGTAGGCGAGGGTCCAGCCGTTGACGGCGTCCGTGCCGCGGTTGGTGATCGTCAGGTCCGCGGTGAACCCGGAGCCCCAGTCGTTGGTCCTGTAGTCCACGCTGCACGCGAGTCCCGCCGCGTGCGCCGTGACCGAACCGGTGGCCAGCATGGTCGTGGGGAGTGCGAGGGCCGCCACCACGGCGGTCCACAGCCGCCGCGACAAGCGGCGTCTGGGTCTGTGTGCGGGGAACATGTGCTGGTCCCTCCTTGCGGCTCGGAAGAAGGTGTGGGGGAGGAGCAACAAGCCCTGACCAGTGGGAGCGCTCCCATAGTGCGGACGTGTCAGGGAACGGTCAAGTCCTGGACGGAACGAAAAGATTCGGCGCCCCGCTGACCGGCCCCGTCGCCGAAAAGTCGCCGGAAACTCGGCACCGCCCCTGTTCCTCACCCGAACTTGCCGCTACCTTCACTCGAACCAGTGGGAGCGATTCCATCAGTCGACGCGTCCGCCCCGACGCGCCAGAGCTGCAAGGAGTCGCTCATGCGACACCCCCCGCGTTCGGCCCTCCTGGCCGTCGCCGGCGCGGTCGCGCTCCTCGGGAGCGTGGTCGTACCGGCGGTCACGGCCCAGGGGGCCACCCCCGTCTGCACGGTCCAGTACTCGGTCGCCGGCCAGTGGGACACCGGCTTCCAGGGCACGGTGCGAATCACCGACAACAGCGCGGCGCTGACCGGTTGGAGTCTCACCTTCGACTTCCCGGGCGGCCAGGAGGTCACCCAGGGCTGGAACGCCAAGTGGTCGCAGTCCGGCGCCACGGTGACCGCGGTCAACGAGAGCTGGAACGGTTCCCTCGGCAGCGGCGCGAGCGTCGACGCCGGGTTCCTCGCCTCCGGTCCGGCCGGCACGTCCGCGCCCACGGCGTTCAAGCTCAACGGCACGACCTGCAACGTCGACCCGGAGCCCACCCCGCCCCCGACCGACCCGCCCCCGACCGACCCGCCGCCCACCGGCGACGGCACCGCGCCCGCCCTGCACGTCGAGGGCAACGCGATCGTCGACGCCGACGGCAGGAGCCACCGGCTGCTCGGCGTCAACCGCTCCGGCGGCGAGTTCATGTGCGTCCAGGGCTACGGCTTCTTCGACGGCCCGGTGGACGACGCGTCGATCGCCGCGATCGCCGACTGGAAGGCGAACACCGTCCGTATCCCCGTCAACGAGGAGTGCTGGCTGGGACTTTCCAACGTCAAGCCCGAGTACGCGGGCGCCCACTACATCGCCGCCGTCAAGGACCTGGTCGCCCGGATCGAGGCGCACGGCATGACCCCGGTCATCGACCTGCACTGGACCTGGGGCCAGTACACGGGCAACTCGGCCGGCTGCTCCGACGTGCACGCCACCTGCCAGAAACCCATGCCCGACGCCCAGTACACACCCGCGTTCTGGTCCTCGGTCGCCGACACCTTCAAGGGCGACCGGGCCGTCGCCTTCGACCTGTTCAACGAGCCGTACCCGGACCGGGCGACGACCAGCACCGCCGCCGCCTGGACGTGCTGGCGCGACGGCGGCGCCTGCCCCGGCATCGGCTACGAGGTCGCCGGCATGCAGGACCTGGTCGACGCCGTGCGCGCCACCGGCGCCGAGAACCTGATCCTGGCCGGCGGGCTCGCCTACTCCAACGACCTCAGCCAGTGGCTGACGTACCGGCCCACCGACCCGGCGGGCAATCTCGTCGCCGCCTACCACGTCTACAACTTCAACACCTGCGCCGGCGAGAGCTGCTGGAACTCCACGCTCGCCCCGGTCGCCGCCCAAGTACCGCTGGTGGCGGGGGAGATCGGCGAGAACACCTGCGCGCACGGCTTCACCGACCAGGTCATGAAGTGGTTCGACGACCACCGCCTGTCCTACCTCGGCTGGACCTGGAACACCTGGGACTGTTCCTCCGGCCCCTCCCTGATCTCCGCCTACGACGGCACACCCACCGCGTACGGCGCCGGGCTGCGCGACCACCTGCGCGCCCTCGCACCCTGACCTCCCTGTCCCGAGAAACCGGCAACTCCCTTCCCAACTGGAGGAATTCCTCTCTCATGAGCCGCACCAGAACAGCGATGCTCGCCGCCCTGACCCTCGTCGCCGGGGGCACGGGCATGGCGCTCACCGCCATCCCCGCCAGCGCGGGCGCCACCGCCGCGCCCTGCACCGTCGACTACAAGCTGAACCAGTGGAGCACCGGCTTCACCGCCGACGTCACCGTCACCAACAACGGCGCCGCCAAGTCGTCGTGGACGCTGAAGTGGACGTACGCCGGCAACCAGAAGATCACCAGCGGCTGGAACGCCAAGATCACCCAGTCCGGCGCGAACGTCACCGCCGCCAACGAGAGCTACAACGGGGCGCTCGGCACGGGCGGTTCGGCCAGCTTCGGCTTCCAGGGCACCTACAGCGGCACCAACGCCGTCCCGGCGGCCTTCACCCTCGACGGCGTGACCTGCAACGTCGACAGCGGCGGCGGCACGGGCGGGACCGGCGGCGACACCGGAGGAACCGGCGGCGACACGGGCGGCACCGGCGGCAGCACCGGAGGCGGCGCCACCGACCCGAGCGGCCGGGCCGACAACCCCTACGTCGGCGCCAAGGTCTATGTGAACCCCGAGTGGTCCAAGCTGGCCGCCGCCGAACCGGGCGGCAGCCGCGTCTCCGACCAGCCCACCGCCGTCTGGCTCGACCGGATCGCCGCCATCAACGGTGTCAACGGCGGCATGGGCCTGCGCGCCCACCTCGACGAGGCGCTCAAGCAGAAGGGCTCCGGCGACCTCGTCGTCCAACTGGTCATCTACGACCTGCCCGGCCGCGACTGCGCCGCCCTCGCCTCCAACGGCGAACTCGGCCCGAACGACATCGACAAGTACAAGACCCAGTACATCGACCCGATCGCCTCGATCCTGTCGGACGCCAAGTACGCGGGCCTGCGCATCGCCACCGTCATCGAGCCGGACTCGCTGCCCAACCTGGTCACCAACGCCGGCGGCACCAACACCACCACCGACGCCTGCACGACCATGAAGTCCAACGGCAACTACGAGAAGGGCGTCAGCTACGCCCTGGACAAGCTCGGCGCCATCCCCAACGTCTACAACTACATCGACGCCGCCCACCACGGCTGGCTCGGCTGGGACACCAACCTCGGCCCGTCCGTCCAGGAGTTCTACAAGGTCGCCACCACCAACGGCGCCAGCCTCAGCGACGTGACCGGCTTCATCGTCAACACCGCCAACTACAGCGCCACCAAGGAGCCCAACCTCAAGATCACCGACACCGTCAACGGGCAGACGGTGCGCCAGTCCAAGTGGGTGGACTGGAACCAGTACGTGGACGAGCAGTCCTTCGCCCAGGGGCTGCGCGACAAGCTCGTCGCGGCCGGCTTCAACTCCGGCATCGGCATGCTGATCGACACCTCCCGCAACGGCTGGGGCGGCTCCGCCCGGCCGTCCGGCCCCGGCCCGCTGACCTCGGTGGACGACTACGTCAACGGCGGCCGCATCGACCGGCGCATCCACGCCGGCAACTGGTGCAACCAGAGCGGCGCCGGTCTCGGCGAACGGCCGACCGCCGCGCCCGCCGCGGGCATCGACGCCTACGTCTGGGTGAAGCCGCCGGGGGAGTCGGACGGGTCCAGCTCCGCCGTCGACAACGACGAGGGCAAGGGCTTCGACCGGATGTGCGACCCGACGTACGGCGGCAACGCGCGCAACGGCAACAGCCCCACCGGAGCGCTCCCGAACTCCCCGGTGGCCGGCCACTGGTTCTCCGCGCAGTTCCAGGAGCTGATGAAGAACGCGTACCCGCCCCTGCCGTAGGGCGGTGACGCGGGGGTGACCCCGCCGGCCGGTCCGGACCTCCCCGGTCCGGCCGGCCCGGCGAGGGGCCGCCCCTGAGCCCGTACGGCGTCACCGGGTGCCGCGGCGGCCGCACCCGGTGACGCCGCGCGCGTGTCCCGGCCGTGTCTGCCGCCCTCGCCTCCCGCCCGCACGTCCGGGAAATCGCGCTCCTATTTTTTGCCGTCCCGGCAACGGAAGTGGCCCCGGCACCGCGTGTCGGCGCAGGCTGGCGGCGGCATTCACAGGAGAGGCTGATCACCATGGCGCACGCACACCGGGACCCCCACGGCCCGCACGACCCCGCCCCGCACGACCACGACCACGGTCACGACCGCGCCCCGCACGGCCACGGCGGTCACCACACCCACCACGGCGGCGCCGACCTCGACTGGGCCGTGCTCGCCCCGCTGCTGGAGTCCCAGGCGGAGCTGTCCGCCGCGGTGTACGAACAGATCATGGCGTGGCTGGGGCAGCGGGTTTCCGGCGAGCCCGGTCTGATCGTGGACGCGGGCAGCGGTCCGGGCGTCGTCTCGAGCCTGTTCGCGCGGGCCTTCCCCAAGGCCCGGGTGGTCGCGGTGGACGGCTCGGCGCCGCTGCTGGAACGGGCCCGCGCCCGCGCCGCCCGGCTCGGCCACGCCGACCGCTTCACCACCGTCACCGGTGAACTCCCCGAGGCACTCGACCAGTTGGAGTACCCGGCCGATCTGCTGTGGGCCGGCAACAGCCTGCACCACCTGGGCGACCAGCGCGCCGCCCTGGCCGCCTTCGCCGCACACCTCGCCCCCGGCGGCATCCTCGCCCTGCTGGAGGGCGGACTGCCCGCCCGCTACCTGCCCCGTGACATCGGCATCGGCCGTCCCGGCCTCCAGGCACGGCTGGACGCGGTCGAGGCCGACGCGTTCACCCGAATGCGGGCGGAACTGCCGGGCTCCGCCGCCGAGACCGAGGACTGGCCGGCGCTGCTGACGGCCGCCGGACTGCGGCCCACCGGCACCCGCAGCTTCCTGCTCGACCTGCCCGCCCCCGTCTCCGACCAGGCCCGCGCCTACGTCGCCGCCTCCCTCGCCCGGCTGCGCGAAGGCATGGGCGACGCCCTCGACGCCGAGGACCGCGCCACCCTGGACCGGCTCCTCGACCCCGCCGACGAGGCGAGCGTGCACCGCAGGCCCGACGTCTTCGTCCTCAAGGCGCACACCGTGCACACGGCGGTCCGCCCCGCCTGACCCGGCCGGCCGCGTCCTGACCGGACCGGCCGCGCGCAACGCGAAGGCCCGGGCCGAGCGGCCCGGGCCTTCCCGCCGGCACGGCTCAGCCGACGTCGAACGTGGCCGGGTCCGGACCCAGCCGCCGGTCCTCGTTCAGGGCGCTGATCGCCGCGAGGTCCTCGTCGTCCAGCTCGAAGTCGAACACCGCGATGTTCTCCTTGATCCGGGACGGCGTCACCGACTTCGGGATCACGATGTTGCCGAGCTGGACGTGCCAGCGCAGCACCACCTGGGCCGGGGTGCGGCCGTGCTTCCGGGCGATGGCCACGATCGCCGGGACCTCCAGCAGGCCCTTGCCCTGACCGAGCGGCGACCAGGCCTCCGTGGCGATGCCCTGCTCCGCGTGGAACTCACGGGCGGCGCGCTGCTGGAGGTGCGGGTGCAGCTCGATCTGGTTGACCGCCGGGATCACCGAGGTCTCGGCGATCAGGCGCTCCAGGTGCTCCGGCAGGAAGTTGGAGACGCCGATCGCCCGGATCCGGCCGTCGGCGTACAGCTTCTCGAACGCCTTGTACGTGTCCACGTACGTGCCCCTGGCCGGCAGCGGCCAGTGGATCAGGTACAGGTCCACGTACTCCAGGCCGAGCTTGGCCAGGGACGTGTCGAAGGCGCGCAGGGTCGCGTCGTAGCCCTGGTCGCCGTTCCAGAGCTTGGTGGTGACGAACACCTCCTCGCGCGGGAGGCCCGAGGCGGCGATGGCCTTGCCGGTGCCCTCTTCGTTGCCGTAGATCGCCGCCGTGTCGATGCTGCGGTACCCGGCCTCGAAGGCGGTGGCGACGGCGCGCTCCGCCTCGTCGTCCGGCACCTGCCAGACGCCGAAGCCCAGCTGGGGCATCTCGACGCCGTTGTTGAGGATGATCGGGGGGACCTTGCTGCTCACTGGCTTCTGATCCTTCGGTTGTCGTCAGGTCGTCAGGTGGTACGTCGTACTCGACATCGTCAACGATCATCGGCCGTGTCGCATTCCTGACCGGCCGATCCGTCCGGAACCGACCGCCCGGTGCGGCCTGATCCGGCCGTCGCGCCCGTGTTCCCCGCTCCGGGCGGTCTCATGCCCGGTACAGCGCCTCGACCTCGTCGGCGTAGGCGTTCTCGATCGCCCGGCGCTTCAGCTTCAGCGACGGGGTGAGCAGTCCGTGCTCCTCCGTGAACGGCTGCGCGAGGATGCGGAAGGTGCGGATCGCCTCCGCCTTGGAGACCAGGGTGTTGGCCGCGACCACCGCGCGCCGCACCTCCGTCTCCAGATCCGCGTCGTGCACCAGCTCGGCCGCGGTGCCCGGCTTCGCCTTGTCGCGCATCTGGAGCCAGTGCTCGACCGCCTCCTGGTCGAGAGTGACCAGGGCGGCGACGTAGGGGCGGTCGTTGCCGACGACGATGCACTGCGCGACCAGCGGATGGTCGCGCACCCGCTCCTCCAGCGCGGCCGGGGCCACGCTCTTGCCGCCGGAGGTCACCAGGATCTCCTTCTTGCGGCCGGTGATGGTGAGGTAGCCGTCCTCGTCCAGCGAGCCCAGGTCGCCGGTGGCCAGCCAGCCGTCGTGCAGCGTCGCGTCGGTGGCCTTCTGGTTGTTCAGATAGCCCTGGAAGACGTTGCCGCCGCGCAGCCACACCTCCCCGTCGTCGGCGATGTGCACGCTCACCCCCGGGATCGCCTGGCCGACCGTGCCGTAGCGGGTTCGCTCGGGCGGGTTGGCGGTGGCCGCCGCGGTGGACTCGGTCAGGCCGTAGCCCTCGTAGATCTGCACCCCGGCGCCCGCGAAGAACAGGCCGAGGCGGCGGTCCATGGCCGAACCGCCGGACATCGCGTTGCGAATCCGGCCGCCCATCGCCGCGCGCACCTTGGCGTAGACGACCTTGTCGAAGAACTGGTGCTGCATGCGCAGCGCGGCGGACGGGCCGGGGCCGATGCCCCACGCCTTCGCCTCCACCGCGTCCGCGTACTTCACGGCGACCTCGACGGCCTTCTCGAACGGCCCGTCGCGGCCCTCCTTCTCCGCCTTGCGGCGGGCCGCGTTGAACACCTTCTCGAAGATGTACGGCACCGCCAGGATGAACGTCGGCTTGAACGCCTGCAGGTCCGGCAGGAGCGCGGCGGCGTGCAGCTCGGGCTGGTGGCCGAGCCGGACCCGGCCGCGCACCGCGGCCACCTCCACCATCCGGCCGAACACGTGTGCGAGTGGCAGGAAGAGCAGCGTGGAGGCCTCGTCGCCCTTCCTGGAGTGGAACACCGGTTCCCAGCGGCCGAGGACGGTGTCCGCCTCGAACATGAAGTTGCCGTGGCTCAGGACGCAGCCCTTGGGGCGGCCGGTGGTGCCGGAGGTGTAGATGACCGACGCGACGGTCTCCGGGGTGACCGCCTCGCGGTGCCGGTGCACCACGTCGTCCTCGATGTGCGCGCCCGCGTCGTACAGCTCGGACACGGCGCCCGCGTCCAGCTGCCACAGCCGGCGCAGGTTCGGCAGCCGGCCGATGACGGTGGCGATGGTCATGGCGTGGTCCTCGTGCTCCACGACCGCCGCCGACACCTCCGCGTCGTACAGCGTCCAGAAGCACTGCTCGGCCGAGGAGGTGGGGTAGATCGGCACCACCTGCGCGCCGATCGTCCACAGCGCGAAGTCGAACAGGGTCCACTCGTAGCGGGTGCGGGACATGACGGCGACCCGGTCGCCGAACCGGACGCCCTCGGCGAGCAGCCCCTTGGCCAGCGCCAGCACCTCGTCGCGGAACTCGGCGGAGGTCACATCGCGCCATGCCCCGGTCTCGTCCTTGCGGCCGAGGGCGACGTGCCGCGGGTCCTCCTGGGCGTACCGGAACACGACGTCGGCCAGCCCGCCCACCGGCGGCGCCGACGTGGACGGAGGGCTGGTGAACTCGCGCAAACCCCGCTCCCGCTCCCTCGGTCTTCGGCCCGTCCCGAGGCGCCCCGGCCTCCGGACCACCCCTGACGCCCCGCACAGCGCGGTGAAAGCTACCCCACGCACGGACGGTGCGGGAGGGGGGCCGAAAGCGAGCGGTGCTCATGTACACACAGGTCAGCGCCGGAAAATGCGCCCACAACGGACACGGCCGGACAGAAGTTCCTACGGTTCAGTAAGTTTCGGTGCCGTAATCTCCACGGAATCTGTACGACCCCAAGGCCGCCCGCATGCCCGCCGGACCCGTACGGGTCCGCCTCAGCGGTGGTGCAGGCGGTCGCCGCCGGTGAGGATCGCCGTTGCCAGGGCGTCGGCGGCGGGCTGGGCCGAGGGGCGGTGGCGGCCGTGGACCAGGACGAAGTCGACCCGCCCCAGCTCCGGCAGCCCGGCCCGTTCCGGCACCCGGACCAGGCCCGGCGGGATCAGCCCGCGCGAGTGGGCCATCACGCCGAGGCCCGCGCGGGCGGCGGCGATCAGCCCGTTGAGGCTGCCGCTGGTGCACGCGACGCGCCACGGGCGGCCCTGCCGCTCCAGCGCCTCGAAGGCGAGCGCCCGGGTGATCCCCGGCGGCGGATAGACGATCAGCGGCACCGGACGGTCGGCCTCCAGGCGCAGCCGTTCCGCGCCGATCCACACCAGCCGGTCGTGCCAGACGGGCTCGCCGGCCGGGTCCTGCGGACGCCGCTTGGCCAGGACCAGGTCCAGCTTCCCCGCGGCCAGCTGCTCGTGCAGGGTGCCGGACAGCTCGACGGTCAGTTCGAGATCGACCTCGGGGTGCTCGTAGCGGAAGCCCTCCAAAATCTCCGGCAGCCGGGTCAGCACGAAGTCCTCCGACGCGCCGAACCGCAGCCGGCCGCGCACCCGGGTGCCGGTGAAGAACGCCGTCGCCTGCTCGTGCACCTCCAGGATCCGCCGCGCGAACCCCAGCATCGCCTCGCCGTCCTCGGTCAGCTCCACCGAGTGCGTGTCACGGGTGAACAGCGGCCGCCCCACGGCCTCCTCCAGCCGGCGCACATGCTGGCTCACCGTCGACTGGCGCAGCCCCAGCCGCCGCGCCGCCCGGGTGAAACCGAGCGTCTGGGCGACGGCGAGGAAGCTGCGCAACTGGGCCGGGTCGTACACGCGGTCAAGGCTAACGGCTTCCCGCCCACCGCTCATCACGGAACGCGATGACAGTGAGAGCGGTGGGACGGTTTCCCGATCGCCCTGGTGAGGGGGACGATGAACCGGGGACCCGGAGGTCCCGAGACGACGGACGCGGCCGGGCGCGCCCCCGGCCGCCGACGAGCACGAGCGAGTGGAGCACCGTGACACGCCTGCGCTGGCCGAGCTGGATGCCGGTCGACCCGTACATCGTGCTGCTGATCGGCACCGTGGGCCTGGCCGCGCTGCTGCCCGCCCGCGGCCCGGCCGCAGACGTCGCCTCCGGCGCCTCCACGGCCGCGATCGGCTTCCTCTTCTTCCTCTACGGCGCCCGGCTCTCCACCCGCGAGGCCCTGGACGGGCTCAAGCACTGGCGACTGCACGTCACGGTGCTGGCCTGCACCTTCGTGGTCTTCCCGCTGCTCGGCATCGCCGCCCGCGGCCTGGTCCCCGTCCTGCTCGACCAGCCGCTCTACCAGGGCCTGCTCTTCCTCACCCTGGTCCCCTCCACCATCCAGTCCTCCATCGCCTTCACCTCCATCGCCCGCGGCAACGTGCCCGCCGCGATCTGCGCCGGCTCCTTCTCCTCCCTGGTCGGCATCGTCCTCACCCCCCTGCTCGCCGCCGTCCTGCTGGGCAGCAGCGGCGGCGGATTCTCCGCGCACTCGCTGGTGACGATCGTGCTGCAACTGCTCGTGCCGTTCGTCGCCGGACAGCTCCTGCGGCCCTGGATCGGCGGATTCGTCGCCCGGCACAAGAAGGTCCTCGGGCTCGTCGACCGGGGCTCGATCCTGCTCGTCGTCTACACCGCGTTCAGCGAGGGCATGGTGCGGGGCATCTGGCACCAGGTCAGCGCCGCGCGCCTCGGCGGACTGCTCGCCGTGGAGGCGGTGCTGCTCGCCGTGATGCTCGCCCTGACCTGGTACGGCGCGAAGGCGCTGCGCTTCGGCCGGGCCGACCGTATCGCCATCCAGTTCGCCGGCTCGAAGAAGTCGCTGGCCTCCGGGCTGCCCATGGCGAGTGTCCTGTTCGGCGTCCACGCCTCGCTGGCGGTGCTGCCGCTGATGCTCTTCCACCAGATGCAGCTGATGGTGTGCGCGGTGATCGCCAAGCGCCGGGCCCGCGACCCGGAGGCGCGGGAGGAACGGGAGGAGCAGGAGGAGCGGGACGAGCGCGGGGAGCGGGCGGCGGCGTCTGCTCCGGCCACGGAGTCGGGGGCGCCGGCGGGCCCGGTCGGCCCGGTCGGCTCGGTCGGGACGGGGCCTCGGTCGCGCTGAGGCGGTCGCGCCGACGCGGGCGCGCGGACGTGGGCGAGCGAAGGCGGGGTGCGACGGCCGCTCGTCGCCGTGCCGCCGTACCCCCCCGACTCGCACTCACGAACGTCCCGGACGTCACGGACGCAGGACCACCTTGCCGAGGTTCGCGCGGGACTGGATCGCCTCGTGGGCCTTCGCGGCGTCCTCCAGCGCGAACTCCGCGTGCACGGCGGGCCGCACCTCGCCCCGCTCGAACAGCTCCCACAACTCCCGCCGCCACCGCTCGTAACGCTCGGGCTCCTCCCGGGCGATCCGCGCCATCTGGAAGCCGATCACCGACTTGGCACCGACCAGCAGGTCGTACGCCTGTACGGTCCCGCCGCCCGAGCTGTACGCCACCAGCCGCCCGCCCGGCGCGAGCGCGGCGATCGCCGGGGTGAGGAGGTCGCCGCCGACCGCGTCCAGGGCGTAGTCCACCGGCTCGCCCCAGTCCGCGTCGCCGTAGCGGACCACCTCGTCCGCGCCGAGCGACCGTACGAAGTCCGCCTTGGCCGCGGTGGAGACCGCGCCGACCACGCGGCCCGCGCCCCGGACCCGCGCGAGCTGCACCGCGAGGTGGCCGACGCCGCTCGCCGCGGCCGTCACGAGCGCCGCCTCGCCCGGTGCGGGCCGGGCGGCCGCGAGCGCCCCGAGGGCGACCAGGCCGCTGCGCACCAGGGCCACCGCGTCGACGGCGCTCGCACCCTCGGGGACGGGCGAGGCCATGGCCTCGTGCAGCGGCGCGAAGTCGGCGTAGCCGTGCCCGAAACACAGGCCGGTCACCCGGTCGCCGGGCCGGAACCGGGTGACGCCGGCCCCCACGGCCGTGACCTCGCCGGCGATCTCACCGCCCAGCGCGATCGGCTCGGCGGCCTCGGTGACCTTCCGGACGACCGGCAGGGTGACGCCGACCGCCTCGCAGCGCACCAGCAGCTCGCCGGGACCCGGTTCGGGCACGGGCGCCTCCTCCACGAACAGCGGACCGCCGGCCGACTCGTACCGCACGCGTCGCATCGCACCCCACACCTCTCGGACCACACGGGAAGCCACCGCGGAAGCACTCGGACGCCCTCCCGCGGCGCTCAGGACTCGCCGAAACTCATGGGGAGCCCCAACGAGTGTCACCGTAGCGTGGATTTCATTGGGGAGTCCAATGACTTTTTCGGTAGGCTGCCGCCATGCCCGAAGCACCCCTCGCCGAGATCCGTTCCCTGCCCAGCTGGCTCCTCGGCCGGGCCGCCGCTCGTGGCCGCGCCCTGGTCGCCGAGGCGCTGGCCGGACACGGGCTGAAGATGTGGCACCACGTCGTCCTCTCCGCCGTCCGCGACCTGGCCCCGGTGGCCCAGGCCGATCTGGGGCGGGGGGTCGGGCTCGACCCGAAGGACCTGGTCGGCGTCCTCAACGACCTCCAGGCCGGGGGCCTGGTCCTGCGCGAGCCCGATCCCCGCGACCGGCGCAAGAACGCGGTCTCCCTCACCGCCGAGGGCGCGCACCTGCTGGAGCGCTGCGAGCGGGCGGCCCGCGAGGCCAACGACACGCTGCTGGAGCCGCTGTCCGCAGCGGAACGGGACCGGTTCATGGAACTGCTGGCCAGGATCTCCGGCACGCGGGAGTGAGGCAACGGCGGGGGAGCGGTGGGACGGCGGCGGGGCAGCCGCCGCCGAGGACGGATCCGTGCCTCGATCCGCGCGACCCGCGCGCCCCGGGCAGGCTCACCCCTGCGCGAGACGGCGACGGGGGAGCGGTGAGACGTAGGCGGGGGAGCCGCGCGCCGAGGACGGATCCGCGCCTTGCCCCGTGCGCCCCGGGCAGGCTCAGCCCTGCGCGAGACGGCGACGGGGGAGCGGTGAGACGTAGGCGGGGGAGCCGCGCGCCGAGGACGGATCCGCGCCTCGTCCCGTGCCCCGACCCGCGCGCCCCGGGCAGGGTCACCCCTGCGGCGACGCCGTGCGCAGGGCGATGCGCTCCTCGCCCGCGTACACGTTCATGGAGCTGCCCCGCAGGAAGCCCACCAGGGTGAGGCCGGTCTCCGCGGCCAGGTCCACGGCGAGCGAGGACGGCGCGGACACCGCCGCCAGGACTGGGATGCCCGCCATCACGGCCTTCTGCGCCAGCTCGAAGGAGGCCCGCCCGGAGACGAGCAGGATCGCGCGGGACAACGGCAGGTCGCCGCTCTGCAGGGCGCGGCCGACGAGTTTGTCGACCGCGTTGTGCCGGCCCACGTCCTCCCGTATGTCCAGCAGCTCGCCGTCCTCGGCGAACAGGGCCGCCGCGTGCAGCCCGCCCGTCCGGTCGAAGACCCGCTGCGCCGCCCGCAGCCGGTCGGGCAGGCTCGCGAGCAGTTCCGGCTCGACGCGGACCGGCGGCGTGTCCGCGATCGGCCAGCGGGCCGTCGTACGGACGGCGTCCAGGCTGGCCTTGCCGCACAGGCCGCACGAGGAGGTCGTGTAGACGTTGCGCTCCAGGGTGATGTCCGGCAGGGCGATGCCCGGGGCGGTCCGCACGTCCACCACGTTGTACGTGTTCGAGCCGTCCACTGTGGCCCCCGCGCAGTACACGATGTTCACGAGGTCCGACGCCTCGGCCAGCAGGCCCTCGCTGACCAGGAAGCCGGCCGCCAGCGCGAAGTCGTCGCCCGGGGTGCGCATGGTGATCGCGAGCGGCTTGCCGTTCAGCCGGATCTCCAGCGGCTCCTCGGCGACGAGGGTGTCCGGCCGGGCGGAGACCGCGCCGTCCCGGATGCGGAGGACCTTGCGTCGTTCCGTCACTCGTCCCATGTCGTGATCAGCCCCGGTTCTGTACGCGCTGCCGGCCGAAACGGCCCTTCCCGCAGAGAGTGCCACGAGTCACCGGACCGGTGTGCGGGGAGGTGGCCTCGGGGAACCCGCCGTTCGTGCGCCGCCCGCGTCGCCGTGGACGCACGGACGCCGCGCTCCTCGTACCCGCCGACGTACCCGCCGGCGCCGCGCTCCATGTACCCGCCGGACGCCTCGCGAACGCGCATTCGAATGTACGTACAGGCCCCAGTGGACGTGCCTCGCCTCTGACGGAAGCCGACAACCGGGGCACATGTTTCCTGTGCCTTCACCTGCCGCCGTACTCGTGAGTCACTGAACAGACTGAGGTCCCGCAACCCACGGCCACGAGGGGGACCCGCAATGAACGGCTCGCGCATCACCGCCGTCGGCCACTACCAGCCCGCCAAGGTGCTCACCAACGACGACCTGGCGGCCCTGGTCGACACCAGCGACGAGTGGATCAGAAGCCGGGTCGGCATCCGCACCCGGCACATCGCCGCGCCCGACGAACCGGTCGACGAACTCGCCGCGCACGCCGCCGCCAAGGCGCTCGCCGCGGCCGGCCTGGCCCCGGACGACATCGACCTCGTCCTGGTCGCCACCTCCACGGCCGTGGACCGCTCGCCCAACATGGCCGCGCGCGTCGCCGCCCGCCTGGGCATCCCGACGCCGGCCGCGATGGACGTCAACGTCGTGTGCGCCGGATTCACCCACGCCCTGGCCACCGCCGACCACACCCTGCGCGCCGGTGCCGCGACGCGCGCCCTGGTCGTCGGCGCCGACAAGATGTCCGACGTGGCCGACTGGACCGACCGCAGCACCTGCGTGCTCGTCGGCGACGGCGCGGGCGCGGCCGTGGTCGAGGCGGCCCGGCCGGGGGAGCCGGCCGGGATCGGGCCGGTGCTGTGGGGCTCGGTGCCCGAGATGGGCAACGCGGTACGGATCGAGGGCGTGCCCGCCCGGTTCGCGCAGGAGGGGCAGAGCGTGTACCGCTGGGCCACCACCCAGCTGCCGCCGCTGGCCCGGCAGACCTGCGAGCGGGCGGGCGTCGCGCCCGAGGAACTGGCCGCGGTGGTTCTGCACCAGGCCAACCTGCGGATCATCGAGCCGCTCGCCGCGCGACTGGGCGCCGTCAACGCGGTCGTCGCCCGCGATGTCACCGAGTCCGGCAACACCTCGGCGGCCAGCATCCCGCTGGCCCTGTCCAAGCTGGTCGAACGCGGCGAGGTGACGACGGGCGACCCGGTCCTGCTGTTCGGCTTCGGCGGAAACCTCTCCTACGCGGGACAGGTCGTCCGCTGCCCGTGAGCGGCGCGGGGCAGGCCGCGCGCCGCGCCTGAGCTTCGTGAGGAGCGGCCGTGCGCTGCCCGTGAGCTGAGTCGGGAACTCGTGCGCCGTCCGTGGGCGGCGCGGGGGAGGTCGAGGCCCGCGAGCGGCGTCGCGCGACGAAACGTGACGTGTCCGCGACGGTCGGTGCACACCGCCGGCCGGGCGTGCGCGCCCCGGCCCGCGCGGGCGCGTACGGGACGGATACGCAGGTGAAAGGCACTCCGAAAGCTTGGTATTGTTGTCCATGTCGCCGCGGGGAACACCCCCGCCGGGCGACACACACCTAGTCCGGGTGGCGGAATGGCAGACGCGCTAGCTTGAGGTGCTAGTGCCCTTTATCGGGCGTGGGGGTTCAAGTCCCCCCTCGGACACAGAGTGAAGGAGGGGCCTCCGGTGAATGCCGGAGGCCCCTTCCGCATGTCGGCGTCAGCCCTCCGTACCCGCTCCGACCGCCTCCACCAGCCGCGCCACCGCATCCGCCAGCGCGTCCAGCCCCGGGCCGGCCGGGCCGCCCGGCTCGCGCATGTACACGTCCCGGCGGATCTCGATCATCAGCGCGCTGACCCTCGGGTCCGTCCCGTAGTGCGCCAGCGGTACGTACGCCCCCTGGAAGGGGCTGTCGACGGCGGTGCCGCCGAAGTCCGCGAACGCCTTCTCCGCCTGGGCCAGCAGCTTCGGCGGGGTGTGGAAGTCGTCGCGCCCCAGGCAGATCGGCGGGCGGGGGCCGTCGCCGTGCAGTTCGTAGGGCAGGGGCGCGGTCGGGTACGAGTGCACGTCCACGATCACCGCCCGGCCCACCGCCGCCAGCCGTTCGCCGACCGCGTCGGTCATGGCGGCGGCGTACGGGCGGAAGTACCGGTCGACGAGCGGCTGTCCGTCGTGTCCGGCCGGGCGCAGCTCCGCGCGGTGCGTGGTCCGCGTGTACACGGCGCCCATGCCCACCGACAGCATCTCCTCCCGCTCGTCCGGGAACCGCTCGGGGTCGATCACCAGCCGCGAGAGCCGGTTCACGAACCGCCAGGGGGTGAGGGAGGCGCGGGCGGCGGCGGCCTCCGCGATCTTCGCGGTGTGCGCGTCGGTGATGTGGTCCAGTTCGCGTTCCAGCGCGGCGTCGTCCAGCGTGATCCCGGCGCGGACGTCGGCGGGAATCGTCCGCGAGGAGTGCGGGACGTGGAGGATCACGGGGGAGTCGGGCGCGCCGGGAAGGTACGCGAAGGACTTGAAGGGCTCCGGGGAGGAGGACACGTCGCTCATCTGAAAAGAAGTCTCCGTAGCGTGTCGAGCTGGATCGTACGTCGAGAGGCAAGCGCGCCTCCCGCCTGCCCGACCGGACCGGTGCGGAGCACCGTCGATCAGGTCCGGTGATCATAGGGCAGGCCTGTGACAGCCCCGGAGCACCGGCGTGCGGCCGGTGGACCGCCGGGTGCGGTCGGTCGTACGCCGCTGTCAGTGGTGATCGTTACGGTTCGAGCCGTGAACGCGGAACGAGACGGTGGCGGCGGTCGGCCGGAGCGGCACGAGGGCGATTTCGAGACGCACCTGACACTGGAGCCGGACGGCGGCGAAGGCGGTGCGGAGCGCGTCCGCGCCTGGGCGGCCCGGCACGGACTGAAGTACACGCACATCCTGCTCGATCGGGGCCGTACCCCGAACCAGCCGATGCTGACCTGGCAGGGCCGGGGAACCCTGCCCGCCCAACTGGCCGAGGCCCGGAGACGGGCGGAACGGCTGCGGGGCGACGGCTTCCGGGTGATCCGGGTCAAGATCGAGGCCGCGCCCTGGAACACCGGCGTCCCGCAGACGGACGCCGAGGCCGCCGCCCTCCCCGAGGACCGGTACTTCGAGCACCACGTCAAGTTGGCCCTGTCGGGAGAGGCCGAGGTCACAGGGGTACGGGAGCTGGCCGTCGCCCACGCGGCGCACGTCTCCCGCAACGCCCGCCGGGCCGCGGCAGCGGGCCGACAGGAACGCTTCGTCACCCAGCGGTGCCGGGGCGTCGGCGGGCGGGAAGCCGGCCGGCGCCTGGACGCCCTGCTCGGCTCCCTCGCCGGGGCCGGGCACACGGTTCTGGAAGTGGAGCGGGAGTTCGTCGTGCACGACGACAACCTGGCCGTGGACGCCGGCTGGATGGGGGAAGCCGGCCCCGGCCGCGAGGGCCGTGGCGACGGCGGAGGCCGCGGGCGCGACGCCGGTGCCGGCCACGACGGACCGAGGGCCGCGTGACGCCTCGGACCCCGCCCCGGGCTCCCCGGGCCACGGTTCCCGCCGACGCCCGCGCGGCCCGGCGCGCCGTGCTGGACCACGTGCTGGCCCTCGTCGCGGACGCCCCCTGGAGCGGGGGCCTGGTGCTGCGCGGCAGCATGGTCCTGGCCGCGTGGACGCCGGGCGCGGCGCGCGAACCGGCCGACCTGGACTGGATCGTCCTGGAGGGCGCCGTAGGGGTCGATCCGCTCGATCCGTACCCGTACGTCGACCGGCTCGCCACCGTGCAGCAGTGGCCCGAGGCGGCCGGCGGCGCGGCGCGGTACGAGATCTGGGGCGAGGAGGAGTTCGGCACCGGCGGCTGCCGCCCCCTGCTCCCACCGGAGGGTCTGCACTGGGTGTACGACGAGGACGGCGACGCCTTCGAGACGGCCTCGCCGCCGTACCAGGATCTGCTCGACCGGGTGGCGCGGTGGCCGCGGGCCGCCCCCGGTGTGCGCCTGGCCGCGGACGCCGCACGGACGGACGGCACATGGGCGTACGGTCACTACGACACGCCGGGCGTGCGGCTGGTCATCCCCTGGCACGCGGAAGGGCTGCCGCCGGGCGAGGTCCAGCTGGACTTCGCCCGTGACGAGTGCCTGCCCGAGCCGCCGGTGTGGACCCTGGTACCGCGGGGCGACGGCGGGCCGCCCACGGCCGTGCGGACGGCGAGCCGCGAACTGTCGCTCGCCTGGAAGCTGTTGTGGCTGCACACCGACAGCCGCGGGGACTGCGGAGCCCGGGGCAAGGACCTGTACGACGCGGTGGTCCTCGCCGAGCTGGACGGCGTCGACCTCTCCCCGCGCCTGCTGCGGAAGGTGCTGCGCGGGGCGCCGGATTCCTTCTCCACCCTGGAGCCGGCCGGTTGGGACGTGGACTGGGCGGAGTTCAGGAACCGGAACCCCTGGGTGACGGGCACGGCCCGGCACTGGCTCGACCGGCTCGTCCGGGCGCTGGGGCCGGTGCTCGGGGAGGGCCTGCGCTGAGACGCGCGGTGCGGCGACGTCGCTGCCGCCCGGCGTGGCGGGGGAGAGGCCCCGGACCGCTGCCCCCGGTCGGCACCCCAGAGGCTGGCCGGGGCAGCGGGCGCGTCAGCGCCCGACCCGTTGCCGGCCCGGCGCCGGCGTGTGCTGGCGGCCCGCGCGGGCGTACGCGGCCGCCGCGGCGAGGAACACGCCCAGGACCGCGGCGGGGGTCGCGGCAGTCAGCCACGCCGCGTCGCCGTCCGGCCCCGAGGCGGCGTGCAGGACCGCGACGGCCACGGCCGCCGCAGCGCCGCACCCCACGACGGCCGCGACGGCACGGCGGGAGCGGCCCGGACCGGCGGGCGAGGGGACGTACCCCAGCCGCGCCCACTGCCCGGCCGCCTCCCGCTCCTCGCGCCGCCGCCGTACGACGGCGTACAGGCGCAGGGCGATCGTGGCGGCGGCCCCGACGGCGGCCGCGGCGAGCGGCGTCCACCAGCCCTCCGCCACCAGCAGCAGCACGGCCAGGACGCCCGCGCCGGACCAGCCGGTCAGGCAGGCCGCCGCCGCGATGCGCCGCGAGTCGGGCCGGTCGGCGCCGGCCCGCAGGTCGGCGAGGGCCGGCAGGTACCAGACGCACCCGGCGGCGGTGAGCGCGGCGGCGCCGAGCGCGGCGACGGCGTGTGCCATGGCCTACCTCGCCGCCGCTTCGGCCTCGACGGCGGCGCCGGTCCCGGCCGCGGCGTCCAGCGCGGCGATCTCCGGGTGGTGCAGGTCGAACGCCGGGGACTCGCTGCGGATGCGCGGCAGGGAGGTGAAGTTGTGCCGCGGCGGCGGGCAGGAGGTGGCCCACTCCAGCGAACGGCCGTAGCCCCAGGGGTCGTCGGTGTGCACCCGCTCGCCGTACTTCGCGGTCCGCCACACGTTGTAGAAGAACGGCAGGATCGACAGGCCCAGCAGGAACGCCCCGATGGTGGACAGGGTGTTGAGGGTGGTGAAGCCGTCGGCGGCGAGGTAGTCGGCGTAGCGGCGCGGCATGCCCTCGGCGCCCAGCCAGTGCTGTACCAGGAAGGTGAGGTTGAAGCCGACGGTCAGCGTCCAGAAGGTGATCTTGCCGAGCCGTTCGTCGAGCATCTTGCCGGTGAACTTCGGCCACCAGAAGTGGAATCCGGCGAACATCGCGTACACCACCGTGCCGAACACCGTGTAGTGGAAGTGCGCCACCACGAAGTACGAGTCGGAGACGTGGAAGTCCAGCGGCGGCGCGGCCAGGATGACGCCGGTCAGCCCGCCGAAGACGAACGTCACCAGGAAGCCCACCGTCCACAGCATCGGTGTCTCGAAGGACAGCGAGCCCTTCCACATGGTGCCGATCCAGTTGAAGAACTTCACCCCGGTCGGCACCGCGATCAGGAACGTCATGAAGGAGAAGAACGGCAGCAGCACCCCGCCGGTGACGTACATGTGGTGCGCCCACACGGTGACCGAGAGGCCCGAGATGGCGATGGTCGCGCCGACCAGGCCCATGTAGCCGAACATCGGCTTGCGGGAGAAGACCGGCACCACCTCGGAGACGATCCCGAAGAACGGCAGCGCCAGGATGTACACCTCGGGGTGCCCGAAGAACCAGAACAGGTGCTGCCACAGCAGCGCGCCGCCGTTGGCCGCGTCGAAGATGTGGCTGCCGAACTTGCGGTCGCACTCCAGTGCGAACAGCGCCGCCGCCAACACGGGGAAGACGATCAGGACGAGCAGTGCGGTCAGCAGCACGTTCCACACGAAGATCGGCATCCGGAACATGGTCATGCCCGGTGCGCGCATGCAGATGATCGTGGTGATGAAGTTGACCGCCCCGAGGATGCTGCCGAAGCCGGACAGCGCCACGCCCATGATCCACATGTCGGCGCCGAGCCCCGGCGAGTGCACCGCGTCCGACAGCGGCGCGTACAGGAACCAGCCGAAGTCGGCGGCCCCGTCCGGGGTCAGGAAACCGAACGCGGCGATCGAGGAGCCGAACAGGAACAGCCAGTAGGCGAGCATGTTCAGCCGCGGGAAGGCCACGTCCGGTGCGCCGATCTGCAACGGCATGATCCAGTTGGCGAACCCGGTGAACAGCGGCATCGCGAACATCAGCAGCATGATCGAGCCGTGCATCGTGAACGCCTGGTTGAACTGCTCGTTCGACATCAACTGCAGGCCGGGTCGGGCGAGTTCGGCGCGCATCAGCAGCGCCATCACCCCGCCGACGATGAAGAACACGAAGGCGGTGACGAGATACATCGTCCCGATCTTCTTGTGGTCGGTGGTGGTCAGCCACTCGATCCAGGACGGCCGCGCGGAGGCGCGCTCCGCCCCGCGGGCCGGTGTCGCCCGCCCTCCGTCCGCCGCCGCGATCCCGTCCCCCGGCGGCACTGCCGCCGCCTGTTCTGCCCGCACCTCGTCCACCGGACGGTGCCTCCCGATCCTGCTCGCTCCATCGACACGACGACGAGCCGGAGACACCCGCTCCGCACACACTCGGACCAGGCCCGGCCGGCCGCCGCCCCATGATCGTCGCGGGGGCGGGGGGTCCTGATAGGGCCGAACAGTCCCTGCGAGGGCCTCCGACGGGCCCACCGCACAGGGACCTCCAGCCCCGGCGGCCGCGGCGTCGGAGACCCGGGAAGCCTCGGGTGTCATTCACCACAATGGGTCCATTTCGGACGTTTGGATGCGAAGGTGGTTCGAGAGGTGCGCCTCCCCCGGGGAGTCGCCGCCTCCAGTGAGATGCGAAGACCAAGGCATGGGAGAAGCGTTTGACCACGGCACAACGACGCACCAGGGTGGCGGCGGCGACCGGCGTACTGGGCGGCGTGCTCGCAGCCACGGCCCTCGGCGGCACCGCCAGCGCCGCCACCGGCGGCAACGACGCCGGGAGCCCTCCGAAGGCGCACGCCTCGGTGGGTCCGACGGCTGCCCAGGACGCTTCCGACGCCCGGATAAAGATCACCCCGGGGCAGGGCGCCCACAACGTCGCAGTCGACGGTCCCGTGAAGGTCACCGTCAGTGACGGAAAGCTCACCAAGGTGACCATGACGGCCGTCGCGACCGGCGCCGAGATCCCGGGCACCCTGTCCGCCGACGGCACGTCCTGGCAGCCGGACGGCGCGCTGAAGCGGGCCACCCGCTACCAGATCGCCGCCGAGGCCGCGGACGCCAAGGGCCGCTCCGCCACCGCGAACGCCACGATCAGCACGCTCTCCCCGGCCAACGACTTCGTCGGACACGTGTCGCCGCAGAACGGCTCGACCGTCGGCGTGGGCATGCCCGTGACGGTGACCTTCGACAAGATGGTCGCCGACAAGGCCGCCGTGGAGTCGAAGATCCACGTCAGCACCAGCAGCGGCCAGCAGGTCGTCGGCCACTGGCTCAACGACGGCCGCCTGGACTTCCGCCCCCAGAGCTACTGGAAGCCCGGCTCCACCGTCACCGTCACGCTCGACTCCCACGGCGTCCGCAAGACGGTCACGTTCAAGATCGGCCGCAGCCAGATCAGCACGGTCGACGCCCGGACGAAGCAGATGACCGTCGTACGGAACGGCAAGACCCTCAAGACCGTGCCGATCTCCTCGGGCAGCGCCGAGCACCCGACGTACAACGGCCAGATGGTCATCTCCGAGAAGTTCCGGCACATCCGGATGAACGCCTCGAGCGTCAACCTCACGACGGACGACGGCAAGCCCGCGTACGACATCGAGTCCGTGCCGCACGCCATGCGCCTGTCCGACTCGGGCACGTTCATCCACGGCAACTACTGGAGCGCCCCCTCGGTCTTCGGCAAGGTCAACACCAGCCACGGCTGCGTGGGCCTGAAGGACGCCAGGGACGGCGGCGACCCCAAGCAGCCCGCCGCGTGGTTCTTCGACCACTCGATGATCGGCGACGTCGTGATCGTCAAGAACTCCAAGGTCAGCACACCCCTGGCCCCGGACAACGGCCTCAGCGACTGGAACGTGCCGTGGAGCCAGTGGACCGCGGGCGGCACGAACGGCTGACGCCGGGTCCTTGACGCCGGGTACTCCTGTACGCACCTGAGCGTGCGCTCCTCTCCGCCGGGCGGCGGCCGACACCACGTCGGTCGCCGCCCGCGGCGTCGAGGGGGACCGCGTCGGCCGCCGCCTGCGGCGTCGAGGGGGACCGCGTCGGCCGCCGTCCGCGGCGTCGGGGCGGTGCCGGATCGGCCCCGGGCCGGGCGGCGCGCAGCCGCCGGCGTCGACGCTCGCGGTCCCTCGACCCGTCGGGCGCACGAGCACCCGACCTCGCCCCGCGCGCCGCAACTCGGCCCGTGGGGCGCGCTGTTAATGGTCCGGACCTGTTGACGCCGCATACCGGCGATGATTCACTCCGTGGCTGAGAGCGCTCTCTCGCGGTTGGGGACCAGCCGCGGCCCCGTCTGCCCACCATGTTCAGGGAGAGCCGTGTCCGTCATTCCCTCTCGTCGTGCCATGCTCCGCGGGGCGGCCGCCGCCGCAGCGATGCCGCTGGCCGGCGTCACCGCGGGACCCGCCCTCGCGTCGTCCCCCGCCACCCCCGCTCTCGGCCCGGGCGGCCACGGCCCCGCCGGCCACGGGACGGCCGGTCTGGGCAAGAACGTCCTGGTCTTCGACCCCTCGATGGGCGACGCGGCGATCCAGGCACAGATCGACGCCGTGTTCGCCGTCCAGGAGTCCAACCAGTTCGGCACCGAGCGGTACGCCCTGGCCTTCAGGCCCGGCACGTACAACGTCGAGATCAACGTCGGCTTCTACACCCACGTACTGGGACTCGGCGCGAGCCCCGAGGACGTCGTGATCAACGGCCATGTGACCGTCGACGCGCAGTGGTTCGAGGGCAACGGCACCCAGGACTTCTGGCGGGCCGCCGAGAACCTGACCATCGTGCCGCCGGACGGACTGGACCGCTGGGCCGTCGCCCAGGCCGCACCGATGCGCCGGGTCCACGTCAAGGGCGACATGATCCTCATGCCGAGCCCGCCCGGAAACGGGTGGTCCAGCGGCGGGTTCCTGGCCGACAGCGTGGTGGACGGCCAGATCGACTCGGGCTCGCAGCAGCAGTGGCTCTCGCGCAACGACACCATCGGCAGCTGGACCGGCGCCAACTGGAACATGGTCTTCGTCGGCGTCCAGGGCGCGCCCGCCACATCCTTCCCGACGCCGCCCTACACCACCGTGGACCGCACCCCGGTGGTCCGGGAGAAGCCGTTCCTGACCGTGGACCGGCGCGGGGCCTACCACGTCTTCGTACCCGCGCTGCGCCGCGACAGCACCGGCGCCTCCTGGACCCACGGACCGGCCGCCGGCCACAGCATCCCGCTGACCGAGTTCCACGTCGCACAGCCGGGCGACTCCGCCGCCAGCATCAACGCGGCGCTCGCCAGGGGCAAACACCTGCTGCTCACCCCGGGCGTCTACCCGCTGACCGCACCGCTGCGGGTGTCCCGGCCCGGCACCGTCGTCCTCGGCCTCGGTCTGGCCACCCTCCAGGCCGTCAGGAACAACTCGCTCATCGAGGTCGCCGACATCGATGACGTCTCCGTCGCCGGCGTGATCCTGGAGGCCGCCTCCGCCAGTTCCCCCGTACTGCTGCGCGTCGGCGACGGCCGCACCCGGAAGAACCACGCGCACCGGCCCACCGCGCTCTTCGACATCTTCCCGCGCATCGGCGGCGCCGTCCCCGGCGGCACCAAGGTCAGCATCCAGATCGACAGCAACGACGTGATCGTCGACCACGTGTGGGCCTGGCGCGCCGACCACGGCCTGGACGGCTCGGTCGGCTGGGCGGTCAACCCCGCGGGCGTCGGCTTCCTCGTCAACGGCGACCGGGTCACCGCCTACGGCCTGTTCGTCGAGCACCACCAGAACTACGAGGTGCTCTGGAACGGCGACCGGGGCCGCACCTACTTCTTCCAGAACGAGCACCCGTACGACGTCCCGACCCAGTCGGCCTGGCGGCACGGCGGCACCAACGGCTTCGCCGCCTACAAGGTCGGCGACCACGTCACCGACCACCATGCGTGGGGCCTGGGCAGCTACGCCTTCTTCAACCTCAACGCGAACATCTACACCGACCGCGCCTACGAGGTCCCCGACACCCCCGGCGTCGTCCTCACCTCGCTGATGACCGTCTGCCTCAACGGCGCGGGCGGCGGCGGCATCCTGCACTGCGTCAACGACACGGGCGACCCCGTCCAGAACGGCTTCGCGACCTACAGCATGAAGTCGTACACGAACAGGGTCGGCACCGTCTGACCCACCTCGCGGGCATCGCACCACCGCCTACGAGACGTACTACGCCACACCGTCTTGCCGGGACCCCCGTCGGCGCGGAGGCTCCGGCACCGTCCCTCACCGAGAACAGGCGGGTATTCTTGATCACATCGTCATAGCGGCCCGACGGGCTTCCGCTCCACCTCGGTGGAGTCTCGAAGGACACGCCCCCACCCGCACGAGTTACTTCGTGCTGCCTGGGGGAAGTCCTTGCTGTTCCGCGACTCCGCACACACGATCGCTGCCAGGGCACTGGACAGCTCGCTGTACCTCCATCTCACCGAGCAGTTCGTCCACATGCACGGATACCGCCCCGGTGCCTCCGAGGTCCGTTCCTGGGAGCGGAGCATCCCCGCACTGGCGGGCGTACTCAACGACGCGGGGCTCGGTGAGGTGGAGGTGATGCTGGAGTACGCGCTCCCGCTGAACAGCAAGCGCGCCGACGCCGTGCTCGCCGGAGTGCACCCCGTCACGGGCGAGCCGTCCTACGTCGTCGTCGAGCTGAAGCAGTGGAGCCAAGCCGAGCCCGACGAGGACGACCCGGCTCTCTGCCGGATCGATGCCTACGCACACCCCGTCCTCAATCCCATCGAGCAGGTGCGCCGCTACTGCGAGTACCTCGTCAACTTCAACGGCGCGGTGGCCGAGCACCCGAGCCGCGTCAGTGGCGTGGCGTATCTGCACAACGCGACCGAATTCGGTGTGGGCGCCCTGCGGGCGGTGGAACTCGACAACCGTGGTCAGCTGTTCACCGGGGAGCGGCGTGGTGAGTTCATCGACCATCTCCGCTCCAGGCTCAGCGACAAAGTGTCGGGTGCACGCCCGGCCGACGAGCTGCAAGCGGGCAGGACGGTGCCGTCCAAGCAGCTGATGTCGGTAGCGGCCCAGGAGGTGCGTGAGCGTGAGCAGTTCGTGCTCCTGGACGAGCAACAGGTCGCATACCGGATGGTGCTCAACGCCGTCCGCAAGGCCAAGCAGTCCGACCACAAGGAGGTAGTGGTCGTCACCGGTGGCCCCGGCACCGGCAAGAGCGTCATCGCGCTCTCTCTGCTCGGGGAGTTGTACCGGCAGGGGGTCCCCGCCTTGCACGCGACCGGCTCCCAGTCCTTCACCAAGACGATGCGGAAGGTCGCCGGCACGCGCAAGCGCGAGGTGCAGGACCTGTTCAAGTACTTCAACAGCTTCATGACGGCCGAGAAGAACGCCCTCGACGTCCTGATCTGCGACGAGGCCCACCGGATCCGCGAGACCTCGGCCAACCGCTACACACCGGCGGCGCACCGGACCGGCAAGCGGCAGATCGACGAACTGATCGACGTCGCCCGCGTGCCTGTCTTCCTGCTCGACGAGCACCAGGTGGTGCGTCCCGGTGAGATGGGCACTGTGGAGGAGATCAAGGCGGCTGCGGCCACGAAGGGGCTCGAATGCCATGTGGTGCCGCTGGAGAGTCAGTTCCGCTGCGGTGGCAGCGACGCCTACCTGCGCTGGGTGGTGCGCCTCCTCGGTCTTCAGCCGGGCGGACCGGTGGTGTGGGAACCCGACGACCGCATGCAACTGCTCGTCGCCGACAGCCCGCAGCAGCTTGAAGAGTTCCTGGAGGCGCGACGGGCTCAGGGGTACGGCGCACGCATGTCCGCCGGTTACTGCTGGCCCTGGTCCCCGGAGCCCAAGCCGGGCGACCCGCTACCGGCCGATGTGAGCATCGGTGATTGGGCCCGCCCTTGGAACCTCCGTGGCGAACGCTCCGTCTCCGGCGCCCCGCCGTCCGCCTTGTGGGCCACCGACCCGGCCGGCTTCGGCCAGGTCGGCTGCGTCTACACCGCACAGGGCTTCGAGTACGACTGGTCCGGTGTCATCATCGGCCCTGACCTGGTGTGGCGCGGAGACCGCTGGGTCACGGACCGAACGGCCTCCAAGGACCCGGTCTTCAGGAAGTCGACCTCGGACGCCGACGTCGACCGTCTTATCCGCAACACCTACAAGGTGCTGCTGACCCGGGGCATGATCGGAACCATCGTGTACTCGACGGACCCGGAGACGCGTGAGAAGTTGCGGGAACTGGTCGTCGGCCGACAGGAGCAGCCGGTATCCGTCGTGTGAGGGAGAACCTCTCGCCACGCAGCACACGATCCGGCCATGATGGCCACGCTCCTCGCGTCGACCGCGGCGTCGTTGCCGTCGGCAGGCGCTGGTCCCTTTAAGATCCCGGGTACGGATCGCGGCCCGACGGGCTTCCCATGAGGACACGCCCCCACCCGCACGAGTCACTCGTGCCCTGGGGGACCACCTCGTGTCCATGCTCCTCTTGAGGTTGGCAGCGCAGGATCTGCTGACCCTGAACTCAAGGCGCCGCATGGTGCCCCATCTGGCCGCTCGGTGGCGGCACTTCCGAGGTGCGGATGCCTCGCTGTCGGAACGCTCGGCGTGGGCCGAGAGTCTCGTGCACCTCGCCGGGGACCTCGTCGCCGCCGGTCGCGGGAACGTGGAGATGATCGTCGAATGCGCTGCCACCCTCGACGAGGCCGACCGCCCCGGTGACCCGAGGCTCATCGACGTCGTCCTCGTGGGCCACCACCCGGAGGAGGGCGGCCTGTCGGTTCAGCTGGTGGAGCTGAAGCGCTGGTCGATGGTGACCAGAGTCGAACGAGCCACGGCGGAACTGGTGCACGTGCCGGGAATGGGCAAGAAGAAGCATCCCGCTCTGCAGTTGCGCGAGTACTACGCTGCGTTCACGGGTGACAGGGGGCCACTGCACGGGCTGCACTTCGAGTGCGGCGGTTTCGCCTACCTGCACAACGCCACCGACGCCTCTGTCCGGCCCTTGGTCGACGTGGATGCGCCGACCGGCCCCTACGCCCGCGTCTACACCAATGACCGGCGCGAGCAGTTGCTGTCCGATCTGCGCAAGCACTTCGCCGAGGAGGGCGGCGCCTCTGCAGCCGAGTTATTGCTGCAGAGCATGGGTCTGCGCAACACGCCTCTGCTCGACGCGATGATCCGATCCTGTGGAGAAGACACGGTCTTCACCCTGCGCGGTCGGCAGAAGCAGGTCGCCGACGAGATCCTGGACACTGCCTCCAAGATCCTCCCCGATCCGCACCGCCCCGCCCTCGTGCCGGATGAGCGACGTGTGATCTTCCTGGTCACCGGTGGTGCCGGCACAGGGAAGAGCGCTATCGGCCTTCAGCTGAAGGCGGAGCTGGAGTCCGACGGCCGTACGGTCAAGTACGCCAGCGGGAGCAGGGCCTTCAACGGCGCGATCCAGGAACACGTCGGCTACGGGGACCGCGAGTTCAAGGAGAGCTTCACCTACTTCAGCAACTTCGTCACCCCGCCGGACCCGCCCCTCGACGTGCTGATCTGCGACGAGGCGCACCGCCTGCGCGAACGCTCGACCAACAGGTTCTGGAAACCGGAGCAGCAGGGCACCAAGCCCCAGATCGACGAACTCCTCGGCGCGTCCCGCCTGACGGTGTTCTTCCTCGACGAGGGGCAGTGTGTGCGACCGAACGAGGTGGGCACCGCGGAACTGGTCGAGGACGCCGCGCGGCGGTACGGGGCCAATCTCCTCCGGTACGAGCTGCGGGAGCAGTTCCGCTGTGGTGGCAGTGACGCCTACATCCGCTGGGTGCGTGCCCTGCTCGGCGTGACGGACGGAGAGCCGGAGCAGTGGACGCCGGACGGACTGATGCACGTCGAAGTGGCGGACAGCCCGGAAGAACTCGAACGCATCATCCACACCGAAGCGCTCGCCGGGGCGTCCGCCCGCCTCGTCGCTGGGTACTGCTGGCCGTGGACGAAGCCGCTCGGCAGGGAGAGGCGCCTGGAGAACGACGTACGGATCGGTGACTGGCACAGACCGTGGAACGCGGACAGCGACGCATTCTGCGAGAACGGAGTGCCACCGTGCAAGATCTGGTCCGTGCACGAGAACGGTCTCGGCCAGATCGGTTGCGTCTACACGGCCCAAGGGCTCGAGTGGGACTGGTGCGGCGTGATCATGGGTGAGGACATGGTGCGCCGGGACGGCCAGTGGGTGTTCCGGCGGGGCAAGGAGCGCAAAGATCCGGAGACGGGTGTCAAGCGCGTCGCCGTCCCGGGCTCGTTCGACCCCAAGGTGAGAGCCGGCAGCGTCGACGACGAGGAGTTCGCCCGGCTGGTCCGGCACGCCTACCACGTGCTGATGACCCGGGCGAGCCGTGCGACGGTGCTCTACTCCACGGACGAGGAGACCCGCAGCTACTTGAAGGGTCTGGTCGGCGAGGTTCAGGTGCATGGGTTGCGTCCCACTTGGGAGAACCTGCCGGCGGAAGCACGCGTACCGCACCTGCCCCGGCCCCGCCGAGGACGACGCGCCCGCAGAAGAGGCCAGAACATGGGCCCGCAGGCACCCGATCTGCGCCTGTTCTGAGGGACACGGACGATCAAGCGGAAGTGGCGGGCTCTCCGGGCCCGCCACTGGCCTGCGTCAGAAGAGCAGGCGCGCTGCCGCCGTCAGGCCCGCCACCACGAGCTGGGTGGCGACACCCGCGGCGACGTCGACCAGAATCTCGCGAAGCCGGTCACGACGTGCAGGCTTGTACTCAACGGGGTTCACGGACATCCACTCCTTGGCGTGAGCTGGGAATGGCAGGGACCGCCCTACCGGGCATCCGCACTCACACCGCGTGCAACCACGCAGCGGAAACCACTCCAGTCACGGCCGAGAGCCGGCGCCTGAACACCGCCGACGTACCCTCCGGGAAGGTGCGCAGCACGAGACACGGTAGTGCACTCTCGAAGAGCCGGTCATGATTTTCGGCCACCGCTTGGGATGCGAGACGGCAACCAGCCGCCGGCCGGGACGGAGGCCAAGGGAGACGCGCTGGTCGTGGCCGTCGCGGACGAGGCGGGTGCGGTGGCAGTGATCCAAGACGACAATGCCGAGTTGTGGAGCAGCCATCCGTGGTTGCGGGAGAGCGGCCCTGTCCTGGGCGCCACCCGCGCGGGAGGCGTCTGGGCACTCACTTCCCGGACCCGGTGGCGCCCGGAGGGTGGGGTGAGGGCTGGCCGCCGCACCGACTTCACCATGGGGCGCCAGGGAACCAACCTCACGGGGCGGAGGCTGACGCACAGTCAGGTGTCTCCGTCTGCCGGGCGGCAAATTCGCTACCCGGCGGCGGAGCGGTTCCCTAGACTCACCATCACCTCGCGCGCCGTCTCACCGGAGGCGGCGCGCGCACCGTGACCAGTGAGGGGAGACCGGCCGTGCGTGACCGCAACCGCACCGTTGCCGTCGTCTCCCCGTCGCGGTTCGAGGTGATCCTGGTGTCTTCGGTTCTCCGGTGCCCGCTGCGCGGCCGGCACCGGAGACACGTGTCGGAGGGCTGACCCGTCCCACGTGTGCACACCCGCCGCTCACCGGCGGGTGGCCCGGGTGTGTCCCCGTGCGTGAATCGCGCCGCCCTTCTCCGGAACGCTTCCGAAAGGCCACGGGCCGTGCGCACCATCAGGAACCCCCTCGCCGTCGTCCGCAACCTCGGCATCCTCGCCCACGTCGACGCCGGCAAGACCACCGTCACCGAGCGGATCCTGTACGTCACCGGCGCCACCCACAAGCGGGGCGAGGTGCACGACGGGACGACCGTCACCGACTTCGACCCGCAGGAGCGCGAGCGCGGGATCACCATCTTCTCGGCCGCCGTCAGCTGCGCCTGGGACGGGCACCGCGTCAACCTCATCGACACACCCGGACACGTGGACTTCGCCGACGAGGTCGAGCGGTCCCTGCGCGTGCTCGACGGGGCGGTGGCCGTGTTCGACGCGGTGGCGGGTGTGGAACCGCAGAGCGAGTCCGTGTGGCGGCAGGCCGACCGGCACGGCGTGCCGCGGATCGCGTTCGTCAACAAGATGGACCGGGCCGGCGCCGACCTCGACGCCGCCGTCGCCTCCGTCCGGGAGCGGCTGCACCCGGCCCCGCTGGCCGTACACCTGCCCATCGGGGCCGAGGACGGCTTCCGCGGCGTCGTGGACCTGGTGCGGATGCGCGCGCTGACCTGGCCCGACGACGGCGGCCCCGCCGACCTCGGCCCTGTGCCGGACACGTTGCGCGAGGCGGCCGCACACCGGCGGCGGCTTCTCGAAGAGGCCGTGGCCGAACGGCACCCCGGCGCGCTGGAGGAGTTCTGCGCGACCGACGCCCTCACCGAGTCCACTCTCGTCGCCGCGCTGCGCGAGCTGACCCGCACCGGCGAGGCGGTCGTCGTGCTGTGCGGCTCCGCCTACCGCAACCGGGGCATCGAGCCGCTGCTCGACGCCGTCGTGGCCTACCTGCCCTCGCCGCTCGACGTCCCCGCCGTGCGCGGGACGTACGGCGACGGCGGCGCGGCGGAGGAACGCGCCGCTGATCCGCGGGCGCCGTTCGCCGCGCTCGCCTTCAAGGTGCACGCCACCTCCACCGGGCGGCTGACCTACCTCCGGGTGTACTCGGGGACGCTGGAGAAGGGAGACACCGTGTACGACGCCACCGCCGGGCGCACCGAGCGCGTCGGCCGGATCCTGCGCGTCCAGGCCGACCGCCGGACGCCGCTCGACCGCGCGCTCGCCGGGGACATCGTCGCCGTGGTCGGGCTGAAGTCCGCGCGGGCCGGGGCGACTCTGTGCGATCCCGCCGCCCCGCTCGTCCTCGAACCGCCCGGTACGGCCGAGCCCGTGGTGTCGGTCGCCGTCGAGGCCCGGCGCAACGGAGACGCCGACCGCCTGGGCCCGGCCCTCGCCCGGCTCACGGAGGAGGACCCCTCGCTGGTCGTGCGGACCGACCCCGAGACCGGGCAGACCGTGCTCTCGGGCATGGGCGAACTGCATCTGGAGGTGGCCGTCGAGACGCTGCGCCGTACACACGGTCTCGACGTCCAAGTCGGCGCGCCGCGCGTGGCGTTGCGCGAGACCGTGGTGCGCGGGGTGCCGGGTTTCGTCTTCCGGCACGTCAAACAGGACGGCGGGGCGGGACAGTTCGCCCACATCGTGCTGGACGTGGAGCCCCTGGAGCCCGCTGCGGCCGTCGGGCACGGCGACTCGGTCGGGTCCGTCGCGCCCGTGGACGGGCGGGAGGGTGTCGGCCGGTCGGCCGCCGACCGCGACGGGTTCGTCTTCCGGTCGGCCGTCGTCGGCGGCCGGGTGCCGCAGGAGTACGTCCGGGCGGTCGAGGCCGGGTGCCGTGACGCCCTGGCCGAGGGACCGCTCGGCGGCCATCCGGTGACCGGTGTGCGGGTCACCCTGACGGACGGGGCGACCCATGTGAAGGACTCCTCGGAGGCGGCCTTCCGCACGGCGGGACGCCTCGGGCTGCGGCAGGCGCTGCGTGCCTGCGCGCTGCGCCTGCTGGAGCCGGTCGCCGAGGTGACGGTCACCGTGCCCGAGGACGCCGTGGGCGGGGTGCTCGGCGACCTCGCCGCACGGCGCGGCCGGATCTCCGGCCAGTCCGCACGGGGCGGCACGGCGGTGATCACGGCCACCGTGCCGCTGGCCGGCCTCTTCGGCTACGCCACCCGTCTGCGCGGCCGCACCCAGGGCCGGGGCACCTTCACGGCCCGCCCGGCGGGCTACGCCCCCGCGCCGGACCCGGCCTCGGTACCGGCGCAGGCCACGGCCAACGCGTCCGCCCAGGCCGGATAGGCACACGTCGGCCGGGCCCTCCCGCATCCCGCGGGAGGGCCCGGCCCCCGTCACGCCCGCCTACGAGCAGCGCGTACGACGCCGCACGCCCGCAGTACGACGCCAACCGCCCGCGCTGTCCGCGCCGTTGACGCGGCACCCGCTTCAGGAAGTGAACGGAACGAGCCCTGGAAGGGCGCTCCCGGCCGTGAAATTCTCCTCGGCGTGAACGAAGTACCAGGACAGAGGGCGGAAGTTCCGTCACCAGGCGGTGATCGATCGCCCAGCCGCTCCCGCCCCGGGCGCGTCGCGCCGGCCCCCGCCCGCACCCCCGCGCGGCCCGCCGATACCCAACCGTTGCACTGTGGCCCGAAGTCTCTTCCCGCGCAGGTCAGACGCCTTGAACGGCCCCGGCGCGCACGGCACTTGGGCACCCGTTCCACCCCTCGGCCGATTAGCCCCTGTCGCATCCCTTGACGGACCCGCCTCGGGAGGTTTAACTCACGTCCTAAATTAAGCCATGAGGTGCTTCGGAAGTCGAACGGGGACATAAGTCGCGTCGGCCTCCGGAGGTCTCCTCGGGTTCTCGACTCCCGGAAAGGGACACCAGGAGCCATGCGCAGCATCCGAGCCGCGGCCGTAGGCGCCGTCACCATGTCTCTCGCCCTTGCCGCCTCGGCCTGCGGAGGCGGTTCGTCGACCGGCGGAGGGTCCAACGACTCGCCGAAGACGCTCACTTACTGGGCCTCCAACCAGGGCACGAGCATCGAGGTCGACAAGAAGGTCCTCCAGCCCGAACTCGACAAGTTCGAGAAGCAGACGGGCATCAAGGTGAAGTTCGAGGTCGTGCCCTGGTCGGATCTCCTCAACCGGATCCTGACGGCGACGACTTCCGGCCAGGGCCCCGATGTGCTGAACATCGGCAACACCTGGAGCGCCTCCCTCCAGGCGACCGGCGCGCTGCTGCCGTGGGACGCGAAGAACTTCGAGAAGATCGGCGGCAAGGACCGCTTCGTGGACTCCGCCCTCGGCTCCACCGGCGTCCAGGGCCAGGACCCGGCGGCCGTGCCGCTGTACTCGATGGCGTACGCGCTCTACTACAACAAGAAGATCTTCGCCGACGCCGGCATCTCCAAGCCCCCGGCCACCTGGGACGAGCTGGTCGCCGACGGCAAGAAGATCCAGGCGAGGGGCAAGAACGTCCTCGGCGCCGAGGGCGCCAACGTCTCCGAGAACATCCACCACGTGTTCGTCTTCGCCAAGCAGCACGGTGCGGACTTCTTCACCGCCGACGGCAAGCCCGACTTCGCCAACGACAACGCGGTCGCGGCGGTCAAGCAGTACGTCGACCTGATGGCCAAGGACAAGGTCATCCCGCAGGGCAACGCCGAGTACGCGCAGAACCAGTCCGTCAGCGACTTCGCCAAGGGCAACACCGCGATGCTGCTGTGGCAGTCCGCCTCCGCCAACCTGAAGAACCAGGGGATGAGCGAGGACGACTACGGCATCGCCCCGGTGCCCGTGCAGTCCGGCG
>NZ_JAIOAB010000053.1 GCF_019890635.1 Streptomyces sennicomposti
GGCAACGTGGCGGGGTGCGGGGGTGCGGCGTGGGGTGCGGGGGTGCGACGCGGGGCGCGGGGGTGCGACACGGGGCGCGTCGGCTTCGCGGCCCGGCCCCCGGAATCGGGCCGGGCCGGCGCTCCCGGACGCCCCGGCCGGACGCCCCGGCCGGACGCACAACCGGCGTGCGGCGGAAGCCGGTACGGGTCCCACGGGCGCCGTCTTGAAGGGAAGTGACGGACCCTGTCGGGCAAATGCGACGAGGCCTTTTCAATATGATCACCAAGGCTCGTATAGTGACCGTCAGTTGAGCAGCACCACGTGTCACCTTGTCACCAGCCAGACCCTGTCCGAGGAACAGACCGAGGGCCGCCCTTCGACCGAACGGCGGCCGCCCGAGGATCCGATTGATGACCGCGCCCACGCCTCGCGGCGAGCGACCCACCGTCCGCACTCTCGCCCCCCTTCCCGCGCTCACCGCCGTCGTGTCCGTCGCCGCGGTCGCGGGCGCGGTCGCGGCGGCGCCCGCCTCGGTGCGCGCCCCGCTCGCCTGGGGCGGCGGCCTCGCGGCCGTCGTCCTGGTCGTCGCCGTCCTGTGGGCCGTACGCGCGGCGCAGTCGGCCCGGATCGCCCGGCGCGCCCTGGACGCGTCGGCACAGGACGCCGGGCTCCGGCTCCAGGAGGCCGACCGGCTGCTGCGCGAAGCGCACCGCGAGCGGCAGCACCTGATCGACGAACTCGCCCGGCAGCGCGCGGAGTTCGCCGCGGCGCTGGCCGAGGAGCGGGCCCGTATCGAGGCCGAGGACGCGGCCGGGCGCGAGCGCCTCACCGCCGAGAACGCCCGCCTGGCCGGGGAGTTGGAGCGCGCCACCCGCGCCCGGGACGCGGCGATCTCGGCGACGGCGAACGCGGCCGGCCGGATGCAGGCGCTGACCACCGCCATGCTCGCCGACCTGCGCGCCATGGAGGAGCGGCACACGGACGAGGAGGTCCTGGCGGACCTGCTCCACCTGGACCACCGCACCGCGCAGGCCGGCCGGCTCGCCGACTCGGTCGCCGTGCTCACCGGCTCGCGTTCGGGCCGCCGTTGGGCGCGCCCCATCGCGATGGAGTCCATCCTGCGCGGCGCGATGGGCCGGATCAGCGCCTACCGCCGGGTGCGGGTGCACGCGACGAGCGAGAGCGCGGTCGCCGGGCACGCCGCCGAGGGCGTGATGCACGCGCTGGCCGAACTCCTGGACAACGCCGCCAACTTCTCGCCGCCCACCTCCGAAGTGCACGTCTACGTCGAGGAGGTGCCGGCCGGCGTCATCGTGTCCGTGGAGGACAGCGGCCTCGTCATGGGCGAGGTGCAGCTGCGCCGCGCCGAGCAGGCCGTCTCCGGCGACATCTCCGAACTCGGCGGTCTCACCGGCACCCGGCTCGGGCTCGCGGTCGTCGGCCGGCTGGCCCGCAAGTACGGTCTGAAGGTGTCCTTCCGGCCGTCCGCGCGGGGCGGCACGGGCGTGCTGATGCTGATCCCGCAGGAGATCCTCACCGCCCCGGCCGCCGCCTCCGCGGGGCCGGCCGGACCGCCTCCGAAGGACGACGACCGCGCCGCGGCGCACCAGGCCCCCGCCCGGGCCGCGCTGCCCGCCGCCGAGCGCGCCGGGTCCGCCGGGGAGGCCCCGCCCGCGCACACGAGCACCCCCGACGGCTCGGACGGCGACACCGCCGAGCGCCCCGCCACCGGGCTGCCCCGGCGGCGCCGGGGCCGCACCCTGGCCCAGGCCGAGCGCTCCCGCGCCGCGGCCCGCACCCCCGAGCCGCGCGAGCCGGCCGGCGCCGACGAGGCGAAGACCCGCGCCGCCCGCTTCGGCAGCTTCCGCCAGGCCGTACGCGCCGCCGGACCCGACCACGCGGCCGCGCCGGACGAGCGGGGCGACGGCCCCGACCGCACGGCGCCGGCCGACCGGGCCGCCCACCGGCCCCCGGCCGGCAGCGGCGGCGACAGCGCGGCCGCCCCGGCCGACCCCCAGCCCCACCCGTACGCGCACCCGGAAGGCGACACCACTTCATGACCGGCCAGACCACCGCCGACGACAAGCTCACCTGGCTCCTGGAGGGCCTGCTGGAGCGGACCCCGGGCGCGCGGCACGCGCTCGTGCTGTCCCGCGACGGACTGAAGCTGTGCCGCACCCCGGAGCTGACCGTCGACCAGGCCGACCAGCTCGCCGCGATCGCCGCCGGCATCCAGTCGCTCTCGCACGGCGCGTCCGCCGAGTTCGGCGACGGCAGCGGCGGGGTGCGCTCGGCGATGACCGAGTTCTACGGCGGCGTGCTGTTCATCGTGGAGGCCGGCCAGGGCGCGCACCTGGCCGTGATCACCACGGAGGACGCGGACGCCGGGCTCGTCGGGCACAACATGAGCGAGCTGGTGGAACAGCTCGGCGAGTATCTGACCGCCCAGCCCCGTACGTCATGAGCCGCCCCGGCAGGGACGATTCCCCCGACCGCCTGTACACCATCACCGGCGGGCGCACCGGAACCGGCCCCGACAACCCGTTCGACCTGGTCACCCTGGTCGTGGCGGAGTCGGAGCCGGCGCCCGGCATGCAGTCGGAGCACGCCGCGATCCTGCGGCTGGCCGCCGCGCCCACGGCCGTGGTGGAGATCGCCGCCGAGCTGCGCCTGCCCGTGAGCATCGTCAAGGTGCTGCTGTGCGACCTGCTCGCGGCCGGCCGGGTCAGCGCCCGCCATCCGCGCAAGGCAGCCGTTTACGACCCCGACATCCTGGAGCAGGTGCTCGTTGGACTCCGCAACCTCTGACGCCCGCACCCCGTTGGGTGCCTCCGCCGACAACGGCCTGAAGATCGTGGTCGTGGGCGGCTTCGGCGTCGGCAAGACCACGCTGGTCCGTTCGGTCAGCGAGATCCGTCCCCTCAACACCGAGGAGACGATGACCCAGGCCGGCGAGGACGTCGACGACGTCAGCGGCGTGCGCGGCAAGACCGCCACGACCGTCGCCTTCGACTTCGGCCGCATCACGCTGGACGCGCACAACGTGCTGTACCTGTTCGGCGCGCCGGGGCAGGAGCGGTTCTGGTTCCTGTGGGACCGGCTGTTCGCCGGCACGCTCGGGGCGGTCGTCCTGGTCGACACGCGCCGGATCGACGACTCCTGGTACGCCATCGACCGGCTGGAGCACCACGGCACGCCGTTCATCGTGGCCCGCAACGACTTCGGCGGCCCGGCGCACACCCACGCCGAGATCCGCGACGCCCTCGACCTGGACCCGCGGGTGCCGCTGGTGGACTGCGACGCCCGCTCGCGCGAGTCCAGCAAGCAGGTCCTGATCACGCTGGTGCGGCATCTGCAGGACCAGTACACCGGCCGCAGTGCCGAAGTGCCCGCGCCCCGACAGGAGTTCGTGTGACCACCGACGCGGTGCCGCTGAGCGGCCCCCGGTTCCAGACCGAACCCGCCGTGCTGTACCGGGAGATGCGGCGCGAGCACGGCGCCGTCACCCCGGTGCTGCTGGACGGGGACGTCCCGGCCTGGCTGGTGCTCGGCTACCGCGAGCTGCACCAGGTCACCGGCGACCCGGTGCTGTTCAGCCGGGACTCGGACCTGTGGAACCAGTGGGAGAACATCCCCGACGACTGGCCGCTGCTGCCCATGATCGGCCGCAAGCAGCCGTCCATCCTCTACACGGTCGGCGAGCGGCACCGCGAGCGGGCCGCGATGATCTCGAACGCCCTGGAGGCGGTCGAGCCGTCCGAACTGCGTCGCCACGCCGAGCGGTTCGCCGACGAGCTGATCGACGCGGTGTGCGGGGAGGGCGCGGCCGACCTGGTCGGCGACTACGCGATGCTGCTGCCGGTGCGGGTGCTGGCCCGGCTCTACGGGGTCCCCGACGAGGAGGGCCCGGCGCTGGTCACCGCCCTCAACGACATGATCGACGGCCGGGAGCGGGCGATCGCGGGCCAGCGGCATCTGGCGTCCGCCATCGCCCAGTTGCTCGCCGAGCGGCGGGCGCGGCCCGCCGACGACGTGGCCTCGCGGATGCTGGCCGACCCGGGCGGCTTCACCGACGAGGAGATCGCCCAGGACCTGATGGTGATGATGGCGGCCGGGCACCAGCCGACCGCCGACTGGATCGGCAACTCGCTGCGGCTGATGCTGACCGACGAGCGGTTCGCGGCCTCCCTGTTCGGCGGACGCAACAGCGTCGCGGACGCCATGAACGAGGTGCTGTGGGAGGACACGCCCACACAGAACGTGGCCGGGCGGTGGGCGTCGCGCGACACCCACCTCGGCGGCCGCCGCATCCGCCAGGGCGACCTGGTGCTGCTCGGCCTGCAGGGCGCCAACTCCGATCCGCAGGTGCGGGTCCACGGCTCGGCCCTGACCGGCGGCAACAACGCCCACTTCTCCTTCGGCCACGGCGAGCACCGCTGCCCGTTCCCCGCGCAGGAGGTCGCCGAGGTGATCGCGCGGACGGGCATCGAGGTGGTGCTGGACCGGCTGCCCGACATCGATCTCGCGGTGCCGGCCGAGTCCCTGACCCGCCGTCCCTCGCCCTGGCTGCGGGGCCTGACCCGGCTGCCCGTCCGGTTCACCCCCGTACCCGCGCTCTGATCGCGCGTCCCGTGAGCCCGGCCCGTCCGCGGGCCGGGCTCCGGGGCGCCCCGGCTCGGCCCCGTATCCCGACCCCCGCCCTGGGAGGCATGTCACGATGACGACCGGCATCGACGAATCGACCGGCACCGAGAGCACCCGTATCGCCCTCGATCCCTTCGTCACCGACCTGGACGGCGAGAGCGCCCGGCTGCGCGCGGCCGGCCCGCTGGCGGCCGTGGAGCTGCCCGGCGGCGTCCCGGTGTGGGCGGTCACCCACCACGCCGAGGCCCGGGCGCTGCTCACGGACCCGCGGCTGGTGAAGGACATCGACGTGTGGGGCGCCTGGCGGCGCGGCGAGATCCCCGCCGACTGGCCGCTGATCGGGCTCGCCAACCCGGGCCGCTCGATGCTCACCGTGGACGGCGCCGAGCACCGCCGGCTGCGCACGCTGGTGGCGCAGGCGCTCACCCCGCGCCGGGTGGAGCGGATGCGCGAGCGCATCGAGGGGCTCACCCAGGACCTGCTGGACGCCCTCCCGGCCGACGGCGGCGTGGTCGATCTGAAGGCGGCCTTCGCCTACCCGCTGCCCATGTACGTCGTCGCCGACCTCATGGGCATCGACACCGGCCGGCTGCCCCGGCTGAAGGTGCTGTTCGAGAAGTTCTTCTCCACCCAGACCCCGCCCGAGGAGGTCGTCGCCACCCTGACGGAGCTGGCGCAGATCATGGGCGAGACGGTGGCCGCCAAGCGGCGGGCGCCCGGCGACGACCTGACCAGCGCGCTGATCCTGGCCTCCGAGGACGGCGACCACCTCACCGACCAGGAGATCGTCTCCACCCTGCAGCTGATGGTCGCCGCCGGCCACGAGACGACGATCTCGCTGATCGTGAACGCGGTGGTCAACCTGTCCACCCACCCCGACCAGCGCGACCTGGTGCTCTCCGGCGCGGCCGACTGGTCGGCGGTGATCGAGGAGACGCTGCGCTTCTCCACGCCGACCTCGCACGTCCTGATCCGGTTCGCCACCGAGGACGTCCCGGTCGGCGACAAGGTGATCCCGGCGGGCGACGCGCTGATCGTCTCCTTTGGCGCGATCGGCCGCGACGAGAACGCGCACGGCCCCACCGCGGGCGACTTCGACATCACCCGCGAGTCGAAGAACCGGCACATCTCCTTCGGGCACGGCCCGCACGTCTGCCCGGGCGCGGCCCTGTCCCGGCTGGAGGCGGGGGTCGCGCTGCCGGCGCTGTACGCCCGCTTCCCCCGGCTGGACCTGGCGGTGCCGGCCGATCAGCTGCGCAACAAGCCGGTGGTGACGCAGAACGACCTGTTCGAACTGCCGGTCCGGCTGGAGCCGTAGCCCATCCGCGGCCGATTCAGAAGCGGCGCCGCTGAATCCGATGGAAGACGGCGGTTGGACTTCGGGATCATGCCGGAGCAAGGTAGGAGCGTCCCGCCGCACCCGGCGGGACGCCCCACCGCACCACCCGGAGAACACCCGATGACCTACGTCGCGGACCCCGCCCGCTACGACGGCGCCATGCGCTACCGGCGCACCGGGCGCTCGGGACTCGACCTGCCCGTCCTGTCCCTGGGCTACTGGCACAACTTCGGCGACGACCGCCCCTTCGAGACCCAGCGCGAGATCGCGCTGCGCGCCTTCGACCTCGGCATCACCCACCACGACCTGGCCAACAACTACGGCCCGCCGTACGGCTCGGCGGAGACCAACTTCGGGCGGCTGATGCGCCAGGACCTGGCGCCGTACCGGGACGAGCTGGTGATCTCCACCAAGGCCGGCTGGGACATGTGGCCCGGCCCCTACGGGCAGGGCGGCGGCTCCCGCAAGTACCTGCTCGCCTCCCTGGACCAGTCGCTGAAGCGGATGGGCCTGGAGTACGTCGACATCTTCTACTCCCACCGGCTGGACGCGTCCACGCCGCTGGAGGAGACGATGGGCGCGCTGGACACGGCGGTGCGCCAGGGCAAGGCCCTCTACGTCGGCATCTCCTCCTACGACGCCGAGCGCACCCGGCGGGCCGCGGCGATCCTGCGCGATCTCGGCACCCCGCTGCTGATCCACCAGCCGTCGTACAGCATGGTCAACCGGTGGATCGAGACCGAGGGCCTGCTGGACGCCGCGCGGGACGAGGGCTTCGGCGTCATCGGCTTCACCGCCTTGGCCCAGGGGCTGCTGACCGGGCGTTATCTGAACGGCGTCCCGCAGGACTCGCGGGCCGCGCGGGGCACGTCGTTCGACGCCTCGTGGCTGACGCCGGACATGCTGGAGCGGCTGCGCGCCCTCGACGCCGTCGCCGGGCGCCGCGGGCAGACCCTCGCGCAGATGGCGCTGGCGTGGGCGCTGCGCGACGAGCGCGTCACCTCGCTGGTGATCGGCGCCTCGCGCGTGGAGCAGCTGGACCAGAACGTGGCCGCGCTGGACAACCTGGAGTTCACGGCCGAGGAGCTGGCCGAGATCGACGCGTACGCCACCGACGGCGGCGTGGACCTGTGGCGCGAGGCGCGCACCGGGAACCTCTGAGCCGCGCAACCCTGACACGCCTCGGCCCCCCACCCGAACGGAAGAAGCCGGGTGGGGGGCCGAGGCGTCGCGAGCGTTGGGCAGGCCTTGCACCTGCATCTCCCCACGGGAAGCGGGGTGTCTTTCCTTGGACCACCAACGCACGGCCGGAGACCGGGAGTTGGCTTCCGGTGCGTCCTGCTGTGCCTCCACCGTAGCCCGCGTGCGGCGCAGCCGCCCGGCGGGACCCGCGCGGTGTCACCCGAACGCCCCGGCGGCGCAGGTCAGGACCGCCGGCGGGGCCGGGCGCCGTCCAGCGTCAGATCGACCAGCCGCTCCGCATAGGCCGGGCCGACGGGGGCGTCGCTGAGCAGGACGCGGCTGAACAGCGGTCCGCTGACCGCCTCCACCAGCAGCCCGGGGTCGGCGTCGGCGGCGAGTTCGCCGCGCTCGATGCCGCGCTGGACCATCGCGGCGGCGCGGTCCAGGCGCTCGCTCCAGTAGGGGCCGCGGCGGTCCTCGAGCGTGTCGTCGCGCTCGACGCTGAGGCGCAGCAGGGCCCGCCCCTGGGCGGTGTCCAGCAGGTGGGCCAGCGCGGTGAAGAAGCGCACCAGGTCCTCGCGGACGCGCCCGGTGTCCGGGATCGGCAGGGCGGTGTCGAGCCGGCTGGTCAGCGCGTCCAGGATCAGGTTCTCGCGGCTGCCCCAGCGCCGGTAGACCGAGGTCTCGTGCACGCCCGCCGCGCGGGCGACGGCGGCGACGGTCGCGCCGGACAGCCCCTCGGCGGACAGCAGGTCCAGCGCCGCGGCGAGCACCGCCTGCCGCATGCGCTCGCCCCGGCGGCGCAGGGGCGGCACGGGATTCTCCTCCGGGCCCGCTGGGGTGGTTTCCGTCATGCCCCGATGCTAATGCAAGTCGCCTTGCGTTGCCCGCCGCGGCGTCGTACGGTGCAAAGCAAGGCGACCTGCGATAAAGCGCGCGGCCGCCGTCACACCGAGGAGGTCGCCCCCATGGACCGGATGCTCGCCGCCCGGCTGCACGTACCCAGCCGCACCCTGCGCCTGGAGGAGGTGCCAAGGCCCCAGCCGGGCCCCGGGGAGGTGCTGGTCAAGGTGGCGGCGGCCGGGGTCTGCCTGTCCGACGTCCATCTGATCGACGGCACCCTGACGCCGCTGCTGCTGGAGGGCGACACGGTCACCCTCGGCCACGAGGTGGCGGGCACGATCGCCGAGGTCGGGGCGGGCGTCACCGCCTGGACCGAGGGACAGCGGGTGGTGCTGTACGCGGGCGAGACGCGCGGCGGCGTCACCTACACGCGCGGCGTCGACTACGACGGCGGCTGGGCCGAGTACGCCCTGTCCTCCGCCGCCGCCCTCACCGCGCTGCCGGACGGGATCCCCTTCGAGCAGGGCTCGATCATCCCGGACGCGGTGTCCACGCCGTGGGGCGCGGTCACCGTCACCGGCGCAGTGCGGCCCGCCGAGGCGGTCGGCGTGTGGGGCGCGGGCGGCCTCGGGGTGCACGCCGTGCAGTTGCTGCGCACGGTGGGCGCCTGCCCGATCGTGGCCGTCGACCCCAACCCGGTGGCCCGGGAACGCGCCCTGGCCGCCGGGGCCGACCTGGCGCTGGACCCGGCCGACCCCGAACTGCGCGCCCGCGTCGGCGCGGCGACCGCGGGGGCCGGACTGGCGGCGGCGTTCGACTTCGCCGGGGTGCCGGCCGTGCGGGCGCAGGCCCTGTCGGTGCTGGCGCCCAAGGGCCGGCTGGTCCTGGTCGGGCTGACCGACCAGCCGCTGAGCGTCGCGGACGGCACCCGCTTCAGCTACCTCCAGCAGCAGATCCTCGGCCACTACGGCTCCGACATGCCGGTGGCCCTGCCGCAGTTGCTGCGACTGATCGAAGGCGGGCGCGTGGACTTCTCCGCCTCCATCAGCGGCGTCCTGCCGCTCGCGGAGGCGGCGCAGGCGGTGGAGCGCCTGGAGAAGAAGGAGGGCAACCCCGTCCGCCTGATCCTGCGCCCCTGATCACCCGCCTGATCCTGCGCCCTCGATCACCCCGCCTGATCCTGCGCCCGCGTCCCTGATCACCCGCGCCGCCCCGGCGTCCGGCCGCCCTAGCGCTTCCCCGGCCAGTGGCCGACCGTCGGGCCGCCGGGCCGGCCGGTCGGGGGCACCAGGACCGGGGAGGCGAGATCGTGGACGGTGTTCAGGGTCGTCGGGACGGGGCCGCCGTCGCCCGGTCCCGCCGGGCCCGTCTCGGCCGCCTGCGCGGGCAGGAGCGGGCCGAGCAGGAGACCGCCTCCCAGCGCCAGAACCGCCACGACCTGCCGGCCGCCGATGCGTCCGATGTGCCCGGACAAACGCCCACCTCCCTGCGCGGGGCGCACCGTGCGCCCGGCACCAGGGAGGCTGGCAGATCCGGGGGCCGCCGCGGCGGCCGTTCGACCGCGATCCCCACGGAAGAGCGAGATCCGGACGGACGGATGACGAACACCCGTTCCGTGGCTCCGGCGCCCACCCAGCCGCTCCGGCGGACGGCGCCGTCGAGCCGAAGGACGCGGGCGAGCAAGGGGCCAGGCACCGGCCTTCTCCGGATCACGACAGCGGTACGGGTTCGAAAGTTTCGGTCCTTTTTCGGGAAGCCGCCGGGGTCACGTTAGGGGTGCCGCGCGAGTGCGTCAACCGAAGCGACCCGGGCTCAACCGGCTTACGCGGCCTGGGGGTCACCCTTTCGGCCATCCGCCCGCCGACTCTGTGCGAACCGTTGACCGGCCCCGCATCCGTTCGTAATCTGCGCGTCACATTCGATCTCGTCAGCGAAACTTTCGAGACAAGGAGCTGACATGCGCACGCTTAAAGGGGCCAGACCGGCGGTGGGGGCGCTGACCTCCGTGCTGCTCGCCGCGGCCACCGTCACGGCCCTCTCGCACAGCGCCTCGGCCGCCGACTCGCTGGCCTCCGCCGCGGCCGGGAAGGGCCGCTACTTCGGTACGGCGGTGGCGGCGAACCACCTCGGCGAAGCCGCCTACGCCACCACGCTGGACCAGGAGTTCGGGGCGGTGACGCCGGAGAACGAGATGAAGTGGGACGCCACCGAACCCACCCGCGGCACCTTCACCTTCTCCGCCGCCGACCAGATCGTCACCCACGCGCAGAGCAAGGCGATGAAGATCCGCGGGCACACGCTGGTGTGGCACTCGCAGCTGCCCTCCTGGGTCTCCGGGCTGGGCGCGGCCGATCTGCGCACGGCCATGAACAACCACATCACCCAGGTCATGCAGCACTACAAGGGCAAGATCTACGCCTGGGACGTGGTCAACGAGGCGTTCCAGGACGGCTCCAGCGGCGCCCGGCGCAGCTCGCCGTTCCAGGACAAGCTCGGCGACGGCTTCATCGAGGAGGCCTTCCGCACCGCCCGGTCCGTCGATCCCGGCGCGAAGCTCTGCTACAACGACTACAACACCGACGGCGTCAACGCGAAGAGCACCGCCGTCTACAACATGGTCAAAGACTTCAAGTCCCGTGGCGTGCCGATCGACTGCGTGGGCTTCCAGTCCCACTTCAACAGCGCCTCCCCGGTCCCGTCCGACTACCAGGCCAACCTCCAGCGCTTCGCCGACCTCGGCGTCGACGTGCAGATCACCGAGCTGGACATCGAGGGCTCCGGCAGCGCGCAGGCCACCAGCTACGGCAACGTCGTCAAGGCCTGCCTCGCGGTCACCCGCTGCACCGGCATGACCGTGTGGGGCATCACCGACAAGTACTCCTGGCGCTCCAGCGGCACCCCGCTGCTGTTCGACTCGAACTACGCCAGGAAGCCCGCCTACGACGCCGTCCTCGCCGCGCTCGGCGGTTCGGCCGGCGGCGGGGACGGTGGCGGTGGCGGCGACAACGGCGGGGGCGGCGGCACCGGCGCCACGTGCACCGTCACCTTCGCCCGGACCGCCGACTGGAACGACGGGTACAACGGCGAGGTCACCGTGAAGGCGGGCTCCTCCCCCATCACCGGCTGGAGCGTGCCGGTCACCTTCCCCGCCCCGCAGAAGGTGACCGCGCTGTGGAACGGCAGCCCGAGCTGGGACGCCGGCGGCACCGTCGCCACGGTGCGGCCGACCTACAACGGCAGCCTGGCGGCCGGCGCCTCGACCAGTTTCGGTTTCACCGTCGCGAAGAACGGCAGCTCCGCCCTGCCGGCCGTCGGGGCCTGCACGGCGTCCTGACGGCACGGACGCGCCGTGCGGACCCGGCCTGGTACCGGGCCTGGTCCGCACGGCTCACCCGCACGGGCGGCGGCTGCGGCGGCGCGCCGTCAGCCGGTCGTGCCGAAGCCCTGCCGGGTGTAGGCGCACTCGGTGTAGACGTAGCCGGAGCGCAGCTTCGCGGTGTCGGACGCCGGCGCCGAGGAGCTGCCGCCCCGCGGCTTGTGCAGGAAGTACGTGGTGCCGGCCGGCAGCGAGATGGTCCGCTGCGGATAGTCCTTGCCGCTGTCACCGCACGGCCGGAAGCCGCTCAGCAGGGTGGACGAGAGGGGGTAGGCGCTGCAGCCGGAACAGGCCTTGACGGTGAGGCTGCCGGTCACCGGGCCGGTGTAGAGGACGGTGATGTCGTCGGGGCTGTCGTTCTTGATCGTCACCGAGATGCTCCCGCCCGTGTCGAGGGTGGGCAGGCGCTTGCCGGCGGCGGGGACCGTCTCGGCGATCTCCGCCGCTATGGCGATCTTCTCGGCGCGCGCCCGGTTGCGGGCGTGCGGGTTCTTCTTGGTGAACTCGTTCATGGTCGCCAGGGCCGCGTCGAAGTCGCCGCCGCGGTACTGCGCGACGCCGCAGTCGTACGTCCCCGAGTCGGCGGCCCCGCTCGCCCGGTCGGCGTCCTTGCCGAGGGCGGTGGTGATCTCGGGGGCGCCGCCCGTGACGCCGGCGATCTGCGTCCCCAGGGCGCGCAGGCGGTTCACCGCCGTGCAGGGGTCGCTGCCGCCCACGTCCTCGACCGCCCGGTCCACGGCGGCCCGGACGTCCGGCTCCACCCGGGGCGCGAGCGCGGAGCCGGGGAAGGAGACGAGCAGTTGGCCGAGGTGCAGCGTCCACTGCGTGTCGCCGCCGGTCAGTTCGCTCGAACCGCAGGCGTACAGGGACTGGGCCAGCCGGTCGTCGGGCCAGGTGGCCAGGGTGCCGAGGTCCTTGGCCGGGATCGTCTTCGGCACCGTGCGCAGATAGGTGAGCGGGGCGACGGCGTCGCAGTACTTCTTCTGCCCGTAGGCGGCGCCGACCGTGGCGTAGTAGGCGGTCAGCCGGTCCGGGACGCGCTCGGCGGCCCGTGAGCCGGGGTGGTCGCGGCGCAGGGCGGCGTAGTCGGCGAGCGCCTTGCGGAACCCCGGCTCGGCGGTGGCGAAGGGCTGGCCCGCGCCCGCCCGCACCAGGTCGTCCGCGTCCTGGAGGCGGTCGAGGAGGAGCCTCTCGGTGGCCTCGTCGCGCGCCCGGTCGTAGAGCACGCCGCCGCCGGCCGGCACGGCGAGCAGGACCAGGCCGAGCAGGGCGGCGAGCGGTGCGCTTCCCGGCCACGCCAGGGGCCGGCGCAGGGCCGCCGCGGCGCCGTGCGCGGCGGCGAGGACGAGGACGACGGCGTAGGCGACGAGGACGCCGCCCGGCACGCCGTCCGGGTCGGGCGGCAGCGCGACGATCAGCAGCAGTGCGGTGGCCGCCCAGCACACGGCGGCGGGCAGCCACCGGCGCAGCAGCGCGTAACCGAGGCCGAGGCCGGTCAGGTTGAGCAGGGCGACCGCGAGCGCCCGCACGGCGTCGGGCGCGGCCTGCGGCGGCGCGGGCGGCGGCCCGGCCTGCGGTGGCCCGGGCGGCATCGCGGGCATCGGCGGTCTGGGCGGCGTCGGCGGCCCGAAGGCTCCCTGACCGCTCCCGTAGGCATCACCGGACATGTCGGCTCCCCCCGTCACCCATGCCCCTGCGCGGATGCTGCGCAGTGTACGGAAAATGACGGCACACGGACAGAGAGTGCACAGCATGCGGACAGCGTGCGGAGCCGGTTCCGGCCGCCCTCGGCGGACGTGCGGGGCGGCGGGCGGCGCGCGGAGACCGGCTCCGTCGGCGGCCAGAGCGACCGGCCGGGACATGCATGCGCCTGGTGCATGGTTGCGGAGCGCGGCAGGCATTGGACGCATGCGTCGTCGCGGCCCGACCATGGAGGGGCGTCCCTCCGGCCTGCCGGGGCACGCGACCAGGAACCCACCACACACCTTCGAGGAGTCGAACTGTTCATGCAGGCAACGCGCGGCGTCCGTCTCACCCCGGTGCCCCTCGCGGCGGCGGCCAGGGGAGCCGTCGCGCTCGCCGTACCGCTGCTGATCGGCGTCCTGACCGGCGCCGTGGTCCCCGCGGTGCTCGCGGGCATCGGCGCGCTGTGGGGGGTGGGCCAGGACGGCTCGGACCCCTACCGGCTGCGGCTGCGACGGCTGGTCCGCATGGGTCTGGCCGCCGCTTGCGGGCTGCTCGCCGGCGGGCTGGCCCTGCGCAGCGGGCACCCGGTGGCGGTGCCGGGCTGTCTGGTCGCCGCCGCCCTGCTCGGCGGCGCGGTCAGCCTGCGCGGCCCGCTGGCCTCCGTGGCCGGCATGCATCTGCTGCTCGGCGCCACCGTCGGCGCCGGCGTCCCCGTACCGGGACCCTGGTGGCAGCCGCCGCTCGCGCTGCTGGCCGGGGTGGCCCTGGTGACCGCTCTGTCCGCGACGCCGTGGCTGTGGCGGCGGCACGCCATCGAACGGGACGCCGTCCTCGCCGTGTACCGGGCCGCCGCCGAGGCCCTGTCGGCGGCGGGCTCGGCCGGGGCGGAGGCGGCGCGCCGGCGGCTGACCGCCGCGCTCGACCACGCCCACCGGGCCATGGGCCGTCATCTGTCCCGGCGCGTCCGCTCCGGTACGGAGCTGAGCGCGCTGCGCGACGCCTTCGACACGGCGCTGCGGCTGGGCGAGGTGACCTCCGCGCTGGTGTGGGAGGGGCGGGTGCTGCCCGCGCACGTACGGGACGTGCCGCTGACGCTGGCCGCGCGCCTGCTGCCGGCCGCGGGCGCTGCCGCCGCGGCGGGGCCGAACGCGCCCACGGCCGGTACCTCGTCCAAGGCCACCGCGCGCCCCGTGCCCGGGCGCACCGCTCCCCCGGCCGCCGGGACCGCCGGCGCGCCGGACCCCGCAGCCGCCGCCGGAACCGCCCCGCCCCCGGCGGGCACGCCCGCCGCCCCCGGTACGGCCGCATCCGACGGCGACCCGGCCGAAGCGCCCGCCACTCCGCACTCCGTGTCCACCCCGCAGACCGTCACGCCCCCGGCAGGCACACCCACCGCCCCCGGCGTCGCCCCGGCCGAAACGCCCGCCACTCCTGATCCCGCGCCCGCCGCCGGGGCCGCCCCGCGCCCGGCGGGCGCTCCCGCCGCCTCCGGTGCGCCCGCGCCCGGCGCCGTACCGGCCGAGTGGCCCGCCGCTCCGGACTCCCCCGCCCTGCGGGCGCTCGCCGAGCTGGCCGGCCGGTCCGGGCGGGTGCGGCCGGACGAGGCGGCGGTGCGGCTGCCCGCGCTGCCCTGGCACGGCCGGGCGGCGCAGGTGCGCTACGCCGTGCTGCTCGCGGCCTGTGTGCTGGTCGCGCAGCTGTGCGCCGGACTGCTGCACGGCCCGCGCGGCTACTGGCTGCCCATGACGGTGGCCTTCGTCTACAAGCCCGACTTCGGTCCGGTGCTGCGCCGCGCCCTGCACCGCTGCGCCGGCACGCTCGTGGGGGTGGCCGCGATCGGCGCGGTGACCCTGCTGACGACCGACGCCTACGTCCTGATCGGCGCCGTCGCCGCGTTCGGCGCGGTGATGGCCGTGGGCGTGCGCCACCACTACGCGCTGGCCACGACGGGTCTGACGGCTGTCGTGTTCGTCCTGGTGGACATGCTCGGCGACCACCGGGCGCTGTACTCGGCGCGCATCCTGGACACCGCGCTGGCCGCAGCGATCGTGCTCGTCGCGCACTTCGCGCTGTGGCCGGCCTCGGCGGCCGAGCGGGCCGCCGCGCAGACCGGGGCGGCGCTCGCCGCCGCCCGCCGCTACCGGGACCTGCCGGCGGATGCCGCGCCGGGCCGTCGGCACGCGCTGCGCCGGACCGCCTACCACCGGCTCGCCGAGGCCCGCCGGGCCGTCGCCCACGCCGACGCCGAGCCGGGCCGTCCCGGCCGGGACCTGGCGGCGCTGGAGGCCGCCGTCACCGCCACGGAACGGCTCTGCGACGCCGTCAGCGCGCGCAACCTGGGCGGCGGCGCGGCACCGGCCTCCCCCGGCCCGCAACCGGCCGACGGACCGGACTCCCCCGCCTCCCCGGGCTCCTCGAACTCCCCCGCCTTCCCGGCCTCCCCGGCCTCCCCGGGCACCCCGACCTCCCCGGGCGCCCCTGGCCCCGCGCACCCAGGCCCGGGGTCCCCGGCCGCCCGGTGCGACGGGTTCTGTCCGGTGGGAGGATGAGCGCGATGGATCTTCAGGTGCTGCGCTCCTTCCAGGCGGTCGCCGAGGGCATGACGGTGACGGAGGCCGCCGCTCAGGCCCGCATCACCCAGCCCGCCCTGTCGCGCGCGCTGCGCCGGCTGGAGGAGGAGGTGGGCGCGGAGCTGCTCCAGCGGGTCGGCCGCCTGCTGCGCCCCACCCCGGCGGGACGGGTGTTCAAGGAGTACGTCGACGCGGCCCTCGACAGCTACGACCGCGGGCGGCGGGCGGTCGCCGAGGTCGTCGACCCGGAGGCGGGCGTGGTGTCGCTGGCCTTCCTGCACACGCTCGGCACCTGGCTCGTCCCCAAGCTGGTGACCGGCTTCCGCCGAACGCTGCCGCACGTGCGGTTCGAGCTGCACCAGCACGAGGAGAACGGCCTGGTGCAGCACCTGCTGGACGCCACCGCGGACCTGGTGATCACCAGTGGCGATCCCGGCCATCCGCTGATCACCTGGCGGCGGCTGCTGGTGGAGCCGTTGTGGCTGGCGGTGCCGACCGGGCACCGGCTGGCCGGGCGCGGCCGGGTCCGGCTGGCCGAGGTCGCCGAGGAGCCGTTCATCCTGCTCAAGCCCGGCTACGGGCTGCGCAGCGTCACCGAGACGCTGTGCCGCGAGGCCGGGTTCACGCCGCTGGTCGGCTTCGAGGGCGAGGAGGTGCACACGCTGCGCGGCCTGGTCGCGGCCGGTCTGGGCGTCTCCCTGATCCCGTCGTCGCCGGACACCGCGGCCACCCCCGACTTCCCCATCCGCTATCTGGAGATCACCGATGTGCGCGGCGCCCGGGACATCGGCATCGCCCGGCTCACCGGGCGCACCCTGCCGCCGGTCTCCCGGCGCTTCATGGACCACGCGCTCAGGGCGACGGCCGCGCCGGCGGCGGAGCCGGGGTGACGGCCGTCCACGGCGGCGGGGCGGCGCCGTCGCTCCACGCCCGCAGGTCCTCGCCGTCGACGCAGACGATGCCGCACTGCGCGGCGTACTCGACGGCCGGCGCGGTGAAGTCGCTGGTGGTGACGAAGAGCGCGACGTCGGCCTCGTGCACGGTGTAGCAGGTGCCGCCGAAGCGCTGGAGGTCCTCGGAGCCGACCCGGTTGGTGGCGCAGTAGCGCTTGCACTGGACGACCACGCGCCGCCCGTCCGGGGCGACGGCCAGCACGTCCGCGCCGAGGTCCCCGGCCCCGCCCGCGACCTCCACGTCCGTGCAGCCGTCCCGCTCGCACAGCGCCGCCACCGCCTGCTCGAACTCGTCCGGGTCGAGCAGGTCGTAGTCGACCGCCGGCTCCGCCAGGACCACGGTGTCCTCGGCGAGCGGCGCACTGCGGCCGCCGGGACCGGCCTGGGCCGGCACGACGACGGCCGGGGCCCGCTCGGGCGGCGTCTCCAGGGCGTCCAGCGCCGTCCGCGTCCCCTCCCGCAGCGCGGCGGCGGCCCGGTGCGCGGTGCGCTGCGCGAGATGCCCGCGGCGGCGCCGGCGGCGTACGGCGAGGACGGCGGCGGCTGTGCCGGACAGGCACAGCACGGCGGTCCAGGCCGGGCGCCGTTCGGCGGCGTCGAGCGCCGCGCGGGCGGTGTACGCCCCGGCGACCAGCAGGATCGCCAGCAGTGCGAAGAACAGCGCGGTGGCCCGCAGGTCGAAGGCGCGCCTGCGGCCGCCGCGGCGTAGGCTGCGTTGGGGCACGGTCACGACGGCGGGTCCCCCTCCTCGGTGACGGTCGAAGATCACTCCCGCCGTATGCCCGGGATCGCCTGCTTCACCGGCCGGGCGGACATGCCCTTGCCTGGAGCAATGAAGCGGTCGCGGCGGCGGGCCGCCGCAGGCTGGAGGTCTGATCAAGTCCGCCGGGAGTTCCTGTGAACAGGCCGCCTGAGTGTTTCCGCCGCGACGACCGTCGCACCGAGCCGGTCCGCACGCCCCCGTCTCCGTCCCGCCCGTGGCCGGCGACGGCGCGCCGGACGGCGGCCGGGCGCGGCCGGAGCGAGCGATGAGGCGGGCGGCGCCGCACGCGGACGGCAGGCCGCCCGCGGCGGCGGGGATCCCCTCGTCCCGGGTGCCCGCCCCGCCGAAGTGGCTGCGCTGGCTGCCCTTCCTGTACGTGGCCGGGGTCCTGGCCCTGGAGCCGCTGACCCCGGTGGCCTGGCCGGTCAGCTTCCTGCTCATCGCGCTGCCGCTGGTCGCCGCCTACGCCTACGGTCCGGTGGCGGTGGCCGCCTTCACCGTGTTCGCCATCGTGTTCGAGGGGGTGCTGGCGGGCACCCCGTGCTGCGCGGGGCGTTCCGTCGGCTACCTCTGGGACCGCCACTACGTCGCCAACTACGTGTGCACCAGCCTGGTCGGGATCCTCGGCACGATCCTGGCCGTGCACCGGATCCGCCGGGAGCGCACGCTCGCCACCGTGCGGTCCGTCGCCGAGACCGCGCAGCGGGTTTTACTGCGCCCGGTGCCCCGCCGGCTCGGCCAGGTCTCGGTGGAGACGCTGTACCTCTCCGCCGCCGCGGAGGCCCGGATCGGCGGCGACCTGTACGAGGCGGTGCCGACGGCCTACGGCGTACGGCTGCTCGTCGGCGACGTGCGCGGCAAGGGGCTGGTGGCCGTGGAGACCGCCGCGACGATACTGGGGGCGTTCCGGGAGGCCGCCCACGACGAGCCCGATCTGACCGGTGTGGCGCGCCGCATGGAGCGGAGCATGAGCCGTCATGCCGCGCAGTTGCCCGGCGGCGAGGCGGCGGAGCGGTTCGTCACGGCGGTGTTCGCGGAGATCCCCGACGACGAGCACATGGTGCGCATCGTCAACTGCGGTCATCCGCCGCCCCTGCTCATCCACTCCGGCCGGGTCACCGAGCTGCACGCGAGCGCCCCCTCGCCGCCGATCAACCTGGGGGCGCTGGTCGGCAACGGCTACCACGTGGACGTGGTGTCCTTCCGGCCGGGCGACCAGCTGCTGCTGTACACCGACGGCGTCACCGAGACCCGGGGCCCCGGCGGGATCTTCTATCCGCTGGCCGAGCGGATGGGGCCGTTGGCGCTGCTGCCGCCGCGCGAGCTGCTGGACCGGCTGCACGAGGACCTGCTCGACTACAGCGGCGGGCAACTGGACGACGACATCGCCGCGCTCGCCGCGTACCGGATGCCCGGCCGTCCCGGCGAGGACCGGGCCTGACGGGATCGCCCCGGTGCGGCCTGGTTCGCGCGTACGGGCCTGACGGGACCGCCCCCGTGCGGCCTGCTTCGCGTACGGCCCTGGTACGGCTCCCGGCGGCCGTACACCCACCGGTCCCGGCGGTCAGCGGCCCGGTGTCCCGGTGCTCAGCGGTCCGGCGGTCCCGGCGGTCAGCGCCCCGCCCGTGTACGGCGGACCAGCGGCTCGGCGGCGGTGTGCGGCGGGTCAGCGGTCCGGTGTGCGGCGGCCCGTGCGGTCGCGGGCGGCCAGGGCCCGCTGGGCCCGGTGCAGGCCGGGCGGCAGCCGGCGGCGCAGCGCGGCGCGGGCCGCGTTGGCGCCGGGCGCGCCGTGCACGCCGCCGCCCGGGTGGGCGCCCGCGGAGGCCAGGAAGAGACCGGCGACCGGGGTCTCGGGGCGGCCGGTGCCGGGGACCGGGCGGAACACGAGCTGCTGGTGGACGGCCGTGGTGCCGCCGTTGATGGCCCCGGTGTCGAGGTTGCGGTCCAGCGACTGGAGGGTGCCGGGGGCGAGGACGCGCCGGGCGAGGATACGGCCGCGGAAGCCGGGGGCGAACCGTTCGACCTGCCGTTCCATCCGGTCGGCCATGATCTCCTGCTCGCCGGGGCTCCAGGCGCCGGTCAGGCCCTCCTCGCCCGCGTCGCCGGTGATCTCGCGGGGGACGTGGGTGTAGGCCCAGGCCGATTCCGTGCCGAGCGGCGAGCGGGTGGCGTCGGCCGTGGTCATCTGGCCGAACACGGTGAAGGGGCGGTCGGGCACCTGGCGCATGGCGATCTGCGCGGTGAAGCGGGTGAGCTCGTCGAAGCCGTCGGCGAGGTGGACGGTGCCCGCCCCGACAGGGCCCTCGGTGCGCCAGGGCACGGGTCCGTCCAGCGCCCAGTCCACCTTGAAGGTGGCGAAGTCCCACTGGAAGCGGCGCAGATCGGCCAGGAGCTGGTCGGGCAGCTCGGCCGGGTCCACGAGGCGGCCGTACAGGTCGGGCGCCGAGACGTCGGCGAGGACGGCGCGCCGGGCGGGCACCAGGGTGCCGCCGGCCGTCCGGACGCCGACGGCCCGCCCGTCGCGCACGACGACCTGGTCGACGCGCTCGCCGCAGCGCAGGACGCCGCCGCGGCCACGCAGCCGCCGGGTCAGGGCGGCGGTGAGGGCGCCGGAGCCGCCGACCGGCACGGGGAAGCCGTGGCTCTGGCCGAGCATGGACATCAGCCAGCCGAAGCCGCCGCTGCCGGCGGACTCGGGCGCAAGGTCGGCGTGCAGGGCGTTGCCGGCCAGCAGGAGCCGGCCGCCCTCGCCGTGGAACTCCTCCTCGCCCATGCGGCGCACCGGCAGCAGCATGGTGCGGGCCACCCGCAGCCCGCCGGCCCCGCGCAGCCGGGCGAGCAGCCGGACCCCCGCCCTGACGGGCGGGAACGGTGCGAACAGGGCGTCCATGAGGTCCCCGCCGAGGCGTTCCCACAGCTCGTGCAGCCGGCGCCAGGCGGCGCCGTCGCCGGCCGCGAAGGCGTCGAGCGAGGCGGCGGTGATGTCGACGCCGCGGTCCAGGACGGCGCACCGGCCGTCGGTGAGGGGGTGGGCCAGCACGTGCGGGGCGTGGCTCCAGCGCAGGCCGTGGTCCTGGAGGCGCAGGGCGGCCAGGACGGGCGAGGCGACGGCGAGGGGGTAGAACGAGCTGAACAGGTCGTTGACGTAGTCGGGGTGCACGCCCCGGTCGTGGCGGACGGCGCCGCCGGGTTCGGGCTGTTCCTCCAGGACCTCCACGCTCCAGCCGGCGTCGGCGAGCAGGTTGGCCGCCACCAGGCCGTTGGGGCCGGCGCCGATCACCACGGCGTCAGGCATGTCCGCCTCCCGGCTGCGGCGTACCGGCGCCCTGCCGGGCCCGCTCCTCGCGGCGGCCGCCCTCGGCGTCGGTCTCGCAGACCTTGGCGAGCCGGGCGAGCATGGCGCGGTGGCGGAGCTGGATCAGCGTCTCCACGGCCATGTTGTGGACCACGCCGCCCGCCCCCTGGAGGGGGTGCTCGTCCACGATGACCAGGCAGAATTCGCCCCAGGGGCGTACCTCGATGGCGATGCGCGCGGTGCCGAGAACGCCCGCGTGGGCCTCCAGTTCGAGGAGCGAGCCCTCCTCGCAGTTGCGCACGATGGTCTGGTTGGTGAGCCGTACGGGGCCGAGGCGGACCTGGTACTCGATGGCCGAGTCCAGGTGCGGCCACTGTCCGCGCACCGGGTGCGACTCGGCGGTGCCGACCACCCATTCGGCGTAGCGGCTGCCGTCGGCCAGAACGGTCCACACCGCCTCGGGGCTGGTCCTGATCAGCCGGTGACGTACTGCCACGGGTGCCTCCGCGGGTCGGTGGGGCGCGAGGGGCGATGCGCTTACCAGGCTCTCCGGTCGGCCGGGGGGCTGCAATTCGTGCCCGGCGCGCGGGCGGGGTCAGCGGGCGCGGCCCTCGGTGTGCTCGGGTGCGGCGCGGTCCTCGCCGTGGTCCGGTGCGGCGCGGTCCTCGCCGTGGTCCGGTGCGCCGTCGGGCGCGGGCGGCAGCGCCAGATGGGCGAGGTCCCCGGGCCTCGGGCTGCTCACCGGCCACAGCGGCGCGGGGGTGCCGTCGGCGACGGCGGCCGGGGCGTCGGTGAGATTCATGCGCTCGCGCAGCCGGCCGTAGAAGTCCATCGGGCCGAGCCGGGCGGCCCGCAGCCGGCGCGGGGCGGCGTAGACGCCGATCCAGTCGCCCGGGTCGAGGACGCCGCGCAACTGGCCGTCGATGCTGACGGCGGCCTGGCCGGAGCGGTCGAGCAGGCGCAGGGCGACGGGTTCGTCGGGGGCGGCCACGACCGAGCGGTTGAACGCCATGTGCGGGGCGACGGGGGTGAACACCAGGGCGTCGGCGCGCGGGGAGACGACGGGGCCGCCGGCGGCGAAGCTGTAGGCGGTCGAGCCGGTCGGCGTGGCGACGAGCAGCGCGTCGGCGGAGTAGGAGGCGAGCAGCCGGCCGGCGAGGTAGACGCCGGCCGACACCTGCCGGTCGCGGGCGAGTTTCTCGACGGCGATCTCGTTGAGGGCGGTGACGTTGAGGGCCACGCCCCAGTCGCCGCCGGACTCGCAGTCGCCGCGCACCCGGGGCGGGGGCAGCATGGGGCGGCGGCCGTAGCGCATCAGTTCCTCGATGCCGGCGGGGATCTCCAGGCGGCGGGAGGCGCGCAGGGTCAGCAGCATGCGGCTCTCGACCGTGAGCCGGTCCTCCAGTACGGCGTCGAGCGCGGTGCGCACCCGGGTGACGGGGACTTCGGTGAGGAAGCCGACGCGGCCGAGGTCGACGCCGAGAAGGAGGGCGTCGTTCTCGGCGGCGAGCCGGGCGCCGCGCAGGAAGGTGCCGTCGCCGCCGAGGGTGACGATGAGGTCGGGGTCGCCGGCGGCCTCGACCTCCGCGCGGGCGTTGCGCCGTCCGCCGTCGTGCCACACGTCGATGTCGGTGCACCGCACGGCGCGCTCGTCGCACCAGGCGTGCACGACCCGCTGAGCGGCCTGGGCCTCCGGGCGTCCGCCGTGGACGACCAGGCCGATCCGGCGCACCGTCACAGCGCCCTCGGGTTCCCCTCACAGCCTCTTGGAAACATCGAAGAGTGTGCGCGTTTTCCTGGGAATCGAGGGCATTCGGTGGAGCGGAGGTTGATAATCATGGTTCCTTTGCTGCTCGTTCTGCTGCTCGCCCTGATCCTCTTCGGCGCCGGCTTCGCGCTGAAGATCCTGTGGTGGGTCGCGCTCATCGTGATCGTGCTGTGGCTGCTCGGCTTCATCGTGCGGCCGGCCGGCGGTGGCGGCCGGAGGGGTCGCTGGTACCGCTGGTGACGGCCGCCGCCGGCGGGACGGCGGTCGCCGTCCGCGGCAGTGCCCGTAGACGTACGCCCGGCTCCGTGCCGGGCGTACGGCGTTTTCCGAGGGGGAATCAGGAGGCCGGGCGGACCGGGCAGTTGCCCGGCAAGGCCTGAGTTCAAGGTAAAGGGATCGCATGGTCTAGTCCAAAGAATCACCTGGTCCAGACCAATCCATTGACGTGCTCGCAACAGGGTCAGGAAGCTTGGGGCCACTTCCCCACCCCCACCCCTGGAGGCACGCAGTGAGACGTCTTCGCGCATGTCTGGGCGCGGCCGCCGCCGTCGCCGTCGCCGCCGGCACCACCGCCCTGGTCGCCGGCAGCGCCTCGGGCGCGACCAGCACGGCGGACGCGCTGAGCAACCGCTGGTACGCCGCGGCCCCGTATCTGATGCCGCTCGACAACGACCCGCCGAGCGCGAGCGCCATCATGGACGCCACCGGCCTCAAGGCCTTCCAGCTCGCGTTCATCCTCGCGCCCAACGGCGGCGGGTGCTCGCCCACTTGGGACGGCACGGCCGCGGTCTCCTCGGACACCGCCGTGAAGTCGGTGATCGACGCGATCCGCGCCAAGGGCGGCGACGTCTCCGTCTCCATCGGCGGCTACGGCGGCACCAAGCTCGGCCAGGCCTGCTCGGACGCGGCCTCCACCGCGGCGGCCTACCAGCAGGTCATCACCAAGTACGGCCTGCACGCCATCGACTTCGACCTGGAGGAGCCGGAGTACGAGAACACGGCCGCCATCAAGAACGAGATCGGCGCCGCCAGGATCCTCCAGCAGAACAACCCCGGCCTCTACGTCTCCGTCACCACCGCGGGAACCGCCGACGGCACCGGCTGGTTCGGCAAGCAGATGCTGCTGGAGGCCAAGGCGCAGGGCTTCACCCCGAACAACTTCTCCATCATGCCCTTCGACGGCGGCTTCAACGGGGCGGCCTCGCAGACCAGCGCGCTGACCAACTTCAACAAGATCCTGCAGTCCACCTTCGGCTGGAGCGAGGCCACCGCCTACGCCCACGAGGGCTTCTCCGGGATGAACGGCCGCAGCGACACCGGCGAGATCTTCACCCAGGCCGACTTCCAGACCGTGCTGGACTACGCCACGAGCCACAACATGGACCGCTTCACGTTCTGGTCGCTCAACCGGGACCGGCAGTGCACCCCGGCCGACAACGGCGGCCGTACGTCGGGCACGTGCTCCAGCGTGGCGCAGAACTCCTGGGACTTCGCCAAGTACTCGGTGAAGTTCGCCGGCGTCACCCCGCCCACCACTCCCCCGACCTCCCCGCCGCCCAGCAGCCCCACCCCGCCGCCGAGCACCCAGTGCAAGACGGCCTGGAGCGCGAGCACCGCGTACACCGGGGGCAGCGAGGTGTCGTACAACGGCCACAACTGGAAGGCCAAGTGGTGGACCCAGAACGAGACGCCCGGCGCCTCGCAGTGGGGTCCGTGGGAGGACGAGGGCGCCTGCTGACGCCCGCGCTCCCTCCCCGCTAGCCGGAGGACTCGTCCCGGCCGGGCCGGCGCACCACCGTGAGGAGGTCGTCGTGCCCGGCCAGCGCGTCGAGGGACAGGGTGCGGTAGCCGGCCTCCTCGAACAGGACGGTGATGCGGTCGCCGTCCTGGCTGAGCACCGTGCCCGCGCCCCACTGCCCGTGCCGCACCTCGGCGCCCACCGGATAGCGCCCCGCAGCGGGATGGGCGGGCCGCCGGCCGGCGGCGGCCGCCTCCGGGTCGGCCTCCGCCGCCGTGCAGCGGTCGCAGTTCCCGCACGGCGGCTCGTAGGCCTCGCCGAAGTAGCCGAGCAGGAAGTGCCGCCGGCAGCCGATGGTCTCGGCGTAGGCGCGGGCCATCTCGACACGGGAGCGGTCGGTGCGGCGGTGCGCCTCGGCGGTGCGCTCCGCCTCCTGCGCCGCCTCGCCGGGCGCAGTGCCGGGGACGGGGCGCACCTCGCCCTCCTCGCCGGTGGTGACGGCGCCGGCCTCCTCCAGCAGGTTCACGGCCGTGGTCACCCGGGGGCGGGACAGGCCGGTGTCCTCCCGGAGTCCGGCCAGGTCGGCGGGGTCGTCGCGGTGGTCGTGCACGGCGTCGGCGACCTCGTCCAGGGTGTCCCGGCCGGTGGTGCGGGAGGCGAAGTAGGCCTGCATCCCGGTGTCCTCGGGCCGGTAGTGCAGCACGGCGAGGGCCGCCTCGCCGTCCCGGCCCGCGCGGCCGATCTCCTGGTAGTAGGCGTCCAGCGAGCCGGGCAGCGCCGCGTGCAGCACGAACCGCACGTCCTCCTTGTCGATGCCCATGCCGAAGGCGGAGGTCGCGACGACGACGTCGGCCGCCCCGGAGTGGAACGCCGCGTGGATACGGCGGCGTTCGGCGGCGCGCAGTCCCGCGTGGTAGGCCTCGGCGGCCAGTCCGAGGTCGGCCAGTTCCCGCGCGCACCGCTCGGTGTCCTTGCGGGTGGCCGCGTAGACGAGGCCGGGTTTCGGTTCGGCTGCGGCCCGTTCGACCACGGCGCGCCGCCGCTCGTCCTCGTCCTGGAAACGGCGCGCCTCCAGCCGGATGTTCGGCCGGTCGAACCCGGTGACCAGGACCCGGGGCCGCTCCAAGCCGAGCCGTTCGACGATCTCCCGGCGCACCGGCGGGGCCGCGGTGGCGGTCAGCGCCAGCAGCGGCGGGCGGCCCAGCCGGCGTACGGCCTGCGCCAGGCGGAGGTAGTCGGGGCGGAAGTCGTGGCCCCAGGAGGAGACGCACTGCGCCTCGTCCACCGCGAACAGGGCGGGCCGCGCCCCGGCCAGCCGCTCCACGACCTCGTCCTTGGCCAGTTGCTCGGGGGCGAGGTAGAGGAAGCGGGCGGCGCCCTCCTCCACCGCCCGCCAGGCGGCCTGTTCCCCGGCGGCGGTGAGGGCGGAGTTCAGGGCGACGGCCCGCGGCGCCTGCTCGGGCAGCCCGGCGATCTGGTCGCGCTGCAGGGCGATGAGCGGCGAGACCACCACGACCGGTCCGGGCAGCAGCAGGGCGGGGACCTGGAAGATCGCGGACTTGCCGGAGCCGGTCGGCATCACCACCAGGGCGTCGTCGCCGGCGAGCACCCACTCCATGGCGGTCAGCTGCCCGGGTCTGAGCGTGTCCCAGCCGAACACGTCGGCGGCGGCCGCGCGCAGCCGCCGGGCCGGTTCGCCTCGCTCGTCCCGTCGGTCCGTGTCGGTCATGTCCGGCTCCCGGCCGCTTCCGGCATCGCCGTCAGGGCTTCTTGGCGACGGTGAGCAGGGCCGCGGCGTCCTCGACGGCCTCCAGGCTGTGCCGGGCCTCGGGGACGACGAGCAGGTCGCCGGCCCGGCCGTCCCAGGAGTCCTCGCCGCTCAGCAGCCGGACCCGGCCGCGCAGCACGAGGACGGTGGCCTCGCCGGGGTTCTCGTGCTCGGTGAGGGAGGTGCCGGCGCGCAGGGTGATGAGGGTCTGGCGCAGGACGTGCTCGTGGCCGCCGTAGACGGTCTCGGCGCTGCGGCCGGTGCTCGCCGCCGCGGCGCGTTCCAGGTGCTCACGGGCCCGGGCGTCGAGGGAGATCTTCTGCATGGCTTCGGCTCCTCGGTCGGTGCGGTGGCGACGGCGTCAGTAGCGGACGCCGATACGGCGCCAGCGGCGTCCGCTGGTGCCCGGCTCGGCGGGGTGGGCGGGGACCCTGCTGCGGTAGAGGACGTAGGGACGCCACAGGTACCACAGCGGCACGCTCCAGGCGTGCACGAGCCGGGTGAAGGGCCAGACGGCGAGGATGGCCCAGGCGGCGGTGGCGTGGACCTGGTAGATCAGCGGCGCGTGCGAGATCGCGGCGACGTCCGGGTTCCCGGCGAACAGGCCCCGGAACCACAGGGAGACGCTGCGCCGGTAGTCGTAGCCCTCGCCGAGGAGGTTGACGCCGATGGTCGGGGTGATGCCGAGCACGATCACGATCGCGAGCAGGATCAGGGCGAGCCAGTCGACGGGGCTGGTGGCGGCGCGCACCCGGGGCACGGTGGTGCGGCGGAAGGCGAGCACGGCGACTCCGGCGATCACCGCGAGCGCGGCGACGGTGCCGCCGACGGAGGAGAACCAGCGGTAGACGTCCTCCGGGATGCCGAGCCAACGGGTGAAAGACTCCGGGACGAGGATGCCGAGGACGTGTCCGGCGATGGCGGCGAAGGCGCCGTAGTGGAAGAGGGGTCCGCCCCATTTGAGCAGGCGGCCCTCCTGGAGCTGGGTGGAGCGGCTGGTCCAGCCGAACTGGTCGTACCGCCAGCGCCAGATGTGGCCGACGACGAAAATGACGAGGGCGAGGTAGGGCAGGATGACCCACCACCACAGGTCCCAGGAGCTCATCGGTCCTCCCCGGAAGCGGTCGCGGCGGGCGGCGTCGGTACGGGCGTCATGAGCACGGGTGCCGACGGTGCGGGTCCCGTGGGTACGGGTGCCGTCCGTTCGGGCGTCATCTGCGCGGAGGTCAGGTATTCCGGCGGGGCGAAGGGCTCGGTGCCCGCGCGCTGCGCGCCCACGTGTTCGCTCGGGGGTCCTTCGGCGGCCAGCCGCCGCCAGGTGTCGCGTTCGCGGCGGCCCGGCCGGGGCAGGCGTCCGCAGACCGCGTCCAGCACGGGCGCGTACGGGTCGCGGCGCTCGGCCAGCGACTGCCGCAGGAGTTCGAGCCCGGCCCGGCACTGGAGCAGGACGCGGTGGCCGGGTTCGGGGGCGAGCGCGGCGAACTCCAGGACCAGCGGCAGGAAGTCGGGCAGTTCGTCCTCGGGGGGCTCGTGTCCGGCCTGCCGGTAGGTGTGTTTGAGGGCGAGCAGCGCCATGCCGCGGGCGCGGGTGTCGCCGTGCCGGTAGTAGGTCAGGTGCAGGCAGTGGCGGCGGGTGTGGTCGAAGACGGCGACGTAGCGTTCGGCGGCCTCCCCCGGCGGCAGGGCGCGCAGGTGTGCCGTGACGGCGGCGAGCCGGGCCCGGTCGGCGGCGTCGCGGACGGCGGGCAGCGCGGCGGTCACGTCGTCGAGGGCGGCGAGCACCGCCGCATCGGGGTAGCGCAGCAGGACGGCGGCGATGCGGTGCAGGGCGGGGGTGTCGGGGGCGGGGCGGCGGTTCACGGGGCGCTCCCCTCGGCGCCGAAGAGGCCGGGGGCGTCTTCGCTGCCGTTCCAGCCGAGGAGGTTGAAGCGGACCTGTCCGTCGCTGTCGCGGAAGTGGCTGCCGCCGCCCGGTGCGGTCAGGCCCGGCAACGCGGGCGGCGCGGGGTCCACCGCGTCGTGGGAGGCGAGGTCGGCGACCCCGCCGGGGCGGTCCAGGGAGCAGTGCTGGGCCATCAGGGCGCCGGAGCCCTCGGCGTGCGCCTTGGGGACGACGTAACGCTCGTCGTACTTGGCGACGGCGAGCAGCCGGTAGAGGTCCTCGACGCCGTCGGCGGTCGTGCCGGCCCGCTCCAGCAGGTGCGGGTCGACCGGGTCGCCGAGCTGTTTCGCCCGCATGTGGCCGCGCATCGCGGTGAGCGTGCGCAGGACGCGCTCGACCACGGCGGTGTCGCCCGCGGTGAACAGGTTCGCCAGGTACTCCACGGGGATGCGCAGCGCGTCGATGGCGGCGAAGATCCGGTCGGGGTCGTCGTCGTGGTAGCCGGTGGCGTGCACGGCGTCGGCGACCGGGGAGAGCGGCGGCACGTACCAGACCATGGGCAGGGTGCGGTACTCCGGGTGCAGGGGCAGCGCCACCCGGTGCTCCTTGATCAGGGCGTACACGGGCGAGCGGCGGGCGGCCTCGATCCAGTCGTGGGCGATGCCGTCGCGGGCGGCGGCCTCGCGCACCCCTTCCTCGTGCGGGTCGAGGAAGACGGACAGCTGGGCCTCGTAGAGGTCCTTGTCGTCCTTGACGGAGGCGGCGTCGAGGACGGCGTCGGCGTCGTAGAGCATGACGCCGAGGTGGCGCAGCCGACCGACGCAGGTCTCCGAGCAGATGGTGGGCTGGCCGGCCTCGATGCGCGGGTAGCAGAAGGTGCACTTCTCGGCCTTGCCGGTGCGGTGGTTGAAGTAGACCTTCTTGTACGGGCAGCCGGAGACGCAGAACCGCCAGCCGCGGCAGCGGTCCTCGTCGACGAGGACGATGCCGTCCTCCTCCCGCTTGTACATCGCGCCCGAGGGGCAGGAGGCGACGCAGGACGGGTTGAGGCAGTGCTCGCAGATGCGCGGCAGATAGAACATGAAGGTGTGCTCGAACTCCAGGCGCACCCGCTCGGCCAGGCCCTTGAGATTGGGGTCCGTGGCGGCGTACTCGGCGGCCCCGGCGAGGTCGTCGTCCCAGTTGGGGCCGTGCACGGGCCGCATGTCCCGGCCGGTGAGCTGCGACTTGGGGCGGGCGCTGGGGAAGGTGTCGGACAGCGGGGCCGTGGTCAGGCTCTGGTAGTCGTACGTCCACGGCTCGTAGAAGTCGTCCAGCGAGGGCAGGTCGGGGTTGTGGAAGAGGGTGAGGAGTTTGCGCAGCCGGCCGCCGGCCCTCAGCTTGAGCCGGCCCCGGCGGTCGAGGGTCCAGCCGCCCTTCCACGTGTCCTGGTCCTCGTAGCGGCGCGGGTAGCCGGCGCCGGGTTTCGTCTCGACGTTGTTGAACCACACGTATTCCGTGCCGGGCCGGTTGGTCCAGGTCTGTTTGCAGGTCACCGAGCAGGTGTGGCACCCGATGCACTTGTCGAGGTTCATCACCATGGCCACCTGGGCCATCACCTTCACTGGAAGTCGACCTCCTGTGCGCGGCGGCGGACGACGGTGATCTCGTCGCGTTGGTTGCCGGTGGGACCGATGTAGTTGAAGGCGTAGCTGAACTGGGCGTAGCCGCCGATGAGATGGGTGGGCTTGATCAGCAGGCGGGTCAGGGAGTTGTCGCCGCCGCCGTGCAGTCCGGAGGTCTCGGTGCGCGGCACGTTCAGGTGCCGGTCCATGGTGTGGTACATGAACACGGTGCCCTCGGGCATGCGGTGGGTGACCACGGCCCGGCAGGCGACCACGCCGTTGCGGTTGTACGCCTCGATCCAGTCGTTGTCGGCGACCCCGATCTTCTCCGCGTCCAGCGGGCTCATCCAGATGCCGGGCCCGCCGCGGAAGAGGGTGAGCATGTGCAGGTTCTCCTGGTACTCGGAGTGGATGGACCACTTCGAGTGCGGGGTGAGGTAGCGCACCACCAGCTCGGGGTGTCCGGCCGGGTTGCGGCGGGGGTCGCCGACATGGGCGAGCATGTTCAACGGCGGCCGGTAGACGGGGAGTTGTTCGCCGAACTCGGCCATCCAGTCATGGTCGAGGAAGAAGTGCTGGCGGCCGGTGAGGGTGTGCCAGGGTTTGAGGCGTTCGACGTTGACGGTGAACGGCGAGTAGCGGCGACCGCCGGACTCGGTACCGGACCACTCGGCCGAGGTGATCACGGCGCGGGGCTGGGTGCGGGTGTCCTCGAAGGTGATGCGGTCGCCGGAGCGTTCCTCGGCGAGGTCGGCGAGGCGAAGGCCGGTGCGTTTCTCCAGAGCGCGCAGCGACTCGACGGCCAGGCGGCCGTTGGTGGTGCCGGACAGGGCGAGGACGGCCTCGCAGAACTGGTCGTCACGGGCGATGGAGGGCCGCCCGTCGGCGACGCCGCCGCGCACGACGCCGTTGCGGGCGCGCAGGTCGTCGATCTCCTCGCCCGGGTGCCAGGAGACGCCCTTGGTGGCGGTGCCGAGGGTGTCGAGCAGCGGTCCGACGGCGGCCATCTTCTCGGCGACCTTGGTGTAGTCGCGTTCCACGACGGTCAGTCTGGGCATGGTGCGGCCGGGGACGGGCTCGCACTCGCCGGCCTTCCAGTCGCGTACGACGCCGTGCGGCTGGGCGAGTTCGTCGGGTGTGTCGTGGGCGAGCGGGGCGGCGATGACGTCGCGGCGCACCCCGAGGCGGCCGGCGGCCAGGCGGGAGAACTCGGCGGCGAGGGTGTGGAAGACGTCGAAGTCGCTGCGGGTCTGCCAGGGCGGTGCGATGGCCGGGTTGAAGGCGTGCACGAAGGGGTGCATGTCGGTGGAGGACAGGTCGAACTTCTCGTACCAGGTGGCGGCGGGCAGCACCACGTCGGAGAACAGGCAGGTGCTGGTCATCCGGAAGTCGACGGCGACGGAGAGGTCGAGCTTGCCGACGGGCGCCGGGTCGCGCCAGGTGACATCCTTCGGCCGCAGGTGGGGCGGGGTCTCGGGGGCGGTCGTCGCGTCGTCGGTGCCGAGCAGGTGCCGGAGCATGTACTCGTGGCCCTTCATCGACGACGCGAACAGGTTGGCGCGCCAGATGAGCAGCACCCGGGGGAAGTTGGCCGGGTCGTCGGGGTCCTCGGCGGCGAACCGCAGACGCCCCGCCTTGAGTTCGTCCACGATGTGGTCGGCGACGTCCTTGCCGGCCCGCTGCGCGTCGTCGCAGATGTCCAGCGGGTTGCGGTCGAAGGTCGGGTGGGAGGGCATCCAGCCCAGGCGCGCGGCGAGCGCGTTGAGGTCGGGCAGGGTGCGCCCGGCGAGCCGGCCCCGGCCGAGCGGGCTGGCGAGCACGTCGGCGGGGAACGCCTCGTAGCGCCACTGGTCGGTGGCGAGCCAGAACAGCGGGGTGCCCACCATGTGCCGGGTGGGCCGCTGCCAGTCCAGGCCGAAGGCGAGGTGGAACCAGCCGGTGATGGGGCGCACCTTCTCCTGGCCGACGTAGTGCGCCCAGCCGCCGCCGTTGACGCCCTGGCTGCCGGTGAGCATGGTCAGGGAGAGGAAGGCGCGGTAGATCTGGTCGGAGTGGAACCAGTGGTTGGTGCCCGCGCCCATCGCGATCATGGAGCGGCCGTCGGTGCGTTCGGCGTTGCGCGCGAACTCGCGGGCGACCCGGGCGGCGGCCCGCGCGGGCACCGAGGTGACGGCCTCCTGCCAGGCGGGTGTGCAGGGCTCGTCCGCGTCGTCGTAGCCGGTGGGCCACCGGCCGGGCAGGCCTTCGCGGCCCACCGCGTACTGGGCCATGACCAGGTCGAACACCGTCGTCACCAGGTGGCCGCCGATCCGGGTGGCCGGCACGCCGCGCCGCACGGCGCCGCCGGACTCCTCCGGTCCGGCGTCGAAGCGCGGCAGGTCCACCGCCACGGCCTCGCCGCCCGGGCGGCCGTACAGGCTCAGCAGCGGGTCGACGCCGTCCAGCCTCAGGTTCCAGCGGGGGCCGTCCTCGGGCTCGGTCCAGCGGAAACCGAGCGAGCCGCCGGGGACGACCGGTTCGCCGGTGGCCGCGTCCAGCAGCACCGTCTTGAACTCGGCCGCCTCCTCGGCGGCGCCGGGCAGGTCGGCGGCGGTGAGGAACTTGTCCGGCACGTACGCCCCGTCGCCTCCGTCCCGCTCGCGCAGCCGGACCAGGAACGGCAGGTCGGTGTAGGTCTTGGCGTACTCGGTGAAGCGGGGCACCTGCCGGTCGCGGTAGAACTCGGTGAGGATGACGTGGCCCATGGCCATGGCGAGCGCGCCGTCGGTGCCGGGGGCGGCGGCGAGCCAGTCGTCGGCGAACTTGGTGTGGTCGCCGTAGTCCGGGGAGACCACGACGACCTTCTGTCCCCGGTAGCGGGCCTCGGTCATGAAGTGGGCGTCGGGGGTGCGGGTGATGGGCAGGTTGGTGCCCCACACGATGAGATACCCGGCGTTCCACCAGTCGGCGGACTCCGGTACGTCGGTCTGGTCGCCGAACACCTGCGGGGAGGCCATCGGCAGGTCGGCGTACCAGTCGTAGAAGGAGGAGATGGTCCCGCCGATCATCGACAGGTAGCGGGTGCCCGCCGAGTACGAGGCGATCGACATCGCCGGGATCGGGGAGAAGCCGACGATGCGGTCGGGGCCGTACCGCTCGACCGTGTCCACCTGGGCGGCCGCGATCAGCTCCATGACCTCCTGCCAGGTGGAGCGCACGAAGCCGCCCTTGCCGCGGGCCCGCTTGTAGGCGGCGCACCGCTCCGGGTCGGAGGTCAGCCACCGCCAGGCCTCGACCGGGTCGTCGGTGCGGGCGCGGGCCTGCCGCCACAGCTGGAGCAGGGGGCGGCGGACGTAGGGGTAGCGGATGCGGGTGGGCGAGTAGGTGTACCAGGAGAACGACGCGCCGCGCGGGCAGCCCCGGGGCTCGTACTCGGGCGAGTCGGGGCCCACGCTCGGGTAGTCGGTCGCCTGGGTCTCCCAGGTGATGATGCCGTCCTTGACGAACACCCGCCAGGAGCAGGAGCCGGTGCAGTTCACTCCGTGGGTGGAGCGGACCTCGCGGTCGTGCCGCCACCGCTCCCGGTAGAACTCCTCCGCCGCCCGGCCACCCTCCCGGTACAGCACCCGCCGGTCGGGCGACTGCTCGCCGGGGAAGAAGTACTGGGCCGCGCGCATCAGCCGGTCCAGGGCCTCACCGGAGCGGTCGGTGCTCGTGCTCACACCCTCGCCTCTCTTGCGCGTGAGACGCGCGGTGCCGCAGCGGATGGACGGAACGGTTGTTCGGGACGCGGTCGCGGAAGGGGCAGCCCCCGCCCGGGGGACCGTCCCGGCGCGGGGGACCGTCCCGGCGCGGGGGACGGCCGGGTCCGGCGTGCTCGCGGGAGGCCGGGGGCGGAAACGACCATGGCCAGTCTTGGCCGCGGGGCGGAGGGCCGCAAGGGGCCAATCGTGCGAATCGGGCGGCGGCCGAGTTGCGGACGTCCGGGGGCGGGACGGTTCGGGGGCGGGACGGTCCGGGTGCGGGCGGTCGAGTGCGGACAGGCAGGTATGGGGGGTCAGGTGCGGGCGGTCGAGCGCGGGCGGGCAGGTGCGGGCGGTCAGGTGCGGGTTCGCCTGCTGTGGGTCAGCCATTCGGCGAGGACCGCGGCCTGGCTGTGGTCCACGTCCTTGGTGGCGGTGAGCAGGGTGAGGCGGTCGTGGTCGGCGAGGTCGCGCAGGTGGCCGACCGCCTCGCGGTGGCCGGCGTCGCGCAGTTCGGCGAGGTAGCGGCGGCGGAACTCGTCGAACCGGCTCGGCTCGTGGCCGTACCAGTGGCGCAGGTCGGTGGAGGGGGCCACGTCGCGCAGCCACTCGTCCAGGTGGGCGTCCTCCTTGCGCATCCCGCGCGGCCACACCCGGTCCACGAGCACGCGCTTGCCGTCCTCGGGCGAGGTGTCCTCGTAGACGCGCCGGTAGGTGATGTGCTCGGCCATGGGTTCCTCCGTTCGGCGGGTCTCCGTGAGCCGGTGGAGTCTGGGGTCGGTGGGTCGGTGCAGCTGGTGGGTCGGTGCAGCCGGTGGGTCGGTGGGGCCGGGTGTCAGGCGGGCGGGCAGCCGGGGCCGCCCGGGTCGGCGGGGCCCGGTCCGTCACCGGCGGCGGGGGCCGGTCCCTCGCCCGGGTCCGCGTGCGGCGGCGGGTCGAAGTGGACGGTGACCTTCTGAAAGCCCTTGAAGGCCTCCGTGGCGGCGTAGGACCGGTAGGCCCGCTGGTCGCCGGGGGTCAGGTGGACGCGGTCGGTGAACGGGGTCAGCAGGCTGCGCGGCCACAGCCGCATGCACCGTACCGCGCTGACCTCCGCCGTGAACACGTACACCAGCGCCCCCAGATAGATCCACGCCAGCAGGCCGAGGACGATGCCGAACAGGCCGTACGTCGCGGTGGCGCCCTGCAGCACGTGGTCGACGTAGTACGTGCCGACCCACAGCAGCCCCTGCCAGGCACAGGCGGCGCCCAGCGCCGGGCCGTACATGATGCGCAGCGGCAGCTTGCGGCGGGTCAGCACGCGGTAGCTGCCCACCAGCAGGGCGGCGTTCAGCAGCACGGACAGCAGTTCGGCGGCGATCCGCACCCCGGTCTGGAGCCGGGCGCCGAACACCCCGGAGGCCCACTCGGCGGCGGTGGACAGCCCCGTCGTCACCAGCAACCCGGCCGCGAGCAGCGTGAGGAACTTCAGCCCCTTGAGCCGGGAGCGGAACGGGTCGGGGCGGGCGTGCCGGGGCACCGCGAAGATCTTGTTCAGGGCGTGCTGCGCGGCCTGGGCGACGTTCAGCGCGCCGTAGGCGCTGCCGAGCACACCGACCGTGACGGCGACGGTGTTGCCGTGGAAGGAGTGGATGTTGTGGCCGATCTGGTCGCCGATCACCGGGAACTCGCTCAGGGCCGAGTTCAGCACCGACTGCTGGAGTCGGGGATTGCCGCTGAGGACGGCGCTGAGCACCGCGACGAGGAACAGCAGCAGCGGGAACAGCGCCAGAAACCCGTAGTACGTCAGCAGCGCGGCCAGATAGGCGGCCTGGTCGTCGTAGAACTTGTAGATCACGGCCAGCGGCAGCCCCGCCCAGCGATGCCGTCGCTGGTAGGCATCCAGTCGGGCCAGCACGTCCATGCGCTCTCCCACACTGTCGGCCGTGGCGCCGCTCGTACCGGTCGCCACCGCTTCCAGGTGCCCTGGCCAGGGCGTTCCATGCGTGGAGCCGGTGCCGCGCCCCGCCCGGCCCGGTGGGTTGGACGCGGGCTGCGCGGTTACTCCGTCCCCATGGACGCCAACGACGACAGCAAGCCGCTCGCCCTGGTGACCGGGGCCTCCAGCGGCATCGGATACGAACTGGCCCGGCAGTTCGCCGAGCACGGCTACGACCTTCTCGTCAACGCCGAGGACGACCGTCTCGACCATGCCGCGCAGCGGCTGCGGGAGACCGGCGCCGAGGTGCGGGCGGTGCGCGCGGACCTCCGGGACCCGGCGGGCGTGGACCATCTGGTGGCCGCCACGACGGGGCTGACGGTGGACGTGGCCGCGCTGAACGCGGGGGTCGGGCAGGGCGGGGCCTTCGCCGACACCGATCTGGCCGACGACCTCTCCGTGATCGACCTGAACGTGACCTCCACGGTCCGCCTCGCCAAGCCGCTGCTGCGGGACATGGTGGCGCGCGGCGAGGGCAGCCTGGTGTTCACGTCCTCCATCGCCGCCACCATGCCGGGCCCCTTCCAGTCGGTGTACAACGCCTCGAAGTCGTTCGTGCAGTCCTTCGCGCAGGCTCTCCAGGACGAGGTGAAGGACACCGGGGTGAGCGTGACCGCGTTCATGCCGGGGCCGACCGACACGGACTTCTTCCGGCGGGCCGACATGGGCGACACCAGGATCGGCGCCGGTCCGAAGGACGACCCGGCGCAGGTCGCCGCGCAGGCGTACGAGGCGGTGGCCAAGGGGCGGACGAAGGTCGTCACCGGCTCGCTGAAGACGAAGGCGCAGGGCGCCGCGAACAAGATCCTGCCGGACAGCGCGAAGGCCGCGGCGCACCGGAAGATGGCGGAGCCGGGCTCGGGGGACGGGGGCGGCGACGATCAGGGGTAGTGCGCGCTCGCCCCGACCGGCCGGCCGCGGCCGTCGGGGGACGCCTCCCCCACTTCGACGCATCGCGGGCGGTGATCCATGCAGACCTTCCTGCCGTATCCCGGCTTCACCGAGTCCGCGCTGGTGCTGGACCGGCGGCGGCTGGGCAAGCAGCGGGTGGAGGCGTTGCAGGTGCTGCGGGGGCTGACCGTGCCGGGGTACGGGTGGCGCCGGCATCCGGCGGTGCGGATGTGGGCCGGTTACGAGGAGGCGCTGGTGCGGTACGGGCTGGACGTGTGCCGCGTCTGGCGCGACCACGGCCACCAGGACAGTTGCGCGGCCACCCTCGTCGCCGATCTCGCCGCCGCCCGCCCCGGCACGCAGGTGCGGGCGCAGCCGGAGCTGGCGGAGGCGGGCGAGCTGCCGCCCTGGCTCGGCGACGAGGCCCTGCACCTCAGCCACCGGTCGGCGCTGGTGCGCAAGGACCCGGAGCGGTACGCGCCGCTCTTCCCCGGGGTGCCCGACGACCTGCCGTACGTGTGGCCGGCGTCGGACCGCGCGTCGCTCACCACCGGGGACTGAGCCGACGCCGGCCGCCTGGGGGCCGGGACGGCCCTCGCGGCGCGCCGCACACCCGTCGACCGGGCCGGTGCCTGACAGCCGTCGACCGAGCCGAGCCGGTGCCTGGCGCCCGCCGACCGGGCCGAGCCGGTGCCTCTCACCCGGGGCGTAGCTGAGGCGCGCGCCCGAGAGCCGTGAGGCGGACGCCTCGCGACCGGAGTGGGGCGAGCCCGGTCCCGCAACCTCCGGCCGCCGTCGTTGCGCCGCCCGGTCGAACCCGCTGCCCCAAGGGGGGCGGGGCGCGTGAGCGGTGCCGCGGTGGTGGAAGGGATGGCGCACACGCCTACCCCGAGGAGGGCCGGATGCCCGATGCCGTGGCCGAGGACGACGTCGCCCGCGCCGCCACCGCCGCCACCGCCGAGGACAGCGCCCTCCCGGCCGGGCCCGCCCCGGGAAGCGGCCCGGGTCCCGCGGGGTTCGAGCAGCTGAGCGCGGTCGCCGACGCCGTCCTCTACGAGGGCTATCTCCTCTACCCCTACCGCCGCTCGTCGCCCAAGAACCGGGTGCGCTGGCAGTTCGGGGTCCTGCTGCCGCGCGACTGGGTGGAGCGGGACGGGCCCGTCGCCGTCGGGGTGTCCGGCTCGGCGGACTCCTGGTACCAGCAGACCGAGTGCCTGCTGCGTACGCGGCGGCCGGACGCCGCCGTACGGGTGCGGGTGCGGTACCTCCAGACGCAGCACAAGCAGGTGGAGGCGGCCGGACCGGATGGCGGCCACCGCCCGGTGCCGTCGCTGCGCGCGGACGACGGCACCGCGTGGCTGACCTTCGACGAGGCGGTGCCCCGCGAGACGGACCTCGCCGCCGCCCTGGCCGATCTGCTCGACGGCCGGGAGCACACCGCCTCGGTGGGTGCGCCGGGCGGCGAGGCGACCGAGCCGCTGCCCTCGGGCGCAGGCCGGGTGGTCCGGAGGCGCGAGGAGGTCCGCGCGCGCACGACGCTGACGGCGGTGCGGCTCGCGGACGACCTGGTCCGGCTGCGGGTGCGCACCGAGAACACCGGGCGGTCGGCGAACCCGGGCGCCCCGCGCGAGGAGGCGCTGCGCCGGGCTCTCATCGCCACGCACACCCTCGTCGGCGGCGACGGAGTGGAGTTCGTGTCCCTGATCGACCCGCCAGGAGAGCTGGCGCGGCCGGCGGGCGAGTGCCGCAGCGAGTTCACGTTCCCGGTGCTGGGCGGCGCGCCGCTTGCGCGGACCGACGGAACGTCGCCGTACGGAGGGCACAAGGCGTCCGGCGGGAGCACGGGGCCGCTGCTGCTGTCCGCGCCGATCATCCTCCCGGACCGTCCGCAGATCGCCCCGGAGAGCCCCGGCGACCTGCACGACGCCGGGGAGATCGACGAGATCCTGACGCTGCGCACGATGCTCCTGACCGACGAGGAGAAGGCCGAGGCCCGCGCCACCGACCCGCGCGCCGCCGACATCATCGACCGCGTCGACAGCATGCCCCCGGAGGTGTTCGCCCGGCTGCACGGCGCGATCCGCTCACTGAGCCCGGCCGGATCGCCCGCCCCCTCCGGACCCCCCACACCCGCTGGGCCTCCCACACCTGCCGGACCTTCCACGCCTGGCGGATCTTCCACGCCTGGCGGGCCTTTCGCCTCCGACGGGCCTTTTGCCCCCGGCGGATCGAGCGACGCCGAGCGGCCCGCCTGGTGGCAGGAAGGCGGCGACGAGGGGCTCTCCCCCACGACCGACACCGTGCTCGTGGACGGGGTGCCGGTGGGCGGCGGCAGCCGGGTCCTGCTGCGGCCGCGGGGCCGGGGCGCCGACGCCCAGGACATGTTTCTGGCAGGGCGCGCCGCGCGGGTCGCCGCCGTCTTCCACGACGTGGACGGCAGTACGCACCTGGCCGTGACGCTGGAGGACGACCCGGCGGCCGAACTGCACACCTGGTACGGCCGTTTCCACTACTTCCGCCCGGAGGAACTCGAACCGCTCACGGCAGCCGAGGGACCGGAGACACCCGCACCGTCCGCACCGCCCGGTCCGCCCGGAGCACACGCAGCACCCGAACCGCCCGAGGCGCCGGCCCCCGCCCCCTGACCCGGCGAGCACCGCGGCCCGTTCGCGGCGACGGCGAGCGCCGCGCACCCCCACCCATCCGTGACCCACCCACCCGTGACACACCCACAGCAAGGGACGAGAAGCAGATGACGGCGACCGAGGCTCGTGCGGCGGGACGCAAACCCGCTCAGATCGTGGACATGTCCTGGGATCCGATCACCCGGATCATCGGCAACCTGGGCATCTACACCAAAATCGACTTCGCCAACCAGGAAGTCGTCGACTGCCGCTCCACCTCCTCCCTCTTCCGCGGCTACTCCGTCTTCATGAAGGGCAAGGACCCCCGCGACGCGGGCTTCATCACCTCGCGCATCTGCGGCATCTGCGGCGACAACCACACCACCTGCTCCAACTACGCCCAGCAGATGGCCTACGGCGTCAAGCCCCCGCCGCTCGCCGAGCACATCACCAACCTCGGCGAAGCCGCGGAGTACATGTTCGACCACACCATCTTCCAGGACAACCTGGTCTTCGTGGACTTCTGCGAGGCCATGGTGAAGGCGACCAACCCGGGCGTCCTGGCCCGCGCCGAACGCACCCAGGCCCCGCGCGGCGACGTGCACGGCTACCGCACCGTCGCGGACATCATGCGCGCCTTCAACCCCTTCGAGGGCGAGGTCTACAAGCAGGCCCTGAAGGTGTCGCGGGTGACGCGGGAGATGTTCTGTCTGATGGAGGGCCGCCATGTGCACCCCTCCACCCTGTATCCGGGCGGCGTGGGCACCATGCCCACTCCGTCGCTGTTCACCGACTACCTCTCCCGCCTCCTGCACGTGGTCGACTTCGTCAAGAAGGCCGTCGCCATGAACGACGACGTCTTCGACTTCTTCTACGAGGCGCTCCCCGGCTACGAGCAGGTCGGTCTGCGCCGCACCCTCCTGGCCTGCTGGGGCGCCTGGCAGAACCCGGACGTCGTGGACTACCGCTACGACACGATGAACACCTGGGGCAAGGCCATGTACGTCACCCCGGGCATCATCGTGGACGGCCGGCTGCGCACCAACAACCTGATCGACATCAACCTCGGTCTGCGCATCCTCCTCGGCTCCTCCTACTACGAGGACTGGACCGCCGAGGAGCCCTTCGTCACCCACGACCCGCTCGGCAACCCCGTCGACATCCGCCACCCCTGGAACCAGACCACGCTCCCCCACCCCCAGAAGCGCGACTTCGACGGCAACTACTCCTGGGTCATGAGCCCGCGCTGGTACGACCAGGAGAGCGGCGACCACCTCGCCCTGGACACGGGCGGCGGCCCGCTCGCCCGCCTGTGGTCCACCGCCCTGAGCAACATCGTGGACACCCCGTACATCAAGACCACCGGCCACAGCGTGCGGATCACCCTGCCCAAGGGCGAGTCGCTGCCGGAGACCACGCTGGAGTGGAACATCCCGAAGTGGTCCAACACCATCGAACGCGACCGCGCCCGCCCGTACTTCATCGCCTACGCCGCCGCGATGGCCTTCCAGTTCCTGGAGGAGGCCACCTCCCTCGTCCGGGCCGGAAACACCCAGGTCTTCACCAACTTCGAGGTGCCCGACGAGGCGATCGGCTGCGGCTTCCACGAGGCCGTCCGCGGCGTCCTCTCGCACCACCTCGTCATCCGGGACAAGAAGATCGCCAACTACCACCCCTACCCGCCCACCCCCTGGAACGCCAGCCCCCGCGACCACTACGGAACCCCCGGCCCGTACGAGGACGCCGTGCAGGGGCAGCCGATCTTCGAGGAGAACGGGCCCGACGACTTCAAGGGCGTCGACATCATGCGCACCGTCCGCAGTTTCGATCCCTGTCTGCCGTGCGGCGTGCACATGTATCTCGGCAACGGCAAGACCCTCACCACCACCCACACGCCCACCTACGGCAGCCAGTCGTGACCGAGCCGGGACACACCTCACCCGAGCCGGGACACACCTCGCCCGGCGGCCGGCTCGGGGACCCGGAGGTCGAGGCGCGGCTCGCGAGGATCGACGAGGTGCTCGCCGGTCTGGAGGCCGCGCCCGGTCCCACCGTGCGCTCCGCGCTGGAGGCGGTGGGCCTGCTCACCGAGGTCTACGGCGAGGCGCTGACCCGCATCCTGGAGCACGCGGACCCGGCCCTGGCCGAACAGCTCGCCGAGGACGAGCTGTTGGGGCATCTTCTGGTCCTGCACGGAATCCACCCGGAGCCCCCGGAGCAGCGGGCCGCGCGGGCGGTGGAGCGGCTGCGCCCGGCCGTGCGCGAGCGCGGCGGCGACGTGGAGTGGGCCGGTCTGGACGGGCAGGTGGCCCGGGTGCGGCTGAGCACGGGCGGCGGGTGCGGCGGGGGCTGCGGCAGCGGCGCGGCGGACGTCACGGAGGCGGTGCGCGAGGCGGTCCTCGCCGCCGCTCCCGAACTGACGGCGGTGGAACCGGTGCCCGAGGTGCGGCGGGCGGCGCCCGCGTTCGTGCCGCTGGGTTCCCTGACGCGCCGGGACGGCGGCGCGACCCGGGCGCGGGAGACCACGTGAGCGGGGACGGTGCGCTGGCCCGGCTGATCCGCTCCTCGGCCGACCGTTCGGCGGCAGCGGCGGCGCAGGCGTGCGAACTGTGCGCCGCCCCGGTGCCGGACGAGCATCCGCACCTGTACGACATGGAGCAGGCGGAGGTGCGGTGCGCCTGCCGCCCGTGCTCGGTGCTGTTCGCCGGGGACACGGCGGGCGGCGGCCGGTTCCGGTGCGTCCCCCGGCGGCGGCTGAGGCTGCGCCGGGTGGACACCGAGGCGCTGGGTGTGCCGGTCGGGCTGGTGTTCTTCGTGCCGCACGACGACGGCGCGGTCACCGCCCAGGGGCCGAGCCCGGCGGGGTCCATGCGGTGGGAGGTGGACGCGGCGGCCTGGCGGCGGGCCGGCGAGCGGTGTCCCGAACTCGCCTCGATGGAGCCGGAGGTGGAGGCGCTGCTCGTGAACACCGTGCACGGGCTGGACCATCACTGGATCGTGCCGGTGGACGACTGCTTCCGGATGGTGGCGGTCGTCCGCCGGGAGTGGCGCGGGCTGTCCGGCGGCGGCCGGGTGTGGCCCGCCGTCACGGAGTTCTTCGAGCAGCTGACCGAGCAGCATTGAGGCGAGCGGCGGCTGTCCGGCGCCGCCGACCGGGCCGAGTCACAGGGAGTCGCCGTGCACGAGTTGTCGATCGCGTCCGCGATCGTGGAGCGGGCCGGGGAACTCGCCCTGGCGGACGGCGTGGAGACCGTCTCGGCGGTGACCGTGCGGGTGGGCGAGCTGTCCGGAGTGGTGCCGGACGCGCTGGACTTCGCCTTCGAGGCGGTCCGGGAGGGCACCGCGCTGGCGGGCGCCCGGCTCGTCGTGGAACAGGTGCCGGCGCGGGCGTACTGCGATGCGTGCGCGGCCGAGTTCGCGGTGGGCATGCCGCCCTTCTTCTGGTGCCCGCACTGCGACCGCCCCTCGCGGGATCTGCGCACGGGACGGGAGTTGGAGATCGTCCGCGTCGACCCGGAGCCGCTGCCGACGAGTTGACTTGGCGTCAGATGAAAGCGGCCCCGTCGGCGTCCGAGGCGCCGGCGGGGCCGCTGCTCGTGGGTTCCCTCGTGGGATCAGCAGATGCGCGGGAGTTGCTCCCCCAGAGGCAGGTCCACGACGCGGGTGCCGCCGAGGCTGGTGGCGACGACGACCATGCCGGGGTGTTCGGCGACGCACTCGCCGATCAGCGCGGCGCCCGCGCCCTGCGGATGGGCGCGCATGGCGTCGAGGACCTCGTCGGCGTCGGCGGGCGGCACGAACGCGACGAGCCGGCCCTCGTTGGCGACGTAGAGCGGGTCCAGGCCGAGGAAGCCGCAGGCGTTGACGACGGCGTCCGGGACGGGGATCGCCCGCTCGGTGAGCCGGACGCCGGTGCCGGAGGCGCGGGCGATCTCGTTGAGGGAGGCGGCCAGTCCGCCGCGGGTGGGGTCGCGCAGGACGTGGACGTCCGGGGTGACGGCGAGCATCGCTGCCACCAGATCGGCCAGCGGCGCGGTGTCGCTGGCGACCTCGACGCCGAATTCCAGGCCCTCCCGGACGCTCATCACGGCCACGCCGTGCAGGCCGATGGGGCCGCTGACGATGACGGCGTCGCCCGGCCGGGCCCGCTGCGGGCGGATGTCCACCCCTTCGGGGACCAGGCCCACGCCGGCGGTGGTGACGTAGATCCCGTCGCCGTGGCCGGCCTCCACCACCTTGGTGTCGCCGGTGGCGACGGTGACGCCGGCCGCCTCGGCCGCCGCGCCCATGGCGCGGGCGATCCGGTCCACGACGGCCAGCTCCACGCCCTCCTCCAGGACGAAGGCCGCCGACAGGTAGGCGGGGCGGGCGCCGCTCATCGCCAGGTCGTTGACGGTGCCGTTGACCGCGAGGTCGCCGAGGCTGCCGCCGGGGAAGAACAGCGGCCGTACGACGTAGGAGTCGGTGGAGAACGCCAGCCGGGCGCCGCCCAGGTGGAGGACGGCGGAGTCGCCCATGGCGGCCAGGACGGGGTTGCCGTAGGCCGGGGCGAAGACGTCCTGGATCAGTTCGGCGGACAGGGCGCCGCCTCCGCCGTGGCCCATGACCACGACCGGCTGGTCGCGCAGCGGGGCGGGGCAGGTCCAGTTCGCGGGGTCGACGGGGGCTTCGGCCGCCGCGGGAGCCAGTTCAGCCAACGGGGTTCATCTCCTCCTGCGCGGCGCGGGTGCCCTGGGGCGTGCTCACCGGCACGGGCGCGCTCGGGACGGCGGGTCCGGTCATCCGGCGGTAGAGGTAGTAGGCGGCGCAGGCGCCCTCGCTGGAGACCATGGTGGCCCCGAGCGGGGTGCGCGGCGTGCAGGTCGTGCCGAAGGCGGAGCACTTGGTGGGTTTGATCAGTCCTTGCAGGACCTCGCCGGCGCGGCACACCGCGGGTTCCTCGGTGCGGATGCCGGTGACGTCGAAGCGGTGCTCGGCGTCGTAGGCGCGGTAGGCCTCCGACAGCCGCCAGCCGCTGCCCGGGATGCGTCCGATGCCGCGCCAGGCCCGGTCGGTGACCTCGAAGACCTCCTCCAGCATGCGCAGGGCGGCCGGGTTGCCGCTCTCGCGCACCGCGCGCGGGTAGGCGTTCTCCACCCGGTGCTCGCCGCGCTCCAGCTGGTGGACGGCGCGGCGGATGCCCTCCAGGATGTCCAGCGGTTCGAAGCCGGTGACCACGATGGGGACGCGGTGCCGCTCGGCGAGTCGCGGGTACTCGGCGGTGCCCATGACGCTGCACACGTGCCCGGCGGCCAGGAAGGCCTGCACCCGGCAGGCGGGGGCGGTCATGATGGCCTCGACGGCCGGGGGAACCCGCACATGGGAGACCAGCAGGCTGAAGTTGTCGAGGCCGAGACGGCGGGCCTGGTGGACGGCCATGGCGTTGGCGGGCGCGGTCGTCTCGAAGCCGATGGCGAAGAACACCACCTGCCGGTCGGGGTGGCGGCGGGCCAGCTGGAGGGCGTCGAGCGGCGAGTACACCACCCGTACGTCGCCTCCCTCGCCCTTGACCCGGAACAGGTCCCGGTCGGTGCCCGGCACCCGCAGCATGTCGCCGAAGGAGCAGAAGATCACGTCGGGGCGCGCGGCGATCTCCAGGGCCTTGTCGATGACCTCCAGCGGCGTCACGCACACCGGGCAGCCGGGGCCGTGGATCAACTCGACATTCTCGGGAAGCAGTTGGTCGATGCCGTGGCGGATGATGGAGTGGGTCTGGCCGCCGCAGACCTCCATCAGCGCCCAGGGCCGGGTGGCCGTCGCGTGGATCTCGTCCAGCAGCCGCCGGGCCAGGTCGGGGTCGTTGAACTCGTCGATGTACTTCATCGGGCCTCACTCCCGTTCCGCTCGGCCGCGACGGCGCCCGCCGCCCGCGGCGCCGTGGCCTCGGCCTGCCGTTCGGTGTCCTCCGCCTGCTGTGCCGCCTGCGCCCAGGGGTCGCCGAACTCCTCCTCCAGCAGTCCCAGTTGCTCGAACAGCTCCAGGGAGGCGCGGGCCGACTCCTCGTCCAGCCGTTGCAGGGCGAAGCCGACGTGGACGATGACGTACTCGCCCACCCGCAGGTCGGGCAGGTACTCCAGGCACGCCTGTTTTCGCACCCCGCCGAAGTCGATCAGCCCGGTGAGCGGGTCGGCGCGGTGGTCGATGGACACGACCTTGCCGGGCACTGCCAAGCACATGGGTCACTCCGTCTCGTCGCTGTCTGAGTCCGCCGGCCGGGCCGGCTCGTACGGTCGGGTCGGCCCGCTCCATCGGGCCGGCTCATGCGGCCCGGCCCGCTCATCCGTCCGGCAGGGTCGTACGCCGGCCCGGGCGCGGCCGGGCCGGTCACTCGCGCCGCCGTTCGTGCGCCGCCACGACCAGTTGCCCGAGGGCCAGGCCGCCGTCGCCCGGCGGGACTTCGCCGTGGCGCAGCACGGTGAGGCCGGCCGCCGTCAGCCGTGCGGCGCACTCCTCCTCCAGCAGACCGTTGGCGAAGACGCCGCCGGTGAGGACGACGGTGGTCAGGCCGGTGGCGGCGCGGGCGCGCCGGCAGATCTCCGCGACCGCCCGCGCCACGCCCCGGTGGAATCGGGCCGCGAGGACGGGCGCGGGTGTGCCGCGCCGCCGGTCGGCGAGGAGGGCGCGCAGCAGGGGCGCGGGGTCGCAGCGCAGCGGACCGGGGCCGTCGGTGTATCCGAAGGGGTACGCGACCGTGTCCGCGTCCCGGGCCTCGCCGGCCGCCGCCTCCAGCTCCAGGGCGGCCTGCGCTTCGTAGTGGGCGCGGTGGCAGACGCCGGTGAGGGAGGCGACGGCGTCGAAGAGGCGGCCCATGCTGGAGGTCGGCACACAGGCGAGCCCGCGTTCCAACTGCCTTCTGAGCACTACCAGTTCCTCGGGTGAGCAGGCGGCGACGCTGGGCAGGCGGGGGTCCCAGTCCAGTCCGGCGGCCCACAGCCGGGCGAGCGCGAGCCGGCACGGGTTGGCCACTGCGGCGTCGCCGCCGGGCAGCGGGGCGGGGGCGAGGTGGGCGAAGCGGCGGTGGCCGGCGTAGTCGGCGAGCAGGAACTCCCCGCCCCAGACGGTGCCGTCGTCGCCGTAGCCGGTGCCGTCGAAGGCGACGCCGATCACCGGCCGGGCGCCGTCGAGTCCGTGCTCGGCCATCGCCGAGGCGATGTGCGCGTGGTGGTGCTGGACCGACACCGGTTCGGGCAGGCCGAGTTCGTCCGCCCTGCGGCGGGCGAGGCGGGCCGAGTGGTAGCCGGGGTGGCGGTCGGCGGCGACCAGAGTCGGGGTCACTCCGGTGAGCCGCAGCAGGTGCCGTTCGGCGCGTCCGGCGGCCTCCAGTCCGGCCAGGTCGCCCAGGTCGCCGATGTGCGGCCCGAGCCAGGCGTGTTCGCCGTCGCCGACGCCGAGCGCGTTCTTCAGGTCGCCGCCCACCGCGAGGGCGGGGCGCACCGGGACCGGGAGGCGCAGCGGACGCGGCACATGGCCGCGGGAGCGGCGCAGTACCTGTTCGGTGCCGTCGGGGCGCACCCGCAGCAGTGAGTCGTCGCACGGGGAGGCGATGGGGCGGTCGTGGGCGAGCCAGGCGTCGGCCAGCCCGGCGAGCCGGGTCAGCGCGTCCTCGTCGTCCGTGACGATGGGCTCGCCCGAGCGGTTGCCGCTGGTCATGACGAGCACCCGGGGGCCGGGCGGGTCGCCGGGCAGGCCGAACAGCAGGGTGTGCACGGGGGTGTAGGGCAGCAGCACGCCGATGTGCGGGCTGCCGGGGCACACCTCGTCCGCGATGCGCGGCCCGCCGGGCCGGGTGCGGCGGCGCAGCAGCACGATGGGGCGGCGGGGGCCGGTCAGCGCGGTCCGCTCGGCCTCGGTCAGGTCGGCGATCTGCTCGGCGGTGGCCGGGTCGGCGCACATCACCGCGAACGCCTTGCCGCCGCGTTCCTTGCGGGCGCGCAGGGCGGCGACGGCGCGGGAGTCGGTGGCGTCGCAGGCCAGGTGGTAGCCGCCGACGCCCTTGACGGCGACGATCCGCCCCGCGGCGAGCAGGTTCCGGGCCGCCGCGAGCGCCTCGGCGTCCCGGGCGGGGCGCAGGCCGCTGCCCTCGGCGGGCACCAGGCGGAGCCGGGGGCCGCAGTCGGGGCAGGCGACGGGCTGGGCGTGGAAGCGCCGGTCGGCGGGGTCGGCGTACTCCCGGGCGCAGGCGGGGCACAGGGGGAAGCCGGCCATGGTGGTGGCGGGGCGGTCGTAGGGCATCGCGGTGGCGACGGTGAAGCGGGGGCCGCAGTGGGTGCAGGTGATGAAGGGGTGGCGGTGCCGGCGGTCGGCGGGGTCGGCCAGTTCGCGCAGGCAGTCGGGGCAGGTGGCGGTGTCGGGTGGGAGGTGGGTGCGGCCGGTGGAGTTCTCGGTGGGCCGGATGGTGAAGGGTCCGGCGGTCCCGGTGGCGGGCACCTCCTCGGCGCCGACGCCGGTGACGGCGGCCAGCGGCGGCGGCTGCCGGATCAGCCGGTCGCAGAAGCTCGCGACGCCGTCCGGCGGTCCCTCCACCTCGATCAGCACGCCGTTCGCGGTGTTGCTCACGAAGCCGGCCAGCGCCAGGTCGGCGGCGAGCCGGTGCACGTACGGCCGGAAGCCCACGCCCTGCACGGTGCCCCGCACGGTGAGCCGGCGGCGCACCGGGCCGGTGGCCGCAGCGGTCATGAGGCGGGGGCGGGTGTGACGGCCGGCGCCGGGTGGGAGTGGTCGTGGCCGCCGTCGTGCGCGGGGTCGCCGTCGCCGGGGTGGGGGCGGGCCTCGTCGTGCGGGTGGGGGTGGTCGTGGGGGTGGACGTGATCGCCGGGGTGGGTGTGTTCCCGGCCGTGGGTGTGGGCGTGGTCGTCGTCGTGGGTGTGACCGTGCGGGTCGTCGTGGGTGTGACGGTGACCGTCGTCGTGGGTGTGACGGTGACCGTCGTCGTGCGGGTCGTCGTGGGTGTGGCCGTGGTCGTGGGGGCGGGGGGCCAGGGGCGGGCGGTGCGGTGGGGCCGCGTGGCGGGTGGCGAGCGCCCGGTCCAGGACGGTGTCCACGCCCTCGCCGGTGCGGGCGCAGCTCCGTACGATCTCCACCCCGGGGTTGACCCGGTGCACGTTCGCGCGGAAGGCGGCCTCGTCGAATCCGGCGGGTGCGGCGAGGTCGGTCTTGGTGGTCACGACGAGGTGGGCGGAGCCGAAGGCGGTGGGGTACTTCAGCGGTTTGTCCTCGCCCTCGGTGACGGCCATCAGCACGATCCGCAGCGTCTCGCCGAGGTCGTAGGAGGCGGGGCAGACGAGGTTGCCGACGTTCTCCACGAACAGCACGGCGGTGTCGTCGGGGAGCCAGCCCTCCAAGCGGCGGCGCACCTGACGGGCCTCCAGATGGCACAGGCCGTCGGTGAGGACCTGCTGCACCGGGGCGCCCGAACGGGCCAGCCGGCGCGCGTCGTTCTCGGTGGCCAGGTCCGCGGTGAGCGCGGCGACCGGGACGCCCCGCCCGACGGCGCGGGCCAGCACCCGGCCGAGGAGTTCGGTCTTGCCGCTGCCGGGGCTGGACAGCAGGTTGACCACGGTGACGCCGCGCCGGGCCAGGTCGTCGCGCAGGGTGTGGGCCAGGTCGTCGTTCTTGGCGAGCACGGCCTGCTTGACGTCGACGGACCGGCACATGGCGCATCTCCTCGGGGTCGGCTGGGGAGGGCCGGTCCGCGGTGCGCCGCCCGGGGTGGGCGCCGCGGGGACCGGGTCCCTCACCGATCCTGGGGCGCTCCGGCCGCCAGGTGCGGCAGCGCAGCCGTGTGCGGGGGCGCGGATTCGTCCGGGCGGCGCAACGGCGGGGTGGCCGCGGGGTCGGCGAGGAGCACCGGGATCATGGTGTGCAGGGCCGTGACGGCGTGTTCGACGGCCGCGCGGACCGGGGCGCTGAGGCCCGGCATGATGTCCTCGTCGCCGCGCGGCACCGTCTCGGGTTCGCAGGCCAGCACGAGGACGCGGGGCAGCGGCCCGTCGCCGAGCCGGGCGGCCAGGGCCAGCACCTTGGCCGGGTCCATGCCGTGCGCCTCCGGCGGGGCGCAGTCGGCGCCGGCCGGGAGGTCGGGCTCGATCAGGGAGAGGGTGCCGGGCCGGTGGCCGCGCGGGGCGGCGTCGACGAGGACGGCGGCTGCGTAGCCGGTGAGGAGTTCGTAGGCGAGGTCGAGGCCGCGGATGCCGAAGTCGCGCACCCGGACCTCGGGGGGCAGCGGGCGGTCCTGGAGGGCGCGCAGCACCTCGGGGCCGAAGGCGTCGTCGGCGAGGAAGATGTTGCCGACGCCGGCGACGAGCAGCCGGGCGGTCGGTGCGGCGTCGCCCGTCATCGGACGCCCCCGGGGAGCGGGGCGGGAAACGCGTCGGCTGCGGGCCGGGCGCCCGTGACGGGGAGCGGGGTGTCCGTGGCGGGGAGCGGGGGCGTGGCGGTGGCGAGGGGGGTGTCCGTGTCCATGACGCGGAATGTTCGCCGTCCGGCGCGGTGGCGCGAAGGACCGGCGCGGCGTTTCGCGCGGCCGGGGCGCTGTCGTCCGCCATCCGGATCGAATCCCGTCGGCGGTCCGCGCGGGGGCCCCGGGGAGTCGGCGTGTCGCGGTGCTACTTTCCGTTCATGTGATGTAACAGTCTGCGCATGATCTGGCAACAGAACATCGACAGAGCCTCCGCCCCGCTCGCCGAGGCCCCCGCCCGCCCCTCCCGTCGCACGCTGCGCGGCGCCCTGCTGGCCGCGGCGACCACCGCCGCCCTGGCCGGCGGCCCGACGGCGGCCGCGGCTCCCGCCGAGGCCCGCACGGCCGACTGGGACGCCATCGCCGCCTGCGAGTCCGGCGGCGACTGGAAGGCCAACACCGGCAACGGGTACTTCGGCGGGCTGCAGTTCAGGCAGTCCAGCTGGATCGCGGCCGGCGGTCTGAAGTACGCGCCCCGGGCCGATCTCGCCACCCGCGAGGAGCAGATCATCGTGGCCAAGCGGCTGGCCGTCCTCCAGGGGATGTCGGCCTGGGGCTGCGCGTAGGCCGCCGGTGTGCGGCCCGGCGGTCGCACCTCTCCCGGCCCGCCGGGCCGCACACCGACTCCGGCCCGACGACCGTCAGCCGTACCTGACCTGACGGGCCGTAGACCTCCGTGAGCTCCGCCCCCTGAGCTCCGCCCCCAGTCCCGTCAGCACAGCATCGACAGGGCGCCGGGCAGGACGCGGGCCGTGACGGGCAGGACGGCGTCGACCTCGCCGTCGGCGCCGTACGGTATCTCCCGGTCGGCGGCGACGCTGATCTCCCGGCCGCGCAGGACCCGCACCTCGGGGCGGTCCACGTGGCCGCCCGTCCTCAGCTCGTTCATCAGGGTGAAGAACAGCCGGCGCGGGGCGGCGCGGATCAGCACCACGTCGAGCAGGCCGTCGTCCACCCGGGCCCCGGGCGCGATCATCCGGCCCGAGCCGTAGTACGCCGAGTTGGCGGCCACCACGGTGTAGCCGCGGTGGGTGTGCTCCTCGCCGTCGACGGTGACGCGGTACGTCGCCGCCCGCCAGGTGGCGACGGCGCGCAGTCCGCCGGCGTAGTACGAGGCGGCGCCGCGCAGCAGCCTGGCGTGGTTGGCGTGCCGGTTGGCGAGCGCGTCGACGCCCGCGTACACGCTGCCGAGGACGACGGTGCGGGGGTGGACGGCGGACTCCACCTCGATGGTGTCCACGGGGCGCGGGGCGTGGTGCAGCAGGACGCGGGCCAGTTCGTCCGGGTCGGCGGGCAGGCCGAGCGCGCGGGCGA
>NZ_JAIOAB010000054.1 GCF_019890635.1 Streptomyces sennicomposti
GGGAAAACCCCGCACCGTATGGTGCGGGGTTTTCTGCGTTTCAGGGGTCGAAGACCCCTTCTCAGAGGTGCACAGGCTCACGGATTCAGAGCCGGCCGGCTGCCTTGAGAGCGAGATAGGCGTCCGCCAGGGCGGGTGCCAGGTCGTCCGGCGTCGCGTCCACGACCGTCACCCCGTGCCGGCGAAGCTGCTCGGCGGTGCGCCGGCGTTCCGTCTGGGAGCGGGCCGCTGCCGCCGCTTCGTAGACCGCGTCCACGTCGCCCCGGGCCTTGGCCATCTCCGCGACGTGCGGGTCGGCTACCGAGGCGACCAGCACCGTATGGCGTTTGGTCAGTTGAGGGAGTACGGGCAGCAGGCCTTCTTCGACGGGCGCCGGGTCCAGGCTGGTGAGGAGGACGATCAGCGAGCGGCGTGGCGCCGTGCGCAGTGCGGTGGCCGTCAGGCCCCGGGCGTCCGTCTCGACGAGTTCCGGCTCCAGCGTCGCCAGTGTGTCGACCAGGGACGGCAGAAGGTTGTTCGCGGTGCGGCCCTGGACCAGGGCGCGTACCCGGCGGTCGTAGGCGAGCAGGTCGACGCGGTCGCCGGCGCGTGCGGCGAGGGCCGCGAGGAGCAGCGCGGCGTCCATGGCCGCGTCCAGGCGGGGCGCGTCGCCCACGCGGCCGGCGGAGGTGCGGCCGGTGTCGAGGACCAGCAGGATGTGCCGGTCGCGTTCGGGACGCCAGGTGCGCACGGCGACCGTGGTCTGGCGGGCGGTGGCGCGCCAGTCGATGGAACGGGTGTCGTCGCCGGGAACGTACTCGCGCAGGCTGTCGAACTCGGTGCCCTCGCCGCGGGTGAGGACGCTGGTGCGGCCGTCGAGTTCGCGCAGCCGGGCGAGTTTGGACGGCAGATGCTTGCGGCTGGTGAACGGCGGCAGGACCCGTACCGTCCAGGGGACTTCGTGGGCGCCCTGGCGGGAGACGAGGCCGAGGGGGCCGTAGGAGCGGATGGTGACGCGGTCGGCCTGGCGGTCGCCGCGGCGGGTGGGGCGCAGCCGGGTGGTGAGGCGGCGGCGTTCGCCCTGCGGCACCGTCAGGCGGTGGCGGGAGGCCGTCGTCTCGGTGCCGGGCTGCCAGCTGCTCGGCGGCCAGGCGTCGCGCAGTTCCGCCCGCAGCGGGCGGCGGGTGGTGTTGGTGACCGTGAGGGTGACGTCGGCGGTCTCGCCCAGACGGGCCGAGGTGTCGCCGGAGCGGGTCAGGCCGAGGCGGCGTACGGGGGCCGCGAGGGCGTAGTCGCAGGCGCAGGCGAGGGCCAGAGGTGCGTTGACGGCGAGGACGCCGGTCCAGCCGGCGTCCCAGATGCCGACGGGGAGGGCGCCGAGGGCCGCGAGGAGCGCGGTGCGTCCGGTGAGGGCCATCAGCGGGGGACCGGGACGTGGGCGAGGATCGCGTTGATCACCGAGTCGGCGGTCACGCCCTCCATCTCCGCCTCGGGGCGCAGCTGCACGCGGTGGCGCAGGGTGGGCAGGGCGAGGGCCTTGACGTCGTCGGGGATGACGTAGTCGCGGCCGGTCAGCCAGGCCCAGGCGCGGGAGGTGGACAGCAGGGCGGTGGCGCCGCGCGGGGAGACGCCGAGGGTGAGGGACGGCGATTCGCGGGTGGCGCGGCAGAGGTCGACGACGTAGGCGGCGATCTCGGGGGAGACGGTGGTCTTGGCGATCGCCGCGCGGGCCGCGTCGAGGTCGGCGGGTCCGGCCGCGGGGTGTACGCCGGCGGCGTGCAGGTCGCGCGGGTCGAAGCCGGCGGCGTGGCGGGTGAGGACGTCGATCTCGTCCTGCCGGGAGGGCAGGGGGATGGTCAGTTTGAGCAGGAAGCGGTCCAGCTGGGCTTCGGGCAGGGGGTAGGTGCCCTCGTACTCGACGGGGTTCTGGGTGGCGATGACGAGGAAGGGGTCGGGGAGGGCGCGCGGGGTGCCGTCGACGGTGACCTGGCGTTCCTCCATGGCCTCCAGCAGCGAGGACTGGGTCTTGGGCGGGGTGCGGTTGATCTCGTCGGCGAGCAGGAGGTTGGTGAAGACCGGGCCGGGCTGGAAGGAGAAGGCGGCGGTGCGGGCGTCGTAGACGAGGGAGCCGGTGACGTCGCTGGGCATCAGGTCGGGGGTGAACTGGACGCGCTTGGTGTCGAGTTCGAGGGCGGCGGCGAGGGTGCGGACGAGGAGCGTCTTGGCGACTCCGGGGACGCCTTCGAGCAGGACGTGGCCGCGGCACAGCAGGGCGACGACGAGGCCGGTCACGGCGGGGTCCTGGCCGACCACGGCCTTGGCGATCTCGGCGCGCAGGCCTTCGAGCGCGGACCGGGCGGCGGCCGCGTCCCCGGGGTGCCCGGCGTTGTCAGTGGTCGGGTCCATCATGGACGGCGTACCTCTCTTTCGAGGGCGTCGAGTCGGTCGGCGAGGGAGACGAGGGCCGCGTCGTCGCCGGGCGGCGGGCCGAAGAGGAGGTCGTGCAGGGGCTGTGCGTCGCCGTCGAGGTGGGCGGACAGCGCGGGCAGCAGGGTCTCGGGCGAGTGCGCCTGGGGGGCGGGGACGCCGACGAGGGGGGCGAGGCGGGTGCGGGTGGTGGTGCGCAGCGCGGTGGCGGCGCGGTCGCGGGCGTTCACCTTGCGGTAGAGGCGGGCGCGGCCTTCGACGGTCTCGGAGGCGCGGATCGCGACGGGGAGTTTTTCCAGGACGAGGGGGCCGAACCGGCGGGAGCGCCACAGGGCGGCCAGGGCGGCGGCGATGAACAGCTGGAGGGTGCCCCACAGCCAGCCGGAGGGGAGCAGGTCGAAGAAGCCGCGTTGGCCGGTGTCGGGGGCGGCCGAGTCGTCGGTGAGGGAGGGGAGGTACCAGACGAGATGGGGGCGCGAGCCGAGGAGCTGCAGGGCGAGCGAGGCGTTGCCCTGCTGGTCGAGGCGGTCGTTGTAGAGGATGTCGGGCGCGCCGAGGACGACGGTGTCGCCGCCCCGGGCCTGCGGGAGGCGCAGCAGGGTGGGCAGGTCGTCGTAGGGGTAGCAGGCGTCGGCGTCGGGCGCGGTGGTGGAGTAGCGGATGCCGCCGGTCTCCGCCCGGCCCGCGCGTCGGGCGGCGGGCAGAGCGCAGTCGGGGGCGAGCGCGGTGTCGAAGCTCGGTGCGGGGTCGGCGGTGACGCCGGGGGCGAGACGGCCGACGGAGGGGGTGTCGGGTGCGACGAGGACGGTGCGTCCGCCGGCGGGGGCGGTCGCCGTGTGCAGCCGGGTCTGCTGGGTGCGGGTGAGCAGGTCGGGGGCGGCGATCAGGAGGGTGGTGTCCGGGCCGGCGGCGGCGCGGGCCTCGTCGAGGGTGGTGACCACGCGGGTGCCCACGCCGTGGTCGGCGAGGACGGCGGCGACGGCGCGGCTGCCGTAGGGGTCGGCGGAGCGCGGGTCGAGGCGGCCGTGCTGGTCGTTCGAGCGCAGTACGGCCACGGCGAGGGCGCCCGCGACCAGCAGGACGAGGGCGAGGACGATGCCGCGCGCGCGGGTCCAGGTCTGGCGGGCGGTGGGGGCGACGGAGGTGGTCGCGGGGGTGGCGGGCGCCTCGGTGGTGGTGGGGGCGGTCATCCGGCGGCTCCCTGGTGGGCGTGGGGGGCCGGGGCGCGGTCGTCGCCGTCGAGCTGGGGGCGGGTGCGTTCGAGTTCCTGGTCGAGTGCGGCGATGCGCCGGTACGACTCCTCTGTGGCGGTGCGGCCGCCATATGTGACGTCGTCGAAGTCGCGGGCGGCGGCGTGCAGGCGGTCGGTGTGGCCGGGCAGGGTGCGGCCGGCTTCCGCGGCGGCCTCGTCGGCGGTGCGGCCGGGGCGGGTGTCGAGGAGGGCGCGTTCCTCCAGGGAGCGGACGACGGCGCGCATGCGTTCCTGGAGGGCCTGGCTCCAGTGGCCCTGGGCGGCGTGCGCCTCGGCGGCGGCGCGATGGTCGGCGGCGCTGCGGGGGCGGTCGTCGAACAGGGCGGCGGCGGAGACGGGCCCGCGGCGCGGGCTGCCGAGCCGCCACCACAGGGCGCCGAGCACGGCGAGGACGGCCACGATGACGACGACGAGGCCGGTGGCGCCGCCGGGTGTCGCGGCCGACGCCGAGCCGAACAGTTCGCCGATCCAGTCCCAGAGGTGGTCGAGGGCGCGTTGCAGCAGGCCGGGGTCGTTCTCGTGGTACATCCGCTTGGACAGCTCGCGCCGGGCCGCCTCCCGCGCGGGGTCGCGCGGGAGGGTGACGGGGGGTTCCCCGTCGGCGCGCGCCCGGCCGAGCAGGGTGTCGGCGCGGGCGGACAGCAGTGGTCGTACGGCTTGGCGTGCCGCGTGCCCGAGGGTGGGCAGCGCGGTGAGAACTCCCCCCGGCGAGTTCACGGCATCAGCTCCCCGAGGCGGGTGCGCCGGGGTTCTGGACGCCCGCCGCGCGGGCCAGTTCGAGGTCGAGGGCCTCGCGGCGGATGCGCTGGTCGATGTAGAGGAGCACGGTGACGCCGGCGCTGATCGGGAACTTGATCATGGAGCCGATCACCGCGCCGACCCCGCTGACCAGGAGGTAGGTCCAGCTGATGTTGCCGGTGCCGTTCAGGACGCCGGAGACGCCCTCGTCGGTCATCGCCGCGCCGACGAGGCCGAACGGGATGGCGATCACCGCGGAGACGATGCCGGCGATGAGGGCGGCCAGCAGCTGGATGCCGAAGACCCGCCACCAGGCGCCCTTGACCAGCTTGGCCGAGCGGCTCATCGCCTTCTTGACGCCCTGCTTCTCCAGCATCAGCGCGGGCGAGGCCAGGGAGAAGCGGACCGCCAGCCAGATCGCGACCACGCCGGAGCCCAGGACGCCCAGGACGGCGATGCCGGTGCCCGCGACGGGCGATCCGGACACGCTCACGAGGACGCCGGGCACCAGGCCGACGGCGAAGACGCCGACGGCGATGAGCAGCAGGAGGAGGATCAGCCCGAACAGCTTGAGGATCCGCGGGCGCGAGTCGCGCCAGGCCTCGGCGACGGTGATCTGCTTGCCGAGGACGGCGCGGCTGGTGACCGTGGTGAGCAGCGCGGTGGCCAGGACGGTGCCGACCAGGGTGACCAGGAAGACGACGCCGGAGCCGAGCGCCGCGCTGCGCATGGCGCGCAGCAGTTCGCCGGTGGAGGCGTTCGGGTCGTCGAGTGCGTCCGTGCCGGCGCTGCCGAGGACCAGGCGCTGTACCAGGATGAGGACGATCTGGGTGACGACCGCGACGGCGAGGGAGATGCCGAGGACGGTGCGCCAGTAGGTGCGCATGGTGGAGACGGCGCCGTCGAGTATCTCGCCCACGCCGAGCGGACGCAGCGGGATCACGCCGGGCTTGGCCGCGGGCGGCGGGCCGCCCCAGCCGCCTCCCCAGGCGCCGTAGCCGCCGTAGCCGGGGCCGCCCCAGCCTCCGGGGCCGCCGCCGTAGCCGCCCGGTGCGCCATAGCCGCCGTAGCCTCCGGGGCCGGGCGGGGGGCCGTAGCCTCCGGGGCCGCCCGCGGGGGGCGTGCCCCAGCCGGGGGGCGGGGGCGGCGGAGGCGGCGGGGTCTGGCCGGTGGCGCCGGGGGAGCGGTCGGCCGGGGCGCCGGTGGGCGCGGACCACTGGCCCGCGGGCGGCTGTTCCTTGGACCACTTCACGCCGGGGCCCGCCGGGGGCGTGCCCGGCCGGTCCGCGGGCTGCGCGGGAGCGGGGCGGTCGGCGGCGTCGCCAGGTCCGGGCGTGCCGGGACGCTGGTCGTCGGACGGGGCCGATCCGGGCGAGGACCAGCCCGGAGTGTCGTTCATCGTCGCTCCTTCACGGTGCCCGTCCGCGGTCGCGGCGGCAGGTTGGCTGCCATCGTGCCATGGGGTGGTCTTCGGGTGACCGGCAGCGGTAGGGGCTGTGGCGCTTCTATTGTCCGGGGGATACGGGGAAGACTGACGGCATGGCTGATCAGTACGCGCAGACTCGTGAGGACAATCGGCCGGCGGGTTCCCCGGCCATCCGCTGGGAGGAGCCGCCCGAGGGTCCGGTCGTGGTGCTCCTCGACCAGACCAGGCTGCCCGCCGAAGAGGTCGAGCTGGTGTGCACGGACGCGCCCGCGCTGGTCGAGGCGATCCGGACCCTGGCCGTGCGCGGGGCGCCGCTGCTCGGCATCGCCGGGGCCTACGGGGTCGCGCTCGCCGCCGCCCGGGGCTTCGACGTGGACGACGCCGCCGCCGCGCTGGCCGGGGCCCGGCCCACGGCGGTGAACCTGTCGGTCGGGGTGCGCCGGGCGCGGTCCGCCTACCGGGCCGCGCTCGAACGGACCGGCGATCCGCGGCAGGCCGCCCCGGCGGCGCTGGCCGCGGCACGGCAGCTGCACCAGGAGGACGCCCGGGCCAGCGCCCGGATGGCCGAGCACGGGCTGGCGCTGCTGGACGAGCTGCTGCCCGGCGGCGGGCACCGCGTCCTCACCCACTGCAACACCGGGTCGCTGGTGTCGGGCGGTGAGGGCACGGCGTTCGCGGTGGCGCTCGCCGCGCACCGCACCGGGCGGCTGCGCCGGCTGTGGGTGGACGAGACCCGGCCGCTGTTCCAGGGCGCCCGGCTGACCGCGTACGAGGCGGCCCGCAACGACCTGGCGTACACGCTGCTCACCGACAACGCGGCCGGGTCGCTGTTCGCGGCCGGCGAGGTGGACGCGGTGCTGGTGGGCGCGGACCGGATCGCGGCGGACGGCTCGGTGGCCAACAAGGTGGGCACGTACCCGCTGGCGGTGCTCGCCCGCTACCACCACGTGCCGTTCGTCGTGGTGGCCCCGGTGACGACGGTGGACCTGGACACCCCGGACGCGGGGTCCATCGAGGTGGAGCAGCGGCCCGGGTACGAGGTGACCGAGCTGATCGCGCCCCAGATGCCGGCGACGGGGGCGGGCAGCGGCATCCCGGTGGCGCCGCTGGGCACGCAGGCGTACAACCCGGCGTTCGACGTCACCCCGCCCGAACTGGTGACCGCGATCGTCACCGAGGAGGGCGCGCTGTCGCCGGTGACCGGAAAGGGACTCGCCGAACTGTGCGCACGGTCGCGGCAGGCGGGGGCCGAGTGAGGGGGCGGTGGCCGGTTCCGTGACGGTCCGCGGGGGCGGTCCGCGGGGGTGTTCTCCGGTCGAGGGCAGACAGTGACGGCTCCGTACGACTATCGTCACAGGCCAGTGAGCTGCCTCACCTGGATCTTCGCAGCCGTTATGAGAATGGGATGATGTCGTTCATGAAGGGACGAGTCCTTGTCGTCGACGACGACACCGCACTGGCCGAGATGCTCGGGATCGTGCTGCGTGGTGAAGGTTTCGAGCCGTCTTTCGTAGCCGACGGCGACAAGGCGCTGGCCGCTTTCCGGGAGGCGAAGCCCGATCTGGTGCTGCTGGACCTGATGCTGCCCGGCCGGGACGGCATCGAGGTGTGCCGCCTGATCCGGGCCGAGTCCGGCGTGCCGATCGTGATGCTGACGGCCAAGAGCGACACCGTCGACGTCGTCGTGGGCCTGGAGTCCGGCGCCGACGACTACATCGTGAAGCCGTTCAAGCCCAAGGAGCTGGTCGCCCGTATCCGGGCGCGGCTGCGCAGGTCCGAGGAGCCGGCACCGGAGCAGCTGGCCATCGGCGACCTCGTCATCGACGTGGCCGGGCACTCCGTGAAGCGGGACGGGCAGTCCATCGCGCTGACCCCGCTGGAGTTCGACCTGCTGGTGGCCCTCGCCCGCAAGCCGTGGCAGGTGTTCACCCGCGAGGTGCTCCTGGAGCAGGTGTGGGGCTACCGCCACGCGGCGGACACCCGCCTGGTCAACGTGCACGTCCAGCGGCTGCGCTCCAAGGTCGAGAAGGACCCGGAGAAGCCCGAGATCGTGGTGACCGTCCGTGGTGTCGGCTACAAGGCCGGGCCGAGCTGACATGCCCGGGGACAGTGCCGCTTCGGCGTCCGGACGGTCCGGAACCCGCACGGGGCGGCCTGTCGGCCGTACGGGTGCGGGCTCCCGCTGGGGACGCCTCCTGGAGGGCGGGCTGCTGCACGGAGGCGTGCAGGGCAGCCCGGTGCTGCGCCTGCTCATACGCTGGGTGCGCCGGCCGCTGCTGCCGGTCATGCGGCTGTGGCGGCGCAACATCCAGCTCAAGGTCGTCGCCACCACGCTGCTGATGTCGCTCGGCGTGGTCCTGCTGCTCGGCTTCGTCGTGATCGGCCAGGTGCGCAACGGACTGCTGGACGCCAAGGTGAAGGCGTCGCAGAGCCAGGCCACCGGAGGCTTCGCGGTCGCCAAGCAGAAGGCCGACGAGGCCGCGTCCGGCACCGCCGGCGACGACGCCCCGGGCGACGGCCGCGCCTCCCAGAACCTCATCTCCTGGATGAGCGAGCTGGTCTCCTCGCTCTCCAGCGGCGGCCAGGGCGCCTTCGACGTCGTCACGCTCCCCACCGACGACGGCACCGGCGGGCGCGGCCCGCGCGCCTCCGGCCGGGTGGACCCCACCGCGAGCGTCCCCGAGGACCTGCGGGCGCGGATCAACGGCAGCATGACCGCCGCGCAGAGCTACACCCGCATCGTCTACAAGGACACCGACAAGAAGCCGCAGCCCGCGCTGGTCATCGGCAAGCAGGTCAACGACCCCAACGGCGACCCGTACCAGCTGTACTACCTCTTCCCGCTCAGCCAGGAGGAGAAGTCGCTCAGCCTGGTCAAGGGCACCTTGGCGACGGCGGGCCTGTTCGTCGTCGTCCTGCTCGGCGCCATCGCCTGGCTCGTGGTGCGCCAGGTCGTCACCCCCGTGCGGATGGCCGCCGGGATCGCCGAGCGGCTGTCGGCCGGGCGGCTCCAGGAGCGGATGAAGGTCACCGGCGAGGACGACATCGCCCGGCTCGGCGAGGCCTTCAACAAGATGGCGCAGAACCTCCAGCTGAAGATCAACCAGCTGGAGGACCTGTCGCGGATGCAGCGCCGCTTCGTCTCCGACGTCTCGCACGAGCTGCGGACGCCGCTGACGACCGTGCGGATGGCCGCCGACGTCATCCACGAGGCGCGCGAGGACTTCGACCCGGTCACCGCCCGTTCGGCGGAACTCCTCCTCGACCAGGTGGACCGGTTCGAGTCGCTGCTCGCCGACCTGCTGGAGATCAGCCGCTTCGACGCGGGCGCGGCGGCGCTGGACGCCGAGCCGATCGATCTGCGCGAGGTCGTACGGCGGGTGGTCAGCGGCGCCGAACCGCTCGCCGAACGCAAGGGCACCGTGATCCGCGTCGTCGGCGACCAGCAGCCCGTGGTCGCCGAGGCCGACGCACGCCGCGTGGAGCGCGTCCTGCGCAACCTCGTCGTCAACGCCGTCGAGCACGGCGAGGGCCGGGACGTCGTCGTCAAGCTCGCCGCGGCGGGCGGCGCGGTCGCCGTCGCGGTTCGCGACTACGGCGTCGGACTCAAGCCGGGCGAGGCGACCCGCGTCTTCAGCCGCTTCTGGCGCGCCGACCCGGCACGCGCGCGTACCACCGGCGGTACGGGCCTCGGCCTGTCCATCGCCCTGGAGGACGCCCGGCTGCACGGCGGCTGGCTGCAGGCGTGGGGCGAGCCGGGCGGCGGCTCGCAGTTCCGGCTGACGCTGCCGAGGACGGCGGACGAACCGCTGCGCGGCTCGCCGATCCCGCTCGAACCCAAGGACTCGCGCCGCAACCGGGGCGTCGGCGACGGCGCCTCGCAGGGCGGCGGCAAGCCGGCCACCGTACCGGTGCAGCAGACCGGCGAGCGGACGGCGGCGGGCCGGGGCCCGATAGCGGCCCGCCCGGCCGGACCGGCGCCCACCGCCGACCCGACGGCGCTGCCCGGCAACGGCGCGCGCGTGGTGCCCCGGCCCGCCTCCGGCGGCCGGCGGCCCGAGACGGCGGCCGGCCCGGACAGGGCGGCAGGCGTGGACACGGCGACCGGCGTGGACACGGTGACCGGCGGCGTGGACACGGTGACCGGCCCGGGCACGGCGAAGGAGCACGGCGCGGGCGGCCCCGCGGACCCGGAGGGAGCCGGGGCGCGGGACGCGAGACAGCAAGGGGAGGCATTTCGTGGGCGCTGAGCGCGAGGGGGGCGCGCGGCGTCGGCCGATGCGCGCGGTGGCGTACGCCGCCTGTGGGACGGTCCTGCTGGCCGGGTGCGCCTCGATGCCCGACAGCGGGGACCTGCGCAATGTGGAGTCCACCCAGCGGCAGGACGCCGAGGTGCGCGTGTTCGCCATGCCGCCGCGCGAGGACGCCCCGCCCGCGGAGATCGTGCAGGGCTTTCTGGAGGCGCTGACCAGCGACGATCCCACCTACGCGACGGCGCGCCAGTATCTGACCACGGCCGCCTCGCGGCAGTGGGACCCGGAGGAGTCCACGACCGTGCTCGCCAACGGGCCGGACATCCGCACCGAACGCTCCACCGGGCGCGAGGACGCCGGCGACTACGCGGTCACGCTGACCGGCAGCAAGGTGGCCCGGGTGGACCGCCAGCAGTCGTACGCGCCGCTGGACGGGCACTACGCGCAGGCGGTGCACCTGACCCGGGACAAGAAGACCGACCAGTGGCGCATCGACGCGCCGCCGCAGGGCGTCGTCATGGGCCAGTCGGACTTCCAGCGCAACTACATGTCCGTCAACAAGTACTACTTCGCCTCCAACACCGCCTCCGGCGCCGAGGCCGCGGCGGGGACGCCGGTGGCGGCCGTCGCCGACCCCGTCTTCGTGCGCCGCCGGGTGGACGCGATGACGCAGACGGTGCGTTCGGTCCTGACCGGGCCCACGCACTGGCTGCGGCCGGTGGTCCGCTCGAGCTTCCCGTCCGGTACGGCGCTGCGCAAGGGCGTGACCGCCCTGTCGCCCGACGACCAGAACCGGCTGACAGTGCCGCTGAACGTGACGGCGGCCAAGGTCGGCGACGCGCGGTGCTCGGAGATGGCGACGCAGCTGCTGTTCACGCTGCAGAGCCTGACCCCGACCGTGGACGCGGTGACGCTGCAGGGCGCGGACGGGCAGACGCTGTGCGCGCTCGGCGAGGACCAGGCGCGGGCGGTCGCCGCGCGCGGCGCCGAGAAGCGGCCCGAGTACCTGTACTTCCTCGACGAGAAGCGCCGGCTGGTACGGATGCCGGGCGCCGGCTCCGGCACGGGCGCCGAGCCGGTGCCGGGCGCGCTGGGCGAGGGCGTGCAGAAGCTCAGCTCGGCGGCCGTGTCGTGGGACGAGCGCACCGCCGCCGGGGTCGGCTTCGACAGCAGGTCGCTGTTCGTCGGCTCGCTGGTGTCGGGCGGCCCGCTCGGCGACCCCGTGCTGCGGAGCCAGGGGAAGACCGAGGACGACCGGCTGACCGCACCGAGCTGGGACGCGCGCGGTGATCTGTGGATCGCCGACCGCGATCCGGCCCGGCCGCGCCTGCTGGTGCTGGAGCAGGGCGCGGGGTCTCCGCTGGAGGTGAAGGCGCCCGGCCTGGACGGGCGCATCGACGCCGTGCGGGTGGCCGCCGACGGGGTGCGCATAGCGCTGGTCGTCCAGCACGAGGACGGCAACAGTTCCCTGGTCGTCGGCCGGATCGAGCGCGACGAGAGCGGGGGCCGGCCGGTGGTGTCGGTGCTGGAGCTGCGGCCCGCCGCGCCCGAGCTGGAGGACGTGACCGCCATGTCGTGGGCGGGCGACAGCCGGCTCGTGGTGGCCGGACAGGAGCAGGGCGGCGTGCAGACGATGCGGTACGTCCAGGTCGACGGCTCGACGCCGGAGGGGCCGACGCCGGCCGCGCTCACGGGTGTGCAGAAGCTCGCCGCGTCCGAGGACGAGCGGCTGCCGCTGGTGGCGTACTCGTCGGCGGACGGCATCGTCCGGCTGCCGGCCGGGGCGCAGTGGCAGAAGGTGCTCAAGGAGGGGGCGGCGCCCGTCTATCCGGGGTGAGGGCTTGTATCCGGGGTCAGGGCTTGCGTGTCCGGGGTGAGGGCTTGCGTGTCCGGGGGCGTTTGCCGGGCGCCGGTTCTTGTGCCCGGGAGGCGTGCTCCCCGGGTTTTGTGCCTGGGGGCGTCTCGCGCCCGGGGTGACTTTTCTGCGCCGGTGAGGTCCTCCGCGGGGGCGCTTCACTCGTGTGAGTGAGGCACCGGTCGGCGTGGACGGAGTTTTCCACAGGTGCTCGGGGCGGGTTTTCCACAGGGGTGGCCGGGGCGGTGCGGCGTCGGCACAGTGGATCCGTGCGCGGGTGGTGGCAGGACTTCACCGACCTGGTGCTGCCGGCCGAGTGCGCGGGGTGCGGCAGGCCGCGCACGGTGCTGTGTCCCCGGTGCCGTGCCGTCCTCGGCGGGTCCGCGCCGCGTCGGGTGCGGCCGGCGCCGGAGCCGGCCGGGCTGCCCGTTGTGCACGCGGCCGCTCCGTACGCGGACGAGGTGCGCGCCGTGCTCCTCGCCCACAAGGAGCGCGGCGCGCTGGCCCTCGCGGCCCCGCTGGGCGCGGCCCTGGCGGGCGCGGTGCGAACAGGGCTGCGGCGGGCCGGGCTCGAACGGGGCGGGCGGCCCGTGCTGCTGGTGCCCGTGCCGTCGGCGCGGCGCGCCGTGCGGGCGCGGGGGCACGATCCGGCGCGGCGGATCGCGCTCGCCGCGGCGGCCGGGCTGCGCCGGACGGGGACGCCGGCCAGGGTCCCGGCGGTGCTGCGGCAGCGGCGTGCCGTGGCCGACCAGTCGGGACTGGACTCCCGGCAGCGGCTGGCCAACCTCGCCGGCGCGCTGGAGGTGGCCCCGGGCGGTGTCCGGCTGCTGCGGGCGGGACCGGTCGTCCTGGTGGACGACCTGATGACGACGGGCGCCTCGCTGACGGAGGCGGCGCGGGCGGTGAGGTCGGCCGTGTACTTGGCGCGAGCCCGGGAAGGGATGGGGCTACGGAACTCGGGAACACGGCGAGAGGAGGAGGGCAACAGGATGTATGACGCATCGGAAATGACGGGTACGAACGGCGCAGATGAAGTGATCTGCGCGGCCGTCGTCGCGTCCTCGCCGGATTCCTTCGAAATAGGCCGGAACTAACTGCGATCTTGCGTCGTTGCAGGTAATGACAGGGGTAATTCACCTGAACGGAGGTACGCCGCAGTAGAGGGTGACGCCATCCGTCCGAGCGAGATATGTTCGGTTGTGAGGGAATGGCGCAGGCCGCTCCCGTCATATCGGAATGCCGTGGTGCGTGTTCGCGGGTTCGTTTTCCGCAATCGCCCGCCGGCAGGGTGGAGATCTCGCCCGCGGGGGAGGAGGAGGTGGACGTCACCGAGTCCGAGGTTCCGGGCCTGACCGGAACCGGGTGCGAAAGGGAGATGCTCCGCCGTCGAAGCGGAGCGATCCGGGAACGGAGTTCTGCGTGGACATCGTCGTCAAGGGCCGCAAGACCGAGGTGCCCGAGCGGTTCCGCAAGCACGTGGCCGAGAAGCTGAACCTGGAGAAGATCCAGAAGCTCGATGGCAAGGTGATCAGCCTCGACGTCGAGGTGTCCAAGGAGCCCAACCCCCGACAGGCCGACCGGTCCGACCGAGTGGAGATCACGCTCCGCTCCCGCGGTCCGGTGATCCGGGCGGAGGCAGCGGCCAGTGATCCGTACGCGGCGCTCGACATGGCCGCGGAGAAGCTGGGCGCCCGGCTGCGCAAGCAGCACGACAAGCGGTTCTCGCGCCGCGGCGCGCGCCGGATCCCGGCGGCCGAGGTGGCCGACCACGTCCCGGGCGCGGCGACGCTGACCGGCGACGGTCTGGTCGTCGGCCCGGACGAGACGGGCCAGGTGCCCACCAAGAAGGTCGGCTCGCTGGAGGTGCAGGGGGACGGCCCCCTCGTCGTCCGCGAGAAGACCCACGTCGCTTCTCCGATGACCCTCGACCAGGCTCTCTACGAGATGGAGCTGGTCGGGCACGACTTCTATCTGTTCGTCGACTCCGAGACCAAGGAACCCAGCGTCGTCTACCGGCGGCACGCCTACGACTACGGCGTGATCCACCTCAGGACGGACACGATGGTCGCCGAGGAGCCCTCGCCCGAGGCGGGCGGGACGCTGGGCGGCTGACCCCGGCCGATCGCGGCTGATCCCGGCCGGACCCACCCGGCCGACAGCCGAGCGGTGCCCCTGGAGCGCGCGTGCGCCCCCAGGGGCACCGGTGTGCGACCCCTACGCGCCCCGTTCGCGCCCCGGCTTGGTCACCGCCGCGCCGACCGGACATGGAATCATGGCCGCAACGGCCCAACCGCTGGGCCGTTGCCTTGGGTTGGCCACGGCACCGCACACCCGGCCACTGCCTCAGGGGGAGGAACAACGATGACGGACAGCTTCGGACCGCCGGCGGACGAGGACGCCGACGGCGTCGCCGGAACGGGCCCGGACCCGGACGCGTCCCGCGCCGAACCGATCAGGGTCCTCGTCGTGGACGACCACGCCCTCTTCCGCCGCGGCCTGGAGATCGTGCTCGCCGCCGAGGAGGACATCCAGGTCGTCGGCGAGGCGGGCGACGGCGCCGAGGCCGTCGACAAGGCCGCCGACCTGCTGCCCGACATCGTGCTGATGGACGTGCGGATGCCCAAGCGCGGCGGGATCGAGGCGTGCACCTCGATCAAGGAGGTCGCCCCCAGCGCGAAGATCATCATGCTGACGATCAGCGACGAGGAGGCCGACCTCTACGACGCCATCAAGGCGGGCGCCACCGGCTATCTCCTCAAGGAGATCTCCACCGACGAGGTGGCCACCGCCATCCGCGCGGTGGCCGACGGCCAGTCGCAGATCAGCCCCTCCATGGCGTCCAAGCTGCTCACCGAGTTCAAGTCGATGATCCAGCGCACCGACGAGCGCCGTCTGGTGCCCGCGCCGCGGCTGACCGACCGCGAGCTGGAGGTCCTCAAGCTCGTCGCCACCGGGATGAACAACCGGGACATCGCCAAGGAGCTGTTCATCTCGGAGAACACCGTGAAGAACCACGTCCGCAACATCCTGGAGAAGCTGCAACTGCACTCCAGGATGGAAGCGGTCGTCTACGCGATGCGCGAGAAGATCCTCGAGATCCGCTGACCCGGGGAAACCCCCGGCCCCGTCCCTCTCGGGCTCGGGCCGCTCAGGCCAGGGCGCGGGTGAGTTCCCGCACGAGGGGCTCGCGCAGTTCGGGGGCGTCCACGCGTTCGACGCGTACGTCCGTGCAGTCCACCCAGCTCGCCGCCTCGATCAGCGCCTGCGCGACGGACGGCACGGCGCGGGCGCCGTCCAGGGTGACCTGGCGGGCCACCAGCGTGCGGCCCTCGCGGGCGGGGTCCACCCGGCCGACGAGCCGGCCACCGGCCAGCACCGGCATCGCGAAGTAGCCGTAGACCCGCTTCGGCTTGGGGACGTAGGCCTCCAGGCGGTGGGTGAAGCCGAAGATCCGCTCGGTGCGCGCCCGCTCCCACACCAGGGAGTCGAACGGTGACAGCAGCGTGGTGCGGTGCCGGCCGCGCGGAGGCGTCGCCAGGGCCGCCGGGTCCGCCCAGGCCGGCTTGGACCACCCCTCGACCGTCACCGGGACCAGGCCCGAGTCCGCGATCACCGCGTCGACCTGCTCGCCCTTGAGACGGTGGTAGTCGGCGATGTCCGCGCGCGTGCCCACGCCGAGGGACTGGCCGGCCAGCCGCACCAGCCGGCGCAGGCACTCGGCGTCGTCCAGCTCGTCGTGCAGCAGCTCGGCCGGGACGGCGCGCTCGGCGAGGTCGTAGACCCGCTTCCAGCCGCGCCGCTCGACGCAGACCACCTCGCCGTACATCAGGGCGCGCTCGACGGCGACCTTGGCGCCGGACCAGTCCCACCAGTCGCTGGTCTTCTTGGCCCCGCCCAGCTCGGTGGCGGTCAGCGGGCCCTCGGCGCGCAGCTGCTTGATCACCTGGTCGTAGGCGCCCTCGGGCAGTTCGTGGTTCCAGTGCGGGCGGCTGCGGTAGGCGCGGCGGCGGAAGGCGAAGTGCGGCCACTCCTCGATGGGCAGGATGCACGCGGCGTGCGACCAGTACTCGAACGCGTGGGTGTCGGTCCAGTAGGCGCGGTCGACGGCCTTGCGGCCCACCGCGCCGAGCCGGGCGTAGGGGATCAGCTCGTGGGAGCGGGCGAGGACCGAGATGGTGTCGAGCTGGACCGCGCCGAGGTGGCGCAGCACGCCCCGGACACCCGAGCGCCGGTCGGGAGCGCCGAGGAAACCCTGGGCGCGCAGAGCGATCCGGCGGGCTTCGTCCGCCGAGAGGTCGGTGGTGGGGCGCGGGAGCGAGGTCATGCCTCCGCACGATAGGCGTCGGCACTGACAGCGGGGGCCTACCTGCGGAAACCGCCGCCCCGGCCGCGCATGCGCACGCGCGCGGGAGACCGCCGCCCCGTCCGCTCACCCGCGCGCGGGGAGGTACGGCGCCGTCGAGGCGAGGCTCAGGTCGGAGGGGAGCAGGGAGCCCACCCAGCAGTCCCGCAGCACCCCCTTGTTGTTGAGCGCGGCGCGCAGCGTGCCCTCCACGGTGAAGCCGGCCCGTTCGGCCACCGCGCGCGAGGCCCGGTTGCCGACCTCGGCGCGCCACTCCAGGCGGTCGACGCCGAGGCGGGTGAAGGTCCAGCGGGCGACGGCGCCGGCGGCCTCGGCGACGTAGCCGTTGCCCCGGTGCTCCTTGACCGCCCAGAAGCCGATCTCGGCCGTCCCCAGGGAGCGCATCGTGACGCCGAGCATGCCGGTCAGCTCCCCGTGCGGCAGGTCCTCGTGCGGCGGCTCCCCGTGCGGCAGTTCCCCGTGGCGCAGTTCCCCGTGGCGCAGGAACAGGCCGAAGGTGCACATCGAGCCGTCGGCCCAGCCGTCGGGGACCTGCCGCTCGACGAATCCGCGCGCGTGCTCGTACAGATAAGGGGAGGGGACGGTGGTCCAGCGCTGGATGTCCGGGTCCTGCGCGGCGGCGTACACGGCGTCGGTGTCGGCGGGGCCGACGGTGCGCAGCAGGAGGCGGTCGGTGGTGAGCACGACGGGTTCCATCGGCCGATTGTGCGCGGGCGGCGCGCGCCGGCGCTATTCCTTTGGTGGGACTCGCGGGACTCGCGGGACTCACGGGGCGTGCGCGGGTTCTTTCACGGAGCGTGCGCGGACGGTCACCGATCGCGCGATTCGTGGCGGCGGGGCGGCACCATCGGCGGCCCTGGTCCGTTGTCCTCTGTGAAGGCGATGCACAGCAGTGGACGCGTGCCGTCGCGGCAGGCCCTCCCGGCGTGGCGGGGTCCTCGCATACCATGGCCGTTGCTCAGTCAGTCAAATGGAAACCGACCGTCCCAGGCCCGACCGGCAAGGAGACCAACCCCCGTGTCCGTCCTCTCGAAGATCATGCGTGCAGGCGAAGGCAAGATCCTGCGCAAGCTGCACCGCATCGCGGGCCAGGTGAACTCCATCGAAGAGGACTTCGTCGGCCTCTCCGACGCCGAGCTGCGCGCCCTCACCGACGAGTACAAGCAGCGCTACGCCGACGGAGAGAGCCTGGACGACCTGCTGCCCGAGGCGTTCGCCACCGTCCGCGAGGCCGCAAAGCGCGTCCTCGGCCAGCGCCACTACGACGTGCAGCTGATGGGCGGCGCCGCCCTGCACCTCGGCTATGTCGCCGAGATGAAGACCGGTGAGGGCAAGACGCTCGTCGGCACGCTGCCCGCGTACCTCAACGCGCTCTCCGGCGACGGCGTCCACATCGTCACGGTCAACGACTACCTGGCCGAGCGCGACTCCGAGATGATGGGCCGCGTCCACCGGTTCCTGGGCCTGAGCGTCGGCTGCATCCTCGCCAACATGACCCCGGCCCAGCGCCGCGAGCAGTACGCCTGCGACATCACCTACGGCACGAACAACGAGTTCGGCTTCGACTACCTGCGCGACAACATGGCCTGGTCGAAGGACGAGCTGGTGCAGCGCGGGCACAACTTCGCCATCGTGGACGAGGTCGACTCCATCCTGGTCGACGAGGCCCGTACGCCGCTGATCATCTCCGGCCCGGCCGACCAGGCCACCAAGTGGTACGGCGACTTCGCCAAGCTGGTCACCCGGCTGAAGAAGGGCGAGGCGGGCAACCCGCTCAAGGGCGTCGAGGAGACCGGCGACTACGACGTCGACGAGAAGAAGCGCACCGTCGCCATCCACGAGTCCGGCGTCGCCAAGGTCGAGGACTGGCTGGGCATCGACAACCTCTACGAGTCGGTGAACACCCCGCTCGTGGGCTACCTGAACAACGCCATCAAGGCCAAGGAACTGTTCAAGAAGGACAAGGACTACGTCGTCATCGACGGCGAGGTCATGATCGTCGACGAGCACACCGGCCGTATCCTCGCCGGCCGCCGCTACAACGAGGGCATGCACCAGGCGATCGAGGCGAAGGAAGGGGTGGACATCAAGGACGAGAACCAGACGCTCGCGACGATCACCCTGCAGAACTTCTTCCGCCTGTACAACAAGCTCTCCGGCATGACCGGTACGGCGATGACCGAGGCCGCCGAGTTCCACCAGATCTACAAGCTCGGCGTGGTCCCGATCCCGACGAACAAGCCGATGATCCGCAAGGACCAGTCGGACCTGATCTACCGCACCGAGATCGCCAAGTTCGAGGCGGTCGTGGACGACATCGCCGAGAAGCACGAGAAGGGGCAGCCGATCCTGGTCGGCACCACCTCGGTCGAGAAGTCCGAGTACCTCTCGCAGCAGCTCAGCAAGCGCGGCATCCAGCACGAGGTGCTCAACGCCAAGCACCACGAGCGCGAGGCGCAGATCGTCGCGCAGGCCGGCCGCAAGGGCGCCGTGACGGTCGCGACCAACATGGCCGGCCGCGGCACCGACATCAAGCTCGGCGGCAACCCCGAGGACCTCGCCGAGGCGGAGCTGCGCCAGCGCGGCCTCGACCCCGAGGAGCACATCGAGGAGTGGGCCGCGGCCCTGCCCGCCGCGCTGGAGAAGGCCGAGGCGGCCGTCAAGGCGGAGAAGGAGGAGGTCGAGAAGCTCGGCGGCCTCTACGTCCTGGGCACCGAGCGGCACGAGTCGCGCCGGATCGACAACCAGCTGCGCGGCCGCTCCGGCCGTCAGGGCGACCCGGGCGAGTCCCGCTTCTACCTCTCCCTCGGCGACGACCTCATGCGGCTGTTCAAGGCGCAGATGGTCGAGCGCGTGATGTCGATGGCGAACGTCCCTGACGACGTGCCGATCGAGAACAAGATGGTCACGCGCGCGATCGCCTCCGCGCAGTCGCAGGTCGAGACGCAGAACTTCGAGACCCGTAAGAACGTCCTGAAGTACGACGAGGTCCTCAACCGCCAGCGCGAGGTCATCTACGGCGAGCGGCGCCGCGTCCTGGAGGGCGAGGACCTGCACGAGCAGGTGCAGCACTTCATGGACGACACCATCGACGCCTACGTCGCCGCCGAGACCGCCGAGGGCTTCCCGGAGGACTGGGACCTGGACCGGCTGTGGGGCGCCTTCAAGCAGCTGTACCCGGTGAAGGTCACCGTGGAGGAGCTGGAGGAGGCGGCCGGCGACCGCGCGGGCCTGACGGCCGAGTTCATCGCCGAGTCCATCAAGGACGACATCCGCGAGCAGTACGAGGCGCGTGAGGCGCAGCTCGGCTCGGAGATCATGCGGGAGCTGGAGCGGCGGGTCGTGCTGTCGGTCCTGGACCGCAAGTGGCGCGAGCACCTCTACGAGATGGACTACCTCCAGGAGGGCATCGGGCTGCGCGCGATGGCCCAGAAGGACCCGCTGGTCGAGTACCAGCGCGAGGGCTTCGACATGTTCTCCGCGATGATGGACGGCATCAAGGAGGAGTCCGTCGGCTACCTGTTCAACCTGGAGGTCCAGGTCGAGCAGCAGGTCGAGGAGGTGCCGGTGGAGGACGCCGCGCCGTCCCTGGACAAGGCGCCGCAGGACGCGGTGCCGGCGCAGGCCGGTGCGCGGCCGGAGATCCGGGCGAAGGGGCTGGATGCTCCGCAGCGGCGGGAGCTGCACTTCTCCGCTCCCACGGTGGACGGTGAGGGCGGTGTCGTCGAGGGCGAGTTCGCCAGTGACGACGAGCCTGTGCGGTCGGAGTCGGACGGGCTGACTCGGGCCGAGCGGCGCAAGCAGGCGAAGGCCGGGCGGCGTCGGAAGAAGTGAGGGCGCGCTCCGCTGGGGGCGCGGCCTGAATGGGCCGGGTGTCTTGTGGACGCCCGGCCCTTTCGTTGTGCGTGCGTGGTGCCGGCGGCGGCTTCCTGGGGGTGCGGAGGTCGCTTCCGGCGCCGGCGGTGGTCACTTCCGGTGCCCGTCGGTGGTCCGGCGGCCGGAGGTGGTCCGGTGGCCGGAGGCGGGTGCGGCGGGGTGGGGGCGCTGGCCCCGCGCGGGGGTGCCGCTGCGCCCACCCGTGCCGCCCTAGCGGCACGACTGCCCGCAGCTACGGAGAGCGGGCTGCTGTGCCCGCCCGTGCTGCCTCAGCGGCACGACTGCCCGCGGCTACGGAGAGCGGGCTGCTGCGCCCGCCTGTGCCGCCCCAGGGGCACGACTGCCCGCAGCTACGGGGAGCGGGCCGCTGTGCCCGCCTGTGCCGCCCCAGGGGCACGACTGCCCGCGGCTACGGAGAGCGGGCTGCTGTGCCCGCCCGTGCCGCCTCAGCGGCACGTATGCCCGCAGCTACGAGGGGATGGGGCCGCTGCGTCCGTCCGTGGCGTTTCTGGGGGTGCGGGCGGACGTGGGCAGGGTCAGGGGCGGGGGGTGCCCAGTTCGATCGCTGTGCAGCGCCAGCGGTGGTCCTTGCCCTGTTCCAGGCGGAAGGCCAGGGCGCGGAGCTGGTCGCCCGCGCCGATGCGGGCGAAGACCTCCAGGGCGTCCGGGCGGGCCTCGTAGTAGCCGATGTCGCGGACCACGGGGCGGGCGCCCCGGGTGCGCAGGAGGCCGTGTTCGGCGAGCCGGGCGAGTTCGTCGTAGGCGCGGCCCGCGGTGTGCCGGAGCATCCAGTGGACCGGTCGCTGGCCGCTCAGCACGGCCAGCAGGCGGTCCGCGAAGAGGTCGCTGGTGACCGGGTGCGGGGCCGATCGCACCCCGGTGGTGGGCCGGGCCGGACCCGGCTGTCGGCTGTCGGCCGGCGTGCGCGGCGGACCCGGCGGACGGCTGCTGCCTGATGCGTGGGCCGGACCCGGCGGGCGGCTGCTGCCCGATGCGCTCGGCGGGCCCGGCGGGCGGCTGCCGAGCGATGCGCGCGGCGGGCCCGGGGGGCGGGTGGTGCCCGGGGTGCGGGGTGGGGCGCCGCCGGGGCGGCGGGCGTCGTGGCGGCCCGGCGGGCGGGCGCCCGGCCGGCGCTGGGCTCTGGTCATGACCTTGTGCACGAGTGGGGGTCCCCGTTCTGCGACGGCGGGGCTGCGACGCCCTGCCGTACCGGTCGGTAACTTCCTGCAGGGGATCTTGTACGGGACCCGGTTCCGGCCCGGCAAGGAAGCGGAGGCCCTCCCCGGGCGCCCGGCGACTTCACTCATCCGAGTGATCGCGTGCGGAACGGCCCCCGTGCCGAAAGGGCGGGAAGGGTGTGTAACGGGTGAATCGGGAGGTGTCGGGTGGACGTCTCGCGGAGCGCGGCCGGGGACACGAACGGGGACGCCCGCACGTATCCTGAAGGCCGTCCGGGTGGCCCCCGCGCGCCGCGGCCCGTCGAGGCCGCCGTACGCGGGCTTCGGGCCCGCCCGCGCAGCCCCCGGGCACCGCAAGAGCCCCCGGGCGCCCCGGAGCCCTCCGACCACGAAAGCGGCCCGTCATGCGCGTCTACGTCCCCCTGACCCTCCCCGGTCTCGCCGAGGCGCACCGGACCGGGCGGCTGGGCGCGGAGCCGTTCGCCGCCTACGCCGTCACCCCCGCGCTGCGCGCCTGGTACGGCTCCGACGACACCGAGGAACTGGAGTACGCCGCCCTCACCCAGGCCGCCCTGGCCTCGCTGCGGCAGCTCGCGGCGGCGCCCGACGCGCCGCGCCGCCGGGTCGTGGTGGCCGTCGACGTCGCGGACGGCGCGGTGAGCGCCGCTCAGGGCGCGGACGCCGAGCCCGGCGAGGTGCGGCTGGCCGGGAGCGTGCCGCTGGCCAAGGCGGCCGCCGTGCACGTCGACTCCGGCGACGCCGGGACCGAGGTGGCCGCCGCCGCGGCGGCCCTCGCGGCGGCGGACGGCGGGGACGAGAAGGCGCAGGCCGCCGTGGACGCGGCCGAGGAGCACGACCTGCTCTGGTTCGCCACCCAGGAGATCGCCGGCCTCGTCGCCGCGCGCGAGGACTCCTGACTGTCAGTGGCTGCGAGTACGTTGGACGGCATGGGGATGCACTCGGTTTCGGGAACGGGGACGCCGTCGGGGGCGCACATCGTCTGGGACTGGAACGGCACGCTGTTCCACGACAACGACGCGGTGATCGGCGCGACGAACGCCGCCTTCGCCGAGATCGGCCTCGCGCCGATCACGCTGGAGCGGTACCGCACGCTGTACTGCGTGCCGATCCCGAAGTTCTACGAGCGGCTGATGGGCAGACTGCCCACCGACGCCGAGTGGGAACTGATGGACGAGGCCTTCCACCGGCACTACACCGAGCACCGCACCCGCTGCACGCTCGCCGAGGGCGCGGTGGACCTGCTCACGGGCTGGACGTCGGCCGGCCACAGCCAGTCGATCCTGAGCATGTACGGCCATGAGGACCTGGTCCCGCTGGTGCGGGGCTTCGGCATCGAGACGCACTTCATACGCGTGGACGGGCGCACCGGACCGTCCGGCGGCAGCAAGGCCGAGCACATGGTGCGCCACCTCGGCGCCCTGGCCGAGCGGGTGAGCCCGGCGCGCACGGTGGTGATCGGCGACGCCGCCGACGACGCCGTGGCCGCCCGGCACGCGGGGGCGCTGGCGGTGCTGTACACCGGCGGCTCGCACAGCCGGGCCAGCCTGGAGCGGGCCGGCGTGCCGGTGGTGGACACCCTCCGGGAAGCGGTCGCCGAGGCGCAGCGCCTGGCCGCCTGAGCCCGCCCGCGCGACGGACCCGCCCGCGGGCACCCGTACACGGCCGCACACCCGCGGGCACCCGTACACGGACCCGCCCGTGGGTACCCGTACACGGGCGCACCCCGTGGGCACCCGCACCACCCGTACCCCTAGGACACCCCGCGCCCCGTGCTCCCTGTGCAGAACGTCAAAGTTTCACCCCCGGTTTTGTACACATACGGCTCATGACGGGTCACCCCGCAGGAGCGATAGCCTTGTGGCGTGATCAGCGCGATAGTTCGCGGGGGCGCCGTCGCCTCCGCTCTGCGCCCGGTGTGCACGGACGACATCCGTGACCGGGCGGCGGTCGCTGGTCCTCGCGGGCGGTACGGGGCCGATGTGGCCCCCGGGACGCCGCGTCACCCCCGGGAAGCGGCGCCGCAGAGAGCAGCGTCACACCCTTCGGGCGTGTCGAAGATGGCCGATATCCCCCCGCTCATCTCACCCGGCGGCATAGCGTCGGCAGGGGCCGGAAACCCCGGACCCGGACGTTACGCCGAAGGGGAAGAGACCGTACTTCCTTCAACGTCACGCAACGGCGCGCGACAGGAGCCAGAGGACAATGCAGACCAAGCTGGACGAAGCCAAGGCCGATCTGCTCGAAAGGGCCGTTCGGGTAGCTGAGAACAGTCCGGCCGGGGGGCACCTCCCGACCGGGACGACAGTCGAGGGCGCCCCGGACCGGGACTCCGTGCTCTCGTTCCTCCAGCGTTACTACCTGCACACCGCCCCCGAGGACCTCGCCGACCGCGACCCGGTCGACGTCTTCGGAGCCGCCATCTCGCACTACCGGCTGGCCGCCACCCGCCCGCAGGGCACGGCCAACGTGCGCGTGCACACCCCGACCGTCGAGGAGAACGGCTGGACCTGCAGCCACTCCGTGGTCGAGGTCGTCACCGACGACATGCCCTTCCTCGTCGACTCGGTCACCAACGAGCTGACCCGCCAGGGCCGCGGCATCCACGTCGTGATCCACCCGCAGTTCGTGGTCCGCCGCGATCTGACCGGCAAGCTCCTGGAGGTGCTGCCCGCCGCGCAGCCCGGCGAGCAGCTGCCGCACGACGCGCACATCGAGTCCTGGATCCACGTCGAGATCGACCGCGAGACCGACCGCGCCGACCTCAAGCAGATCACCGCCGAGCTGCTGCGCGTGCTCTCCGACGTCCGCGAGGCCGTCGAGGACTGGGAGAAGATGCGCGACGCGGCCGTCCGCATCGCCGACGGCCTGCCCGACGAGCCGGTCCCCGCCGACCTGCCCGGACCGCAGGTGGAGGAGGCCCGCGAGCTGCTGCGCTGGCTGGCCGCCGACCACTTCACCTTCCTCGGCTTCCGCGAGTACCAGCTGCGCGACGACGACTCGCTGGCCGCCGTCCCCGGCACCGGGCTCGGCATACTGCGCTCGGACCCCCAGCACGGCGGCGAGGACAGCCACCCGGTCAGCCCGTCCTTCGAGCGGCTGCCCGCCGACGCCCGCGCCAAGGCCCGCGAGCACAAGCTGCTCGTGCTGACCAAGGCCAACAGCCGCGCCACCGTGCACCGGCCGTCGTACCTGGACTACATCGGCGTCAAGAAGTTCAACGACAAGGGCGAGGTCGTCGGCGAGCGCCGCTTCCTCGGCCTGTTCTCCTCGGCCGCCTACACCGAGTCGGTGCGCCGGGTCCCGGTGATCCGCCGCAAGGTCGAGGAGGTCCTGGACCGCGCCGGGTTCTCGCCCAACAGCCACGACGGCCGCGACCTGCTCCAGATCATGGAGACCTACCCGCGCGACGAGCTGTTCCAGACCCCGGCCGCCGAGCTCCAGTCGATCGTCACCTCCGTCCTGTACCTCCAGGAGCGCCGCCGGCTGCGGCTCTACCTGCGCCAGGACGAGTACGGCCGCTACTACTCGGCCCTCGTCTACCTGCCGCGCGACCGCTACACCACCGGCGTGCGCCTGCGGATCATCGACATCCTCAAGGAGGAGCTGGGCGGCACCAGCGTCGACTTCACCGCCTGGAACACCGAGTCGATCCTGTCCCGGCTGCACTTCGTCGTCCGCGTCCCGCAGGGCACCGAGCTGCCCGAGCTGTCCGACGCCGACAAGGAGCGCATCGAGGGCCGTCTGGTGGAGGCCGCCCGTTCCTGGGCGGACGCCTTCTCCGAGGCGCTGACGGCCGAACTGGGCGAGGAGCGCGCCGCGGAGCTGCTGCGCCGCTACTCCGCCGCCTTCCCCGAGGGCTACAAGGCCGACCACACCCCGCGCGCCGCCGTCGCCGACCTGGTCAACCTGGAGCAGCTGGACGAGACGAAGACGTTCGCGCTCAGCCTGTACGAGCCGGTGGGCGCCGCCCCCGAGGAGCGCCGCTTCAAGATCTACCAGAAGGGCGGCACGGTTTCCCTCTCGCACGTGCTGCCGGTGCTCAGCCGCCTCGGCGTCGAGGTCACCGACGAGCGGCCGTACGAGCTGCGCTGCGCGGACCGCACCACGGCGTGGATCTACGACTTCGGCCTCCGGATGCCCAAGGACGCCGCCGGCATCGGCGACCACCTCGGCGACGACGCCCGCGAGCGGTTCCAGGACGCGTTCGCCGCCGCCTGGACCGGCAAGGCGGAGAACGACGGGTTCAACGCGCTGGTGCTGAGCGCCGGGCTGAGCTGGCGCGAGGCGATGGTGCTGCGCGCCTACGCCAAGTACCTGCGCCAGGCGGGCTCCACGTTCAGCCAGGACTACATGGAGGACACCCTCCGCAACAACGTCCACACCACCCGGCTGCTCGTCTCCCTGTTCGAGGCGCGGATGGCGCCGGAGCGCCAGCGCGCCGGGCACGAGCTGGTGGACGCCCTGCTCGAAGAGGTCGACGCGGCACTCGACCAGGTGGCCTCGCTGGACGAGGACCGCATCCTGCGCTCCTTCCTGACGGTGGTCAAGGCGACCCTGCGCACCAACTTCTTCCAGACCGACACGGCCGGCCGGCCGCACGAGTACATCTCGATGAAGTTCGACCCGCAGGCCATCCCGGACCTGCCGGCGCCGCGCCCGGCGTACGAGATCTGGGTGTACTCGCCGCGGGTGGAGGGCGTGCACCTGCGCTTCGGCAAGGTCGCCCGCGGCGGTCTGCGCTGGTCCGACCGGCGCGAGGACTTCCGCACCGAGATCCTCGGCCTGGTCAAGGCGCAGATGGTGAAGAACACCGTCATCGTGCCGGTGGGCGCCAAGGGCGGCTTCGTCGCCAAGCAGCTGCCCGACCCGGCCGTGGACCGCGACGCCTGGCTGGCGGAGGGCATCGCCAGCTACAAGACGTTCATCTCGGCGCTGCTGGACATCACCGACAACATGGTGGCCGGCGAGGTCGTGCCGCCGCGTGACGTGGTCCGCCACGACGGCGACGACACCTACCTGGTGGTCGCCGCCGACAAGGGCACGGCGACGTTCTCCGACATCGCCAACGAGGTCGCCGAGTCCTACGACTTCTGGCTCGGCGACGCCTTCGCCTCCGGCGGCTCGGCCGGCTACGACCACAAGGGCATGGGCATCACCGCCCGCGGCGCCTGGGAGTCGGTCAAGCGGCACTTCCGCGAGCTGGGCGTGGACACCCAGTCCGAGGACTTCACGGTGGTCGGCATCGGCGACATGTCCGGCGACGTGTTCGGCAACGGCATGCTGCTGTCCGAGCACATCCGCCTGGTCGCCGCCTTCGACCACCGGCACATCTTCATCGACCCGAACCCGGACGCGGCCACCGGTTACGCCGAGCGCCGCCGCCTGTTCGAGCTGCCGCGCTCCAGCTGGGCCGACTACGACACCTCCCTGCTGTCGGCGGGCGGCGGGATCTTCCCGCGCAGCGCCAAGTCCATCCCGGTCAACGCGCACATCCGCGAGGCCCTCGGCATCGACTCGAAGGTCACCAAGACGACCCCGGCCGATCTGATGCGCGCGATCCTCACGGCCCCGGTGGACCTGCTGTGGAACGGCGGCATCGGCACCTACGTCAAGGCGTCCACCGAGTCCAACGCCGACGTCGGCGACAAGGCCAACGACGCCATCCGCGTCGACGGCCGGGACCTGAGGGTCAAGGTGGTCGGCGAGGGCGGCAACCTCGGCTGCACCCAGCTCGGCCGGATCGAGTTCGCGCAGATCGGCGGCAAGGTCAACACCGACGCCATCGACAACAGCGCGGGCGTGGACACCTCCGACCACGAGGTGAACATCAAGATCCTGCTCAACGGCCTGGTCACCGACGGCGACATGACCGTCAAGCAGCGAAACAAGCTGCTGGCCGAGATGACCGACGAGGTCGGCGCGCTGGTGCTGCGCAACAACTACGCGCAGAACACGGCGATCGCCAACGCGCTCGCCCAGTCCAAGGACATGCTCCACGCGCAGCAGCGCTTCATGAAGCACCTGGTGCGCGAGGGCCATCTCGACCGGGCGCTGGAGTTCCTGCCCACCGACCGGCAGATCCGCGAGCGGCTGGCCGCCGGGCACGGTCTGACCGGTCCCGAGACGGCGGTCCTGCTGGCGTACACGAAGATCACGGTCGCCGAGGAGCTGCTGCACACCTCGCTGCCGGACGACCCGTATCTGCGCACGCTGCTGCACGCCTACTTCCCGACCCAGCTGCGCGAGCGGTTCGGCGAGCAGATCGACGGCCACCCGCTGCACCGCGAGATCACCACGACCGTCCTGGTCAACGACACGGTCAACACCGGCGGCACCACCTATCTGCACCGGCTGCGGGAGGAGACCGGCGCGTCGCTGGAGGAGATCGTCCGGGCGCAGACCGTGGCCCGCGCGATCTTCCGCTCGGCGCCGGTGTGGGACGCGGTGGAGGCCCTGGACAACCAGGTCGAGGCCGATGTCCAGACCCGTATCCGGCTGCACTCGCGCCGGCTGGTCGAGCGCGGCACGCGCTGGCTGCTGAACAACCGGCCGCAGCCGCTGCAGCTCGGCGAGACGGTGGAGTTCTTCGCCGACCGGGTCGAGCAGGTGTGGGCGCAGCTGCCCAAGCTGCTCAAGGGCGCGGACCTGGACTGGTACCAGCAGGTCTACGACGAGCTGTCCGCCGCGGGCGTCCCGGACGAGCTGGCGACGCGGGTGGCCGGGTTCTCCTCGGCCTTCCCGGCGCTGGACATCGTCTCGGTGGCCGACCGCATGGGCAAGGATTCGCTGGACGTCGCCGAGGTGTACTACGACCTCGCCGACCGGCTCTCCATCACCCAGCTGATGGACCGCATCATCGAGCTGCCGCGCAACGACCGCTGGCAGTCCATGGCCCGCGCGGCGATCCGCGAGGACCTGTACGCGGCGCACGCGGCGCTGACGGCGGACGTGCTGGCGGCCGGCAACGGCACCTCGACGCCGGAGCAGCGGTTCGAGGTGTGGGAGCAGAAGAACGCGGCGATCCTGGGCCGGGCCCGCACCACGCTGGAGGAGATCCGCAGCTCGGACTCGTTCGACCTGGCCAACCTGTCGGTGGCGATGCGGACGATGCGGACCATGCTGCGCACGCACTCCTGAGCCGCGTGCGGCCGGCCCCGCCGGTCGTCTGACGAAGGACGCGCGAAGAGCGTACGAGGAGCGAACGAGGAGCGCCCCCGGGCTTCGGCCCGGGGGCGCTCTTGTTCTGGGCGCTCTTGTCGTTTTCTTTCCATTGTTTGGCGCGCGCCGCGCGGAAATTTACCCTTTCCTGTTATTCGCGATCATTCGAGTAATGTTGCCGGGTGACTGTGAAACTCGCCGAGAGCCGTCCGGCCGCACGCGCTTCCGTCCCCGCTCCCGTACGCGTCGCAGCACGTCCCGGGCCCCCTCCGCCCCATTGTGGAATCATCAACTTTTCTCTGGGGAATTTCCCGCGGCCGGACGGATTCCGCTTTCCCGTCCACCGCGCCCGGCTTTCCCTCCGCCATGCGCTCCGCACCGCCTGAGGCCCGGCTCGCGCGCCGGACGGCGGTGCGGCCGCCGGTGTCCGCGTCCCGTTCCGCCGCGCCCTGGGCCGCCGTCGCCCTCCTCGCCGTCCTGCTGCTCCTGGTGATCGTGCGGCTGCCGTGGGCCGGCGACCTCGGCATGCACGCGGCCACTATCGAGCGGCTGCGCCACAGCCTCGTCCGGCCGCGCGACCCGCTCGTGGACGCCGACGCCCCGAGCCCGTACTACTCGCCGTGGATGCTGGTCCTCGGCTGCCTCGCCCGGGCGACCGGGCTGTCGGTCTTCGTGGTGCTGCGGCTCGCCGCCCTCGCCGGGCTGGTACTGCTGGCGACCGGCGTGCGCCGGTACGTGCGGACGCTGAGCACGCACCCGGCCGCGCCCGCTCTGGCCGTGCTGAGCCTGGTCCTGCTGTGGGGCACCGTCCTGATCAACTGGAGCGGCTTCCTCTCGCTGAACTCCCTCGCGCTGACGGTGTCGTACCCGAGCGTCGTCGCGCTCGGCCTCGCCTTCCACCACTGGGCCTGGCTCACCCGCTCCCTGCGCGCCCCGGCCGGCTGGGACGTGTGGCTCGGGCTCGGGGCGCTGTGGGCGGTGATCCTGCTGTGCCACCAGTTCACCGGCGTCGTCGCCACCCTCGGCGCGCTCGCCGCGGTGCTCGCCGCCCGGCCCCCGCGCGCGCAGTGGCCGCGCCTGGCCGCCTCGGCGGCCCTCGGACTGCTGGTGCTGTGGCTGTGGCCGTACTACGACTTCTTCGCGCTGTTCACCGCCGGCGGCGACCTGGAGGAGGTGCACCGCGCCCTCTACGACCACTTCCCCGGCCGGTACTGGCTGGTGCTGCTCGGGGTGGCCGCGCTGGCCGCGCGGTGGCGGCGCGACCGCCGGGACCCGCTCGTGCTCTTCTTCGCGCTCGGGGCGCTGGTGTGCGCGGCCGGGTTCGCCTGTGGGCACTACTCCTGGGGCCGGGCGCTGCCCGCCGCGCTGATCCCGGCGCAGCTGGCCGCCGCGCTCGCCGTCGTCCAGGGCGGCCCCCGCGCGGTGCGCCTGCGGTGGGCGTGGGCGCTGGCCGCGGCGCTGGCGGTGGGCGCGTGGACCCAGTCCGGGGTGCTCGGCTACGTCGTCGGCCGCGCCCGGCTGCCCGCCGTCCTCGCCGTGCACTACGTCCGGCCGTGGGCCGGCTACCACTGGATCACCCCGTACGTGCGCTACGGCGACGTCGTGATGGCCCGCGACCTGCCCTCCCGGCTGATCCCGGCCTACGGCGCCTACACCGTCACCCCCGGCTACCCGGACCTCTTCCTGCCGGACGAGGACCGGCGCGAGCACGCCGCCCAGCGCTACTACCGCCCCGGCACGCCCCCCGGCGTGCGCCGGGACATCCTGCGCGCCTACGCCGTCCGCTGGGTCCTCGACGACTCCACCCCGCACCCGGTCCCCGGCCTGCGCCCGGTCGCCCGCGACGCGGCCGGCGACGAGGTCCTGTACGCGGTGGCCCCCTGACGCCCGCGACGCCCCCTCGAACGCCTGTGCCCGCCCGGACGGACCGGGCGGGCACAGGCGGTTACGGGCTTCCGGCGGAACCGGATGGGGCCGTCAGGACTTGGTGAACTCCTCGTAGGCCTTCAGCACCTCTTCCGTGGGGCCGTCCATGCGGAGTTCGCCGCGCTCCAGCCACAGCACGCGCTCGCAGGTGTCGCGGATGGACTTGTTGTTGTGGCTGACCAGGAACACCGTGCCGGCCTGCTTGCGCAGCTCGCGGATGCGGGCCTCGGACCGGGTCTGGAACTTGCGGTCGCCGGTGGCCAGCGCCTCGTCGATCAGGAGGACGTCGTGGTCCTTGGCGGCGGCGATGGAGAACCGGAGCCGGGCCGCCATGCCGGAGGAGTACGTGCGCATCGGCAGGGTGATGAAGTCGCCCTTCTCGTTGATCCCCGAGAAGTCGACGATGTCCTGGTAGCGCTCCTTGATCTGCTCCCGGGACATGCCCATGGCCAGGCCGCCGAGGTAGACGTTGCGCTCGCCGGTCAGGTCGTTCATCAGCGCGGCGTTCACGCCGAGCAGCGAGGGCTGGCCGTCGGTGTAGATCTTGCCGCTCTCCACGGGCAGCAGCCCCGCCACCGCCTTGAGCAGCGTGGACTTGCCGGAGCCGTTGGTGCCGATCAGGCCGATGGCCTCGCCCTTGTAGGCGACGAAGGACACCTTCTTCACCGCGTGCACGCGCCGCACGCCCGCCGCCTTCTCGGCCCGGCCCGGGCGCAGGATGCGGTTGAGCGCGGCCGTGGCGCTGCCCTTGCCGGCGCCGGTGCCGTGCACCCGGTAGACGATGTCCACCTGGTCGGCGATGACGGTGGGGACCTTCTCGGTGTTCCGCTCAGCCACGTCCGTACCTCTCCTCGGCCTTCCAGAAGTAGACGAAGCCGCCGACACCGGCCAGCAGCGCCCAGCCCAGCGCGTACGCCCACACGTGGTGCGGGAGCTGATGGGCCTTGAAACTGTCGATCAGCGCGAAGCGCATCAGATCGATGTAGACGGCGGCCGGATTGGCCTCCAGCAGCGTCTTGACGAAGTTCGGCACGTCGCTGTGCTTGAGCGTGGCGTCGATGCTCCACATCACGCCGGAGACGTACATCCAGGTGCGCAGCAGGAACGGCATCAGCTGCGCGATGTCCGGGGTCTTCGCCCCCATCCGGGCCATGACCATCGAGACGCCCGCGTTGAACACGAACTGCAGCACCAGCGTCGGGACGGCCAGCAGCCACGCCACGCCCGGCGTCACGCCGAAGCAGAGCAGGATGATCACCAGCGCGGCCATCGAGAACAGCAACTGCTGGAGCTGCTGGAGCGCGAAGGAGATCGGCAGCGCGGCCCGCGGGAAGTGCAGGGCGCGCACCAGGCCGAGGTTGCCGGAGATGGCGCGGGTGCCCGCCATGATCGAGTTCTGCGTGAACGTCCAGATGAACACGCCCGTCACCAGGAACGGGATGTAGTCCGCCACACCGCGGCTGGTCCCCAGCAGGACGCCGAAGATGAAGTAGTACACCGCCGCGTTCAGCAGCGGGGTGGCCACCTGCCAGACCTGCCCGAGCTTCGCCTGGCTGTACTGGGCGGTGAGCTTGGCGGTGGCGAACGCGGTGATGAAGTGCCGCCGTGCCCACAGGTCGCGCACGTACTGCGGCAGGGACGGGCGGGCGCCGCTGACGGACAGGCCGTGCCGGGCGGCGAGCGCCGCGAGGGGTTCCTCGGCCGGAGCCGGGGTCGGAGGCGGTGGGTGGAGGACCTGACTCACATCCGCTGCTTTCGCTCGGGGGAGGGGTGGGGGTGTGCGGCTCCCGGTCCGCCGTCCGTCTTCTTCACGGTTCTCTTTACGTTCTCTTACGTCGGTACGGAGCCGTATCGTCGCACTGCGAGAGTAGGGCCAACCGGCGTCGGAACGCAACCGTATCGTCGTCACGCCCTATGCTGGTCGGCATGACGACGAACGGGGAACCCGAGACACGTTCACGCCGCCGTGCCCCCGCCGGTGCGGCCGTGCTGCGCGAGGACGTGACCGAGGCGATCCGGGCCGCCGTCTTCACGGAGCTGGCGGAGGTCGGCTACGCGCGCACGTCCATCGAGGGGATCGCGCGCCGCGCCGGGGTCGGCAAGACGGCCGTCTACCGCCGCTGGCGCTCCAAGCTGCACCTCGTGCTCGACGTCGTCTCCGCGCTGGCCGTCCAGGGCCTGCCCGCGCCCGACACCGGCGCCCTGGAGAGCGACCTCAGGCTGCTGTACGAGGTCACCTCCCGGGCCCTGCGCCACCCTGTGGCCTCGCAGATCCTGCCCGACCTCCAGGCCGAGGCGGCCCGCAACCCGGACCTCGCCGACGCCGTGCAGAAGGCCGTGCGCCACGGCCAGGAGAGCGTCGCCAGCAGCATCCTCGCGGCGGCCGAGGAGCGCGGCGAGATCCGGCGCGGCCTCGACCGCGACCTGGCGCTGGACCTGATCTCCGGCCCCCTGTACTGGCGCTCGGTCGTCATCCGCGCCCCGAAGCTCCCCAAGGGCTACCTGCCCGCCCTCGCCCGCGGCACGGCGGAAGCGATCAAGGCGCTGTAGCGCGCGAACCGACGGCGGCCGGCCCCGTCGGTCCTGGGCGGGGCGCCGGGACGGCGGCGGGGCGGCATGGGCGGCCGGGCGGTTGCGCGCCGGGGCGGTTGCACGGCGGGCGCCCGGTCCGCCGTGAGCCGTACGGCCCGGAGGCCGCCGGCCGTACGTTCCGGCGACGCGGTCGGCGGCGGGTGTGCCGGGGAGGCGGCCCGGTCGGCGGGAGCGGCCCCCGGACGACGGGCGCGGGCGGGCGGTGGGCCGGTGCCCGGGAGCGGGCTCGGTCAGTGCAGCAGACGGTGGAGGCGGCCGCGCAGGACCGAGGCCACTCCGCTCAGGCCGGTGGCGACGCGTACCGCGAGCGCGCCGGAGTGCGTGGCGTAGGGCTGGGCCAGCAGCACGCCGAACCGGAGGCTCGGCACGACGCTGCGGCGCAGCAGCCCGGCGCCCGCGCGGGCGTGCGCCGTCACGTCCGCGCCGCTGCCGTCGGCGAAGGTCACGCGCAGCCGCAGGTCCCAGGTGCCCGCGCCCAGCGCCGCCAGGTCCACGGCGGCCCGCGCCGACCAGGTGCCGTCGGCGGCCCGTACCAGCGGGACGGTGGCGCGCCCGGCCGTGTGCCCGCTCTCCCGGTGCCGCCACTCCACCTTCAGCGTCCGCGGGCCGGCCGCCGCCACCTGGCCGTACATCTCGTGCAGGCGCAGCCACAGCAGGGTGACCCCGGGGCGGGGGCGCAGCGCCGCGTCCACCGCCAGCGGCAGCCGGTGCGCCGGCCGGGCCGGGTACGGCTCCAGGGTGACCTGGGGCAGGTCGTCCGACCAGACCGGCGTGCCGTCCGCGGCGCGCGCGTAGGGCGGGCACAGCCGGGCCGGGCGGGCCGCCAGCTCCCTGAGGCGGGGCAGATCGCGCGGCTCGGGCGAGGCCGCGATCACCCGGGCGAGCAGCCGGCCGGGGGCGACCGGGTCGGCGGACCAGTCGGCCGCGTCGTACTCGGCGAGGTGGCTGCGGGTGTGCGACCACCAGGCGCGCCGGTACTGCGCGTCGCGCAGGGCCAGCTCGCGGACGTACATGCGCAGCTCGTGGTCGAGGAACTTGGCGCGGACCGCCCGTGCGAGCTTCTTCTGCCCGGCGCCCAGCAGGATCTCGTACGCCTGCCGGTTCGCCTCGGTGCGCGCCCGCCAGTTCGCCACGTCCGCGCGGTCCAGCGAGATCGACAGCCGCTCGGCGGACCGGCGCACGTGCCACTGGTACACGCGGTCCGGGATCAGCGCCATGCGGGGAGCGGCGGCCAGCACGCGGGCGGTGAACACGATGTCTTCGTAGGGGATGCGCCCCTCGGGGAAGCGGATGTCGTGCTCGCGCAGGAAGTCGGTGCGGTACAGCTTGTTGACGCACAGCGTGTCGTACACCAGGCGCGGCTGCTGCTCGGGGCGGTCCAGGACGGCGCCGGCCGAGTACAGCGCCTCCTGCCAGCGCACCTCCCGCCCGGAGGGCAGCTCACGGCGCACGCACAGGCCGCTCACCACCTCCGCGCGCTCCTCGCGCGCGGCGGCGAGCAGCGCGTCCACCGCGCCGGGCGGCAGCACGTCGTCGCTGTCGAGGAACATCACGTACGGGCAGGTGGCCGCGTCGATGCCGTCGTTGCGGGGACTGCCGCAGCCGCCGCTGTTTCTCTCGCGCCGGATCACCCGCAGTCTCGGCTCGTCCGCGGCGAGCCGGGCGAGCACCTCGTGGCTGCCGTCCGTCGAGCAGTCGTCGACGGCGACGACCTCGCGGACGGCCGCACCCTGCGCGAGCGCGGAGCGCACCGCGTGGGCGACATGGGCGGCGTCGTTGTATCCGATGACGACGACGCTGACGTGAGGGGGCTGGGGGGTGTGCGGGTGCATGGAGTCCACAGGCCTGAATCGTAGGCGGGTCGGTGTATTTCCCGTTCAAGAGGGACTCAGGGTCCCGTTTCGAAGACGGTAAGCGTCCGGTGCGGGTTGACTGGGCGATGCCGGTGACCGCGTGGCACGCCACAGTCGGGCGAACGAGAGTACCGCGGCAGTGCCCAGCAGGCCGTTTCGTACGAACATCACCACACAACCCGTCCATGTGCACGATGCCACGAGGTGGTAGAGCGTGGGATACGCCACGACGCTGACCACGGCGGCCGCCGCGATCAGCACGGCCACGGGGCGCTGCGTGGTCTGCCGTGAGGTGAGGCACACCGCGGCAAGTCCCAGCAGCCAGATCAGGTACTGCGGGCTGATCACCCGGCTGGTGACGGTGAACAGCAGCACGGCGCTGAGCGCGGCGTCGTACGGCGTCGCCGGCGTCCACCGGCGGGCCCGCACCCGCCACAGCACCAGCAGCGCGAACGCCGCCGCCGACAGGACGAGTGAGAGATGTGCCACGGTGGCCACGTGCGGGCCGGTGAACTCCAGCGAGCCGTACTGGTAGCGCACCGTGCCCGGCCAGCCCGCGTGGGTGGCGAAGGACAGCGCGGTGCCGCCGAACGACTCGATCTGCACGCCCCGCCCGCCCTGCTGGCGCACGAACGCCAGCGGATTGCGGAACGCCGCCGCCAGCGCCAGCCCGGCCACGGCGGCCGCGGCCGCCGCCCACGTCCACGCCGAGCGCGTCGTACGGCCCCGCGGCGCGCCCAGCAGCACCAGGGCCGGCCACACCTTCACCAGCGCGCCCAGCGCGGCGAGGGCGCCGCCGGCGCGCGGGGAGCGGCGCAGCGCCAGCAGGGACAGCACGGCGAAGGCGGTGGCCTGGACGTCGTAGCGGGCCAGCGGGACGTGCAGCAGCAGCGGCAGGCCGAGCGTCCAGTAGGCCGCGCCGTGCAGACTGCGGCCGGGCCGGGAGCCCGCGCGGGCCAGGGTGAGCGCGATCAGCGCGTCGACGGCGAGGGTGAGCGCCACGAAGCCCTGGAAATACGTCAGGCCCGGCAGCAGCGCGGGCGACAGCAGGACCGGGCCGGCGCCCGGCGGGTACTGCCAGAGGGTGTCGTGGGCGGGGAAGGCGCCGTGCGCCAGGGTCGTGTACCAGTGGTGGTACAGCTTCCACACCTCGCGGGCCACCGCGCCGCGGCCCAGCAGGGGGTGGGTGTTGTGGGCGAGGAGCCACAGCATCAGGGCGCGGGTGAGGAGCCAGGCCGCCGCCAGGGGGAGGAGGGTCCCTGTGGTGGTGCGGGGGTGGGCGCGGGTGCGGGGGGACTGCATGACCCTGAGTACGTGGAAGGCACGGAAGGCGCTCATCACGGCGGATCGTAGACCTGGGGCGGGGTGGGGGCGTGTCGGCTGCGCCGACCTTCTTCGAGAGTTGGCCGGATGGCCGAACTGTGGTCATCTTCGGGGCGGTGGGAGTGCCCCTGGGGTGGGTCGCCCCCGCCGCCCCTTCCCGTCCCGAACCTGGGGGCTTTGCCCCCAGACCCCCTTGGGTTCGTTGTTCGGTGCGGGTTCGTGGGGCTGGGCGAGCCCATTCGGTCAGTCGCAGGCCGGCGTGGTTTCCAGGGCCGCCTTGTCCAATGCCGTCGTCAGGCGGTTGAGGGTGGTGCGCAGGGCGGCGATCTCTTCCAGGGTGAAGCCGGTGGCCGCCATGATGCGGCGCGGGACCTGGAGCGCGCGTGCGCGCAGGGCCGTGCCCTCGTCGGTGAGACGGACCTCGACCGAGCGTTCGTCGTGCGCGCTGCGCTCCCGGTGCACCAGGCCCGCCGCCTCCAGCCGCTTCAGCAGCGGCGACAGCGTGCCCGAGTCGAGGCGCAGGCGTGCGCCGAGGCGCTTGACGGGCTGCTCGCCGTGCTCCCACAGCACCAGCATCACCAGGTACTGCGGATAGGTCAGCCCCAGTTCCTTGAGGAGCACCCGGTAGACGCCGTTGAAGGCGCGCGAGGCGGCGTGCAGCGAGAAGCAGACCTGGCCGTCCAGCCGCAGCCAGTCCTCCTCGTCCGGCGCTGCGGCCGGGGGTACCTCGGTAGTCATGCCCCCAGGGTAGCGCCGGACATGATTCAGTTGTGCGCAATTGAATTGTGTGGTTGAGTTTTAGGCGTCCGGGGGCGTGGCCGCCGGGCCCGACGCCCACCGGCGTATCACCGATGTACCGAGAGGGATGGTCTCCATGGACGCGCTCTACACCGCCGTCGCCACCGCCACCCACGGCCGTGACGGCCGCGCCTACGCCTCCGACGGCAAGCTGGACGTGCAGCTGGCCCCGCCGGTGGAGCTGGGCGGCGACGGCCAGGGCACCAACCCCGAGCAGCTCTTCGCCGCCGGCTACGCCGCCTGCTTCGCCAGCGCCCTAGCCCTCGTCGGCCGCCAGGCCAAGGTGGACGTGAGCGACGCCGCCGTCACCGGCGAGGTCGGCATCGGCAAGCAGGGCGAGGGCTTCGGGCTCGCCGTCACCCTGCGCGTGGAACTGCCCGAGACCGTGGACGGGGAGACCGGCCGCAAGCTGGTCGAGCAGGCCCACCAGGTCTGCCCGTACTCCAACGCCACCCGCGGCAACATCCCGGTCGACCTCGTCATCGAGTAGTCCCGGGCGCCCGGCGGCGCCTCACCGTACGGCCGCGCTCCGCTCCGTCGCCGAGCGCGGCCCCGGCAGGCCCACCGGCCGCAGCGCCGCCAGCCGCTCCAGCAGCAGCGGCACCCCCACCACCGGCAGCAGCCAGGCCAGCACGATCAGCCGCTCGCCCCACACGGTGATGTCGGGATGCGCCGCCTGGGTCAGGAACCCGGTGGCCGCGGCCGCCAGCACGAAGGCCCCGAACGCCCGGCCGCCGCGCCGCAGCACGCCCCAGGCGCCCGCCGCGAGCAGTGCCGCGAACAGCGGCTGCCACAGCTGCCGCCGCAGCCACTCCCGCCAGAAGTGCCCCTCCAGCCGCAGCAGCTCGGGCCACGGATGCGCCCGGTCGGGCAGCGCGTAGTGATCGGTGAGCAGGTCCTGCACGCTGTCCGCCTCGGTCGGATAGCGCAGCGCCCGGGCCAGCAGCAGCGTGCCGAGGACGGCGCAGCAGCCCACCGCCGCGAGCCCCAGGACCGCGCCGCCGGGCGACCGGCCCCGCGCCCACCGCCGTACGGCGATCAGCGCGCCCGCCGCGGCCAGGCCCACCCCGAGGAACAGCGCCTGCGAGTGCTTGACCGCGAACAGCGCGGCCAGCGCGCCGCCGGTCAGGGCGATCCCGGCCCCGCGGCGGCCGTCCAGGGCCAGCGCGCAGCCCCACAGCGCGGCGAGCGTCAGCGCCAGCATCAGCCCCTCGGCCATAGGCCGCATGGCGGTGGTGCCGCACGGCAGGACGTAGTAGAGCGCCTGCCCGGTCAGCGCCAGATGGACCGGGACGCGCCGGGTGCGCAGCAGCAGATGGACGAGGACGCCGCCGGCCGCCGTGACGGTGACCCCCGCCGCCCACAGGCCCCAGGTCGCGCCGAGCACCGTGACGAACGGGACCAGGAAGACCGGGTAGCCCGGCCGCACCTCGAAGATCCGCATGAAGCGCGCCGACAGGAACGGCAGGGTGTGCCCGCCGGTCTGCCCGGCCCGCAGCCGTGAGTCCACCTCGCGCCACAGCTCCGCCCGGCACTTCTTCGCCACCCGGGCGGCCGGGCTCGGCGCGTCGAACTTCAGGACGTCCACGCTCTGCTCGCGGCGGGCCCGGGCCGCCCGCCCGGCGCAGGCGTGGTCGATCACCACGGCCGCCGTCTCCCGCTTGTCCTCGCCGCGCAGGCTCAGGGCGTAGGCCAGGTAATTCTTGGTGTCGGGCGTGTCCCGTCCGGTGACCGTGCCGAGCTGCGCCAGCGCGAAGACGGCGACCAGCAGCAGCACCCAGCCGAGCGGGCCGCGCGGGCCCCGCAGCACCCCGCGGACCGCGGCGAGCCGCCGCACACCGCTCACGCCACCGCCTGTGCCGCCGCTCACGCCACCGCCTGTGCCGCCGCTCCCGCCGCCGCTTCCGCCGCCTGTCCCACCGCTCACGTCGCGGCCCGCGCCACCGCCCGCGTCGCCACTCACGCCGCCGCTCATGACGTCGTGAGCCGGTCGTGGCCCGCGGCCTGCGCGGGAACCTGCGCGCCCGCCCCCGCGGCTCCGGTCGCGAGGCGCGCCGTCGTCTGCGGCGGCGTCCAGTCCCGCTCGCCGAGGATCAGCGTCCGCACCACCCGCTCGGCCGCCCAGCCGTCGTCGTACTCGCAGAACCGGGCCCGGAAGGCCGACCGCAGCCGCGCCGACTCCGCGTCCCGCCAACGGCCGGACGTCAGCAGCCGCACCAGCTCCTCGGGGGAGCGCGAGACATGGCCCGGCGGCTCGGCGGTGACGTCGAAGTAGACGCCCCGGCTCGCCGCGTAGGCGCCCCAGTCGTCGGCGTGCAGCACGATCGGCCGGTCCAGATTGGCGTAATCGAACATCAGGGCGGAGTAGTCGGTGACCAGGACGTCGGAGGCGAGCATCACCTCTTCGACGTACGGCTCGTCGGTCGCGTCGACGAGCACCCCGCGCCGGTGCAGCTCGGCCAGCCCCATGCCGCGCGCCGGACCGCCCGCCAGCGACGGGTGCAGCCGGACCACCAGCGTGTGGCCCGGCCCCAGGTCCGCGGCGAGCCGGGCCGGGTCGATCCGCTCGACGTAACCGCCGCGCCGGTACTCGCGCCGGGTCGGCGCGTACAGCACCACCGTGTGGTCCGCCGGGATCCCGAGCCGGTCGCGGAGGGCCGCGCCGTCCCCGGGCCGCGCGTCGACCAGCGCGTCGTTGCGCGGGCTGCCGGTGCGCGCGGAGGCGAAACGGCACGGGTAGGCGCGCTCCCAGACCAGCTCGGAGTGGCGGTTGGCGACCAGGCTGTGGTCCCAGCGGTCCGCGCGGTCCAGCATCCGCGGCACGTCCACCCCGTGCCGCGCGCCCGGCTTGTCCAGCAGATCGGCGCCCATGTACTTCAGCGGCGTCCCCAGATGCGTGTGGATGTGGACGCTGCCGGGGCGTTTGGCCTGCGCGTCGGGCCAGTTGACGTTGTTGACGAGGAAGCCGGCCCGCGCGGCGAGCCGCCGGTGGCGCGGGGTGCCGGGCAGCACGTACTCCACATCGGGCGGCAACAGCCCGGACTCACGCGCCAGTTCGGGGTTCTTCACCACCCACACCCCGCGCAGGTGCGGGGCGATCTCGCGCGCCGCCCGGTACACCGCCGCCGGATCGCCGAGCACCCCGCGGCTGTGGAACGCCGAGTACAGGACGAGGTCGGGCTCCAGCGGCCGGCGCGCGTGCAGCGCGGCCCAGCCGTCCTTGGCCCGGCGGCCCGCCGCCCGGCGCGCCTTCGCCGCCCGCCGCGCCAGCTCCCGTTCCGCCCGCCCGGTCTGCCGGCGCAGCAGATAGGCGGCGTAGCTGCCCTCCAGGACGCGCAGTTCGCCCTCGACGCCCGTCCCGGCAGGCCGGTGGGCGCGGAACATGCGGGCCGTGGCGCGGAAGAACTCGGCCTTGTCCGACGGGGGCAGCCGGTCCGGCTTGGCGAGGATGTCCAGGCAGTGCTCGCCCATCTTGCGGTGCAGATACGGCCGCCAACGCGCCAGCTCCGGGCGGGAGTTCACGAACGCGAACACCCGCTCGTACTGGTCGTGGATGTCGAAGTGCTTGCGGCTGGTGGTGGAAAGGATGTTGCCCTGCCGGCGCTGGCGGTAGTGCAGGCAGATCCGGTCCAGCGTGGCGATCCGGCCCGCGCTGAGCAGCACCGGGAACGTCCACGGCGTGTCCTCGTAGTAGCCCGGCGGGAACGTGAAGCCGTGCTCCTCGACGAAGCCGCGCCGGTACGCCTTGTTCCACACCACCATCAACAGGTCGAGGATCTCGGGGCGTTCGGCCGCCGTGAAGGTGCCCTCGGCGCAGTCGGCGAGCACCCTCGCCAGCACGTTGCGCCGGGTGCCGCCCCACCAGTAGGTGCGGGCGTAGTCGAAGACCAGCACATCCGGGTCGGCGGTCTGCTCCAGCCGGTCGGCCAGGGCGCGCAGCGCGCCCGGGGTGAGGGTGTCGTCGCTGTCGAGGAAGAGGAGGAAGTCGCCGGTGGCGAGCGGGAGTCCGGCGTTGCGGGCCCGGCCGAGGCCGACGTTCTCCGCCAGGTGCACGACCCGCACCCGGGGGTCGCGGGCGGCGTACTCGTCCAGGATCGCGCCCGAACCGTCCGGGGAGCAGTCGTCCACGGCGATCACCTCGACGTCCCGGAAGGACTGCCCGAGGACCGAGTCCAGGCACTCGCGCAGGAACCCCTGCACCTTGAAACAGGGGACGATGACGCTGAAACGGGGCACTGCTGTCGTCAGCTCCTTACGAGGGTGGCCGCGGGGGCCGGGACACGCCGGGCGAGGGGGACCACCGGCGGCAGGGCCTCGGGCGGCTCGCCGAGGAAGACCCGGCGGACGACGCGCTCGGCGGCCCGCCCGTCGTCGTACTGGCAGAACCGCTCCCGGAACACCGCCCGCAGCGCCGCCGACCGGGCGCCCGCGTACGAGCCGTCGCGGAACAGGCGGGCCAGCTCCTCGGGAGTGCGCGCCACCGGGCCCGGCGGGCACTCCATCAGGTCGAAGCAGACGCCGCGCGTCTCCCGGTACACCTCCCAGTCGTCGGCGTAGACCACCATCGGCCGGTCGAGGTTGGCGTAGTCGAACATGATCGAGGAGTAGTCGGTGACCAGCGCGTCGGCGGCCAGGCACACCTCCTCGGTGGAGCGGTGTCCGGTCACGTCGATGACCCGGCCGCTGCTGTGCCGCCCGCCGTGGTCGTAGAAGTAGTGGGCGCGCAGCAGGACGACGACGTCCTCGCCGGCCGCCGCGCAGAACGCCTCCAGGTCGAGGGCGGTCTCGAAGCCGGTCCGGTAGTCGCGGTGGGTGGGGGCGTACAGGACGGCTCTCGCGCCCTGCGGGACGCCGAGCGCGCGGCGGGCGCGGGCCACGGCCCCGGCGTCCGCCGTGCAGTAGAGGTCGTTGCGCGGATAGCCGTACTCCAGCGCCTCGTAGGTGCCGGGGAAGGCCCGCTCCCACATCTCGGTGGAGTGGCGGTTGGCGGAGAGGTTGTAGTCCCAGCGGTCCACGCGGCGCAGCAGCTTGGTGAAGCTGCCGCTCCGCGCGGCGACCACCGGGTACGTCGACTGGTCGCAGCCCATCGTCTTCAGCGGCGTGCCGTGCTGGGTCTGCAGGTGCACGCTGCCGGGGCGCTTGACGACGGCGTCGGCGAAGTTGGCGTTGTTCACCAGGTACGTGGCACGGGCCAGCAGCTTCCAGTACCGCGGCGAGCCGATCACCGCGCTCTCGACGTCCTCGGGCACGGCGTGCTCCCGGCCGGGCTCGACCAGGAACACCGCGCGCAGGTGCGGGGCGAGTTCACGGGCGGCGGCGTGCAGGGCGGCCGGGTTGCAGGCGTAACCGCGGCCCCAGTACGCGCAGTAGACGACGAGGTTCTCGTCGAGCGGGCGGTGCAGGTGCCAGCGGTAGACGAGGCGGGTGCCGAGGGCCTGGGCGCGCGTGGCGACGGCGGTCCGCGCCCGCCCGGCCCGCGTCCCGGCCCGTCCGGCGGCGCACAGGGCGCGGAAGAGGGGGTGCGCGAGGGCGAGGGGGAGCAGGCGGGTGAGCGCGACGCGCCGGGCCGGGCGGAGGACGGGGGTGGTGCTGGGGCCCGTACCGGTGCTGGTGTCCGGACCCGTACCTGGACCGGTGCCGGCACCGGTCCCGGCATCAGTGCGGTCGTCCGGTGGCCGGGGGGCTGCGGGGCGGCGGCGGCCGTCCGGACGGGCCGCGCGGGCCGGGCGGTGGCGGCGGTGCAGGGCGCGGGTGCGGCGGAGGAAGGCGCGGCGGCGGCGCGGGGGCACCCGGTCCGGGTGCGCGGCCGTCTCCAGTACGGCGGCCAGGACCTGGTCGAACAGCGGCGCGTACCGTCGCGCGTCGAGGGCCTGTTCCGCGGCCCGGACGAGCACCCGCTCGGACTGGTCGAGGAGGTCGAACTGGTGCTCGCCCGGGAGTGCGAGCCGGCTGCCCTGCCGGCGTTCCCGGTGCCGTACGACGGCCCGGCGCAGGACGGCGATCCGCTCGGCGGCCACCGTGACCAGGCCGCCCCAGCCCAGGTCGGTGTGGTGCCCGGCGGGGAAGGCGAGGCCGTGGCCGGTGACGAAGGCGCGCCGATAGGCGGCGCTCCAGGCCGGCCGGCGCACCCCGGTCAGCCACGGGACCTCGCCGGGCGCGACGGCGTGCGCGGGCGCCTCGGCGGGCAGCCGCCCGGCCGGACCCGCCGGCACCCCCTCCCACCAGGGCGACCGCTCGTGCTCGAAGTACAGCGCGTCCACCTCGCCGGTCTCCGCCAGCCGCTCGGCCAGCGCGGTCAGCGCGCCCGGCAGCAGGAGGTCGTCGCCGTCGAGGAACAGCAGATACGCGCCAGTCGCCGCCCGCAGCCCCGCGTTGCGCGCCCCGGCGAGCCCCTCCGGCGGCGGCGAGTGCACCACGCTCACCCGCGCGTCTCGCCCGGCGTACCCGGCGGCCACGTCGGCGGCGGGGGCGTCGGGCGCGTCGCACACCGCGATCAGCTCGAAGTCGCCGAAGGACTGGACGAGGACCGAGTCCAGCGCCTGGGACAGCCGGCCGGCCACCCCGTGGGACGGGACGATGATGCTGAAGCGGGGCATGCTGCTCTCTCTGTCGTTGCCGTGGCCCGGCCCACCCGCCGGTGCGCCGGCCCGCCGTTCCCGCGCGGCGGCCTGCCGCCCCGGCGCGGCGGCCGGCGGGCCGGGTGCGCCGTCGCGTGCGGGCGTCCGCCCGGACGGCCCGACGGCCGCCAGGTGGAGGGCCGGGTGGGCGTGGGCCGCGTCGTGCTGGGTCGCATACGGACTCCCGGAAGGACCAACGGCGTTCAGCGGCTCTCGGTGACGGTCTGGGGACCGGCGGGTTGCGGCACGGTGGCGAGCCGGGAACGCCCGTGCGCCGTGGCCGCCCGCGACGGCGCCGGACGCCTGCGCCCGGGCGGGACGACGGGCGGCAGCCCGGACGCCTCGTCCCGCTGCCCCAGCACCACGTGCCGCACCACCCGCTCGGCCGCGCGGCCGTCGTCCCAGGGGCAGAACCGCTCCCGGAACGCGGCCCGCAGCCGCGCGGAGTCCGCGCCGCGCCAGTGCTCGCCCGAGAGCAGGTCGGCCAGCTCGTCCGCGGAGTGCGCGACCGCGCCCGGCGGGCACTCCCGCACGTCGAAGTAGACGCCCCGGACCGCCTCGTACGCCGCCCAGTCGTCGGTGAGGAGCACGATCGGGCGGTCCAGGTTGGCGTAGTCGAACATCAGCGAGGAGTAATCGGTGATCAGCGCGTCGGAGGCCAGGCACAGCTCCTCGACGCTCGGGTGGCCGCTGACGTCGATGACCCGGCCCCCGCCCTCACCCGTGAGCGGGGCGGCGGAGTCCAGCGGGCCGTCGTGGAAGCAGTGGGCGCGGGCCAGGACGACGAAGCGCGGACCGAGGCGGCACAGCAGGCGCTCCAGGTCCAGCGGCGGCTGCTGGGTGCGGCGGTGGTCGCGGTGGGTCGGCGCGTACAGCAGCGCGACCGCGCCCTCCGGGACGCCGAGCGCGGCGCGCAGCCGGGCCACGTCCGCCGGGGTCGCCCGCTGGAACACGTCGTTGCGCGGGAGGCCGTACTCCAGCGTGGTGTAGCGGCCGGGATAGACCCGCTCCCAGGTGAGCGTGGTGTGCCGGTTGCCGGACAGGACGTAGTCCCACTTGGCGGTGTTGCGCAGCAGCTCGGCGAAGTCCATGCCGCGGGCCGCCGCCGGGTGCTCCTGGAGGTCGAGGCCCATGTGCTTGAGCGGGGTGCCGTGCTGGGTCTGGACGAACACCTGCGCGGGGCGCTTGACCAGGCGGCGGTCGAAGTTGACGTTGTTGACGAGGTACTTGGAGCGGGCCAGCGCCGTCCAGTACGCGGCGGTGCCCGGCGTCAGCCGGCGTACGCCCGCCGGGACCGTGTCCTGGTGCTCGGGCCGGGCGATCCAGGCCGTGCGGATGTGCGGCGCGACCTCGCGGAACGCCGCCTCCAGCGCGCCCGGGCTGCAGCCGTATCCGCGCCCCCAGTACGCGGCGAACACGGCGCGGTCGGCGCGCACGGGCAGGCACAGCTGGACGCGGTAGTGCGCCTGGAGCAGGACGGCGCGCAGCGCCCGCAGTACGCCTGTGGCCGCACCCGCGGCACGGCGGCGCAGGGCGGCGGCGCGCAGCAGGGCGCGGAAGGTGCGGTGCAGACCGAGCCGGACCAGGGCGTGCCGCAGCCGGGTGCGCGCGGCGGGCCGGGGGCCGGGGGCGCGGTGGCGGCGGCAGTGCGCGCGGGCCCGGCGCCAGAACTCCCGGCGGCAGCCGCGGGGCACCCGGCCGGGACGCGTGCCCACCGTGCCGAGGTGGTCCACCATCCGCCGGTACAACGCCGGTCGCCAGCAGTCGAGTTCGGGGCGCCGGTCGAGGAACGCGAACAGCCGGTCGTACTGGTCGAAGACGTCGAGGTGCCGGCGGTCGGCGGTGCCCAGGATGCTGCCGGGGCGCTGCCGGTAGTGCACGCACACCCGGTCCAGGGTCGCGATGGACCGCGCCGTCAGCAGCACCGGGTACGTCCACGGGGTGTCCTCGTAGTAGCCGGCCGGGAAGGACAGGCCCTCGCGGGCCACGAAGTCCCGTCGGCAGGCCTTGTTCCAGGCCACCATCAGCACCCGCAGCAGCTCCGGCCGGTCGGCGAGCCGGAACGGGGCCGGGCCGTCGTGCGCGAGCGGCGCGCGGACCTCGTCGGGGACGGCCCGGCCCGTCCAGTCGGTGCGGGCGAAGCCGTAGACCAGGACCTCGGGGTCGCCGGTCGCGGTCAGCCGGTCGGCGATCGAGCGCAGCGCGCCCGGGGCGAGGATGTCGTCGCCGTCCAGAAAGATCAGGTAGTCGCCCGTGGCCTCGGCCGTCCCGGCGTTGCGCGCCGGACCGAGCCCGCCGTTGACGGGCAGATGGACGACGCGGACGCGCGGATCACGGGCGGCGAACTCGTCGAGGACGGCCCCGCAGGCGTCCGGCGAGCGGTCGTCGACGGCGATCAGTTCCAGGTCCGTGAACGACTGGGTGAGCACCGATTCCAGGCACTGGTGCAGATACGCCTGGACCCGGTGGACGGGCACGATGACACTGAACCGGGGCAAGGGTCCATCCAAGGGTCGGCACGGGCGGTCGGCCCCGTCGTCACGACGGGGCTGTGCCCGGCAACGGCCGATGGAGTGAATCGGTTACGGTTCACTGCTGCATGTGGGGGACAGCGGGTGAACGGAAAGGGACGGCCCTGTGACGGACCGCCCCTCTCGATTCGCCTTCCTGTACGACTACTTGACCGCGCCCGCCATGACCCCGGAGACGAACTGCCGCTGGAACGCGAAGAACACGGCCAGCGGGATCACCATGGAGATGAACGCCCCGGGCGCCAGCACGTCGACGTTGTTGCCGAACTGGCGCACCTGCGTCTGGAGGGCGACCGTGATGGGCTGGGTGCCGGACTTGGTGAACACCAGCGCGACCAGCATGTCGTTCCACACCCACAGGAACTGGAAGATGCCCAGGCTCGCGATCGCCGGCCCGCCCAGCGGCATCACCACCCGCGCGAACAGGCGCAGTTCGCCCGCGCCGTCCAGCCGGGCGGCCTCCAGCAGCTCGCGCGGGATCTCCGCGAAGAAGTTCCGCAGCAGGAACACCGCGAACGGCAGCCCGTAGCCGGTGTGGAACAGCACCACCCCGAGGATCGAGCCGAACAGGCCGATCTTCCCGAAGAGTTCGGCGATCGGGATGAGCGCCACCTGCACCGGCACCACCAGCAGCCCGACCACCGCCAGGAACCACCAGTCGCGGCCGGGGAACTCCATCCACGCGAACGCGTAGCCCGCCAGCGATCCGACCACCACGACCAGGATCGTCGCCGGGACGGTGATCAGGGCGGTGTTCAGCAGGGAGTTGGTGATGTCGCTGTTCTCCAGCAGCTTCTGGTAGCTGTCGAAGGTGAGCTGCGAGGGCTTGGTGAACACGGTCCACCAGCCGTTCGCGGCCATGTCCTGCGGCGAGCGCAGCGACGACAGCAGCAGACCGATCGTGGGGACCAGCCAGAACAGCCCCACCACGATCAGGAACACCCGGACCATGCCGCCGCTGACGATCTCCGCCAGCCGGGCGGCCGGCGACCGCCGGGCCTCGGCGGGCCGGGGCGGGGGAACCTTCGTGACGGCCTCGGTCGTGGTCATCGCCGCACCTCCCGCCTCAAGCGCCTCATGTTGAACAGCATCACCGGGATCACCAGCAGCAGCAGGAACCCCGCGATGGCGCTGGCGACGCCGGGCCGCCCTTCGGAGAAGCCCTTGCGGTACAGCTCCAGCGCCAGCACGTTGGCGTCGTCCTGTGAGGAGCCGGGCGCGATGATGAAGACCAGGTCGAAGATCTTCAGCACATTGATCATCAGCGTGACCGCGACGACCGCGAGGACCGGCGCCAGCAGCGGCACGGTGATCCGCCGGAACACCTGCCACTCGTTCGCGCCGTCCACCCGCGCCGCCTCCAGCAGCTCGCGCGGCACCCCGGCCAGCCCGGCCGCGATCAGCACCATCGCGAACCCGGCCCACATCCACACGTACGCCCCGATGATGGCCGGCGTGACCAGCGACGGGCCGAGCCAGTCCACCCCGTTGTACGGGGCCTTGAAGTTCTCCGCCGGCAGCCGCAGCCGGGCGCCGTCGGCCTCGGCGGGCAGCGTGAACGTGCCGTCGGCGGCGGCCTTCGCGCTCGCCACCACCTTGCCGTCCTTCACCGCCTCGACGCGCATCCCGTCGTAGCCCAGCTCGGAGGCGTCCACCCCGCCGAGCGTGCCGACGCCCTTGCCGCGGGTGAAGTCCTGCCAGGCCGTGCCGGTGATCTTCCCCGGCTCCGGGCTGGCCCGGACGGCCCGCTTCGCGCCGTCCGGCATCTGGTCGGGGGCCACGCCCACCAGCGGCAGCGCCACCCACTGCCCGGTGTGCACCGGCGCGGTGGTGAGGAAACCGCCGTGGTCGGGCGCCAGCGGCGAGTTACGGCCCGGGTGCGCCTTCGGGAACGCGGAGGACTGCGCGAAGGTGTCGTGCACCCCGACCCACACCGCGTTCGCGACGCCCTTGTCCGGGTCCTGGTCGTAGACCAGCCGGAAGATGATCCCGGCCGCCAGCATCGAGATCGCCATCGGCATGAAGACGACCAGCTTGAACGCCGTCCCCCAGCGCACCCGTTCGGTCAGCACCGCGAAGACGAGGCCGAGCGCGGTGGCGACCGTCGGCGCGAACACCACCCAGATGACGTTGTTCTTCAGCGCGGTGCGGATGCCGTCGTCGGTGAAGAGGGCACGGTAGTTGTCGAACCCGGCGAAATGGTCGCCGGAGGAGTCGTAGAAGCTGCGGACGATCGAGTACCCGATCGGGTAGACCACGAGCGCGCCGAGCAGCACCAGGGCGGGCAGCAGGAACAGGGCCGCCACGACCTTGCGGGTGCCGGTCACGCTCTTGCGGCCGCGGGGCGCGGCGGGCGCCGGCGAGACGGGGGCGGGCGAGGCCCCCGCCGCCGTGGCCGACGTCATCGCCCGGCCCGCCGTCCCACCCGGCCGGCGCGCCGCGCCGGACGTCCGTCGTGTGCGCGTCCCATGGGATCAGCTCCCGCCGCCGTAGGCCGCCGCCGCGTCCTTCTCCAGCTTCGCCTGGGCGCCCGCCACGTCCGACGGGTTCTTCAGGAAGTCCTGGAGGTCCTTCCACTCGCCCTTGCCCGGCGTGCCGCCGAACGCCTGCGGCGCCTGGTCGGACATGTCGAAGCGGAAGTCGTCGCCGGAGGCGATCAGCGCCTTGGCGATCGTGCGCTGCACCTCGTTCGGGTACGCCGACTCCGGCACGTTCTTGTTCGGCGACAGATAGCCGCCGAGCTTCGCCTGGATCGTCGCCGCGTCCGGCGACGCGAGGAAGGTCACCAGCGCCTGCGCCGCCTTGGAGTCCTTGAGGATCACCGCCGCGTCGCCGCCGGACACCACCGGCGCGCTCGCGCCCACCGCCGGGAACGGGAACACCTTGGCGTCCGTGCCCACCTTCGCCTTGGTCTCACCGATGTTGACCTGCGCGAAGTCGCCCTCGTAGACCATGGCGGCCTTCGGCTGGTCGCCGCCGGTGAAGGTCTGGGTGACCGACGCCGGGAACTCCGTCTGCAGCGCGCCGTCCGGGCCGCCCGCCAGATAGTCCTTCTTGGACCAGATCTGCGCGAGGGTGGTCAGCGCCTGCTTGACCGACGGGTCCGTCCACTTGATCTTGTGCTGGGCGAGCTGGTCGTACTTCTCCGGACCCGCCTGGGAGAGATAGACGTTCTCGAACCAGTCGGTCAGCGTCCAGCCGTCGGCGCCGCCCACCGAGAACGGGGTCACCCCGGAGTCGTACACCTGCTGCGCCGTGGACAGCAGGTCCTTCCACGTCTTCGGCTCGCTCGCCCCCGCGTTCTCCAGGGCCTTGGCGTTGTACCAGATCAGCGACTTGTTGGCGGCCTTGTAGTAGACGCCGTACTGCTTGCCGTCGACCTTGCCGATGTCCTGCCAGCCCTGCGAGTAGTTCTTCGAGAGCTGCGCCTGCGCCTCGGCGCCGACCGGCTTGGCCCACTTCTTCTCGACGGCCTGCTTGATGGCGCCCGGCTGCGGGAGCAGCGCCACGTCCGGCGGCTGACCGCCCGCGATCTTCGAACCGAGGAAGTTGATGATCGGGTCCTGGGCGGGGACGAAGGTGACCTTGGCGCCGGTGCGCCGGGAGAACTCCGCCAGCACCTTCTTGAAGTTGGCCTGTTCGGCGCCGGTCCAGACGGCGGCGACCTCCAGGGTCGTGCCGTCCAGCTTCGGCAGGGTGACGGTCGAGCCGGTCTCCGCGCCCCCGCCGCTCGCCTTGCTGCTCTCGTCGCTGCCGCTCTTCTTGTCGTCGTCGCCTCCGCCGCACGCGGTGAGGGAGAGCGCGAGGGCCCCCGCGGCGAGAACCGCCGCGGCCCTGACCGCCCTGCGGGTGCGGGTGGTGCTGTTCGTGCTGCGCATCAATGCCCCGTTCTTCGTTCCTCGTCGAACGCCGAGCGCTGTTTCGTGCGCTCTGGTCTACGCCGGGGCATGGACGTCGGCAAGAGCATTCCCGGTGTCCGGCGGACGATCGTTAACACGTCGTGACTCTGCGTCAGAGGCGGTCGTCACAAGGGCCGTTGAGGTGCGTGTGACGCGCGTCAAGTGGGGTGGAGGGGGGTAGCAGGGGGGGGTGGGGGGCGGGGGGGGCGGCGGGGGG
>NZ_JAIOAB010000055.1 GCF_019890635.1 Streptomyces sennicomposti
GGGGCCGGAGGGCGGGGCCGGGCGGGGGTCCCGAGGGCGGGGCCGGGCGGGTGGGCGTGGGTCAGGGGCGCTGGCAGGTGGGGCACCAGAAGAGGTTGCGGGCGGCGAGGTCGGCGGTGCGGACCTCGGTGCCGCAGATGTGGCAGGGCAGGGCGGTGCGGCGGTAGACGTACACCTCGCCGCCGTGGTCGTCCACGCGGGGCGGGCGGCCCATCGCCTCGGGGGTGTGCTCGGGGCGGACGGTGTCGATGCGGTTGGCGCGGACTCCGTCGCGCATGAGGGCGACGAGGTCGGCCCACATCGCCTGCCACTCGTCGGCGGTGATGTCCCGGCCGGGGCGGTACGGGTCGATGCCGTGCCGGAAGAGGACCTCGGCGCGGTAGACGTTGCCGACGCCCGCGATGACCTTCTGGTCCATCAGCAGGGCGGCGATCGTCGTACGGCTGCGGCGGATGCGGGCGTAGGCGGCGGCCGGGTCCGCGTCGGGGCGCAGGGGGTCGGGGCCGAGGCGGTCGTGTATCGCCTGCTTCTCGGCGCCGGTGATCAGGGCGCAGGTGGTGGGGCCGCGGAGGTCCACGTACGCGGTGGTGTCGGCGAGGCGGAGGCGGACGGTGTCCGTGGGCGGGGGCGCGGGGGCGTCGCCGAAGGTGACCTTGCCGAAGAGGCCGAGGTGGATGTGGACCCAGTCCGCTTCCCGGAAGCGGAGGAAGAGGTGCTTGCCGTGGGCCTCGGTACGGGTGAGTTCGCCTCCGGTGAGGAGGGCGGCGGCGTCGGAGAACTTGCCCTGGGGGCTGGTGACGGTGGGGCGGCTGCCCTGGAAGCGGGCGGCGTAGTCCTGGGCGAGGCGGTGGATGGTGTGCCCTTCTGGCACGGTGCGGTGTCCTTTTCTGCCGTGGTTGTTCGCCCACCCGCCCGCCCGACTCGGTGGGGTGGGAGGGCACCGTCCCGGGGCTCCGCCCCGGACCCCCTTCGCCCACCCGCCCGCCCGACTCGGTGGCGGCAGAGGGCGCCGTCCCCCGGGGCTCCGCCCCGGACCCCCCTCTCCCACCCACCCACCCGACTCGGTGAGTGAAAAGGTGAGCATTCCGGGGCTCCGCCCCGGCCCCCGGCGGGGGCTCCGCCCCCTGCACCCCCGGGCGTCCCGGAGGGGATCGGGGTGCCCCCCGGGACGCCGCCCGGAGGGGTCCCAGAGACCCGGCGGTCCCGGAGGGGGCCGGGGCGCAGGGGGCCCGGGGGTCCCGGAGGCCCGGCGGTCCCGGGGTGCAGGGGCCCGGAGGCCCGGCGGTCGCGGGACCCGGGGGCCCCTCCGGGGGGCGTCCCGGGGTGCTCGGTGCGAGGGGTCCCGAGGGTGCTCCGAGCAGGGCTGCCCGGGGGCACGCCGAGAGGCGCCCCGCGAGGGGTGCCCGTTGTTCGTCGGGCGGGTGGCCCGGAGGGCTACTGCTGGGGGTGGTGGGGCGGGATCGGGGGGAGGTCGCCTGTCGTCTCGTAGGACGTGAGCATGTCGATGCGGCGGATGTGGCGCTCGTCGCCCGAGAACGGGGTGGCGAGGAAGGTCTCGACGAACTTCGTCGCCTCCTCCTGGCTGTGCATGCGCGCGCCCACGGCGACGACGTTCGCGTTGTTGTGCTGGCGGCCGAGGGCCGCCGTCTCCTCGCTCCAGGCGAGGGCCGCGCGGACCCCCTTGACCTTGTTCGCGGCGATCTGCTCGCCGTTGCCCGAGCCGCCGATCACGATGCCGAGGGAGTCCGGGTCGCCGGCCGTGCGCTCGGCGGCGCGGAGGCAGAAGGGCGGGTAGTCGTCCTGGGCGTCGTAGATGTGCGGCCCGCAGTCGACGGGCTCGTGTCCCGCCGTCTTGAGCCACTCGACGAGGTGGTTCTTGAGTTCGAAGCCCGCATGGTCGGAGCCGAGATACACGCGCATGCTCCGAGTGTGTCACGCCGGGTCGGGGGCAGACGCCTCGGGTGGTGACATAACACACTCCTCACGGGAATGTGAGCGAAACTACAGACCTCAAGGAAACCTCAAGTAACAATTACGTTTCGAAGGTTCACGAATTCCTTGGCCTCGGATTCACTGGACCGACTCGTACACCGCTCGTACGGGAACTCGCTCACCCGGCGTAAGGAATAACCGTCCATGACCTCGCAGTCGACCCTGCCGAAGGCTGGAAACGGCCAGCCAAGCCCCGACGGACACGGCTCGGGACTTCAGGCCGGACTCAAGAACCGCCACCTTTCGATGATCGCCATCGGCGGCGTCATCGGCGCCGGCCTCTTCGTCGGCTCCGCCACCGGCATCGCCACCGCCGGCCCCGGCATCCTGCTGTCGTACGCCCTCGTCGGCACGCTCGTCGTCCTCGTGATGCGCATGCTCGGCGAGATGTCCGCCGCCAACCCGACCTCGGGCTCCTTCTCCGCGCACGCCGACCGCGCGCTCGGCAACTGGGCCGGTTTCTCCATCGGCTGGCTCTACTGGTTCTTCTGGGTCGTCGTGCTCGCGGTGGAGGCCACCGCCGGCGCCAAGATCCTCTCCGACTGGGTCCCCGGCGTCCCGCAGTGGGGCTGGGCCCTCATCGTGATGGTGGTGCTGACCGCCACCAACCTGATCTCCGTCGGCTCCTACGGCGAGTTCGAGTTCTGGTTCGCCGGGATCAAGGTCGTGGCGATCGGCGCGTTCATCGTCGTCGGCCTGCTCGCCATCTTCGGCGTGCTGCCCGGCGTCCACACCGACCAGGCGTCCTTCAGCAACCTGACGGACCACGGCGGGTTCCTGCCGCACGGGCCCGGCTCCATCCTCACCGGTGTGCTGCTCGTCGTCTTCTCCTTCATGGGCAGCGAGATCGCCACCCTCGCGGCCGGCGAGTCCGAGGACCCGCAGCGCGCGGTCACCAAGTCGACCAACAGCATCATCTGGCGCATCGGCGTCTTCTACCTCGGCTCGATCCTCGTCGTCGTCTCCCTGATCCCCTGGGACGACAAGGCGGTCACCGACAAGGGCTCCTACGTCGCCGCCCTGGACTCGCTCGGCGTCGCGCACACCGGTCAGATCATGAACTTCATCGTGCTGACCTCGGTGCTGTCCTGTCTCAACTCCGGTCTCTACACCGCCTCCCGCATGGCGTTCTCGCTCGGCGAGCGCGGTGACGCGCCCAGGGCGTTCGCGCGCACCACCGGGCGCGGTGTGCCGAGGACCGCGATCCTCGTGTCGGTGGCCTTCGGCTTCGTGGCCGTGTTCTTCAACTACAAGTTCCCGGACACCGTCTTCCTCTTCCTGGTCAACTCCTCCGGCGCCGTCGCCCTGTTCGTGTGGCTGGTGATCTGCTTCTCGCAGCTGCGGATGCGGCGGATCATCCAGCGCGAGGCGCCCGAGAAGCTGGTCGTGAAGATGTGGCTGTACCCGTACCTGACCTGGGCGGCGGCCGCGGTGATCGTCTTCGTCCTCGGGTACATGCTGACCGACACCGAGCACGACGGGCGCGAGACCGTGCTGCTGTCGCTGCTGGTGGCGGCCGTGGTGCTGGCGATCGCCTTCGTCAAGCAGAAGCTCGACCGCGACCGCCGGGCGGCGACCGCCGGGGCCGTGGCCGCCGAGGCCGTGCCCGCCGGGGCCGAGGAGATCTCGGCCGACTGACGCACGCCGACGCTCCCTGACGGAGCATGCATCGGTACGAAGCAGTGGAGGGAGCCCCCGGCCGGGGGCTCCCTCCACTGCTTCGTCCGGTACCGCTCAGCTGCTTCGTCCGGTATCGCTCAGCTCAGCGCTTGCCGGCCAGCTTCCAGGCCGTGGGCAGCGCGCCCATCGCCAGCGCGGCCTTCAGGGCGTCGCCGATCAGGAACGGGGTGAGGCCCGCGGCGATCGCGGCGGACGCGGACATCCCGGTGGACAGGGCCAGGTAGGGCACGCCGACGGCGTAGATGACCGCCTCGCCGAGGATCATGGTGCCGGCCGTGCGCCAGACGCCGCGGTCCGCGCCGCGGCGGGCCAGCGCGCCCACGACGGTGGCGGCGAGCAGCATGCCGAGGACGTAACCGAAGGACGGGGCGCCCGCGCCCGAGCCGCCCTGAGCGAACCACGGCACGCCCGCGACGCCCGCGACCGCGTACAGGACGAGGGAGAGCAGGCCGCGGCCGGCGCCGAGCGAGGTGCCCACCAGCAGCGCGGCGAAGGTCTGGCCGGTCACCGGGACCGGGGAGCCCGGCACGGGGACGGCGATCTGCGCGGCGATCCCGGTGAGCGCGGCGCCGCCGAGCACGAGAGCGAGGTCCCGGACACGGGAGGCGGGCAGCAGGTCGGCGAGGACCTGCCCGGTGCGGGCGGGGGCAGCGGCGGCGGTGCTCATGGGGACTCCGCGGGGTGAGGGACAGTCGGGGAACACCGTGACGCTATCCCAGCGCACCGTGACGGATCACCGTCAACGCTCGACAAAGGGCCGCGCGCGGCGTTGGTCGGCTCCGTACAAAGGCGACCGGTTACACCCGGCCCGGAGTGACGCCGGTCACTGAGGTGGAGTGGCCGAGACGACGTACGTCTCGTCCGTCCCTTCTGTAGGGACCCGCCAAAGCCGTCGGCGAGGAATCGGTGGGGGCGGGCGCGAGACCGGCCGGGGGCCGGGGAGGGACCGGTCGGGGACCGACGACGGACCGGTCGGGGCCGATGACGGACCGGCCGGGGGCTGATGACGGACCGGTCGGGGGCCGGCGCGTGGCCGGTGGCCCGTCTCGCCCGTCGGTCGCCGTCTGGGCACCGCGGGGAGCGTTTGCTAGCTTCGAACGCATGGTTGCCCAGGCCCGGTACTTCTCGTCGCGTCGCTATGTCGACCTGCGACGCCAGGGCACGGCCACCTGTCGCCGCCCCCGGTAGGGGCGGGCTCCGCGCGCCCCTGCCTCCTCGCAGGCGCAGCGTCGGCCCCGTCCCCGGGAGATCCCCCATGCCCCGTACCGCGGCACCCACCCACACCCCCGTCCTGTCCTCCCCCGTTCCCCGGCTCGCCGATCCCGACCGGCGGCGCACCAGTGCCAGCGTCGTGCTGCGTTCGGTGCTGGCGCACGGGCCGGTGGCGCGCAGCACCATCGCCCGGCTGACCGGGCTGTCCCCGGCCTCCGTGACGGACCACTGCGCCCGGCTGGCCCGGCTCGGGCTGATCCGGGAGGCCGCCGTGCCCCGGCAGTCGGGCGGGGTGGGCCGGCCGCATGTGCCCGTGGACGTGGACGACTCGCGGTTCCTGGTGGGCGCCGTGCACGTGGCGGTGCCGTACACCACGGTCGCGCTGCTGGACCTGCGCGGCCGGGTGGTGGCCGAGCGGCGGCTCAAGCACGCCGGTACGGAGCCGGCGCGGGTCCTGGCACGGGCCGGTGACGGGATCGCCGCGCTGCTGGCCGGGGCGCGGGGCGGCACGCCGCTCGCGGTGGGGTTCGCGGCCGGGGGCTGGGTGGACCGGGACTCGGGGACCGTGGTGCGCCATCCGCTGCTGGGCTGGCGGGACGTGCCGGTGCGGGAGGTGATCGGCGCGCGCACCGGGCTGCCGGTGCACGTGGACGGGCACGCCCGGTCGCTGGTCAACGCCGAGCGGCTGTTCGGCGGGGCGCGGGGCAGCCGCAGCGTGCTGCATCTGTTCGTGGGCAACGTGGTCGACGCGGCGTTCGCCACCAACGACGAGGTGCACTACGGGCCGCGCTCGCAGGCGGGCGCGATCGCGCATCTGCCGGTGCCGGGCGGCACGGAGCCCTGCGACTGCGGCCGGGTGGGCTGCCTGCAGGCCGAGTTGAGCGAGCGGACGCTGTGCCGGCGGGCGCGGGCGGCCGGGGTGCACGCCGGGGTGAACCCGATGCGGGTGCTGGACGCGGCGGCGGCCGGCGATCCGGCGGCCGTAGGGCTGCTGGTGGCCCGTTCCCGGATGACCGGGCGGGCGGTGGGGATGCTGCTGGCGGTGCTCAACCCGGAGACGGTGGTGGTGACCGAGGTCGGCGCCATGCACCGGGAGGACTGTCTGGCGGCGCTCAGGCAGGCGGTCGGGGCGGACCGGGCGGACGATGTGAAACCGAGCGCGTTCGCCGATGCGGTGCTGGCGGTGGCGGGCGGCGCGGTGGCCCTGGACGTGCTCTACCGGGACCCGCTGACCGTGTCACCTGAAGTTAATTAATTCGGAAACTCCGAATGTTGACAGGGGTTGCGCGGGACCGGGAGCATTCCTTGCATGAACCCGCTCACGAGCTGTCGCACTTTCTGTTGCTGACCCGTTGAAGCGCCCCGGAGCGCCTTTCCCTCCGGTTCTCCACCGCGTATCCGGGCATCCGGCCGCCGACGGCTCCCGCCGTCTTGCGTCATCTTCCGCCGTGTGCCCGGCGTCCGGTCTTCCCCGCGTGAATTCCCCCATGGAACAACGGACTTCACGGAATTACCGACTTCGTCGTCGTCCGTAATCCGGTACGCGTTCCGCCGCCCTGTGCACCCTGTGATCCCACGGAGTCCCGTCATGCCTTCCGCCCCCGTGTCCGGCCCGGACCGGCGCCTGTTCCTCTCCTCCCTGCTGGGTGTCGCCGCGGCGACGGCCGGGCTGAGCGGCTGCGCCGGATCGAGCGCCGCCGCCAAGTCGGACGCCGACCTGTCGGCTCCGCTGTCGGCCAAGGTGCCGCCCGGCACCAGTCTGAAGATCGCGTCGTACCAGGATGTCCAGCAGCTCCAGTTCAAACTGGCGAAACTGCCCAAGCTGCCGTTCACGGTGTCGCAGTGGCTGAACATAGGCGCCGGCCCGGACGTCATCAACGCGTTCCGCGCCCATTCCCTGGACGTCGCCAACAACGCGGGCATCCCGCCGATCCAGGCGCACTACCAGGGCTACGACGCGCGGATCGTCGCCATCAACGTCACCCGCAAACCGAACTACCTCTTCGCCACCAAGCCGGGCAGCGACATCCGCACCACCCATGACTTCGCGGGCAAGCGGCTCGCCTTCTCGCAGGGGCAGGCGCAGGGCGTCGTCCTGCTGCGGGCGCTGAAGGAGGCGGGGCTGACGTACGACGACGTGAAGCTGGTGCCGCTGACCAGCAACCAGTTCCTCACCGCGCTGCAGTCCGGACAGGTGGACGTCGCCCCGCTCGCCAACAGCCAGGCGCCCGCCTATCTCAAGCAGTACGGCGCGAAGGGCGCGCACACCATCCCGACCGATGTCGTGGACCTGCTGAGCCTGCTGTGGGCGCCGGTCTCGGTGCTCGCCGACAAGGCGAAGGCCGCCGCGGTCGCCGCGTACATCCCGCAGTGGGCGCAGGGCCTGGTGTGGCAGTGGGAGCACCCGGACGAATGGAACCGGGAGTTCTACGTCAAGACGCAGAACCTGACCCTCGCGCAGGCGGAGTCCATCACGAAGCTCGCCAACAAGCCGCTGTTCCCGCCGAGCTGGGACGAGGCGATCAGGTGGGAGCAGGAGACCGCCGACCTGCTCGCCGAGGGCGGCTTCGTGAAGAAGTTCAAGGTCGACTCGCTCTTCGACCGGCGGTTCGAGTCCATCGCGGCCAGGGCCGTAGCGGCCGAGTACCGGAGGTGAGCGCCGTGACGACCTCGGCGACCGAGAAGAGCACGACCACCGCGGCCACGGCCACCGCGCAGAGCGCCGGCGCGGACGCCGGCGCACCGGCCACCGCCCGCACGGCCCGCAGGGGCCGCCGCGCCCTGTCCCCCGGCAAACGGCTGCCGGCCGCCCGGCTGGTCGGCCCCCTGGTGCTGCTGGCGCTGTGGGCCGCCGCCTCGGCGGCCGGGCGGCTCGACCCGGGCGCGATCCCGGCGCCCTGGACGGTGCTGAAGACCGCCGGGCACCTGTGGACCGACGGCACGCTGCCCACCGACGTGGCGACCTCGCTGCGCCGGGCCGCCTACGGCTTCGCCATCGGGCTCGGCGCGGGAGTGCTGCTGGCGCTGGCCGCCGGGCTGAGCCGGACCGGCGAGGCGCTGATCGACGGGACGGTGAACCTCAACCGGGCGATCCCCACCCTCGGTCTGATCCCGCTGTTCATCCTGTGGCTGGGCATCGGCGAGACCTTCAAGGTCGCGATCATCGCGATCGTCGTCTACATCCCGGTCTATCTGAACACGCACGCCGCGCTGGCCGGCATCGACACCCGGTTCGTGGAGCTGGCCGAGGTGCAGGGCCTGTCCCGCTATCGGTTCATCCGGCAGATCGTGATCCCCGGCGCGCTGCCCGGCTTCTTCGTCGGCCTGCGGCTCGGCGTGACCGGGTCCTGGCTGGGGCTGGTGGTGCTGGAGCAGATCAACGCCACCAGCGGCCTCGGCTACATGATGTTCCAGGCCCAGAACTACGGCCAGACCGACGTCATCCTGGTCGGCCTGCTGGTCTACGGCGTCTTCGGCCTGGTCTCCGACAGCGTGGTCCGTCTGATCGAACGGAGGGTGCTGTCATGGCGCCGCACACTGAGCAGCTGACCCGGCCGGCCGTACGGCTGACCGGTCTGACCCGGTCGTTCGAGGGCCGTACGGTCCTCGACGGCATCGACCTCGATCTGCCGGCCGGCTCGTTCACCGCGCTGCTCGGGCACAGCGGCTCCGGCAAGAGCACCCTGCTGCGGGCCATCGCCGGACTCGACCACCGGGTGACGGGCAGCGGCGAACTCGAGGCGCCCGACCGGGTGTCGGTGGTCTTCCAGGACTCCCGGCTGCTGCCCTGGCGGCGGGTGCTGGACAACGTGCTGCTGGGCACCGACGGCAAGGACGCCGCCGCCCGCGGCCGGGCCGCCCTCGCCGAGGTGGGCCTCGGCGGCCGGGAGCGGGCCTGGCCGAGCGAGCTGTCCGGCGGCGAGGCGCAGCGCGCCGCCCTCGCCCGCTCCCTGGTCCGCGAGCCCGAACTGCTGCTGGCCGACGAGCCGTTCGGCGCGCTCGACGCGCTCACCCGGATCCGGATGCACGGGCTGCTGCGCGAGCTGTGGCAGCGGCACCGGCCGTCGGTGCTGCTCGTCACCCACGACGTGGACGAGGCGATCGTGCTCGCCGACCGTGTCCTCGTCCTCGACAACGGCCGTATCGGCCTCGACCTGACCATCGACCGCCCGCACCCGCGCTCCTACCGGGACCCGCTGCTCGGCGAGTACCGGGAGCGGCTGCTGGCCGCGCTGGGCGTCACGGAGGACCTCGCATGACCCGCCAGTTGCACCTGAACGCGTTCCTGATGAACACCGGCCACCACGAGGCGTCGTGGCGGCTGCCGGAGAGCGACCCGTACGCGCACACCGACCTCGCCCACTACGTGAACCTCGCGAAGATCGCCGAACGCGGCACGTTCGACTCGCTGTTCCTGGCCGACGGGCCGCAGCTGTGGAACACCGTCGCGCAGCGCCCGGCCGGCGCGCTGGAGCCGCTGACGCTGCTCACCGCGCTGGCCACGGCGACCGAGCACATCGGCCTGATCGCCACCGCGTCCACCTCCTACAACTCGCCCTACAACCTGGCCCGCAAGTTCGCCTCGCTGGACATCATCAGCGGCGGCCGGGCGGGCTGGAACATCGTCACGACCGCGGGCGAGGAGGCGGCGCGCAACTTCGGTCTGGCGGCCGAGCCGGCGCACGCCGAACGGTACGCGCGGGCCGCGGAGTTCACGGAGGTCGCCCTCAAGCTGTGGGACAGCTGGGAGGACGACACGATCGTCGCCGACAAGGCGGCCGGGGTGTGGGGCGACGACGCCAAGATCCATCCGCCGCGCCACGAGGGCAGGTTCTTCAGCGTGGCCGGGGCGCTGAACGTGCCGCGCACCCCGCAGGGCTACCCGCTGCTCGTGCAGGCCGGCTCCTCCGAGGACGGCAAGGCGTTCGCGGCGCGGTACGCGGAGGCGGTGTTCACCGCGCAGCAGACCCTCGCCGACGCGCAGGCCTTCTACGCCGACCTCAAGGCCCGCACCGGGAAGGCCGGGCGCGATCCCGAGCACATCAAGGTGCTGCCCGGGATCGTGCCGGTGCTCGGCTCCACCGAGGCCGAGGCGCGGGCGAACGAGCAGTTGCTGGACGACCACATCGTGCCCGAGCACGGCCGCACCCGGCTGGAGAACCTGCTGCGCCTGCCGCCCGGCGCCCTCGACCTGGACCGGGAGCTGCCCGGCGACCTGCCGCCGGAGTCGGCGATCGAGGGCGCCAAGAGCCGCTACACGCTCGTGGTGGAACTGGCCCGGCGCGAACGGCTCACCGTGCGGCAGCTGATCGGCCGGCTCGGCGGCGGACGCGGGCACCTCACCTTCGCGGGCACCCCCGAGCAGGTCGCCGACGCCATCGGGACCTGGTTCACCCAGGGCGCGGCCGACGGCTTCAACATCATGCCCGCGGTGCTGCCGTCCGGCCTGGACGCCTTCGTGGAGCACGTCGTCCCGCTGCTGCGCGCCCGCGGCCTGCTGCGCACGCGATACGGGCCGCGCCAGACCCTGCGGGAGCGCTACGGCCTGCCCCGCCCCGCCAACCAGCACGTCCGGCACGTCACGCCCGCACTCGCCACCGCCTGACCCGCACCCGCCACCGCCTGGAAGGAACCCCATGTCCATCGAGATCCGCAAGGTCACCGCGCGCATCGGCGCCCAGGTCCTCGGCGCCGACCTGTCCCGGCCGCTGGACGCGGCGACGGTCGCCGCGATCCGCGAGGCCCTCAACACCCACAAGGCGCTCGTCTTCGACGACGTGCACCTGGACGACGCCGGGCAGGAGGCCTTCGCCCGCCACTTCGGCGACCTGACCACCGCCCACCCGACCGTGCCGGCCGTCGAGGGCGCCCCGAACGTGCTGCCCGTGGACAGCGAGCGCGGCCGGGCCAACCACTGGCACACCGACGTCACCTTCGTGCTGAACCCGCCGCAGGCCAGCACCCTGCGCAGCATCACGATCCCGCCGTACGGCGGCGAGACGCTGATCGCCGACGCCGCTGCCGCCTACCGCGACCTGCCCGAGCCGCTGCGGCGGCTGGCCGACACGCTGTGGGCCGAGCACACCAACGACTACGACTACGCGGTCCCCGAGGAGTCGATCGACGAGGACAAGGCGGCCCAGCGCGCCCAGTTCACGTCCATCACGTACCGCACCGCGCACCCGGTGGTCCGGGTGCACCCGCTGACCGGTGAGCGGGGCCTGTTCATCGGCGGGTTCGCGCAGCGCGTCGTCGGCCTGTCGGTGCCGGAGTCCCGCAAGATCCTCGACCTGCTCCAGTCCTACGTCACCCGCCCGGAGAACGTCCTGCGCTGGCGCTGGTCGGAGAACCAGCTCGTCCTGTTCGACAACCGCATCACCCAGCACTACGCGATCGACAACTACGACGGCCTGCCCCGCCGCCTGAACCGGGTGACCGTCGCCGGCGACGTGCCGGTGGGCGTGGAGGGCAAGGAGAGCTACTCCATCGAGGGCGACGCCTCGCACTACACGAGCGTCGCCACCGCGCTCGCCGCGTAGCCGCCCCGCCACCCTGCGCGCAGGGCGCGTCCGGATAATGGGCAGCCCGTCCCCGTGAGCGGACGGGCTGCCCACACTGTGGGCACTCTTGCCCCACCCCCCACACCCCGGACGAGCGCGCCCATGCCAAGCAGCCCCCTCCGCACCACCACCGGCTCAGAGACCCAGGCGCCGCCCGATGCGGGCGGCGCCTCCCTCGGCCACGGCCTCAAGCAGCGCCATCTGTCGATGATCGCCCTCGGCGGGGTGATCGGCGCCGGTCTGTTCGTCGGCTCCGGCGCGGGCATCGCCGCCGCCGGTCCGTCCATCGTGATCGCCTACGCCCTGTCCGGCGTCCTCGTGATGCTGGTGATGCGGATGCTGGGCGAGATGTCGGCCGCCCACCCGTCCTCGGGCTCCTTCTCCGCGCACGCCGAGCGCGCGTTCGGGCCGTGGGCCGGTTTCACGGCCGGCTGGTCGTTCTGGGTGCTGCTGTGCACGGCGGTCGGCCTGGAGGGCATGGGCGCCGCCAAGATCGTCACGGGCTGGCTGCCGGGCACCCCGGACTGGCTGTGGGTGGCGCTGTTCATGGTGGTGTTCTGCGGCGCGAACCTGGCCGCGGTGAAGAACTTCGGCGAGTTCGAGTTCTGGTTCGCGGCCCTGAAGGTCGGCGCGATCAGCCTGTTCCTGGTGCTCGGCGTCCTCGCGGTCGCCGGGGTGCTGCCCGGCACCGACTCGCCGGGCGCCTCGAACCTCTCCGACTTCCTGCCGCACGGCGGCCAGGGCCTGATCGTCGGCCTGCTCGCCTCGGTCTTCGCCTACGGCGGCCTGGAGACGGTCACCATCGCGGCGGCCGAGTCCGAGGACCCGGTCAAGGGCGTGGCGAGCGCGGTGCGCACCGCCATGTGGCGCATCGCGTTGTTCTACATCGGCTCCATGGCGGTCATCGTCACCCTGGTCCCGTGGAACTCCCCGGCCGTCGTGGACAAGGGCCCCTACGTGGCCGCCCTGGACCGGCTCGGCATCCCGGGCGCGGGCCAGCTGATGAACGTGGTGGTGCTGGTCGCGCTGCTGAGCGCGATGAACGCCAACATCTACGGCTCCTCACGGATCGCGTACTCGCTGGTGCGGCGCGGTCAGGGGCCGCGGGCGCTGGCGAAGGTCTCCGGCGGGGTGCCGCGGGCGGCGGTGCTGGTGTCGTGCCTGTTCGGGTTCGGGTGCGTGCTGCTGAGCTACTGGCGGCCCGACGACGTCTTCCCCTGGCTGCTGAACATGATCGGCGCGGTGATCCTGGTCGTCTGGATCTTCATCGCCGTCTCCCAGCTGAAGCTGCGGCGCCGCCTGGAGCGGGAGGCGCCGGAAAAGCTGGTGGTGCGGATGTGGGCGTTCCCGTGGCTCACCTGGGTGGCGCTGGCCGGGATGGCGGCGGTCTTCGTGCTGATGGCCCGGGAGGGCGACACCCGGGTGCAGCTGTACTCGACGGGGGCGATGACGCTGGTCCTGGCGGCGATCGGGTACGCCCGGCAGCGCGGCAGCGCCCGGAGCTGACGTATCCGGCAACCGGCGGAAGGCCCTCGCGTGACGCACGCGGGGGCCTTCCGGCGTGTACGGGCACCTGTCCCGGGCTCGGCGCCTTCCGGGGCTCGGCGGCTTTTCCGGGCTCGGTGGCCTTCCGGGGCTCGGTGGCCTTCCGAGGGTTCTGTGGCCTTCCGGGGGTTCGGGGGCTTTTCTGGGGGCTCGGGGGTTTTCGGCGGCGGCGCTCTTGCTCGTACGCGGTCTCTTGTTGGTAAGTTGTAGTTGCAAGCCATTCGCAATAACGTGTCGCCGTGTCCGTGCCCGCCGAATGCGGACCGGCACGCGCACCCCACAGCGTCCCGCCTCGTGATCGTCTTCTCACCCTTCACGCCGGCGGGCGGAAAGAAGGAAGACCCCCGCGAGGACGTGACTCGCGGGGGTCTTCCCGTAGGGGGCGGCGCCGGGGCCTACAGGTTGCTGAAGTCCGGGCCGGCCGTGCGGGTGCGCTTGATCTCGTAGAAGCCGGGGACCGAGGCGACCGCGATCGTGCCGTCCCACAGGCGGGCCGCCTCCTCGCCCTTGGGCGCCGGGGTGACGACCGGGCCGAAGAAGGCGATCTGCTCGCCGTCGGCGCCGGGCAGCGCGATGACCGGGGTGCCGACCTCCTGGCCGACCTTGTCGATGCCCTCCTTGTGGGAGGCGCGCAGCTCGGCGTCGAACTCGAAGTCCTCCTGGTCGGCGTAGTCGATCAGGTCGGCGGGCAGGCCCGCCTCCGCCAGCGCGCCGGCGATCGCCTCGCGGGTGGGGCCCTCGCCCCGGTTGTGGAAGCGGGTGCCGAGCGCGGTGTAGAGGGGGCCGAGGACGTCGTCGCCGTGCTTCTGCCAGGCCGCGGTGACCACGCGGACCGGCGCCCACGCCTTGGTGGACAGCAGCTCGCGGTACTCCTCGGGCAGGGTGTCGAGCTTGGGCTCGTTGAGCACCGCGAGGCTCATGATGTGCCAGCGCACCTCGATGTCCCGCACCTTCTCGACCTCCAGCACCCACCGGGAGGTCATCCAGGCCCACGGGCACAGCGGGTCGAACCAGAAGTCGACGGGCGTCTTCCCGGCGGCGGTGGCGGAGACGTTCTCGGACATGGCTCTCCTCGGTGTACGGGTCTTCCCGGTATCGGGTCGTGGCTTCGTCGCACTTTCAACGGGCCAACCCGATCGTCTCCCAGGGCATTCCCTAATGCCGCCCGTCAGGGCCGCATGGCAGGATCGGTGCTGTCCGCATGCTGATCAAGACACAAGGGAGTGCCGTCCGTGCCCGGTGAGAATCTGACCCGCGAAGAGGCCCGGGAGCGGGCCGCGCTGCTGTCCGTCGACGGGTACGAGGTGTCCCTCGACGTCCGCTCGGCGGTCGGCGGGCCGGAGGGCGACGGGCCGCGCACCTTCCGTTCCGTCACCACCATCCGCTTCCGCTGCAACGAGCCCGGGGCGAGCAGCTTCGCGGACCTGGTCGCGCCGGGCGTCACCGCCGTCTCGCTCAACGGCCGGGACCTGGACCCGGGCGAGGTGTTCGACGGCTCCCGCATCCTCCTGGAGGACCTGGCCGCCGACAACGAACTGGTCGTGGACGCGCAGTGCGCCTACTCGCGCACCGGCGAGGGCATGCACCGCTTCGTCGACCCGGAGGACGGCGAGGTCTACCTCTACACGCAGTACGAGCCGGCCGACTCCCGCCGGGTCTTCGCGAACTTCGAGCAGCCCGACCTCAAGGCCCCGTTCCGCTTCGAGGTGCGGGCGCCCGAGGGCTGGACGGTGTGGAGCAACGGCGTCGGCGAGCAGCACGACGGGGTGTGGCGGTTCGCGGAGACGAAGCCGATCTCGACGTACATCACCTGTGTGGTGGCGGGGCCGTACCACTACGTCACCGACACCTACGCGCGCGAGCTGCCGGACGGGACGCGGCTGGAGACCCCGCTCGGGGCGCTGTGCCGCAAGGGGCTGGCCCGGCACTTCGACGCCGACGACGTCTTCCTGATCACCAAGCAGGGCCTGGACTTCTTCCACGAGCACTTCGACTACCCGTACCCGTTCGGCAAGTACGACCAGGCGTTCGTGCCGGAGTACAACCTCGGCGCGATGGAGAACCCGGGCCTGGTGACCTTCCGCGAGGAGTACATCTTCCGCGGCAAGGTGACGCAGGCGTCCTACGAGGCGCGGGCCAACGTCATCCTGCACGAGATGGCGCACATGTGGTTCGGCGACCTGGTCACCATGGTGTGGTGGGACGACCTGTGGCTGAAGGAGTCCTTCGCGGACTTCATGGGCACCTTCGCCAACGTCGGCGCGACCCGCTTCGAGGACGCCTGGATCACGTTCGCCAACCGCCGCAAGGCGTGGGCGTACCGGGCCGACCAGCTGCCCTCCACGCACCCGATCACCGCGGACATCCGCGATCTGCAGGACGCCAAGCTGAACTTCGACGGCATCACCTACGCCAAGGGCGCCAGCGTCCTGAAGCAACTGGTGGCGTACGTCGGCCAGGACGCGTTCCTGGAGGGCGCGCGCCGCTACTTCAAGCGGCACGCCTACGGCAACACGCGCCTGGGCGACCTGCTGGCGGTGCTGGGCGAGACCAGCGGCCGGGACATGGGCGCGTGGGCGCGGTCCTGGCTCCAGACGGCGGGCGTCAACGCGCTGACCCCGCAGGTGCTGCTGGACGCGGACGGCCGGATCGACGAGCTGGCGGTGGTGCAGGAGGCCGCCGAGTCGCACCCGGAGCTGCGCCCGCACCGGGTCGCGGTGGGCCTGTACCGGCGCTCGCAGGTCGGCGCGCTGGAGCGGTACGCGCGCGCCGAGGTGGACGTGGACGGCGCCCGTACGGTGGTCGCCGAGCTGGCCGGGCAGGACGCGCCGGAACTGGTGCTGGTCAACGACGACGACCTCACCTTCTGCAAGATCCGCTTCGACGACACCTCGCTGGCGACGCTGCGCGAGCACCTCGGCGCGCTGACCGATCCGCTGGCCCGCGCCCTGTGCTGGTCGGCGCTGTGGAACCTGACCCGGGACGCGCTGCTGCCGGCGCGGGAGTTCGTCGACCTGGTGCTGCGGTTCGGGGGCCGCGAGACGGACATCGGCGTGCTCCAGATGCTGCACGCGTGGGCCCAGTCGGCGCTCGTGCACTACGTCGCGCCCGAGTGGCGCGCGGCGGCCGGCACGGCGCTCGCGCAGGGCGCGCTGGCCGAGTTGCGGCAGGCCGAGCCGGGCAGCGAGCACCAGTTGGCGTGGGCGCGGTTCTTCGCCGCGACGGCGTCGGCGCCGGCCGATCTGGAGCTGCTGCGCGGTCTGCTGGAGGGCACGGAGGAGATCGCCGGGCTCGACGTCGACCAGGAGCTGCGGTGGGCGTTCCTGGAGCCGCTGGCGACCTACGGGGCGGCCGACGAGAAGGTGCTCGCGGCCGAACTGGCCCGCGACGACACGGCCTCCGGCAAGCGCCACCAGGTGCGGTGCCTGGCCGCCCGGCCGTCGGCCGCGGTGAAGGCGCAGGCGTGGGCGCAGGTGGTGGAGTCGGACGCGCTGTCGAACGCGCTGGTGGAGGCGACGATCGCGGGCTTCGAGCGGCCCTCGCAGCGGGAACTGCTCGCGCCGTACGCGGAGAAGTACTTCGCGGCGATCGGGCGGGTGTGGCGGGAGCGGTCGATCCAGATCGGGATGGACGTGGTGCGGGGACTGTTCCCGGCGCTCCAGGACTCCCCGGAGACGCTGGCGGCGACCGACGCCTGGCTCACCGCGCACGAGGACGCGCCGCCCGCCCTGCGCCGCCTGGTCCTGGAGGCCCGGGACGACCTGGCGCGGGCGCTGCGGGGGCAGGAGTGCGACGCGGCGGTGGGCGCGGCGTGAGCCGCCGCCCGGCGGGCTGAGCCTCCACCGCCTTCGGCCGCGGCTGCGGTGCGGCTGAAAGCGACGGCTGCGGTAGCGGTGCGGCTGCGGTAGCGGTGCGGCTGAAGGCGGCGGCGATGCGGCGGCTGCGGCTGTGGGGGGGCGACTGCGGTTGCTTCGCCTGCGGGCTGCGGCGGCGGGCGGCGACTGCTGTGCGGCGGCGGCGATGCGGCTGCGGCTGCGGCTGCGGCTGCGGCTGCGGCTGCGGCTGCGGCTCGATCTTTGGCCATGGCATGAGCTTTGGCCAGGGGTCGGGCGTGGAGTAACTGTTACAAGATGCCCCGTAACCCCTGGTCCGGCCCAGGCCGACCAGGGGTTTTCGGCATCCGAACACCCGTCCTTTAGTGCTGTCTTGTCCGGCTTTGTCGACGGACGTGTAACAGCGGTTAGCGGATGGTGCGGGTGCGGGAAGTTCCCCGGCATGAACCACAACACCCCGCTCTCCCCCCGCCCCCTGAGCCACCTGGCCGAGACGCACCGCCGGGTGCTGACCACCGCTCAACTGCGCGCTCACGGCGTGTCGGCGGCGGAGACGACCGAGCAGTGCCGCGCCGGCGGGCCCTGGCAGCAGTTCCTGCCGGGCGTGTTCCTGCTGCATCCGGGCCCGCCGACCAGCGAGGAACGGCTGCACGCGGTCCTCATGTACGCGGCGCGCGGCCCGGTGCCGCAGCCGGCCGGGGTGCCGGCGCAGCCCACCGCCCGGCAGCCGCGCCGCCCGGTCCCCGCCGATGTGATGATCACCGGCCTCGCCGCGCTCACCCTGCACGGCTTCGCCGCCGCGCCCGCGCTGCCGGCGCTGGAGAAGATCGACGTGCTGGTGCCGCGGCTGCGCCGGCTGCGGTCGGCGGGCTGCGCCCGGGTGCGGCGGACGGCCGAACTGCCGGCGCCCGAGATGGTCACGGGGCTGCCGGTGGCCCCGGTGCCGCGCGCCCTGGCGGACGCGGTGGCCGGGCTGCGGGACGCGGCGGTGGTGCAGCGGCTGCTGACGGAGGCGGTGCGCGGCGGGCACTGCGAACCGGCCGCGGTGGTCCGCGAACTGTCCCGGCAGCGGCTGCTGAACCGGCCGCACGTGGTGGACGCGGTGGACTCGCTGCTGGCCGAGAGCCGCTCGATCGCCGAGGACCGGCTGTACCGGATGGTCGCCGAGCACGGCCTGCCCGACCCGGTGTGGAACGTGGACCTGCGGCTGCCGGGCGGCCCGCACCTGGGCGGTCTCGACGCGTACTGGCCCGACGAGGCGGTCGCGCTGGAACTGGACACGCGGGCGCCCCGCCAGAACGACGACGCGCTGTGGACGGAGTACGCCCGCAAGCGCGAACTGCTGGAGCGGCTGGGCATCACGGTCGTCCACGTCACCCCGAAGAAGCTCCGCGACGCCCCGGCGCAGCAGGCGACGGTGATCCGCACCGCCCTGATGGCCGCGGCGGACCGCGACCCGGCGGTGTACGTGGTGGTACTGCCCCGGTAGCCACCGGGGGGCGCCGGGCACCGCGGGGGGCGGAACCGGTTCAGGAGGGGAGCGGAGGGGCCGCCGGGCACAGAACCCGGCGGCCCCTGCGCACGCACGCGGTCGCACACCGGCGCCGGCCGCCCGCCGTCCTCCGGCGCCGCACGGGGCGCGGGCGCCCGCGCCGCCGCCCCTCGGCCGCCCCGCCGCCCCTCGGCCGCCCCGCCGGGGGCGCTACGCCTTCTCCCCCAGGAGCCTTCCCGCCCCCGGCCGCTCGCGCCACAGTCTCAGGCCGACGTCGACCAGTTCGACGCGTTGCAGGTCGGGGACCGTCTCCAGGGGGTGCCAGGCGGCCAGGTCGGTGGAACCGTCGGTCTCGTTGCGCAGTTCGCCGCCGGTGACCCGGCCCTCGTAGACGATGCGCAGGCCGTGGAAGTCGGCCTGGGCGCCGAGGGGGCGGGGGTAGGTGCGGCGGATCGAGTCCAGGCCGAGCAGGGTGACCGGTTCGACGGTGTAGCCGGTCTCCTCCTCCGCCTCGCGCACCACGGTGTCGTAGGGGTCCTCGCCGTGCTCCATGCCGCCGCCCGGCAGGGTCCAGCGGCGCGCGCCGTCCCGCGCGACCCACCGCGCCAGCAGCATCTGTCCGTCCCGCACACACACGGCGTAGGCCGCCACCCGCAACTCCTCACGCATGAGGAGACGTTACGGCAGCGAGGGCCCGGCCGGCGCGGGTTCGGGCGGACCCCGGCGCGGCGGGGCGGCGCTCGGCCCGGCGCGGCCGCCGCCGGTGCGCGCCGGGCCCCGGTGGCGGGGCAGGACGGCGGCCGGCCGTGGCGACCGTGCGCAGGCGGGCCGCCACGGCGTGCGGTCGGGCGCGCCGACCGCCGTGCGGTATAGGGGAGTTCGGCATGGTGCGTCCCCGGTGGCGCATGGCGGAAGTACGCCATGCGTCCATCCCGCCACGGTCAACTCTCCACAAACATCTTCCCCTTGGGTAAAGCTGAGCGATCGTCCGGCTCCGAAATCCGGACGGCCGCGATCGAACCCGATCGCATCTCGCCTGGTTCCTTTATCTGCAAGGGATGCCGATGACCTCCGACTCCCAGCGCGCCCCCGGCGCGAGACGCCTGGCCCGCATAGCCGTGGCCGCCGGCGTGGTGGCCGCGCTCTCCGCGGCCGGGCCGATACCCCTGGCCGTCGCCGCGCAGGGCGACGGCCCCGCGCCCGCCGACCCGGCCGTCAAGTCGGCGAGCGCCAAGCTCGGTCCGGACGACGCCGACCTGCTCGCCTCGGCCAAGGCCGACGGCGCCAAGAACGTCACGATGATGATCGCGACCGCGCCGGGCCAGACCGAGCAGGTCGCCGCGCAGCTGGACGCGGTCAAGGGCGGCTCGGTGGGCCGCACCTACGACCAGGTCGGCTACGTCCGCGCGACCGTGCCGACCGCGAAGGCGGACGCGGCGATCGCCGCCGCCGAGAAGCTGTCCTCCGTGCACGCCATCGACCTGCGGCAGGAGATCCAGCTCGACGACCCGACGCCGGCCGGGGACACCGCGAAGGGCGCGAGCGGCAAGAAGAGCGCCACGTACCCCGCCCCGGGCAAGAACACCCCGGCGGAGAACCCGTACAACCCGTCCTTCGAGACGGGCGCCGTCGATTTCGTGAAGCAGAACCCGAAGGCCGACGGCCGCGGGGTCACCATCGGCATCCTCGACTCCGGCGTGGACCTCGGCCACCCGGCCCTGCAGAAGACCACCACCGGCGAGCGCAAGATCGTCGACTGGGTGACCGCCACCGACCCGATCCTCGACGGCGACGCCACCTGGCGCCCGATGGTCAACGCCGTCTCCGGACCGCAGTTCGGCTACGGCGGCCAGACCTGGACGGCCCCGGCGGGCTCGTACCAGATCAGCACGTTCAAGGAGTCCGCGACCGCCGGTGGCGACGCCAAGGGCGACGCCAACCGCGACGGCGACACCACCGACTCCTGGGGCGTCCTCTACGACCCGGCGGCCGGCACGGTCCGCGTCGACCTGAACAACAACAACGACTTCACCGACGACACGCCGATGAAGCCGTACAAGGAGGACCACCAGGTCGGGTACTTCGGCACCGACGACCCGAAGACCGACGTCGCCGAGCGGCAGCCGTTCGTCGTGCAGATCCGCAAGGACGTGCCGATGGACCCCTACGGCGGCTCCTGGGTCGGCAAGAAGGCCGACTTCGTCAACATCGGCGTCATCGAGTCCGAGCACGGCACCCACGTCGCCGGCATCACCGCCGCCAACGGCCTGTTCGGCGGCCGGATGAACGGCGCGGCCCCCGGCGCGAAGATCGTCTCCTCGCGCGCCTGCACCTGGACCGGCGGCTGCACCAACGTCGCGCTCACCGAGGGCATGATCGACCTCGTCGCCAACCGCGGCGTGGACATCGTCAACATGTCCATCGGCGGTCTGCCGGCGCTCAACGACGGCAACAACGCGCGCGCCGAGCTGTACACCCGCCTCATCGACACCTACGGCGTCCAGCTGGTGATCTCCGCGGGCAACTCCGGCCCCGGCGCGAACACCATCGGCGACCCGGGCCTGGCCGACAAGGTCATCTCGGTCGGCGCGTCCGTCTCCAGGGAGACCTGGGCGGCGAACTACGGCTCCGAGGTGAAGACCAAGTACCAGATGATGCCGTTCTCCTCGCGCGGACCGCGTGAGGACGGCGGGTTCACCCCGACGCTGACCGCGCCCGGCGCGGCCGTCAACACCACGCAGACCTGGCTGCCCGGTTCGCCGGTCGCCGAGGCGGGCTACTCCCTGCCGGCCGGCTACTCGATGCTCCAGGGCACCTCGATGGCCTCCCCGCAGGCGGCCGGCGCCTCCGCGCTGCTGCTGAGCGCGGCCAAGGAGAAGGGCGTCGACCTCACCCCGGCCGTCCTGCGCACGGCGCTCACCTCGACCGCCGACCACATCAAGGGCGCGCAGGCCTACGAGGAGGGCGCGGGCCTGATCAACGTCGTGGACGCCTGGAAGTCGATCCGCAAGGGCGCCTCCGCGCACGACTACACCGTCAAGGCCCCCGTCGACACCGCGATCGACTACGCGCTGAAGACGCCCGGCTTCGGCACGGGCCTCTACGACCGCGAGGGCGGCCTGAAGGCCGGTCAGAGCAGGACGTACGACATCACGCTGACCCGTACCTCCGGTCCGGACAAGGCGGTCCGGCACGAGCTGCACTTCGAGAACAACACGGAGGGCACCTTCAAGGTCGTCGGCTCCGACGAGGTGAAGCTGCCGCTGAACCAGCCGGTGACCGTCAAGGTCCGCGCCACCCCGAAGTCGGCCGGCCTCAAGAGCGCGATCCTCGAACTGGACGACCCGAGGACCGAGGGCATCGACCGGCAGATCCTCACCACGGTCGTGGTCGCCGCGCCGGTGCACTACACCTACACGGCCTCCGGCAGCGTGCAGCGCAACAGCACGAAGTCGTACTTCGTGACCGTGCCCGAGGGCGCGAAGTCGCTGGAGGTGGCCATCGGCGGGCTGAAGGGCGAGAGCCAGACCCGGTTCATCGCCATCCACCCCTACGGCGTCCCGGTGGACAACACCTCGACCCCGTACTGCTACCCGCACTACCTGGACGGCAACGGCTGCAAGCCCGACGTCCGCTCCTACGCCGACCCGCAGGCGGGCGTGTGGGAGATCGAGGTCGAGGCGCGCCGCACCTCGCCGCTGCTCGACAACCCCTACCGGCTGGACGTCACCGTGCTCGGCGCGGCGTTCGACCCGGCGACCGTGACCGTGCCCGAGGCGAAGGTCGGCGCCCCGGCCACCGCCTCCTGGACGGTGACCAACAAGTACGCGGCGCTGGACGGCAAGCTCGTGGGCGGCCCGCTCGGCTCGGCGGAGTCGGCCCGGCCGACCGTGAAGTCCGGTGAGAAGCGGACCACGACGGTGACCGTGCCCGAGGGCGCGCAGTCGCTGGACGTCGCGATCGGCGGCGTCTCCGACAAGTCGGCCGACCTGGACCTGACGGTCTACGACGCCAAGGGCGCGCAGGTCGCGCAGTCCGCCGACGGCGACTCGGAGGAGGCGGTGTCGATCGCCAAGCCCGCCGCCGGCGTCTACACGATCGAGGTCGCCGCCTACTCGGTGCCGTCCGGTTCGACCGAGTACGACTACCGGGACGTGTTCTTCTCCCCCGCGCTCGGCGCGGTGACCGTGGACGACGCGGCCCCGGTGAAGCTGGGCACGGGCGCCACGGCCACGGTGACCGGGACGGTCACGGCGGCCGCCGCCGCGCCGGAGGGCCGTGAGTTCTTCGGCCAGGTGCAGCTGGTGAACGCGCGCGGCACGGTCGCGGGCCTCGGCAGCGTGCGGATCGAGAAGGTCGTGCAGTAAGGAACGCCGTGTGACGGCGTGTTGAGGGAGGCGGGCGTCCGGTGGGCGCCCGCCTCTTCGTGTCACATCACCCGCAGGCGGTGGCGCGGGATGCGGGCAGCGCACGGGCGATGCGGTCCCGCTGCGGGGCGATGGCCCGCTCTCCGACGAGCCAGGCGCCGGTCCCGTCGGCGCGGCGCGGGACGGCCACGAGCACGTGGTCGCCTACGCCGAACCCCAGGGGGCCGGTCAGGGCGACCACGGCCTCCTTCCCCGGCCGGTCGGCCTTGTAGGTGTGGGTCACCCGCAGGGTGACCCACACCTCGGCGCCACCGCTCACGGGCGCCACCCGGGTCACCTCGCCCTCGACCACGAGCCGGGCGCAGCCGAGATACCCGGAATCACCGAACACCCCGGCCCCTCCGGTCGCCCCGCTCCCGGCGGTCTCCCCGCCGGGCGCTCCGCTCGCGGTGGGGTCGCCGCCGGGCGCCCCGCTCGCCGTGGGGTCGCCGCCGGGCGCCCCGCTCGCCGTGGGGTCGCCGCCGGGCGCCCCGCTTGCGGCCGTCTCGCCATCGGCCGCCGCCCCGCTCTCGGCCGGGTCGCCCGGGCGGGCCTTGGCGGCGCTCGCCCTGTCGGCGCTCCTGGCCGCGTCGTCGCCCGCGCCGCCCTGCACGGCGAGCCACCCGAACCCCAGCGCGACGGCGACGACACCGGCGGCGACCAGCCCGCGCAGGGCGACGACCCGCGCCCGGCGCGCCCCACGGGGCGGCCGGGACGGCCGCTCCGGGCCGCCCGGAGCGGTGCGGGACGCGGTCCCCCGCCCGGCGGGGCCGCCCCGGCCGGGCTGCCGGTCCGGTCCGACCGACCGCCCCACACCCGGGGCCGAGCCCTGTGGCGGTGCCGTGCCCGGGGCGGGGCGAGGGGCGCTCACCCTCCCCGCGGGACCGCCCCGGCCGGGCTGCCGGTCCGCTCCGACCGCCCGCCCCACACCCGGAGCCGAGCCCTGTGGCGGTGCCGTGCCCGGGGCGGGGCGAGGGGCGCTCACCCTCCCCGCGGGACCGCCCCGGCCGGGCTGCCGGTCCGCTCCGACCGCCCGCCCCACACCCGGGGCCGGGACCGGGGCCGGGGCCGAGCCCGGCTCCGAGTCGGGGCGCGGCGCGGAGGGCGGTCCCGAAGTCGCGGCCGATCCCCGTCCCAGCGCCGAGCCAGACACCGGAGCCGGCTCCGACGCCGAGTGCGGTCCCGGTCCCGACGCCGAAGCCGAGCCCCGTCCCGAGGCCCAGGCCGGTCCCGACGCCGGGTCACGGCCCGAGTCCGGGGCCGGACCCGAGTCCGGGGCCGGACCCGAGTCCGACGCCGGACCCCGTCCCGAGTCCGTAGGCGGTGCCGAAGCCGCGGCCGACACCGAGCCCGACGCCGAGGCCGGGCCCGACGCCGACGCCGACACCGAGCCCGATGCCGACACCGAGCCCGACACCGAGCCCGAGGCCGGGGCCGGGGCCGGGGCCGGTCCCTGTGGCGGGGCCGGGCCCAGGGGGTCCGCCGTCAAGGTGTCCGCCAGGAGGTTCAGGTGTTTCCGGAGGGTTGCCAGGTCGGTGCGGGCCGCTTCGTACTCGGTCAGGTAGGCGGCGTCGTGGGCCGCCGGGTCCGGGGGCGGTTCGTCCAGGATCGCGGCCAGCAGCGGGTCGTCGCCGTCATGGGGGGCCGTCACGTCACACCACCTCGTTCTCGTGCAGCCGGGTCCGCAGCGCGCGGACGGCGGTGTGCAGGCGGCTCTTGACCGTGCCCTCGGGCACGCCGAGCTGCTCGGCGATGTCCCGCACCGGCAGGTCGGCGTAGAAGCGCAGGACCAGCACCTGGCGTTGCGGGCCGGGCAGCTCGTCCAGGCCCTGGGCGACGGCGAGGGAGAGCAGCCGGGTGTCCTCGCCGGAGGCGGTGTGCCCGGGCGGGCGCTGGGCGGCCAGGCGCTCCCCCAGCCGGTCCTGGCGGGCCCGGGCGCGGTGCCAGTCCATGGCGAGGCGGGAGGCGACGACCGCCGCCCACGCGGAGACGTCCCGCGGCGCCTCCTGGCCGCTCGCGGCGCGTTCCAGCAGCCGCAGGCGGACCTGCTGCACCCCGTCCGGCAGGTCCGCCTGCGGCACGCCGCCGAGCGCGAGCACCGCCCGCACCCGGCGTTCCTGGGCCGCGTCCAGCGGATCGTCGCCGCCGTGGCCCCCGTGGTCCGCCTCCCGGCCCCGGCGCACCCTTCCGCGCAGCACAAGCCCTCCCCTCCCCCGCTTCCGTCCTACGACGCCGGCGGCGCCCGGAACGTTCGGCGCGGGCGGCGGGAAATTCCTCGGCGCGGCGCGGGAAAGGCACGGCGCGGGCAGAGGCGTACATCACATCGCCGTATGAGCCGGGGACGGGCGGGCAGGCACGCGGCAGCACAGCTTGCGGCACGGGGGCCTCGCCGGGTGAATTCCTGCAGCTCAACCGGGGTGCGCACGGCAGTTCCGCAGGCCGTGTGCGGGCAGGGCGCGTCTCGTTCCTCGGGCCGGGGCGCAAAGAATTGGACACGTGGGTCGGGGTCGGCCGCATGATGGAAAGGCCTCGACCGAGCGCACAGCAGCTACAGCACACGCAGAGGGAGACACCGTGAGGGTCGGAATCGTCGGAGCCACCGGTCAGGTCGGCACGGTCATGCGCAGGATCCTCACCGAGCGCGACTTCCCGGTCACCGAGCTGCGCCTGTTCGCCTCGGCCCGCTCGGCCGGCACGGTGCTGGACGGCGTGACGGTGGAGGACGCCTCGACGGCCGACTACACCGGCCTGGACATCGTGCTGTTCTCCGCGGGCGGCGCGACCTCGAAGGCGCTGGCCGAAAAGGTCGCCTCGCAGGGCGCGGTCGTGATCGACAACTCCTCGGCCTGGCGCCGCGACCCGGACGTGCCGCTGGTGGTGTCCGAGGTGAACCCGCACGCGATCGCCGACCGCCCCAAGGGCATCATCGCCAACCCGAACTGCACCACGATGGCCGCGATGCCCGTCCTCAGGCCGCTGCACGCCGAGGCCGGTCTCGAAGCCCTCGTCGTGGCGACCTACCAGGCCGTGTCCGGTTCCGGCCTCGCGGGCGTCGCCGAGCTGCACGGCCAGACCCAGAAGGTCGTCGCGGACGCCGACAAGCTGACCCACGACGGCGCGGCGGTGGACTTCCCCGAGCCGGCCGTCTACAAGCGCCCCATCGCCTTCAACGTGCTGCCCTTCGCCGGCAACCTCGTGGACGACGGCCTGAACGAGACGGACGAGGAGCAGAAGCTCCGCAACGAGTCCCGCAAGATCCTGGAGATCCCCGGCCTCAAGGTCTCCGGCACCTGTGTGCGCGTGCCGGTCTTCTCCGGCCACTCGCTCCAGATCAACGCCCGCTTCGCGCGCCCGATCAGCCCGGAGCGCGCCACCGAGCTGCTGGCCGGCGCGCCCGGCGTCGCCCTCTCCGACATCCCGACCCCGCTCCAGGCGGCCGGCCAGGACCCGTCCTACGTGGGCCGCATCCGCCGCGACGAGACCGTGGACAACGGCCTCGCGCTGTTCGTCTCCAACGACAACCTCCGCAAGGGCGCGGCCCTGAACGCGGTGCAGATCGCGGAGCTGGTGGCGGCCGAGCTGAGCGCGTAGACCGCGGCGCGGGGCGGCTTCGCCCCGCGGGGACGCAGAGGCGCACGACCCGTACGGACGCGTACGGGGGACGGGCGGTCGCCGTGAGTCGGCGACCGCCCGTTCGTATCGCGCGCGACGTGGAAGGATGACCGCACCCACACATCACGAGGAGATGACCGCGTGCCTGGCACAAACCTGACTCGCGAAGAGGCGCAGCAGCGGGCGAAGCTGCTCACCGTTGACTCGTACGAGATCGATCTCGACCTCTCCGGCGCGCAGGAGGGCGGCACCTACCGGTCCGTGACCACGGTGCGCTTCGACGTCGCCGAGGACGGCGCCGCCTCCTTCATCGACCTGGTCGCGCCGGCCGTCCACGAGGTCACGCTCAACGGCGACGCGCTGGACGCGGCCGAGGTCTTCCAGGACTCCCGGATCGCCCTGCCGGGGCTGCTGAAGGGCCGCAACATCCTGCGGGTCGTCGCCGACTGCGCGTACACCAACACCGGTGAGGGCCTGCACCGGTTCGTCGACCCGGTCGACGACCAGGCCTACCTCTACACGCAGTTCGAGGTGCCGGACGCCCGCCGGGTGTTCGCCTCCTTCGAGCAGCCGGACCTGAAGGCCACCTTCCAGTTCACCGTGAAGGCGCCCGCGGGCTGGACCGTCGTGTCCAACTCGCCGACCCCCGAACCGCAGGACGACGTCTGGGTGTTCGAGCCGACCCCGCGCATCTCGTCGTACATCACGGCGCTGATCGTCGGCCCGTACCACTCGGTGCACAGCGTGTACGAGAAGGACGGCCGGTCCGTGCCGCTCGGCATCTACTGCCGGCCCTCGCTCGCCGAGTTCCTCGACGCGGACGCGATCTTCGACGTGACCCGGCAGGGCTTCGACTGGTTCCAGGAGAAGTTCGACTACGCCTACCCGTTCGCCAAGTACGACCAGCTGTTCGTGCCGGAGTTCAACGCGGGCGCGATGGAGAACGCGGGCGCGGTCACCATCCGCGACCAGTACGTCTTCCGGTCCAAGGTGACCGACGCGGCGTACGAGGTGCGGGCCGAGACGATCCTGCACGAGCTGGCCCACATGTGGTTCGGCGACCTGGTCACCATGGAGTGGTGGAACGACCTGTGGCTGAACGAGTCGTTCGCCACCTACACCTCCATCGCCTGCCAGGCGCACGCCCCCGGCTCGCGCTGGCCGCACTCGTGGACGACGTTCGCCAACTCCATGAAGACGTGGGCCTACCGGCAGGACCAGCTGCCGTCCACCCACCCGATCATGGCGGACATCAACGACCTGGACGACGTCCTCGTCAACTTCGACGGCATCACCTACGCCAAGGGCGCCAGCGTCCTCAAGCAGCTGGTGGCGTACGTCGGCATGGACGAGTTCTTCCGCGGCGTGCAGGCGTACTTCAAGCGGCACGCGTTCGGCAACACGCGCCTGTCCGACCTGCTCGGCGCGCTGGAGGAGACCTCCGGGCGCGATCTGAAGACCTGGTCGAAGAAGTGGCTGGAGACGGCCGGCATCAACATCCTGCGCCCGGAGATCGAGACCGGCGCCGACGGCGTCATCACCTCCTTCGCCGTCCGCCAGGAGGCCCCCGCGCTGCCGGCCGGCGCCAAGGGCGAGCCCACGCTGCGCCCGCACCGCATCGCGATCGGCCTGTACGACCTGGACGAGGCGAGCGGCAAGCTGGTGCGCGCCGAGGACGGCCGGATCGAGCTGGACGTGGACGGCGAGCTGACCGCCGTGCCGCAGCTGGCCGGCCGGCGCCGCCCGGCGGTCGTCCTGCTCAACGACGACGATCTGTCGTACGCCAAGGTCCGCCTGGACGAGGAGTCGCTGGCCTTCGTCACCGAGCACCTGGGCGACTTCGAGTCCTCGCTGCCGCGCGCCCTGTGCTGGGCCTCGGCGTGGGACATGACCCGCGACGGCGAGCTGGCCACCCGCGACTACCTGTCGCTGGTGCTGTCCGGCATCGGCAAGGAGTCCGACATCGGCGTGGTGCAGTCGCTGCACCGCCAGGTGAAGCTGGCCATCGACCTGTACGCCGACCCGGCCGCCCGCGACACGCTGCTGACCCGCTGGACGGACGCGACGCTGGCGCATCTGCGCGCCGCCGAGCCGGGCAGCGACCACCAGCTGGCCTGGGCGCGCGCCTTCGCGGCGACCGCCCGTACGCCGGAGCAGCTGGACCTGCTGAACGCGCTGCTGGAGGGCTCCGAGTCGATCGAGGGCCTGGCCGTGGACACGGAGCTGCGGTGGGCGTTCGTGCAGCGGCTGGCGGCGGTCGGCCGGTTCGACGAGGCGGAGATCGCCGGCGAGTACGAGCGGGACAAGACCGCGGCCGGTGAGCGGCACGCGGCCACCGCCCGCGCCGCCCGCCCCACCGAGGAGGCCAAGGCCGAGGCGTGGGCGGCGGTCGTCGAGTCGGACAAGCTGCCGAACGCCGTGCAGGAGGCGGTCATCGCGGGCTTCGTCCAGACCGACCAGCGTGAACTGCTGGCGCCGTACACCGACCGGTACTTCGAGGTGCTGAAGGGCGTCTGGGAGTCCCGTTCGCACGAGATCGCCCAGCAGATCGCGGTCGGTCTGTACCCGGCGGTCCAGGTCTCGCAGGAGACGCTGCGCAAGACGGACGCGTGGCTGTCCTCCGCCGAGCCCAACGCGGCCCTGCGCCGCCTGGTCTCCGAGGCCCGCGCGGGCGTCGAACGCTCCCTGAAGGCCCAGGCGGCGGACGCGGCGGCCAAGTAGCCGCACCCCGGCACGACACGACACGAAGGGCGCCCGGTGTCCCACCGGGCGCCCTTCCCTGTGCCCGGGCACTGACTCTTCGGCGTGTCGGCATGTCGGCATGTCCGGGTGCCCTGCGGGTGTCCGGGCAGGCGAGGGGGGCCGGGGGGCATGGGGACCGGCCGGTCACGCCTTGGCGTGCGGGCGGGCCTTCCTCCGGGCGGGCGGGCGAGTGCCGTCGGTCAGGCGTGTGCGTCCCCGTCCGCGAGGGCGGCCGCGGCGGCGCGCAGGGCGGACAGGACGCGTTTCAGGGTCGGGGCCTCCTCCGCGCCCTTGCGGACGGCCGTGACGACGTGGCGGCAGGGGCGGTCCTCGGTGAGGGCGCGCATCACCACGTCCGGTCCGCCGCCGCCCCGGCCGCGCACGGCGGCCATGCGGGGCACCAGCGCCACGCCCATTCCCGCCTCCACCATCGCCAGGATCGCCGTCCATCCGGCCGCCGAGTGTCCCTGGTGCGGGCGGAAGCCGGCCGCCTCGCAGGCGGCGCGGGTGATGTCCGACCAGGGGCCGCTGCCGCCGAAGATCCACTCCTCGTGGGCGAGATCGGCGAGCCGGACGCGGTCCGCCGCCGCCAGCGGGTGGTCCGGCGGCAGGGCGAGGTCGAGCGGGTCGGCGAGCAGCGGCGCCCGGGTGAAGCCGGGGTCGCCCGCGCCGGGCGCGTGCGCGGCCAGCGACAGCGCGAGGTCCACCTCCCCGGCGGCCAGCAGCTCGTACGCCTGCCGCGCCTCCGCCTCCCGCACCCGTACGGTCACCCCGGGGTGCCGCTCGCGCAGGGCCAGGACGGCCGGGACGACGAGGGCGGGCACCGCCGTGGAGAACGCCCCGATCCGCACCTCGCCGGCCTCGCCGCGCCGGTGGGCCGCCAGCCGGGCGTCGGCGCGCTCCAGTTCCTCGAAGACCGCGTCGGCGTGCCGCAGCACCAGGCGGGCCGCGTCGGTGAGCCGTACCCGGCGGCCGTGCGGTTCCAGGAGGGTGACGCCGAGCTGCCGGGCGAGGTTGGTGAGCTGCTGGGAGACCGCGGAGGGCGTCATGTGCAGGGCCTCGGCGGTCGCGGTGACGGTGCCCCGCTCGTCCAGGACGCGCAGGATCCGCAGCTTCCTCAGATCCCACTCGGCCATGCGGGCACGCTACCGGACGTCACCGGGCCGATCGTGCCGAGCCCGCGCCCGAGCCCGCGCCCAGGACGACGCCGCCGAGGATCAGCGCCATGCACAGCGCCTGCGGCAGACCCAGCGACTCGCCGAGCAGCAGCCGGGACAGCAGGGCCACCAGGACGGGCTGGAGGTAGTAGACGAGGCCCGCGCGGGCGGCGCCGATCAGGGCGATGGCCCGGCTCCAGGCGAAGAAGGCGACCGCGGAGGAGGCCACGCCGACGTACAGCAGCGGCAGGAACGTGCCGGGGGTGGGCCGGAAGCCGCCCTGGACGGCGAGGCTCGCGGCCTGCACGGGCAGCAACAGGACGGTCCCGACCAGGAACGTGGTGAACAGGAAGGCCACGCCGTCCAGTTCGGCGGGGCGGCGGCGCAGCAGGGCGCTGTAGCCCGCGAAGCAGCAGGCGGCGGCGATCATCCACAGTCCGCCGCCGGTGAGGCCCGTGCCGCCGCCGGCGCCGAGGGTCAGCAGCAGTACGCCCGCGCAGGCCGTCAGCAGTCCGGCGGTGCGCCGCAGGCCCAGCCGGGTCCCGCCCAGCCGTTCGAACACCGCCATCAGCACCGGTGAGGCGGCCATGATCATGCCCATGGTGGCGGCCGGGGTGGTCAGCCCGGCCTGGTTGACGAGGGTGTTGTAGACGGCCACGCCGAGCAGCGAGGCGAGCAGGACGTAGCGGCCGTGGCGGCGGATCAGGCGCCGCTGCCGCCAGGCGCGCCGGGCGCCGAACGGGGCGACGACGCCGAGGGCGATCACCCAGCGCCAGAAGGCGTGCTGGACGGGCGGCACGCTGTCGTGCAGCGCGCGGGAGGTGACGAAGCTGCCGGACCAGACGGCCGTGGCGAGGACGGCGAGGGCGAGACCGAGCAGGGCGGCGGCCCGGCGGGAGCCGGGAGGGGGCGCGGTGCCCGGGGCGGGGGGGGGGGGCGGGGGGGGGGGGGGGGGGGGGGGGGGGGGGGGGGGGGGGGGGGGGGGGGGGGGGGGGGGGGGGGGGGGGGGGGGGGGGGGGGGGGGGGGGGGGGGGGGGGGGGGGGGGGGGGGGGGGGGGGGGGGGGGGGGGGGGGGCGCCCGTGGGGGGGGCGTCGGGCGCGGCGGGGTGCGGGGCGGCGCCGGTGGCGGAACACCCGGCCGCGAGCGCGCCCCCGGCGACGAGCCCGGCGCCGGCCCGCAGCACGCCGCGACGATCAGTGGTGGTCACCCGCACCATTTAAGGGGCGCAAGGTAAGAAAACGGGCGATTCACACGTGTGGCCACCGGGTGAGCGTCGGTCGGCCGAAGGGGCCATGGGCGGGGCCGATCGGGTGTCGCACGGACCTGATCGGGTGTCATGGAGAGCGGCCCGATCGGGTGCCACCGTGTCGCCCGCCCTCGTGCGCTCGGGTGTCGCCACGTCACCCGCCCCCATGCGCCCGGGTGTCACTGCGTCACCCGCCCCCGCATGCTCGGGTGTCGCCACGTCACCCGCCCCCGCATGCTCGGGCGTCGCCACGTCACCCGCCCGCACGTGCTCGGGTGTCGCCACCTCACCCGCGCCCCCGCGTCAGCGGTCCGCCACGCGCATCTCGAACCAGGTGGTCTTGCCGCGCGGCAGCAGGTCCACGCCCCAGCGGTCGGCGAGCTTGTCGACCAGGAACAGGCCCCGGCCGCTGATGTCCAGCTCCTGCACCGGCATCAGGCACGGCAGCCCCCGGGAGGGGTCGCGCACCTCCACGCGGATCCAGCCCCGGCGGCGGCGCAGCCGTAACCCGAACACCCGGGCGCCGGTGTGCCGGACGGCGTTGCCGACGAGTTCGGAGACGAGCAGGACCGCGTCCTCGGTCAGCTTGGGGCTCAGTCCCCAGTGGCGCAGGACGACGACCTGGACGAGCCGGCGGGCGGTGGCCGCGGACTCGGGCCGGGACGGCAGCGCGACCTCCGCGTCCGTGGGGTTGCCGTACAACTCCAGCGCGGTCAGCGCCCGTTCGTCCTCGACCGCGGGCGACCAGCGTGCCGCGGACGCGTGCCCCTGTCCCCGCGGCTGTTCCATGCCCTCCAGCCCCGCCATGCCCCCCATCATGGCGGCCCGGACCGCGCCGTGTGGCCGTTCCGGTGGAATACGCCCCCCGTACGCCCCCGTCGTCCGGCCCCGCGCCGGCATATGCCCCGAGCCCTTCGGGCGCCGGTCCGGCCGTGCCGACCTGCGGGGACGGGATGGCCTGCGGCGAAGGGCCGGCCGTCGCGGCGGCCGGCCTTGAGGTTGCCTTAAGGCTCCCCTAAACCGCCCCTTCGGGGGACACGCGAGCGGACGCCGCGTCAACCACGTGTGACCCCCGGGGCGTCGGGGACGCGGCGGGCGTCAGAGGAACTTCGCCTTGCCCGGCCCCTCCTCGACGAAGCTGCGCATCCCGCGCTCGCGGTCCTCGGTGGCGAACAGCCCCGCGAACCAGCTCCGCTCGACGGCGAGCCCGGTCTCGAGGTCGGTCTCCAGACCGGTGTCGATCGCCTCCTTGGCGGCGCGCAGCGCGAGCGCCGGCCCCTTGGCGAGCCGCGCCGCCCAGGCGTGCGCCGCCTCGTACACCTCGGCGGCCGGCACCACGCGGTCCACCAGCCCGAGCGCCAGGGCCTCGTCGGCCTTGACCTGGCGGCCGGTGAAGATGAGGTCCTTGGCCTTGGCGGGGCCGATCAGCCGGGACAGCCGCTGGGTGCCGCCGGCGCCGGGGATCAGGCCGAGCAGGATCTCCGGCTGGCCGAGCTTGGCGTTGTCCCCGGCGATGCGGTAGTCGGCGCAGAGCGCCAGCTCGCAGCCGCCGCCGAGCGCGTAGCCGGTGACCGCGGCGACCACCGGCTTGGGGATGCGGGCCACGGCGGTGAAGGAGTCCTGGAGCGCGCGGGCCCGCAGCACCATCGCCGCGTGGTCCATCAGCTGCATCTCCTTGATGTCCGCGCCGGCCGCGAACACCTTCTCGCCGCCGTAGATCACCACGGCGCGCACGTCCTCGCGGCGGGCGGCCTCCTCGGCCAGCTCCTTGATCCGGTCCTGCGTCGCGACGTCCAGCGCGTTCATGGGCGGGCGGTCCAGGCGCAGCGTGCCGACGCCGTCGGCGACTTCCAGAGTTACGGTCATGGCAAGCAGGTTAACCACCACTAACGGCAACCGGCCCGGTGTGGTCGATCACACCGGGCCGGTTCCCGCGGACCCGGGGGCGCTCAGGCCGTTCCGGGGAACCGCTGGTGACGCTCACACGTCGGCGGGGCCGTCCCCGCGGGCCGTCACGCCTTCCACTCGCTCCAGGACATGTTCCAGCCGTTGAGGCCGTTGTCCGGGGCGACGGTCTTGTCGTGGGAGTTCTTGACCTCCACCACGTCGCCGATCATGGAGTGGTTGAAGAACCAGGCGGCCGGCACCCCGCTGTCGTAGCCGCCGCGCACGTCGCGCAGGCCGACGCAGCCGTGGCTGGCGTTGTAGTTGCCGAAGGCGTCGCCGCCCCAGTAGTTGCCGTGGATGAAGGTGCCCGAGGTGGTCAGGCGCATGGCGTGCGGGACGTCCTTGATGTCGTACTCGCCGCCGTAGCCGACCGTCTCGCCGTTCATCCGGGTCACCGCGAGCTTCTCGCTGATGACCATCCGGCCGTTCCAGGTGTCGTAGCCGGGCTTGCCGGTGGTGACCGGGAGCGTCTTGACGACCTTGCCGTCGTGCATGACCTTCATCGTGTGCTTCTTGGCGTCCACGACGGACACCTGGTTGCGGCCGATGGTGAAGGAGACGGTCTTGGTCTGCTTGCCGTAGACGCCGGGGCGGCCCTCGACGCCGTCCAGGTCGATCTCGACGGTGACCTTGGTGCCGGCCTTCCAGTACTGCTCGGGCCGGAAGTCGAGGCGGTCGTTGCCGAACCAGTGGCCCTCGACGTCGACGGCCGGCTCGGTCTTGATCCGGATGGCCTTCTCGACGGCGTCCGGATGCGTGATGCCGCGGGTGAAGTTGACGGAGAACGGCATTCCGACGCCGACCGTGGAGCCGTCCTCGGGCGTGAAGCTGCCGACGAAGGTGTTCTTCGGCGTCAGCGTGGTGAAGCTGGAGTCCTCGGCGGCCTCGCGGCCGGCGGAGTCCTTCGCGACCGCGTGGACCGTGTACTTGGTCGAGGCCGCGAGATGGGAGGACGGCGTCCAGGTGGCGCCGCCGCCGGTTATCTCCCCCGATATCCGCGTGCCCTTGGGGTCCTTGACGACGACCTGGGTGAGCTTGCCCCGGCTGGCGGCGACCTTGAGGGCACCGCTGGTGTCGACGGACTTGGCGCCGTCCTTGGGCGCGATGGTGACGACGGCCTGCGACTGCTCGCTCTGCGCCGTGTCCGCGCCCTTGCCCGCGCTCTTGCCGGACTCCGCGTCGGCGTCCCCTCCGCCGCACGCGGTGACGGCGAGCAGCAGTGCCCCGCAGGACAGTGCGAGCACTCCCCTGCCCGCCCTGCGCCCCGGCCGCCCCCCGCGTCCGCGCGCGTCAACCGACGCCCCCGATATCGGCCGCACGTTCAACGTGACTCCCCTCCCCGGGCCGGTCCGACCCGTGCCCCAGCGCGTCCCACGCGCACATTGGCGCATAGTAACCACAAGGTCAGGGGGCTGGTCGCCGGCCGAATGTCACTGTTCCGTCCCAACTTCGACAGCCGCCGGAAACCGCTTGTCCGCCGTCCCGAAACCGGGTCATGGACGACCACTTGAGCACGCGCGCCGGGGGCGCGTCCGGCTACCCGAGTGCGCTGCCCGCCGTCCAGTCGGCCCAGCTCATGTTCCAGCCGCCGAGTCCGTTGCTCGGGGAGACCGTGCGGTCGTCGCTGTTGACGACCTCGACCACGTCGCCGACGAGGCTGCGGTCGAAGAACCAGCCCGCCGGGGTGCCGGAGCTGCCGCCCTTGACGTCCTTCAGCCCGACGCAGCCGTGGCTGACGTTGGTCCGCCCGAACGTGGTCGGCGCCGACCAGTAGTTGCCGTGCAGGAAGGTGCCGGAGTCGGTCAGGCGCATGGCGTGCGGGACGTCGGGGATGTCGTACTCGCCGCCGAAGCCGACCGTGCGGCTGTTCATGCGGGTGACCTCCAGCATCTCCATCACCACCATCTTCCCGTTGTAGGTGGTGGACTTGGGCGCGCCGGCCGTGACGGGGACGGTGGCCAGCAGTTCGCCGTCGCGGCGCACCTCCATGGTGTGGGCGGCGGCGTCGACCAGGGAGACCTGGCTGCGGCCGACGGTGAAGGAGAAGGTCTTGTACTGGAGCCCGTAGACGCCGGGCGCGCCCTGCACGTCCCGCAGGCGCAGATCGACGGTGACGCGGGTGCCGGGCCGCCAGTAGGCGCGGGGCCGGAAGTCGAGGCGGTCCTTGCCGAACCAGTGCGGGCGGATCTCCACGGGCGGGTCGGCGGTGACGCGGACGGCGCGCTCGACGGCGGCGCGGTCGGCGACCGGGCGGCTGAAGGAGAGGGAGACGATCATCCCGGTGCCGACGACGGAGCGGTTCTCGGGGGTGACGTAGCCGATGAAGCGCTCGGCGGGGACGTAGGTCGTGAAGGTGGTGTGCCGGGCGGCGCGGTGCCCGTCCTCGTCCACGGCGACCGCGTCCACGGTGTACTTGGCGGCGAGGGCGAGCCGGTCGTCGTCGGGCCGCCAGGTGCGGCCGTCGCGGGAGAGGCGGCCGGGCACCGGGGTGTCCTGCGCGTCCTGCGCCTTGACGACCTTCACGGACTCCAGGCGTCCGCCGGCCACCCGCACCCGCAGCCTGGTCCCCGGGCGGACGTCCTTGCTGCCGTCGGCCGGGGCGACGCGGACCACGTCCTCGGGCGCGGGGGGCTTGCCGAAGACCCGGCCGAGGGACTCCGGGCCGCCCGCGGTGCAGCCGGTGGCCCCGGCCAGTAGTCCTGCCCATGCCAGTACGGCGGCCATCACGGCCCTCGCGCGCCGTGCGCGCCGTTGTACGTGCCTCACGGGCTGCCCAACGACCGGCCCGCTCCCGGGAAACGTGAGTGCGACCCCGCCTCTGGGCAGAACAGTGGGGAGGAGCACACGCCGGGGAGCCGCGCCCGGGGGGACAAGCCGCAGGAGCGGACCGGAGCCGAACGAGCCGCAGCAGCCGAAAAAAGGGGCCGACCAGGTGTCCAGCGCAGCCGAGCAGGAGGCGGTGGCGAGCGGGCGCGCCACCGCGAAGGGGCCGACGACCGACGCCGGGTCGACGACCGGCGCCCGTCAGCCGCCCGACGCCGACCACCCGGCCGAGGCCGGTCCGCCGCCCCCCGCCGACCGCCCGGCCGATGCCGCCCGCCCGCCCGAGCCCGACCACCCGGCCGCCCCCGGGACCGCGTCCCCGGACGGGCCCACGCCCGCGCCCGCACCCGCACCCGCACCCGGGGAGCCGACCGGGAACGGTCGGGTGCCCGCGGGCAGACGGACGACCGACGACGGCGGATCGAGCGGGCTCGCGACCGAGGACGGCGGGTCGGGCGGCCGGACGGCCGGGAGTGGCCGCCCGGGCGGGAACGGGCGGGTGCCCCGCGACAGGCGGACGCCCGAGGACGGCCGGCCGGGCGCGCACGGCGTCGCGGACGGCGACCCCGGACCGACCACCGAGGACACACAGCCGGACAGACAGACAGCCGAGAAGGCGCAGCCCGCCGAGGACGGACACGGCCTCGCGGACGGCGGCCATGCACAGCCCACCGAGGACGGACACGGCCTCACGGGCGCCAACCACGCGCAGCCCACCGAGGACGGGCGCGGCCTCGCGGGCGGCGGTCACGCGCAGCCCGCCGAGGACGGACACGGCCTCGCGGGTGGCGGGCGTGGGCTGGCGAACGGGCGTGCCGGGCGTCGTGGCGTCGTCGCTCCCGCGTCCGCCGCCGCCGTCGCCGTGGCCGGCGGGCGGCGCGTCGCCCCGGCGGCGGCCCCCGTGCCCGTGTGGCCGGGCGCGGCCACCCCGCTGGGCGCCCGGTTCCGGACCGGGCCGGACGGGGTCGCGGGCACCAACTTCGCGCTGTGGGCCGGCGGCGCGGAGGCGGTGGAGCTGTGTCTGTTCGACGAGGCGGGCAAGGAGACCCGCGCCCGGCTGACCGAACTGACGCACGAGATATGGCACGGCTTCGTGCCGGGCGTGCTGCCGGGGCAGCGCTACGGCTACCGCGTGCACGGCCGCTGGGACCCGTGGACCGGCGCCCGCTGGAACCCGGCCAAGCTGCTCCTCGACCCGTACGCGCGCGCGGTGGACGGCGCGTTCCGGCTGCCGCCCGAGGTCTACGGGCACGTCCGCGACTGGCCGGACCAGCACGTCGCCGACACGGTGCGCGACGACCGCGACTCCGCGCCGTACGTGCCCAAGGGCGTCGTCGTGCACGATGACGACGACTGGTCGGACGACCGCCGCCCCAAGACGCCGTGGGCGGACTCGGTCATCTACGAGCTGCACGTGCGCGGCTTCACCATGCGCCACCCCGGCATCCCCGAGGAGCTGCGGGGGACGTACGCCGGGCTCGCCCACCCGGCGGCGGTCGAGCACCTGACGCGGCTCGGCGTGACGGCGGTGGAGCTGCTGCCGGTGCACCAGTTCGCCCACGAGGACCACCTGCTCAGGCGGGGCCTGCGCAACTACTGGGGCTACAACTCCATCGGCTACTTCGCCCCGCACGCCGCCTACGCGGCCTCCGGCACCGCCGGACAGCAGGTGGGCGAGTTCAAGCGGATGGTGCGCGCGCTGCACGCGGCCGGCATCGAGGTCGTCCTCGACGTGGTCTACAACCACACCGCCGAGGCCGGCGAGTACGGCCCGACGCTGTCCCTGAAGGGCATCGACAACCAGCGCTACTACCGTCTCCAGGCCGACGCCCGCCGCTACGCCGACTACACCGGCTGCGGCAACACCCTGCACGTCGTCCAGCCGCACGTGCTGCGCCTGATCACCGACTCGCTGCGCTACTGGGTGACCGAGATGGGCGTGGACGGCTTCCGGTTCGACCTGGCCGCCGCGCTGGCCCGCTCCATGCACGACGTGGACATGCTCTCGCCGTTCCTCGCCGTGATCGCCCAGGACCCGGTGCTGCGCCGGGTCAAGCTGATCGCCGAGCCGTGGGACGTGGGCGCGGGCGGCTACCAGGTGGGCGCGTTCCCGCCGTTGTGGGCGGAGTGGAACGACCGCTACCGCGACGCCGTACGGGACTTCTGGCGGCACGCGCTGCCGGACGTGCGGGAGATGGGCTACCGGCTGTCCGGCTCCAGCGACCTGTACGCCTGGGGCGGCCGGCGGCCGTACGCCTCCGTCAACTTCGTCACCGCGCACGACGGTTTCACCCTGCGCGACCTGGTCAGCTACGACCGCAAGCACAACGAGGCCAACGGCGAGGGCAACCGGGACGGCACGGACGACAACCGGTCCTGGAACTGCGGCGCGGAGGGCGAGACCGACGACGCGGCGATACGGGCGCTGCGCCGCCGCCAGCTGCGCAACCTGCTCACCACGCTGCTGCTGTCCACGGGGGTGCCGATGCTGGTGGCCGGCGACGAGATGGGCCGCACCCAGCACGGCAACAACAACGCCTACTGCCAGGACAACGAGACCGGCTGGCTGGACTGGTCGCTGCTGGACGATCCCGGGTGGCGGGCGCTGTCCGAGCTGACGGCCCGGCTGATCGGGCTGCGCCACCGCCATCCGGTGCTGCGCCGCCGGGCGTTCTTCTCGGGCAGCGCGCACTCGGCGGACGGGCTGCGGGACCTGGCGTGGTTCACCGCGCGCGGGACGGAGATGACCGAGGAGGACTGGTACGCCCCGGCGGCCACCCTCGGCATGTATCTGTCGGGGCGGGACATCCCGGGCCGCGACGAGCGGGGCGCGCCGGTGCTGGACGAGAGTTTCCTGGCCGTCCTGCACGCCGGGGAGGACCCGGCCGGCTTCGTCCTGCCGGGGCCGCCGTGGGCGGAGCGCTACGAGGTGGTGGTGGACACCTCGCTGGAGGAGCAGGCCGAGGCGCCGGGCACGGTGCACCGGGCGGGCGCCGTGATCACGGTGCCGGGCCGCTCGGTGCTGCTGCTGCGGGTGGCCGGCTGACCCGGGACGCCCCGCACCCGCCGGGCCGGGGGACTCAGCCGAGGATGCCCCGGTCGTAGGCGACGGCCACCGCCGCCGCCCGGTCGTTGACGCCGAGCTTGGCGTACAGGTGGGTGAGGTGGGTCTTCACGGTGGCCTCGCTGATGAACAGCTCGCGGGCGATCTCCCGGTTGGAGGTGCCGCGGGCGACCAGGACCAGCACCTCGCGCTCGCGGGCCGACAGCGGCTCGTTGCCCCGGGCGGGGGCGCGGACGGCACAGACCAGGCGGGAGGCCACGGCCGGGGAGAGGACGGTGCGGCCCTCCGCGGCGGCGCGCACGGCGGTGAACAGCTCGTCGCGCGGGGCGTCCTTGAGGAGGTAGCCGGTCGCGCCCGCCTCGATGGCCGGCAGCGTGTCGGAGTCGGTGTCGTACGTCGTCAGGACCAGCACCCTCGCGCGGGCGCCGCGCCGGGTCAGCTCGCGGATCGCGTCCACGCCCGCGCCGCCCGGCATCCGCAGGTCCATCAGGATCACGTCCGGGTCGAGCGCCGCGGCCTTCTCGACGGCCTCCACGCCGTTCGCGGCCTCGGCGAGGACCGTGAAGCCGGGCGCGGACTCGAACATGCCGCGCAGACCGTCCCGCACCACGGGATGGTCGTCGACGATCAGCAGGGAGACGGTCGGGTCATCGGTCATGGCGCACCAACGGTACGCGAGCGGAGACCGCCGTGCCCTGCCCCGGCTCGGACTCGACGGTCACCGACCCGGCGATGCGCTCGGCGCGGGCGCGCATGCCGGCCAGGCCGAAGCCGCCGGCGCGGGTGCGGGCGGGCACGGCGGCCGGGTCGAAGCCGGCGCCGTCGTCGCGGATGTCGAGGATCACCTCGTCGCCCATGTAGGACAGGGTGACCCCGACCCGGGCGGCGCGGGCGTGCCGGGCGGCGTTGGACAGGGCCTCCTGCGCGATGCGCAGCAGGGTGGCGGACACCTCGTCGTGGAGCTGTTCGGCGGTGCCGGTGACGGTGAAGTCGGCGCGCGCTCCGGTGCGTTCGCCCCACACGGCGACCGTGGACTTCAGCGCCTCGGGCAGTGCGGTGTCCTCCAGCTCGACGGGGGCGAGGTTGTGCACGGAGCGGCGGGCCTCGCCGAGGCTGTGCCGGGCGAGGGCCGCGGCCCGCTCCAGATGGGTGCGGGCGGTGGTCAGATCGGGGGCGCTGGACACCACCTGGAGCTGGGCGATGATCCCGGTCAGGCCCTGGGCGAGGGTGTCGTGGATCTCGGCGGCCAGCCGTCGCCGCTCGTCGGCGACCCCGGCCTCGCGGGCCTGGACGAGGAGCTGTGCGTGCAGGGCCGCGTTCTCGTCCAGGGCCTGCTGGAGGGCCGTGTTGGTGCGCTCCAGCTCGGCGATGGTCTCGGCCTGGGCGACGGCGCGGCGCTGCTCCTGGTCGGCGAAGCGCGTGAACAGCGAGACGATGGCGATGTTGACGCCGAGCACCACGGCGAAGCCGAACCAGGCGACCGTGCCGCGGGGCGGCATGCCGCCGATCTCGCTGCCCGCCATGGTGACGGCGGTCAGGGCGAGGCCGGCCCGCACCAGGCGGCGGGGCAGTTGCACCGTGGCCGTGTAGTAGCCGATGACGGCGTAGAAGGCGAAGAAGGGGTTGAGCCAGGTGAGGACGAAGCCGAACGCCCAGCGCAGGAAGTAGAGGCAGGCGGCGGCACCGCCCCGCGGCGGCCGGTGGCGCAGTACCCACGGCCGTCCCAGCTCCAGCGCCAGGGCCGCGACCACCAGGGCGGCCGACAGGTACATGTCGCTCCCGGACATGCCGACCACGCCGGCCGAGCCGGCCGCCGTCAGGACGCCCACGGCCAGCAGTCCGTACGGTCCCCAGGCGGCGAAGCCGACCCGCAGCGGCGTCCACTCGGCGTTCGTCATGGATTCAGTCTCCGGCACGGCCGGTTCACTCCCAGCGGAACCAGCGCGCGGCCCCGGCGGTCAGCAGCACCGTCCAGACGGCGAGCACCGCCAGGTGGGTCCAGCCCGGCCAGTCGCCCCCGGCGGCCTGGTTCAGCGCCTGCGCGGCGGCGCCGAAGGGCGTGTACCCGACGATCCGGGCCATCAGGTCGGGCATGGCCTGCACCGGCACCCACAGGCCCGCGCAGAACATCATCGGGAAGAGCACCGCGCTGCCGACCGCGCCCGCGATCTTCGTGGTGCGCGACAGCGCGGAGACCACCGAGCCCAGCGCGAGGGCGACCAGCACCGCCGGCACCAGGGCGACGGCGTACCCGAGGGGCTGCTTCGGCAGCCGCACGTGGAAGGCGAGGCGGCCGACGAGCAGGGCGAGCAGCGCGGAGACGAGGGCCGCGCCCGCGAAGACCGCCATGTGGGCGGTGAGCAGGGCGATGGGCCTGACCGGAGTGGTGGACATCCGGCGCAGGATGCCGCGCTCGCGGTAGCCGGTGAGGACCTGCGGCATGCCCTGGAGCCCGCCGAGGATCATGCCGAGCAGCACGGTGATCGGCACATACGTGTCGACCAGCCTGAGGCCGCCGAGCGAGTCGTCGGGCTGCCGGAAGGACGGGATGGAGCCGAGGATCACCAGCAGCAAAGTCGGGAAGAGCAGGATCCAGAAGATCGCGCCCGGCTCGCGGCCGAAGAGGCGGATCTCGGTGCGCAGCACGGCGCCGTCGACGACCGGGGTGTTCATGCGGCGGCCTCCGTGAGGTCCAGGAACGCGTCGTCGAGCGTGGCGTCGCTGACGCGGAGCTGGTGGGCGGTGATGTGGTGGCGGGCGAGGAGGGTGATCACGGCGTTGACGGTGGCGTCGGTGCCCGACAGCGTGACCCGGCCGTCCTTGTACGCGACCGAGGCCACCTCGGGCAGCGCGTTCAGGTCGTGCTCGTCCAGCGGCGCGGACGGCGTGAAGCTGATCACGGTGGCGCCGGCCGAGCGGCGGATCAGGCCCTGCGGGGTGTCCAGCGCGGCGATCCGGCCCTTGTCGATGACCGCGATCCGGTCGCACAGCCGCTGCGCCTCCTCCATGAAGTGCGTCACCAGCAGCACGGTGACCCCGCCGGCGCGGACGTCCTCGATCAGCTGCCAGGTGTCGCGGCGGGCGCGCGGGTCGAGTCCGGTGGTCAGCTCGTCCAGGACCACGACCCGGGGGTTGCCGATGAGGGCGAGCGCGATGAACAGGCGCTGCTTCTGCCCGCCGGACAGCTTGCCGAAGCGGGTGGTCAGCCTGTCGGTCAGACCGAGGCGTTCGGCGAGGGGCCGCCAGTCCGCCGGGTGCGGGTAGAAGGAGGCGTACAGCTCCAGGGCCTCGCGGACGGTGAGCTTGGCCTGCAGCTCGCTCTGCTGGAGCTGGGCGCCGAGGACGCGGGCCACCTGCTCGTGGTCGGCGACCGGGTCCAGGCCGGTGACCCGGACCCGGCCCGCATCCGGCACGCGCAGCCCCTCCACGCACTCCACGGTGGTGGTCTTCCCGGCGCCGTTCGGCCCCAGGACGCCGAAGATCTCGCCCTCCTCGACGGAGAACGAGACGCCGTCCACGACGGCCCGGCCGCCGTAGGACTTGCGCAGTTCGCTGACTTCGATGACTGACATGACCCCAGAATCCCGGCGCGCGCCCCGTCCGCACATCGCCCGACGCGCTCGAGGCGGCATCAGCCGATCGGTTGATGCCGCGCTACGACCGGACCGGCCGGCCCCTCCCCCGGGCGGCCGAACGCGCAGGTCGTAGGACCAGGGGCGGACCGCGGTCCGGCCGAAACTCGGTGGGCGATGTCAGTGCCGATCCGTACGCTCGCTCCTGATGCCCACGACACCCGCTCCCGCCGAGGAGACCACCGAGGAAGGCGCCGGGGAGAGCCCCGCGAGCGCCGGACAGAGCCCTGCGGACGCCGGGAAGAGCCCCGGCGGCGACGCCCCCGCCGGGCGCTCGGCCGTGCGCGCCCTGCTGCGCCTGTGGCCGTACGTGCGCCCGGTGCGCGCCCGGCTGGCCGTCGCCGCGGCCGTCGCGATCGTCGCCTCCTGTGTGGGGCTGGTGATCCCGCTGGTCCTGAAGTGGCTGGTGGACGGGCCGGTCGCCGACCGGGACACCGGGGGCGTCTGGCTCGGCGCGCTGTACGTGCTGCTGCTCGGCCTCGCCGAGGCGGTGCTGTTCGGGCTGCGGCGGTGGCTGGTGGCCCGGCCGCTGTCGCGGGTCGAGGCGGAGATGCGGGCGGCCCTCTACCGGCACCTGCAGCGCCTCCCGGTCGCCTTCCACGACCGGTGGGCCTCGGGCCAGTTGCTCTCGCGCGGCACCACCGACCTGATGCTGCTGCGCATGTTCCTCGCCTTCCCGCTGACCTTCCTCCTGGTCAACGGCGTGACCATCCTGGTGGGCCTGGCCATCATGCTGGTCCAGGACTGGACGCTGGGGCTGGTGATGCTGGCCCCGGCCGTGCCGCTGATCGCGCTCAGCGCGTACTTCGAGAAGCGGTACGCGCATGTGGCGCGGCTCGCGCAGGACCAGGTCGGCGATCTGACGACGGTGGTCGAGGAGAGCGTCCTCGGCATCCGCGTCGTCAAGGGGTTCGGCCGGCACCGCAGCCAGGCGCGGGCGTTCCGCGCGCTGTCGAAGACCCTGCGCGGCACGGAGCTGCGCAAGGCGCGGCTGCTGGCGACGATCTGGGCGGTCATCATGGCGCTGCCCGAGGTGGCCATCGGGGCGACGCTGGTGGCGGGCGCGATGCGGGTGGCCGACGGCGCGCTGTCGGCGGGGACGCTGGTCGCGTTCCTGTCCACGGCGCTGGCGCTGCGCTGGCCGGTGGAGTCGATCGGCTTCCTCCTGGCGATGAGCCAGGAGGCGGCGACGGCCACGGAACGGTACTTCGAGGTGATGGACGCGGAACCGGAGGAACCGTCGGTTCCCGGTGACCGCGGGCCGGCGGCTCCGCGCCCCGGAGGAGGCACGACTGCCCGCGGGACGACCGGGGCGGCCGACCGCGGCGTCACCGAGGGCGGGCTGCGGTTCGAGGACGTCCGCTTCCGCTACCCCGACGCCCCCGAGGACTCCCCGCCCCTCCTCGACGGAGTCGACCTGCACGTCCGCCCCGGCGAATCCGTCGCCCTCGTCGGCGCGACCGGCAGCGGCAAGACCACCCTCACCGCCCTCGTCCCCCGCCTGCACGAGATCACCTCGGGCCGCATCACCCTCGACGGCGAGGACATCACCGCCATGGACCGCGACCGCCTGCGCTCCCTGGTCGCCGTCGCCTTCGAGGAACCCACCCTGTTCTCGGCGAGCGTCGGCGAGAACGTCCTGATGGGCGCCCCGCACACCGCGGGCGCGGCCGACCTGGACCGCGCCCTCGCCGTCGCCCAGGCCGACTTCGCGCACGCGCTCCCCGAGGGCACCGACACCCAGGTCGGCGAGCAGGGCCTGAGCCTGTCCGGCGGCCAGCGCCAGCGCCTCGCCCTGGCCCGCGCGGTCGTCGGCCGCCCCCGCTTCCTCGTCCTGGACGACCCGCTGTCCGCCCTCGACGTGCACACGGAGGCCGCGGTGGAGGCCGCGCTGCGCCGAGTCCTGGCCGACACCACCGCCCTGATCGTGGCGCACCGCCCCTCCACGGTGCTGCTGGCCGACCGGGTCGCCCTGCTCTCCGGCGGCCGGATCGCCGCCGTCGGCGCCCACCAGGAACTCCTGCGCACCCACCCCGAGTACGCCCATCTGATGGCGGGCGGCGCGACGCCGTCCGAGCCGACCGAGGAGGACCAGGACCGATGACGGCCTCCACCGCGCCCGTCCCCGCCGCCGAGGACGAGACGGACGAACCGCCGCGCCCGAAGGACTGCGGCGACCCCTTCGACCGGGACGTCCTGCCCACTCCCCCGGGCGCCACGGCCGCGCTGCTGCGTTCGCTGCTCGCCCCGCTGAAGGCCCGCGTCGCCGGGACGACGCTCCTGCTGCTGCTCCAGCAGGCGGCGGCGCAGGCGGGCCCGCTGCTGGTGGCGTACGCGATCGACACCGCCGTACCGGCGCTGCGCGCGCACGAGAGGGGGCCGCTGATCGCGGTGGCCGTCGGCTATCTGCTGTGCGCGCTGGCCTCCGGCGCGTTCCAGTGGGCGTTCATCGTGGGCGCGGCCCGGGTGAACCAGGACGTGCTGCTGGATCTGCGCGGCCGGATCTTCCGGCACGCCCAGGCGCTGAGCGTCGACTTCCACGAGCGCTACACCTCGGGCCGGCTGATCTCCCGTTCCACCACGGACGTGGAGTCGCTGCGGGAGCTGCTGAGCGAGGGCCTCCAGGAACTGGTCGCGGTCGTCCTGTCGTTCGTCTACATCTCGGCGATGCTGCTGTGGCTGGACCTCGGGATCGGCGCGGTCGCGGTGGCCTCGTTCGTGCCGCTGTACCTGCTGGTACGGCTCTACCAGCGGCGCGCGGTCCGGGTGTACGGGGAGCGGTCCACGGCGATCGCGGCGGTGATCGTGAAGTTCGTGGAGACGATGAACGGCATCCGCCCGGTGCGGGCGTTCCGTCGCGAGGCGGTCAACGACGCCGACTTCGCCGTCCTCAACCGCCGTCACGAACGCGCCAACGGCGACGCGCTGCTGGAGATGGCCCGCTATGTGGTCGGCTCCCGGCTGGTGGCCAACACGGCGGTCGCGGCGATGGTGCTGTGGGGCGCCTACCGGGTGACGGACGGTTCGCTGGAGCTGGGCGTGCTGGCGGCGGCGGTGCTGTACCTGCGGCGCCTGTACGACCCGATCGACCGCCTGGGCATGTTCCTCAACTCCTACCAGTCGGCGGCCGCGTCCCTGGAGAAGATCGCGGGCCTGCTGGCGCAGACGCCGTCGGTCCCCGAGCCGTCCTCGCCGCGTCCGCTGCCGCCGCTCGCATCCGAACTGCCGGGCCGCGAGGTGGTGTTCGACGCGGTCGGCTTCGGCTACCGCACCGGCGGCGAGGTGCTGCCCCGGTTCGACCTGACCCTCCCGGCCGGGCAGACCGTCGCCGTGGTCGGCTCCACCGGCGCCGGCAAGTCCACCCTGGCCAAGCTGCTGGCCCGCTTCTACGACCCGACGGCCGGGCGGGTCCTGCTGGACGGCGTGGACCTGCGCGAGCTGGCCCTGCCCGAACTGCGGCGCGGGGTGGTGATGGTGACCCAGGAGGCGTTCCTGTTCTCGGGCACGGTCGCCGACAACATCGCCATCGGCCGCCCGGAGGCGAGCCGTACGGAGATCGAGGCCGCCGCGAAGGCGATCGGCGCCCACGACTTCATCAGCGCCCTGCCCGACGGCTACGACACGGACGTCCGCAGGCGCGGCGGCCGCATCTCGGCGGGTCAGCGCCAACTGGTCGCGTTCGCGCGGGCGTTGCTCGCCGATCCGGCCGTGCTGATCCTGGACGAGGCGACCAGCTCGCTGGACGTCCCGGGCGAGCAGGCGGTGCAGCGCGCGATGGCCACGGTGCTGCGGGGCCGTACGGCGGTGGTGATCGCGCACCGGCTGTCCACCGTGGAGATCGCCGACCGGGTGCTGGTGATGGAGCGGGGCCGGATCGTGGAGGACGGCCGCCCGGCCGAACTGATCGCCGGGACGGGCCGCTTCGCCGAGCTGCACCGGGCCTGGCGCGACAGTCTCGCCTGAGGCGGCAGTCTCGCCTGAGGCGCCGGTCCCGCCCGAGCGGCGGAGAGCCAGAAACGGAACGGGGAAGAAGTGATCGACGCGTACGAGGACCCGGGGACGCCCGACCGGCGCGGCGGGTGGCACTACCTGTGGTGGCTGGTGCTGCGCCAGCCGGGCCGCTCGGTGGCCGGGGCGGTCCTGTCCATGGTGTGGATGGTGCTGCTGGCGGCGACGCCGTATCTGATGGCGCGGGCGGTGGACGACGGGCTGCAGCGGGACGACACGGCGGCGCTGGCCGGCTGGACGGGCGCGCTGGTCGTGGCCGGCGCGGTCAACTCCTGGGTGGGCGTCATGCGGCACCGCACGATGACCCGGGTGCGGATGGACGCCAACTTCCGCACGGTCAAGGTGGTCGTGGACCATGTGGTGCGGCTCGGCGCCGCGCTGCCGCGCCGGGTGGGGGCCGGGGAGGTCGTCACGATCGGCGTGGGCGACGTGCAGACCGTCAGCAGGGCGCTCACCGTCATCGGGCCGGGCGTCGGCTCGGTCGTCGTGTACGTGGTGGTGGCCGGGCTGCTGCTGTCCGTCTCGCCGGTGCTGGCGGTGGTGGTGCTACTGGGGCTGCCGGTGATCGCGGTGCTGGTCGGGCCGCTGATGCGGCGGCTGCAGGGCGCCGAGGGCGAGTACCGGGAGCGGCAGAGCGTGCTGACCGCCCGGATCGGCGACCTCGCGGGCGGGCTGCGCGTCCTCAACGGCCTGGGCGGCAAGGACCTGTTCGCGGACGCCTTCCGCCGGGACTCGCAGCGGCTGCGCGCGCAGGGCTACCGGGTCGGCGCGGTCACCAGCTGGATGCAGGCGCTTGGGGTGGGCCTGCCGACGCTGTTCCTCGCGGTGGTGGCCTGGCTCGCCGCCCGGCTGGCCGCCCGGGGCGAGCTGACCGTGGGCGAGCTGGTGTCGGTGTACGGCTGGACCGCGGTCCTGGTCGGCCCGGTGGCCTTCCTGGTGGAGATGGGCTACGACCTCAGCCGCGGCGTGGTGGCGGCCCGCCGGGTCGTACGGCTGCTGCGGGTGGAGCCGGAGGCGGACACCGGCGTCCTCGACGGGCCGGCCGAACCGTCCGTGCTGCACGACCCGGACTCGGGCGTGCGGGTGCCGCCGGGGCGGCTGACGGCCCTGGTGTGCGCCCGCCCGGCGGACGCGGCGGCGGTCGTGGACCGGCTCGGCCGGTACGAGCCGTCCGACGTCACCTGGGGCGGACGGCGGCTGGACGCGATCCGGCTGCGCGAGGTCCGCGCACGCGTCCTCGTCGCGGACAACGAGGCCGACCTGTTCGCCGGCGCCCTGCGGGAGCTGCTGTCGGGGCGGGCGGAGCACGCGGACGCGGAGATCGCGCGGGCGCTGCGCGCGGCCGTCGCCGAGGACGTCGTACGGGGGCTGCCGGACGGGCTGGACTCGCCGGTGGCCGCGCAGGGGCGCAGCCTGTCCGGCGGGCAGCGGCAGCGGGTGCGGCTGGCGCGGGCGCTGCTGGCCGACCCGGAGGTGCTGCTGGCGGTCGAGCCGACCTCGGCGCTCGACGCGCACACCGAGGCGGCCGTCGCCGACCGGCTGTACGCGGCCCGGGCGGGCCGTACGACGCTGGTGACCACCACCTCGCCGCTGGTCCTGGACCGCGCCGACCTCGTGCACCACCTGGTCGACGGCAAGGTCGCGGCGAGCGGCGCCCACCGCGACCTGCTCACCCACGACCCGGGCTACCGGAACCTGGTGGCCCGGGACACCGGGACACCCGACACCGAGCCACGGCCCGACGAGACACCGAACACACGAGAGGCGGTCCGGTGACGGGGACGGAAGAGGGACGGGGGCCGGACGGCGGGCTTGCGGAGGGGCGGGGGCCGGACGGCGGGCTTGCGGAGGGGCGGGGGCCGGATGACGGCCCTGCGGAGGGGCGGGGGCCGGGTGACGGCTCGCCCGAGGGACGGGGGCCGGGTGACGGCTCACCCGAGGGACGGGGGCCGGGTGACGGCTCACCCGAGGGACGGGGGCCGGGTGACGGCTCACCCGAGGGACGGGGGCC
>NZ_JAIOAB010000056.1 GCF_019890635.1 Streptomyces sennicomposti
GCGGCCCGCGTACGGCCCCGCCCGGACGCCGCCCCGGCCCGCCGCCACGCGAGCCGGCGCTGCCACCGCCGGGAGCACGCTCCCGGCAACCGCGCAGGTCCCCGGCCGGGCGTCGCGGCGCCGGGGACTCTCCGCCACGGCACGGCACGGCACGGCACGGCACGACCTCGACCCGCCACGGCACGACCTCGACCCGCCACGGCACGGCCCCGACCCGCCACGACACGACCTCGACCCGCCACGGCCCCGACCCGGCACGGCGCGGGGCCAGGCCCGCCACCGTGCCAGTCCCGCCCGGCACCGCCCAGGCGCTGATCCGGTGGCCCAGGCGTTGCCCCCGCCCTCCGTCACCGCGAAGGCGACCCTGCCTCCGTCACCGCGAAGGCGACCCCGCCCCCGTCACCGCGAAGCCGCCCCCCCCGGTCGTCCAAGAGACGCCCCAGCCTCCTCACGGCGCAGGCGTCGCCGCCTCCGTGCCCGCCACCGCGTGCGCCCAGTGGCAGGCCACCTGCGCCGTGCCGTCGCCCGACAGGACCCCCGGGTCCTGGGTCCGGCACGCGGTGGCGACCCCCGCCCGCTCCGCCTCGCCGCTCGCCAGGATCTGGCAGCGGGCGTGGAAGCGGCAGCCGCCGGGGATGCGCGAGGGGTCCGGTGGTTCGCCGGTGAGGACCACCGGGGCGCCCGGGGCCTCGGGCAGCACCGACAGCAGGGCCCGCGTGTAGGGGTGCCGGGGAGCCGTCAGCACCTGCTCCACCTCGCCCGTCTCCACGATCCGCCCCAGATACATCACCGCCACCCGGTCGGCGATGTTCCAGGCCAGCCCCAGATCGTGCGTCACCACCAGCGCCGACAGCCCGAGTTCGGTGCGCAGCCGCAGCAGCAGCGCCAGGATCTCGCCGCGCACCGAGGCGTCCAGGGAGGCCACCGGCTCGTCGGCGACGAGCAGTTCGGGTTCCAGGACCAGCGCGCCCGCGATCACCACCCGCTGCCGCTGCCCGCCGGACAGCTCGTGCGGGTAGCGCAGGAAGAACCGTTCCGGCGGGCGCAGCCCGGCCCGCGCCAGCGCCCCGGCGACCGCCGCCCGCTCGTCGCCGCCGTGGCCGTGGATGCGCAGCCCCTCCGCGACGGCGTCGTACACCGTGTGCCGGGGGTTCAGCGAGCCGCTCGGGTCCTGGAGGACCAGCTGCACCCGCTTGCGGTACGCCTTCAGCGCCCGCGCGGAGGTGGCGAGCGGCGTGCCGTCGAACAGGACCCGGCCCGCGGTCGGCGGGACCAGGCCGAGCAGCGAGCGGGCCAGCGTCGTCTTGCCGCAGCCCGACTCCCCGACCAGCGCCACGATCTCGCCCGGCCGGATGTCGAGGTCCACGCCGTCCACGGCCCGGGCGGGCGGCGCGCCGTTGCGCCCGGGGAAGGCGATGCGCAGGTCCGCCACGCTCAGCAGCGCCGGCGTGCCCGTCGTGGTGCTCGTCGTCGCGCTCGTCATACGGTGCCGCTCCTCACTTCCGCCTCCTGCCCGGCCGCCGGCGGCGCGCCCTCGCCCACGTGCACGCACGCCGCCCGCCGGTCCGGGCCCGCCGCCCGCAGCACCTGGTCCTCGGTGGCGCACCGCTCCAGCGCGGCCGGGCAGCGCGGATGGAAGGCGCACCCGGACGGCACCGCCGCCGGGTCCGGCGGATCGCCGGGCAGCCCGCGCGGCGCGAACCGGGACGCCGGGTCGCCGATGCGCGGGAACGCCTCCGACAGGGCCCGGCCGTAGGGGTGGCGGGCGTCGTCGTAGACCTGCCGGGCCGGGCCCTCCTCGACCACGCGGCCCGCGTACATCACCGCGAGCCGGTCGCAGGTGTCGGCGAGGACCGCCAGATCGTGGCTGATCATGATGAGGCCCACGTCCTGTTCGCTGACCAGTTCCTCGATCAGGCGCAGGATCTGGGCCTGGATCATCACGTCCAGCGCGGTGGTCGGCTCGTCCGCGATGATCAGCCGCGGGTCGCAGGCCAGCGCCATCGCGATCATCACGCGCTGCCGCTGCCCGCCGGACAGCTCGTGCGGGTACGCGCTCGCCCGCGCCGCCGGCAGACCCACCTGCTCCAGCAGCTCCCCGGCCCGCTTGCGGGCGCCCGCCGCGGTCGCCTTCCGGTGCAGCAGGATCGGTTCGGCGATCTGGTCGCCGACGCGGTGCACGGCGTTCAGGGAGTGCATCGCGCCCTGGAACACGATGGACGCGCCCGCCCACCGCACCGCCCGCACCCGCCCCCACTTCATCGTCAGCACGTCCTCGCCGTCCAGCAGGATCTCCCCGCCGACCCGCGTCCCGGCAGGCAGCAGCCGCAGCAGCGCCAGCGCCAGCGTGGACTTGCCGCAGCCGGACTCCCCGGCGATGCCGAGCTTCTCGCCCGCCGCCAGCGCGAGATCGACCCCGCGCACGGCGGCGGCCCCGCCCGGATACGTCACTTCCAGGTCCCGTACGTCGAGCAGACTCAACGCGACACCCCCAGCCTGGGGTTGAGAACGGACTCGACCGCACGCCCGCACAGCGTGAACGCCAGCGCGACGACCGCGATCGCGATGCCCGGCGGCACCAGGTACCACCAGTCGCCGGAGCTGACCGCCCCCGCCTCCCGCGCGTCCTGCAGCAGCCCGCCCCAGGAGACGACCGTCGGGTCGCCGAGCCCGAGGAAGGCGAGCGTCGCCTCGGCGAGGATCGCGGAGGAGATGATCAGCGTGGTCTGGGCGAGGATCAGCGGCATCACGTTCGGCAGCACATGCCGGGACATGATGTGCCAGTGCCCGCCGCCGAGCGCCCTGGCGCGCTCGATGTACGGCCGCGACTCCACCGCCAGCGTCTGCGCCCGCACCAGCCGCGCGGTCGTCGGCCAGGTGGTGACGCCGATGGCGAGGACGACCGTGCCGAGCGACCGCGACAGCACGGTGGCCAGCGCGATGGCGAGCACCAGCGTCGGCATCACCAGGAACCAGTCGGTGACCCGCATCAGCACGGTGGCGTACCAGCCGCGGAAGTGGCCCGCGGTGATCCCGATGACCGCGCCGATCGCCACCGACAGCACCGCCGCCAGCAGCCCCACCAGCAGCGACACCCGCGACCCCCAGACCACCAGCCCCAGCAGGTTGCGCCCGAACTGGTCGGTGCCGAGCGGGAAGTGGCCGCTGGGGCTCTGCAGGGGCTGCCCCGGCGCGTCCGTCACGCTCGCCACGTCCGACCCGACGGTCAGCGGCGCGGTCAGCGCGACCAGCGCGAACAGCACCAGCGCGGCCAGCCCGACGACACCGGCGCGGTGCCTGCGGTACTCCCGCCAGAAGCGGGCGGCGGAGGCCCGCCGGCGCTGCCACGCCAGGGCGCGCGGCCCCGGCGCCGCGACGGTCCCCGCGCTCTCGGCGGCCTCCGCGGCCTCGGCGGTCTCGGCACTCGTCATCGGCCCACCCTCGGATCGAGCAGCGGATACAGCAGGTCGGCGAGGGTGTTCATCACGATCACCGCCGCGGCGAAGACGAAGAACAGCCCCTGCACCAGCGGCAGATCGGGCACGCTCAGCGCCTGGTAGAACAGTCCGCCGAGCCCCGGCCAGGAGAACACCGTCTCGACCAGGATGACGCCCGCCACGGTCCGCCCGAGATTGACGAAGATCAGCGTCACGGTCGGCAGCATCGCGTTCGGCACGGCGTGCCGGCGCCGCACCAGATCGTCCCGCAGCCCCTTGGCCCGCGCGGTCGTCAGATAGTCGCCGCCCATCTCGTCCAGCAGCGCCGACCGGGTGACCAGCAGCGTCTGCCCGTACTCCACCGCGACCAGCGTCACCACCGGCAGCACCAGATGGTGGACGACGTCCACGACGTAGGCGAAGCCCTCCTTGCCGCCGCTCTCCATGCCGCCGGTCGGGAACAGGCCCGGGACCGGGCCCGCGCCCACCGACAGCACGATGATCAGCAGCAGCCCCAGCCAGAACGACGGGATGGAGTACAGCGTCAGCGCCAGACCGGTGTGGAGGCGGTCGCCGAGCCGCCCGTGCCGCCACGCGGAGCGGGTGCCCAGGAAGACGCCCAGCGCCGTGTAGAGGACGAAGGCCGTTCCGGTCAGCAGCAGCGTGTTCGGCAGCGCCTCGGCGATCTTGTCGGTGACCGGCACGTGGAACTGGTACGAGGTCCCCAAGTCCCCGGTGAGCGCCTTGCCGCAGTACTGCGTGAACTGCCGCCACATCGGCAGGTCGAGGCCGAACTCCCGCCGGTAGGCGGCGATCTGCTCGGCGGAGACCGGACGGCCCCCGGTCATGAACTTCACCGGGTCGCCCGGGATCAGCCGGAACAGGAAGAAACTCGTGACGAGCACGGCCAGCAGCGAGACGGCCGCCCCGCCCAGCTTGCCGGCCACATAGCGGGCGTACGCGGCGCCGGACCGCGCCGGCCGGGCGCGCCCCGCCGCGCCCGGCCCGGAGCCGTCCGGGCCGGCGACGGCCGCGCCCAGGGCCGAGGGTGTCGCTTCAGCGGTCATCGGTACGCGTCCCTACTCGCGGTCTTCCGCGGTGGCCCGGCGGCGCACCGCGAAGAGCACCGCGAGCCCGCCGAGGACGACGACCCCGGCGACGATCCCGATCACCACGCCGGTGGACGTGCCGCCGCCGGAGGACCCGTCGGAGTCGGCCGGCACCGCCGACCACCAGCTCCAGTAGCCGTCCTGGCCGTAGATGTTGCCCGCCGCGGACGGCATGGTGGTGATCGACTCGATCTGGTCCGTGCGGTAGGCCTCGACCGCGTTCGGATAGGCCATGACGTTCATGTACCCCAGGTCGTACAGCCGCGACTCCATCCGCTTGACGAGGTCCGCCCGTTTGGCGGGGTCGTACTCGGCGAGCTGCTGGGCGTAGAGCTGGTCGTAGGTCTTGTCGCAGATGAAGTTGTCGGTGGCCCCGGTGTCCTTCGGGGTCTGCGGGCGGGCGGCGCAGGTGTGGATGGAGAGCACGAAGTCGGGGTCCGGGTTGACCGACCAGCCGTCGAAGGCGAGGTCGTACTTGCCGGCCAGCCACGGGTCGGTCACGTTGTCCAGGCAGTCGAGGGTCACCCCGATGCCGAGTTCGCCCCACCACTCCTGGAGGTACTTGCCGACCGCCTTGTCGTTCGGGTCGGTGGCGTGGCACAGCACGCGGTAGTCGAGCGGCTTGCCGTCCTTGCCGACGCGCTTGCCGTCGGCGTTCTTCTTGTAGCCCGCCTGGTCGAGCAGCTGCCCGGCCTTCGCCGGGTCGTACGCCAGCTCCTGCCCGGCCGACGGCTGCCAGTAGTACGACGAGAAGCGCGGCGGGATGTAGCCCTGGCCCTCGACGGCGTGCCCCTGGAACACCTTGTCCACGATCGTCTTGCGGTCCACCGCCATGAACAGCGCGTGCCGCACCCGCTCGTCCAGCAGCGACGGGTCCCCGTCACCGAACTTCGTGCCGTCCTTCGCCTGCGCGCCCGGGTTGGTGGCCAGCGCGTAGAAGCGGCGGCCGGGCCCCTCGTTGACGTGGATGTCCTTCTCGCCCTTGAGGGAGGCCGCCTGGGCCGGGGTGAGCGAGGGCGAGCCGGCCACGAACGACACCTCGCCCTTGCGCAGCGCGGCGACGGCGGCGTCCTGGTCCTTGTAGTAGCGGAACACCAGTTCGTCGAACTTCGGCGCGCCCCGCCAGAAGTCCTTGTTGGCCTTCAGCTTGACGTAGCTGTCCGGCTTGTAGTCCGTGAGGACGAACGGCCCGTTCCCGACGATCGGGAAGCTCTTGTCGTTGTTGAACTTCGAGAAGTCCTGGACCTTCTCCCAGATGTGCTTGGGCACGATCGGCACGTCGAGCGCGGTCATCGTGGCCTGCGGCTTCTTCAGCCGGATCACCAGCTGGGTGGGGCTGGGCGCGGTGACCTTCGCGAAGTTGGTCACGAAGCTGCCGTTGGCGGTGGCGGCGCCCGGGTCCGTCATCATCTTGTTGAACGTCCAGGCCGCGTCCTCGGCGGTGGCCTGCTGCCCGTCCGACCACTTCGAGTTGGACCGGATCGTGTACGTCCAGGTCAGCTTGTCCGGCGACGACTCCCACTTGGTGGCCAGGCCCGGGACGGCGTGGGCGTCCTTGGGGTCGTAGTTCGTCAGGTACTCGTACATCAGCCGGCTGACGCTGGTGCTGAGGAGCCGTACGGCCAGGAACGGGCTGAGCGAGTCGACGCTCTGCGCGACGGCCACCGTCAGCACCTTGTCGCCGTGCCCGTCGCCGGCCGCGCCGGACTGCTGCGCGGCCGAGGCCGCCGGGGCCGCGAGGCCGGACGCGAGGAGAAGGGCGCCGGCGCCGGCCGCGGCGAGGAGCCTCGTCCTCCCGGGGCGGCGGCCGGTGCGTCCTCTGCGTCCTCTGCCGTGCTGATCTTGTGTGTTCATGGCTCGGTGACCTCGCGTCGTCGCTCGCGGGGGCGGGTGCGCCCCGCGCGGGGCGGGTTTCGAACAGATGTGAACAGGCCGAAACGGAGTGGAAGGGTGTGAACGAGCTGGAAGGACCTTGATCGGATGGCGCGCCGGCGGGAATGAAGTGAGTGTCTATCAGCGGCAGTCTGCGCGCGTCAACGGTTCGCCAAACCCCATGTGGCCTGCGGAAACAACGAGTCGACCACGATGTTGCTCCCATTGGTCGAGACCACTGACGCCCTCCTGGTGAGGGCGTGGCGGCGTGTTTGTGCCGATCCCGCTCGCGAACACGCGAAGGCCCGCGCCGTCGGGGACGGCGCGGGCCTGGAGAAGCGCTGGGTCAGGGTCGGGCAGCGGTGATGTGGTGCTTTCGGGTCACTGCTGCGGGGGCGGGGGCGGCGGAGTCTGGCCGCCCTGCGGGGGCTGAGGCTGCTGCGCCTCCGGGGGCTGGCCCTGCGGCTGTTGTGCCTCCGGGGGCCGGCCTTGCGGGGGCTGTGCCTGCGGCTGGCCCGGCTGGGGCGGCTGCTGCGGGTAGGGCTGGCCCGGCTGACCGGGGTAGCCGTAGCCGTACTGCTGCTGCCCCGGCTGCTGGTGGCCCGGCTGCTGCTGGCCCTGCTGCGGGGGGAGCGGCTGGGCCGGGAACTGGCCCGGGGCCGGCGGCTGAGCGGGATACGGCTGTCCGGGGTACGGCTGGCCCGGGGGCGCGGGCATCGGCTGCTGGCCGGAGGGGGCAGGGTAGGGCTGCTGGCCGGGTTGGCCGGGCTGTGCGGGCTGACCCGGGTGGCCTGGCTGCTGCTGGGGCTGCTGGCCGGGGTAGCCGTAGCCGTACTGCTGGCCCGGCTGGGGCTGGGGCTGGGGCTGGGGCTGCGGCTGCGGCTGCGCCTGGGGCTGCGGCTGGGGGGCGAACTGGCCGGGGGCGGCGGGCTGGCCCGGAGCGGGGGGCTGACCGGGGTGCCCCGCCTGGCCGGGCTGGCTCTGCTGGCCGGGGGCGGGCGGCTGTCCGGGCCGACCCGGTTGCCCCGACTGTCCGGGGTAGGGGGACTGACCGGGCTGGCCCGGCGTGGGCTGGCCGGGCTGGGCCGGGTACGGCTGCTGGCCCGGGTACGCCGCCTGGCCCGGCTGACCCGGCTGGCCCGGGAAAGGCTGCTGCCCGGGGTACGGCTGGCCGGGCATCGGCGGGGCCGCGACCGGCGGCGGGTTGCCGTCCGAGGTCCACAGGCCGTGCGCCTGCTGATGCCGGACGAAGTCCTCGGCCACCAGCGCCGCCAGATTGAAGTACGCCTCGCGCACCTTCGGCCGCATCATGTCGAGGTTCACCTCGGCGCCCGCCGCCAGGTGCTCGTCGAACGGCACCACGACGACTCCGCGGCAGCGCGTCTCGAAGTGGGCGACGATGTCCTCCACCTTGATCATCTTGCCGGTCTCGCGCACCCCGGAGATCACGGTCAGGGACCGCGAGACGAGGTCGGCGTACCCGTGCGCGGACAGCCAGTCCAGCGTCGTACTGGCGCTGGACGCGCCGTCCACGGACGGGGTGGAGATGATGATGAGCTGGTCGGCGAGGTCCAGCACCCCGCGCATCGCGCTGTAGAGCAAGCCGGTGCCGGAGTCGGTGAGGATGATCGGGTACTGGTTGCCCAGCACGTCGATCGCCCGCCGGTAGTCCTCGTCGTTGAACGTCGTGGACACGGCGGGGTCGACGTCGTTGGCGATGATCTCCAGACCGGAGGGCGCCTGCGAGGTGAACCGCCGGATGTCCATGTACGAGTTGAGGTACGGGATCGCCTGAACCAGGTCGCGGATGGTCGCCCCGGTCTCCCGGCGCACCCGGCGGCCGAGCGTGCCGGCGTCCGGGTTGGCGTCGATGGCGAGGATCTTGTCCTGCCGCTCGGTGGCCAGCGTGGAGCCGAGCGCGGTGGTGGTCGTCGTCTTGCCGACGCCGCCCTTGAGGCTGATGACCGCGATCCGGTAGCAGGAGAGCACCGGGGTGCGGATCAGCTCCAGCTTGCGCTGCCGCTCGGCCTCCTCCTTCTTGGCGCCGATCCGGAAACGGGACCCGGCCGCGGCCGGACGGGTGCTGCGCGCCTTCTGCTTCTTGTTGTTGAGCAGCCGGTCCGAGGACAGCTCCACGGCCGCCGTGTAACCGAGCGGCGCGGCGCCGGGGTTGGTCGGCTGCCGCTGGTCGTGCTGGATCGGCTGCGGCCAGGCGGTGCCGGTCCGCGGATCGACGGGCTGCTGCGGGGCCTGCGGCGCCCAGCCCTGGGGCTGCGGGGCGCCGGGCTGACCGGGCTGGGGCTGGGCGGCACCGGGGTGCCCGGGCTGGGGCTGCCCCGGCTGGGGCGCGCCCTGCTGGGGGGCCTGCGGGGGCGTGGCCGGCTGGGCGGCGGACTGCTCGGGGGCTCCCGGCCGGGCCGTGACCGAGGGGTCGGCCGCCGTGTCGGGGCCCGGCCCTCCGTCCGGCCGAGGCTGCGACTGCCCGGGCTGTCCTTCCTGCGCGGCCTGGCCGGGCTGTCCGGGCTGTCCGGGGTGGCCCGGCTGGGCGGCCTGGGGCGCGGGCGGCTGCGGGAAGCCGTAACCGCCGGGCTGCGCGGGCGGGTTGGGCGCACCGGGGGGCTGCGGGAAGCCGTAACCGCTCTGGGGGACGGGGCCGGGGGCGCCGGTCTGCGGGAAGCCGTAACCGCCGGGCCGGGCAGGCGGGTTGGGCGCGCCCGGAGTCTGCGGGAAGCCGTAGCCGCCCTGCGCCGGGTTCGGTGGCGCGGGCTGTGCGGCGGGGGGCTGCGGGAAGCCGTGACCGGCGGGCGGCGCCGGGGGAATGGGCGCACCCTGCTGCGGTGCGCCTTGCTGCGGCGCACCCGGGCCACCCGGCGTACCCGGGCCACCCGGCGCACCCGGCGTGTTCCACGCGGTCGGTGCGGGCTGCGGGGCCTGCGGCTGGAAGGGCGGCTGCGGATAAGGCGGCTGTCCCTGCTGCCCCGGCTGAGCCTGCGGCTGGGGCTGCGCGGGCCACTGGTTCGCGGTGGCCGGAGCGGCGGGCTGGTAGGCGGGCGGAAGCGGCGGCACCGCGTCCTGCGGCGCCGGCGGCGGCCCCCACCCCTGCGGAGCCTCCGGTACGGCGCCCTCGGCGCCCGTCGCCGCGGGAACGGCGTCCTGCACGTCGTCCGCCCGGGCCGACGGACCGGCACCGGCGGCGTCGTCACCGGTGGCGTCGTCACCGGCGTCGGAGTCCGCCCCGGGCACGGCGTCCTGTACCGCGTCGCGCACGTCGTCGCGGGACCCGGCGTCCGCGGCCTCGCCCTGCCCCGACGGGGCGTCCTCGGGCGCGCCTCCCGCACCCACCGACGACGTAGGGGAACCGGCGTCGGCCGGCTCCCCGGCGTCCCCGGTCAGGTCCGTACGGGCGCTGTCGGCACCCTCTTCGTCGGCGTCCGGCCCGCTCTCGACCTCGGGTGCCGCGGGCTCCTCGGCGGCGGGCCCGGCGTCGTCCCCGCCGTCCGTACGAGCGCCCCCGTCCTCGGAGGCGGCCTCGGAAGCATCGCCGCCCGAGGACGCCGGAGCCCCGTCCTCCGTACCCGGAGCCGTACCGTCCTCCACGGCCGCCTCGCCGCGCCCGTCACCGGCGTCGGCCGCCTTCGCCGCGTCGCCCGTGTCGGCGCTCCCGGAGTCGCCCGCGCCCTCGGCGGACGCCGCGTCGCCGTCCGGCGTCACCGCGCCCTCGCCCGAGAACTCGCCGATGCCCTTCGCCGCGTCACGCTCCGCGAACTCCCGCTTCAGCGCGGACGCGGAGATCCGCATCGTCGCGCCGCTGACGAGGTCGCCGTTCCCGGCGGGCTCCGCCTCCGAGGCCAGCGGCGCGGCGGGCGGCGGCGTCCAGGCGGGCTGGAAGCCGCTGCCCGGCGGCGGGTCGGGCAGCGGGACCGGCGGACCGACCGGCGGGGGCGGCGGCGGAGTCGCCGGCGCGGCCGGGGCGCCCTGCGCGGAGTCGCCGCCCGAGGACGGCGAGTTCTGCGTGTACCAGGCCGGCGGGGCGTAGTCGATGGTGAACTCGCCCGTCGCCTCGACGGCGGACGCCGCGTCGGACTGGTCGTCGCCAGGCGTGGCCCAGCCCCCGCGGTTCCCGTCCCGATCGCTGTTCACAGTTCCTCCTGGTGTGGTCGAGCACCCTCATGCCGTGCTGGGGCGACCGTTGGCGTCCAATGGGGTCGGTCGGAAGCGGTCGCCGGCGGAACGGAACCGATCCGGCCCGCCCGGCCTCCCCCGGGGCGCCGACGGCTCAGCCGCGGGTTCTGATGTGGCGCCCGGTCCCAGCCTAATCACCACGGGCGCGCTCACGGCAGGCCCGTCCAGCCCTCCGCATCCCTCGACGGCGTCACGGCGAGCCCCGCCGGCCGCACCCGCACACGCGCCAACCGGTCAAAACCGGACGAGACATCACCACACGGCCGGTCGCCCACCGCACCGAAGCAGCGGCCGACGGGACGTGAACTCGGCATCCATGGGCGGACGAACCGGTCGCAACCGCCCAATCCCGGTCGCCGGCCGTCCCGTTCCGGTGCCGGGCGGCACGACGCCAGGCCGCCGCCCCCGGTCGCCACCGAGGCAGCCCGGCCGTCACCGCCGTCCCGGCCCCGCCGTCACCACGGTCACATCCGGGCCGTCAACACCCCGACCGCTCAGTCCATCCGCCGGGGCGTCCCCAGCAACCCGATCTCCGCGTCGGTCGGCTGCGTCATCACGTACTGCCGGTCCCGGTCCGCGCACCACAGGGTGACGCCGTCGGGAAGCGTGGGCAGCGACTCGATGTCGGGGCGCGGCAGCGCCATCGTGCGGCCCAGCTCGGCGGCCTCGTCCGGCGAGATCCGCTGCACGCCGACGAGCCGCGCCTGCCGGATCAGCCGGGGCGCCACCGGGCTGAGATACGGCAGCAGCGTCACCACCGACTGCCACGGCCCGGAGACCACCCGCCCGCGCGGCGGCCGCATGCCGCAGTCGCGCACCACCAGCACCGGAGTGCCCGCCGACGCGCCCTGCGGGGGCACCCGGCCCACCTCGTACACCGCCAGGCCGTTCTGCCCGCCGCCCATGGCGTGCACCATCTGCATCCACGCCTGCGCGCGGCCCGTCTCCACGGCGACCCGCGCCCCGGTGGCCGCCGCGCGCAGCGCCAGCACCTGCGCCGTCCACAGACTGCCTATCAGCACCACGTCGTACGGCGTCGGCCGGTTGAGCCCGAGCACGGCGGGCTGCCCCTCGGCGTCCACGCCCACGACGACGCCGTCGTCGCCGATGGGCAGCGCGAGCGAGTCCACCTGCTCGGCGGAGAGCGCGTGCCGCGCGTGCCGGGGGCCGATCAGGCCGAGGCCGCTGCGCAGCCGGTCGCGCACCCGTGCGGCGGCGGACGGCCCGGCGGCGGCCGGGGAGCCGGCCGGCTGTGCGGTCGTGACGGTCATCGGGCGCCTCCCAGGGGCAGCGTCGCGAGCATGCCGGGCGTCTGCTCCCGGTCGAGCCGGGCGAGCTGCGCGCCCGCCTGCCGGGCGGCGTCCTCCAACGCGCGCCGCGCGGCGACCAGTTCGTCGTCGCTGCGGCCGGTCACCCGCAGGTGCCCGCACAGCGCCGTCTCCTGCCGCTCCGCCCGCGACAGCGTCAGACTGAACGTGGTGGCCAGCGCGGGCACACTGGTCAGCCCCGCCACGATCTGCGCCAACGAAGCGCCCTGACCGCCCAGTTGAGGCCAGCGGCGGATCCAGTAGGTGGTGTGGCGGCGGTTGTCGCAGCGCCAGCTGCGGCCGGACTCCTCGGTACGCCGCTCCCGGGCCTCGGTGCGCCCGGCCTCGGCCGTCACCAGCGGGTTGGCGCACGCGGAGGTGGCGAGGGCGGCGGTCAGCTCCTCCTCGTTGAGCACGGTGGCGCGGAACCCGGCGCCGGTCAGCCGGCTGGCGAGGTGGTCGGTCACCCGCGCCAGGCACTTCTGCGCGCCCTCCAGACCGCCGCCGCGCGCCGCCACCGCGTCCCGGCACAGCTCGGGGTCCAGCTTCAGCGCGATCCAGGTGATGCGGACCGCCGGGGCGCCGGTCTGCGCCTGCAGCGGCGCGTAGTTGGTCACGGCGACCGAGTGCTGCGGCAGGTGCAGCGCGGGCGCGGGCTGGGTGTGCAGGACGATCTGCGCCGACTCCAGCCGGATGCCGTCCACCTCCAGCGCGTCGCGCACCAGGGCCACCGGCAGCGGCTGCCGGCCCCGGTCGGCGCGCAGCGCGGCGACGTCGGCCTCCACCTGCACCACGGCGCTCACGAAGGTGCCGTCGCCGATCATCCCGACCGGCCGCCGGTCCCGGCCGCCGTAGGAGTGGGTGCGCAGCGTGGGGTCGCACTCGACGACGGGCGCCAGGCCCGGCTCGATGCCCTGCGGGGGCGGGGTGTTCGCCGCCTGCCGCCTGCGGGCGCGCAGCGCGAGCAGGGTGCCCAGCCACTCCGGCAGGGTGCGGCCGCGGCGGCGGACGAAGGCCAGCGCCACCAGCGCGGCGGCGACCACACAGGCCGCGATCAGCGCGACCGTGCCGACCGCCCAGCCGCACAGCACCAGCGCCGCGGCCAGCTCCAGCAGTACCAGCCGCTGCCGGGCCGAGGCGCCGCCGCTGCCCGGACGCGAGGTCAGCCGGGGTGCGGCGAGGGGGCCCGCGGGGCGCCGCCCGGCGGACCCGGCGCCGCGGGGTGCGCGGGAGCCCGAGCCGCGGGGCGCGCGGGAGCCCGACCGTCTTCCGTCGCCCGATCGTGACGCCGATTGCGATCGCGACCGGGCCCGTGCTGCGGAAGCCACCACTGCAAAACCCCCGAACTCTCCCGAAAACCCTCGTGCACGGCCCCTTCCGGGCCCCAGCACCCTACCCGTGCCGCGGGCGGTGCGCCGCAACAGGCATAGTAGGGGCCGGTGCTGACAGCCGAGGCACCAGAGGCAGTTCGGGGGACGGGCACGGAGCGCGCGCATTCTCCACACCCCCTTCACAGCTCTGCACGGGGAGAGAGCGGAACAGATGGCATCACGGCGGGACGAACTCAACGCCTACACCTTCGCGAAGCGCCGCATGCTCGCGTCCTTCCTGCGCCCCTCCGCGTCGGGTTCGGAGGAGGGCGCGCCCAAGCCGCTCGGCGCGGTGGTGCCCGGCGTCATCGTCGGCGCGGTCGTGCTCGCGGTGTTCGGCGGCATCGGCCTGTTCAGCCCGACGGCGCCCAAGGGCTGGGACACGCCCGGCGAACACGTCATCGTCGCCAGCAAGTCGACCACCCGGTACGTGGTGCTGAAGACGGGCAAGCAGGTGCAGCTGCACCCGGTGCTGAACATGGCGTCCGCCAGGCTCCTGCTCGATCCGAGCAAGGACAGCGTCATCACCGTGGACGAGAAGGTCCTGGACAGCGGCAAGCCCCCGCACGGCGCCACCATCGGCATCCCGTACGCCCCCGACCGGCTGCCCGCCCCGGAGGAGGCCGAGACCGCCAAGCGGTGGGCGGTGTGCGAACGCCCCGGCGCCGGCGGCCGCGCCATCCAGAAGGCGGCGTTCGTGCTGGCGAAGAAGGAGTGGTCCAAGGTCGAGGGCCGCGACCGCACGACCGGCGGCGACCTGATGTACGTCGTCGCCCCCGACGGCAAGACCCAGTACGTCATCGACGCGCGCGGCTACCGCTACCGGCTGGCCGACCCGTCCGACAAGGAACTCCTCAAGGCCCTCGACACCCAGGGCCGCGCACCGCAGCGCGTCTCGCAGGAGTGGCTCGCCACCTTCCACAAGGGCGACGACATCGTCGTCCCGCCCATCGACGGCGAACCGGGCGCCAAGGCCGGCGCGTTCAGCGGACTCGAGCAGTACGACCGGTACGACAAGATCGGCATGGTCATCAAGGCGTACGACGGTCAACGCATGCAGTACTACGTCGTGCTGCGCGGCCGGGTGGCCCGGATCTCGGAGTTCACCGCCACACTGCTGCTCAACAGCCGCGACCTGGTCGGCGTCGGACAGGCGGGCGAGGCGCAGCAGGTGAGCCCCGGCGCGGTCACCGACAGCACGACGTTCCAGGGCGACAAGATCTGGCCGCAGTACAAGCCGAGGACCGTCAACGACGGCGCCGCCGCCACCAGCGGCCGCAACACCGTCTGCAACGTGCTGCGTTCGGTCGACGGACACGGCACGACCACCCTGTCCACCTGGGTCGGCACCGACTTCCCCGCCGAGCTGCCCACCGGCTCCTCCAGCGCGTACGTCACCGCCGGCTCCGGCCTGCTCTTCCGCCAGTTCCAGGGCACCGCGACCCAGGCGGGCGGCGTCTTCCTGGTCACCGACACCGGGCTGCGCTACGCCCTCCAGTCCAACAGCGACAGCGCCACCGACGACAAGGGCATCGGCACCACCGCCGAGCAGCGCAAGCAGGCGCTGACCGAGGCGAAGATCGCCCAGACCCGGCTCGGGTACGCCAAGGTCACCCCCGCGCCCGTGCCCATGGAGTGGTCGACGTTCCTGCCGACCGGACCGCGCCTCTCGGAAGCCGCGGCCCGCCAGCCGCAGGGCTCGTAGCCGCGGGAGGAGATGCAACTCATGCTGGCACTCACGCCGAAGGCGCCCGCCCGCCGCCGCACCGGCACGCTCACCCGGACCAGGGCCCTCCCCGGGACCAGGGCCCGCACGGGGACCACGGCCCGCACAGAGACTATGGCCCGCACGGGGGCCACGGCCCTCATGCGTACCACGGCCCTCACCCGCGCCGCCGTCCTCACCGCGGCCACCGCGCTCACCGCGGCGACCTCGGTGCTCGCCCTGCCCGCCGCCCCCGCACACGCCGACGACGGCCAGTGCACGTTCCCGGCCAAGCCGTACACCGGCCGGCCCTGGGCCCTGCAACGCGTCAACCTCGACGAGCTGTGGGCGCAGTCCACCGGCAAGGGCGTCAAGGTCGCCGTGATCGACACCGGCGTCGACGTGAAGAACCCCCAGCTCAAGCCGGCGGTCGACGCGTCGAAGGGCATGAACAACCTGCCGCCGAAGAACTCCAAGGGCGAGAAGATCGACCGTGGTGACGCCCACGGCACCACGGACACCGTGGGCCACGGCACCCGCGTCGCCGGCATCATCGCGGCCCGCCCCGCCAAGGGCACCGGCTTCGTGGGCCTGGCCCCCGACGCCACGATCATCCCCGTCAAGCAGAACGACGCGGAGGGCGACGGCACCGCCAAGACCCTCGCGGACGCCATCAAGTACGCGGTCGGCGCCGGGGCCGGCGTCATCAACATCTCCCAGGACACGGCCAACGCCGTACGCCCCGACTCCGCGCTGGAACAGGCCGTGGACTACGCCCTCGCCCACCAGGTCGTGGTCGTCGCCTCGGCCGGCAACGACGGCCTCGGCGGCAACGTCCAGATCACCTACCCGGCCTCCTACGACGGCGTCCTCGCGGTCGCCGCCTCCGACCGCAACAACGAGCGCGCGTCCTTCTCCCAGTCCGGCGAGTTCGTGGGCGTGGCCGCTCCCGGCGTGGACATGATCTCGACGGTCCCCGGCGGCGGCCACTGCTCCGACAACGGCACCAGCTTCTCCGCGCCCTACGTGGCCGGGGTGGCCGCCCTCCTGAAGTCCAAGTACCCCGACTGGACCGCCCGCGAGATCGTCGCCCAGATCGAGCAGACCGCGGAACGCTCCATCCCCGGCCACGACCGCCTGGTCGGCTGGGGCGTGGTGGACCCGGTCCGCGCCCTCACCGACGTGGACCCGGCCCGCCCGGTCCAGTCCCCCCACCCCGAGGGCGGCGTCACCCGAGCCGAACCCCCGGCCGTCGCCCCCCTCCACTTCGGCGAAACCACCACCCAGCGCAACCACCGCCTGGGCACCTACGTGGCGATCGCGGCCCTGGTCCTGGTGGCAGCCCTGAGCGGCACGGCGGTGGCGGTACGGGACGCGAGACGCCGCCGAGCCCGGACGACGGGGAGGGCGTAGCCCCCTTCAGGCACCCTGGCGCTCCTTTCAGAGCACCAGGGTGCTCACAGAGGCGGGGCGGGGCATCGAAGCATCAAGACGCCGGGGCCGAGGACGGCTGCTCACCGTCCTGGACCTGTCCGGCCCGCTCAGCGAACACGGTGGCCAGCTTCTTCAGCAGAGCGGGGTCCATCCGGACATCCGCCCCGCTCTCCCCAGTGGTCAGCATGATGGCGCTACCGACACGCGCCTGGATCAGCACACTCTTCGCGCCCTTGACCATTGACACACTCTCCCCCATGACGGCGTCGTTCCGATCACCGATCTCACCGAGCGACAGGGCGGGCCGCCCTGGAACCTGTGCCTGCCAGGCCTTCCACACGGTGCCGTACGCCGCATCCGCAGCCGTCGGGTCGTCGTACGTCATGACGTAGAAACTGACCCACGGCTTGTCGTGCTTCCGGACACCCGACATGCCGACATAGCGCACGTTCTCGCAGGAACCGTCCCCGTCGCAACGAGCGACAGCGAGTTCCTTCGCCTTCTCCAACGGATAGGCGACCGGAGCCAAAGTCTCATCCCACCCTGACACCACCGCCGAGTCCGGCAACGTCGCCTTGACGTTCGAAGCGTCGAACGAGAAATCACCTTGGCCACCACCGCAGCCCGCACCGAACGCCAGCACGGCGCAGAGCGCCGTCAAGGCCCTCAACGGCTTGGCCTTGGACCCATCAGCGACAAGCATCGGAACTCGCCACCCCCTGACTGTACGCGGTGATCAGTTTTTTCATCCCGGCTGCGTCACTCACGTCCTTTCCGTAGACCTGGATCGCAGCGAACAGGACGTGATCCGCGTACTTCTGGCTGCGACAGGACTTGATCTCCTCCGCCCCGCCGGTTCCGGAATACACGTACGGAGTGCCGTCTTCCAGCTGTGCCGACTCAAGCTGGGGAATCGATCTGGCGACGGTCGAAAGGCCGTCCCCCTGCTCCCACCATTCACGGCTGGCCAAGAGCGCCACTTCGCCGTCGACCTTCACCCGGCATTCGCTCCTGCGGGGCAGAGGCTGCCGCTCCTCGACAGTGACCTTCTTTCCGGCGGGCAGGAGAGGAGAGAGGAGATCCTGCTGCACAGCGATTCCGCACAGAGCTTCGGGCACGTCGTACTGCTTCTGTTCGGCGGAGCCCGAACAGCTGGTGAGAAGGCCGAACGCCACGCATGCCAGGGACAGGCCCACAGCTCGGCGAGCAAACAATCGGGATGCCTCCCATGGGTCGTGTGCGGCAGCTGCGGCGGGATTCATTCTGTCGGTCATCAGATGTCCGTCACGAGTTCCGGCGCCACTTGCCGCACGTAGACACCGGCATCGAGGAAGGCCTTGGAAGACTCGTCCTCGGCCCAGCTCCCGACGTCGCTCGGATGCGCCAGGTGGTAGGACCGTGCGGCCTCCGAGGCGGCCGCACGGGTGTAATCCGCGTTGTTGACCCGCCCGTTCTGCCAGTCCTCACCGATCTTGGGGCCGGCGTCGTCCTTCGCGCTGCCTTCGGCGTCCTTGAAGAGCCGCTCCAGGACCATGCTCGTCGCGGTCCCCGCGGCGCCGCCGACTCCAGCGCCGACGGCCGGTGAGGCGATGAAGGACGTTCCGACGCCGACGCCGGTCCCAACGGTTCCGGACAGGAGGTTCTTCCACTGCGAGACGGCGTAGTCGTAATCCTTGTCCTTGGCGTCGGCCGGTCCGGCGACCGCCTCGTTACGGCCCATCGCCAAGGTTCCCGATACGTCGCCCGAGTGGCGTGCGATGGCTCGGACCGTGAGCTCCAGATCATGGTGCGGGCGCTGGTTCTCGGGCAGGTCGGGATTCAGGTGATATTGCATCAGGTCACCCATGTACTTCTTCTGGCCCACTTCGACCGCGGCGTATCCCTCAGGGTTCTGACCGACGGCGAACAGGAAGCGCGCTACGTCCTGATGTTTCAGTTCCGCGGCGGAACCGGCGACCGGATACAGCTTCTGGATACGTTCCCAGGCTTCCTGCCCGTCCCGGTCGTCCTTGCCCGGGTGCGCATCGACATCCGTTGTGGCGCGGTCGATATCGGGAAGGTATTCGGACGCGATCTGTCCCATGCTGTCGGACATGTAGCTGTTCTTGGTCAGACGCTCGTCGTCATCGGCGATCGAGGCCACGATGTCTTCGAAGAGCTTCGTCTGACCTGGATTGTGGGCCGGAGTGTCGACCGTCGGCAGCTCACCCGCCGGATGCCCCGTAGTGGCCGCCTCCAGGGCGAGCGCGAGATTGTTCTGGCCGGTGTGCAGGTCGTCACCGTGGGAGTCGCTCTCCTGCGGCCAGTCCCGCTCCTCGAACAGGTACTGGAAGTTGGAGAGCGAGACCCTGCCCTTCTTGCCGTTGCCGTCCGTGTCGCGCTCGAAGGGGTTGTCCGGGTCGTCCTTGGAGACGTACTCCTGGTTGAAGAAGTCGGTGGCCGCGTCCGGGCTGTTGGACAGACCCTTCAGATAGCCCGTGAGCGGATCGGAGCCGCTGTCCTCGCCGATCCGGTTGAGCCACGGGTCCATGCCCAGGTGTTGCCAGGCGCCGTTGCCGTGCCGCCCCTTGTCGGTGAGCTTGCGGTCCGTCTCCATGAGCTTGGTGCCGTAGTCCTTCAGGAACTGGTCGTCGTAGTCCCCGGTCCGCATCAGGTTGCTCATGACCTGGAAACCCATGGGCCCGCCGTGGTTGCCGTACAGCGGCTTGTCGCCGAGGTCGATCATCCCCCGCTTCCACTCGGTCATCCTGCCCGAGTCGCTCTGCGTGGCGTGCGCGAGCGTGAGCCCCAGGTTGCGCTGCAGATCATCGAACTGATCGAGCCGCTTGTGCCCCACATCCCAGTTCCCCCGGGCCGGATCAGTGAGCCCGGCCCAGAACTCCAGCGTCTTCCGCGGCCCCAGATCCGTCGCGAACCGCTCCGCGAACAGCGGATCCTCGGCGTACTTCTTCAGCCCCCTGTTCAACCGGTCGAAGTCCTCGACCGAGAGATCCTCGGGCTTCTTCCCCGCCAGCGCGGCCAGCGCGTCCGCCTCCTTCACGGCCGCGTCCGCGGAGTCACGGTCCTTGTAACTGGCGTCCGAGAAACCGAGCGTGCTCTGGTCGGAGATGGCCTGAAGGACGGTACTGGCCGAAGTGTCGCTCTCCGTCGCCTTGTCGAGGATGCCCTGGATCTCCGTGCGCAGCGCGTCGACGTCGCCCTGAGTCGCCTTCTGCCCGTTCCCGTCGGCGGGCTCACTCGCCGTGACCGTGAAAGCGCCCTTCCCGCCGCTGACCTTCATCCCCTGCTTCTCCCCGCGAGCGATGGCCTCGGTGAGCTGCCGGTGGTAGCCCTTGAGCTCCCCGAGGGTGTCCCGCAGGATGTTGTGGATCGTCGTGGCCTGCGTGTGGGCGTCGGCGAACTCCCCGGCGGTCTTGCCGATGAACTCCTTGGACACCTGCGCGTTGACGCCCGCCCAGTCCGCCTCGTTCGCCGCCTTGCGCAGCGTGTCGTCGGCGTCCTTCTTCAGCTCCTCGAGATGGGTGACGAGCGTCGACCAGTCGGTGACGGCGTCGTCCAGCAGGCTGAAGTTGGCGTGGCGCAGGGCCTCGAGGTCCATCGGTCGTCGTCCCCTGGAGGTGGCGAGTACGGTCGGATGGTGGCGGTGTCGGTCTCGACGCGGGAGGGCCGACGCGGGCGGCATCCTGCACTCCGCTCGGCGCCGCTGCGCCCTGCCCCGGACCCGCTAGTCCTTCTTCGCGGGATGCGGTCCGTAGACGGGGTTCTTCTTGCCCGGCGCGCCGACCCTTTCCTCGAAGCCCGCGTCCAGCATGTCGATGCTGCTCATCTGACGCTGGATGTAGCCGTCGTCGCCGGCGTGCAGCTTCTTGGTCGTGTGCATGTGGTTGGAGATCTGCGCACACGCGTCCATCAGTGACTTGAGCTGCTGCTCCCAGCGGTCGGACACGTGCTGAAGCCCGGCGCCGAGGACGAATCCCTGCTTGGACAGGTCGGTCGCGGCCGCGTCACTGCTCGGAGTGGCGACGCGGGCCTTGTCCCACAGCTGGTTGTACAGCTGGTGCGCGTCCGTGCCGATCTTCTGCAGCTGGCTGTTCTTGACCTTCAGGTCGCCGTACTGGCTCGGCACGATGTAGGGGCCGTAGGTACCGCCACCGGGCTCGACGTGGTTCAACTGCATCCGGGCCGACTGCCGCTCACCGGCCTCCGCCTTGAGCTGCTCCCACTCGTCCCACGCCATCCCGGAACCCCTTCCCGCACTGCCCTCGACGCTCGATCCCGACGACGGCCACACAATCCACATCGTGCCGCATGGTCAAGTTAGCAACCGGCGGGAGGGAAAGGTTGAGTCATGTCCACTGTGAGCGTGATTGCCCACTGTGAAGGTTCCGTGCGGGCCGGGCGCTGTGCGTCGAGTGACAACCGGCTCAGGAACCGGGCCTGCAGGGCTGCTGTTTCTGGTAGGCGCCGGTGTAGCCGGTGATCAGGCTCTTCATAGCGTCCTCGTCCGGTCGACCGGGTTTCAGGACATCGACGAAGATGCTGATGTCCTCCTTGTCCACTCCAGCGCCGCGGCACTTGATCAGCGAGGCGGCGGCCCGGTCGGCGTACGCCACGGATCGGTCCCGCGTCGACTTCGGATCCTGTATGGAACCTCTGCGGTGCAAAATGAAGTACGCGGAGTCACCGACATCGATGCGCTCTCTGGTCACCCTCAGGACTACGTCGTCGTCCACGCTGACTTTGCAGAGTCCTTCACCATCCACGTTGAACGCGTGCTCCGGCACGGCGATACGACGGCCCGACGCGGGCAGCAGCGCGGACAGCGCGTCAGCGGGGACGGGAACCTCGCACACGACCTTCGGCACGGCGAACTCATGTCCGGGTTCATCCGCCGAGCACCCGACGAGGGCACCGGCGACGACGGCCAGGTAGGCGGCACCGCGCAAGGAGCACCTGATGGACTTCAGGGCGGTCTCCTCCAGCGGACCGGTCAGGACTCCGGCCGACACGGCTGCTGCTTCTTGTAGGCGGCTGTGTAGCTGGAGATGACGCCTTCCACCGCGTGCTCGTCGGTCCGCCCCGGCTTCAGGGTCATGATGAAAGTGCTGACATCCTCCGTCTGGAACCCGGCTCTGCGGCATTGGATCAGCGATGCCGCGGCCTGATCAGCGTAGGCGATCGCGCCTCCATCAGCGCTCTTCTGCTCGGCGGCGTGAAGCCGACTGCGCAGGATGTGACTCGCCGAGTCTCCCGGGTTGATCCATTCCGTGCTGACGATGAGCACCTTGGCTCCGTCGACCATGACATTGCACAGAACAGAACCGTCACTCGGCTCACCGTCCTGTTCGACAGCGATCTTCTTGCCGGACTCGGGAAGCACTCGGGAGAGTGCGTCAGTCGCGACGGGGACGCCACAGAGGCTCTTCGGTACCGCGAACTCCTGCTTCGGCTCCGAGGAGCAGCCGGCTGCCGCCACCGTTGCGGCGACCACTGAAGCGCAGCAGAGAAGGACAGTTTTGGTTTTCAATGTGCACTGCTCTCCGATTTCCACTGGGCGCCGTCGGAGTGGCTTAGGCCCGCCTGAGTCTGAGCGGCTCGCCGCAGATCGTCGGCGGTAGCGGAATTGATGCCCTGACTGTTGACCAAGGCGCGATCGACCGCGTCTCCGGCGGCATCGATGGCGCCCTTGCGTCCGTTCGCGTAGAGGTGGCCCGCCTCGCGCTCCGCATCGGACGCTGAGTCCTTCTCGATGCTCTTCATGATGGATTCCTGGATGTCTTCCGAAGCCCATTCAAGAGGAGCACCCGCGATGGGCACGCGCTCGCCGACCTTTTCGAGGCCCATGCCCAGGATCCGGTCGACCCACTTCTGCTTGTCGGCCGCGGCTTCGTTGAACTCCTTGTCCGAAGCGGCGTGGTACTCATAGATCGCATGCGCCCGGGCATCGCTCATGATGCCCGAGATCGTCGAACCAGGGGCGACCGCAGCGCTCACTCGCCCGTCCAGCGAGGCCGTCGAATCACTGCCGCCGTTGATCACATCGTTCACGACCTGGGACGTATAGGCCTGTTGCGCGCTGGTGATGGTCGCATAGGCGTGCGGGTCCTGACCCACGGCTCCCAGGAATTGAGCCACGTTCTCGCTGTTGAGGCCGGCCGGCTCGCCGAACGTGGGGAAGAGGCGGCTGTTCGGGTCCTCTTCGTACATCGCCCGCTGGAAGTCCCCCATGTACTCCGCGGTGATGTCGCCCAGGCTGCCCCGCATCGCGTACAGCGGTCCCGTCTCCTCGCTGTCCAGGTCGCCGTTCTCGTTGTGCCGCAGGAGTTCGGGGTCGTTGCCGAACTTGTCGACGATGTCGTGCACCAGGTGCGCCCGCGCCTCGGTGTGCTTGATGGCGGCGCCCGTGTCGTCGCTGTCGTAGGGGCGGCCCGTCGTCGCGGACTCCAGCGCGTGGCCGAGGGCCTCGGGACCGAAGGTCAAGGCCTTCTGCGACTTGTCCGCGTCGGCCATGACATTCGAGTCGTTGGTGTCGATCGTCCACTCGAAGTCCTTGTCGGTGAACAGGTCGAGATACGACTTGAAGCCGACGTCGCCGCCCTTCTTGACCGTGCCGTCCTCGTTGTAGGCAGTCGGAGGCTGGGTGAAGAACTTCTCCGACGCCTCGGGACTGTGGCCCAACGCCTCCAGCACGCTGTTGAGCGGATCGTTGCCGGACCCCAGCTTCCCGGACGGATTGAAGCCGTAGCCGTCCGGGCTGCCCGCCGGCTTGTTCATCAGGAAGCGGTACGGGTCCTCCTTGTGGAGCTGGGTGATGTGCTCCGCGATCGGGGTGAGGAACCGCGCGTCGTAGTTGCCGTAGCGCAGCAGGCCGCCGAGCACCTGATAGCCGAACGGCTTGCTCATCTGCCCTCGCTCCCAGCCGATCTCCTGGGTGCCCAACCGCCGGAACTGGGTGTTCCAGTCGTCCGACAGGTGGTACTTGTGGTCCGGGTCGGTGGCGTTGGCCAGCGTGTACCCCATGACCTTCTGCAGGTCCCGCACCTCGTCGAGCCGGGTCTTCGTCGCGTCGGCGCCGGTGCCGTCGACGGACATCTCGGCGTAGAACTGCAGCGTCTTCTCCGGCCCGCCGAGCCCCTGGTAGAACTGCGTCGCGAACTCGCCGTCCTTCTCACGGGAGTTGAACCGCAGCAGCCGGTTCAGCTCTCGCAGCTCCGCGTCGGACATCTCGTCGCCCTTGCGGGCCAGTTCCACCGCGCGCTCGGCCTCGGCGTCGTTCAGGGACTCGTACGCGCTGTGGCCCGCGTTGTGGGCGTCGTTGCCGTGGCTCTTGGCCAGGGCCCGGGCGACGGAGTCGTCGATCTCCGCGGCGTGCGACAGGATGTCGTTGATCCGGTTCTCCAACTCCTGCCGGGCGTCGAGCTGTTCCTGTGTCCGCTCGTCGGAGTCCCCCCGGATGTGCTGGAAGAAGCAGCGGACCTTGCCGCCCCCGATGTCCTCGACCCGGACGCCGAGATTGCTCGCGTCCTTGTGCACGGCATTCGTGATCTGTTTCTGCAGCGAGACGAGTTCGGTGTGGCCGTCGTCGAGCACCTGGTAGACGCTGTTCGCCTCGGTGTGCAGATCCGCGATCTCCTTGGCGGTCTTGGCGATGAACTCCCGCGTCACCGTGGCGTTGACGCCGGCCCACTGCGCCGCGTCCGACTTCGCCTGCAGCCCCGTACGCGCGCTCTCCGCCAGCCGCTTGAGATTGTCGACGGTCTTCTTCCAGTCCGATACGGCGGTACCGAGTTTGCCGAGGTCGACGTCGATGAGATCCGTGTACGTCAGTGTCATCGGCGTCTCCCTACTTGAAGTAGTCGTTCAGCGCGGACACCGACACGGCCGAGCCGTCCCGACTGCGCAGTTCCGCGGAGATCTGCGCGTCGTCCGACGCGTGGCGCGCCTTGGTGTAGTCGAGGTGGTTGGAGATGTGCGCGCAGGCCTGCAGCACCGACTTGACCTGCGTCGTCCACACCGAGACGGTCGTCTCCAGGGCGCCGCCGCTGGCGAACCCGCTGGACTTCAGCGCGGCCGCCGCCTGCATGGTGGACCCGGTGTCGCCCTTGCCCGACCCCGCCCCGGCGATGTCGGCCTCGGTCCTGAGCTTGTCCCACAGGATGTACGCCTCGTGCCCGACGGCGCCCAGGTCGTCCGTGTGCGCCACCAGATCGCCGGAGCCGCCGCCCCCGCTTCCCCCGCCCGGGTCCACATGGTTCAGGCGCATACCGGTCGACTGCCGCCCGGCCGCCTGCGCCTTGAGGTTCTCCCACTCGTCCCACGCCATGGTGGCCGCCTTCCCCGTGCGCCCGTTCCGCCGACCGCGCGGCCGGACGTCGATCTCCCGGTGTCGTGGTGCGCGGTCAAGTTAGCAACTCGGGGCGCGCGGAAACCGCGGTGTGCCGGCCGCGGGGCGCAGGTACGGCGCGTACGTGCGGGGGAGCGACGCGCTCGCGGGGGCGGCGGAAAACCGCCGGGTGGCGGCTCGCGTGACAAACCCGCAGGTCGCCCTGGAACGCCGGCCGACGGCGACCGGACCACCTATTCTCCGTCACCCGGAAGTGTGGAGGTTCCGTGGAAATCCGTACCGCGCCGGCACCCGCCCTCGGGCTCCCGCCTCCACGACCGGCGCGCGGGATCAGCCCCTTCGGCGTCAAGTCCCACACGGTCACCCCCGGTAGCGACGGCAAATCAGGCAAACCGATATGCCCCACGCGGGTTGTAACGAGGTTGGGCCACATCTGGGTTGGACCGGTTACCGGCCCTGACTAGAGTGGTGAGCGCGTTGTGAGGTGCGGCCCGCTTTGCGATTCCGCGAAGCGCACCGGCCGGTCGCCCGCGACGATGCGTACACGGGGAAACGGGGAGGAGTGTCGTGCTTCCGGACGACATGGTGGGAGGAGCGTCCCAGGCCAGAGGGGTTGACCTGGAGGCCAGCCGCGAGGCGCTGGAAGACTTCGTGAACCGGGTCGACGCGGTGCTGCGCGACCTGGAGTCCTCGGCGGGCAGCCCGACGAAGGTCGGCGCGCAGACGATCAGGCTTTCGTCCCTGACCGCGGCCGGTGAAAGCGTCTTCCCGGAGGCGCACGACCTGTACACGAACTACCACGCGGTGCACGAGGAGCTCACCACCCTCTCGAAGGCCCTGCATCTGCAGATCGAGGCGATCGGCATCGCGGTACAGGGGGCCAGCCACGGCTTCCAGAAGCTCGAAGAGGATCAGCGCCGACGGTTCTGGGAGATCCAGACGGAGATCGACAAGATCCAGAGGGCGAAGCCGCGTTCCAACGATGAGAAGGGCGGCGCGACCCTCCAATGAGCCACGACCACAAGGCCGACGAGCAGCGGGTCACGGCGCAGAACTCCCTGACGGACATCACCCGCACCGCCGACGACCTGCCGCAGGGTGGCGGTCTGTTCACCAGACTGGTGAACGGCACCCTGCGGGCGGTCGCCCACCAGAGCCCGTACGCGAAGACGGTGCAGCACAGCACCGACTTCGGCGAGACCACCCTCGGCCTCAACCAGTTGCTCGATCTGGTCGAGCAGACCGACCCTCACGACCTGGCGTCCTCCGGGCAGGCGCTGTGGGACGCACGCGACGCCATCAAGTCGGCGGCCGAGGAACTCGCGGGTCACATCAACAACGTCCGCTGGGTGGGCAAGGCGGGCGAAGCCTTCCGCGCCTGGGGCGGAGACTTGGTCGGCAAGACGCTCGAGCTGAGTGACTTCGCCGGCGGCGCCGGTGACCAGCTCGCCGCCTCCGCCGACGGCCTGGCGTCGGTCCGCAGCGCGATGCCGCCTCGTGACACCGAGGCCGACCGGAAGCGGCCCCATGAGTTCTCCGCAGCCGAGAAGGCCGCCAACAAGGAGGACTACGCGGCCGCCGTGAAGGTGGAGAAGAACCGCCAGGAAGCCATCAACCAGATGAACCGGCTGGCCTCCTACTACGCGGTGTCGAACGAGCAGTTGACGGCCGTGCGCAAGAAGGCCCCGACGTTCGACACGATGCCGGACGTGGGCGTACCTCGCCCACAGCGCGGGCAGCGTAACGACGTCCCCGCAGGTGCTGGCTCTGGCGGCGTAACGGGCCCCGGTTCGACGGCCGTGTCCGGTCATCACCAGGTAGTTGCCCCGGTGGCCCACGCCAGCGGACACGACACGGTCGACAGCCCGACGCCGGTGCGCCACGTCACGGAAGGTGGAGAACGCACTCCGACTCCGGTCGGCCATGTGCCCGTCGATACCCCTGACGTCGGTACCGGCATCGACAGCGTCGGCACGCTGCCCCCTCCAACGACCACACCGCAGACGGTCTCCACTCCGCCGGTCACCGGTAGTCCCGCTCCGAACGGCGGTCATACCAGCGTCTTCGAAGGCGGCCTCGGCATGCCGCTTCCGGGCAACTCCTCGGGTGGAGGCGTCGGCCGGGCGGGCGGGTTCCGAACCCCCGCGTCGTCCCAAGGGCGGATCGGCGCCTCCGGCCCGGGCGCGGCCGGCTCGGGACGTTTCCCGGGGCAGGGAGCCGGCAACCAGATGGGGCGCGCCACGTCGACCGGCCAGTCGATGGGGAAGGGCGCGCAGGCGGGGGCCAGGTCCTCGTCGACCCCCATGGGGCGAGGCGTCACAGGGGGCACTCCCCGGGCAGGGGCCACCCCGGGCCAGCGTGCGGCCGGTGGCCCGACCGCGGGGGCGGGCCGTGGCAACGGCGTTGTCGGGGGGCGCCCTTCGGCGACCGGCAGGTCGGAGAAGGGGAGCGGTTCGAGAATTCCCCGGGGCACCGTCATCGGAGCCGAGGAAGCGGCCGGATCCCGTTCGCAGACGGGCAGGTCGTCCGGCCGAGGTGTCTTCGGCGCACCCGAGTCCGCTCAGCGGCCGGGAACCGGGAGAGGAGTGTCGGCCGCTCGTGGCAGTGCCGCACCGGCCGAGGGTGTGACCGGCAAGCCGACCGCGCGCAACTCGTCCGGCCGGGCTGAGCGCAATGGGCTGACGCGGGGTGGCGCCGGTCTCGTACGCGGTCCCGGCAAACGGGCGAAGCGTGAGGACGAACGCGACGAGCAGGACGCACCGCGCCCTGACTGCAGGCACGAGGAGAACGAGACCACCCACCCGCCCACCGAACCGCGGCGCGATGTGCCGCCGGTCAGCCACTGAGCGCGAGCGAGGACGTACAAGGCCATGAAGTCAGCGACCAGCCGACGAACCGAGCGAGCGGCGCCCCTCGGGGGGAGCCGTGGACGGCGAGTACGCGCGGTGGGCGCGGTCGTCGGTGCGCTGGCGGCCCTGAGCGTGGGGTTCGCCCCCAACGCCACGGCGTACGACGCGCAGTCGAAACAGTGGTATCTGCAGCCGATGCAGGCCGAGAAGATGTGGAAGATCAGCACCGGAAAGGGTGTGAAGGTCGCGGTCATCGACGGCGGCGTGAACCCGGACACGCCTTCCCTCGAGGGGCAGGTGCTGGCGGACGAGACACCCAAGTCCGTTGCCTACCAGGCCACTGAGGACTACGACGGCCACGGCACGACCATGGCCGAGTTGATCGCCGGCACGGGTGCAGGCGGTGGTCTCAAAGGATTGGCTCCCGGCGCGAAGATCGTCCCGTACCGTGTCGCCCTCGACAGCTCGCCGAAAGAGGGCGACAAGAAGGTTCCCGAAGACTGGCAGGCGATCAGGGCGGCGGCCGATACCGATGCCAAGATCATCAGCATGTCCATCGGCGGTCTCTACGACCCTAAGGAAGAGGAAGCGATTGAATACGCGGCTTCCAAGGGCAAGCTGATGATCGCGGCGGTGGGGAACGCAGGGCGCGGCAAGGGAGACATCGACTACCCGGCCGCCGCGAACTACGTGATCGGCGTCTCTTCGATGGACGCCTCCGGCACCGTGTCGAAGTTCTCCTCCCACGGAAACTACGTCGACCTGACGGCACCGGGCGAAGGAATCCCCGGCTGGTGCGACGCCACCTTCCGTTCCTACTGCGACGACTACAACGGAACGAGCCCGGCCACCGCCATAGCCGCGGCCTCCGCCGCACTCATCTGGTCCGCCCATCCCGACTGGACGGTGAACCAGGTCACTCGCGCCCTGATCGACACGGCCGGTCGCAGCTGGCCCAAGAACGACCCCAGCCAGTACCTGGGCTACGGGGCGATCAGGCCGAAGAACGTCCTGGCGAACCCGCACTACGATCCGGGACCGCCGAACGTCGACCCGCTCGCGAAGGAGAACGGCGGCGACCTGCTCGCCAAGTCCGGAACCGCCCAGGCTTCACCGAAGCCGTCCGCAACCGGCTCCGCCTCCGCATCAGCCGCGTCACAAGCCCCGCAAAAGACTACGACCGGCGGCACATCTGCGGCAGGATCGAGTGCGGAATCGACCGGTGACAGCAACACGTTGTGGATCGTGCTCGGCGCTGTAGCAGCGGTGGTCGTGCTCGGCGGTGGCGGCTTGGCCGTCGCACGTGTCCGGCAGGGCAGGTGATGGCATCGCGTAGGTCTGGTGCCGCAGGTAGTCAACCGAGCCCGGATGAGGACACGTAATCCATGAAGTCAGGGACCAGCCGAAGCGCCGAGCAGGCTGTGCTCCTCAGGTCGCCGTACGGACGCCGAGTCCGTGCTGTGGTAGCGGTCGCCGGTGCCCTGGCCGCCGCCGGTCTGGGGTTCGCTCCGAGTGCCGCAGCCTCCGACGCCCAGTCCCAGCAGTGGTACCTGGGGCCGATGCAGGCCGAGCAGATGTGGAAGACCAGCACCGGAGAGGGCATCAAGGTCGCGGTCATCGGCACGGGAGTCAACCCGGACACCCCTTCCCTCCGTGGGCAGGTCCTTCAGGGTGTGGACGCCCTGGTCAAGGACGGGCTCGCCAAGGGCAGTGCCACGCAGACGGACGACACCACGGGACAGGGCACCACGGCCGCCGAACTCATCGCCGGGACGGGCAAGGGCGGGGGCTTGAGGGGGCTCGCACCAGGGGTGAAGATCATCCTGATCCGGGTGCCGGCCCTGAAGCACGATGAGCTACCGGACCCGAACTACCCGCTCGCCACGGCGGTGAGGGCCGCTGTCGACAGTGGTGCGAAGATCATCGACTTCGCGGTCGGCAACCAGTACCCGATCGGCACGCAGATCGTCGGCGACGTGGCGTTCGACTACGCCGTCAAAAAGGGTGTGTTGATGGTCGCGGGCACTGGGGACAACAGAAAAGAAGGAAACAAGACCCAGTACCCGGCGGCGTATCCGCATGTGGTCGGCGTGGCCTCCAGCGGCAAGGACTGGGAGGTCTCCTCGACCTCCCAGTACGGCGACTACGTCGATCTGGCCGCGCCGGGGGAAGACGTACCCCGGTGGTGCGACGCCAAGTTCCAGCGGTACTGCCAGGACGGAGGCGGGACCGTGGCGGCTTCGGCGCTCGTGTCCGCTTCAGCGGCCCTCGTGTGGTCCGCTCACCCCGACTGGACGGCCAACCAGGTCCTGGGTTCCCTGATCGACACGGCCGGCCGCTCGTGGCCGAAGGACGATCCCAGCAAGTACGGTGGCTACGGTGCCGTTCGGCCGCGTATGGTCGTGGAGAACGCCGGTTACAAGGCCGGACCGGCAGACGTCGATCCGCTCGGGGCGGAGAACGGCGAGAGCGCGGCGCCCGAGCCGTCCGCAGCCGGCTCCGCTTCCGCATCAGCCGCGTCACAAGCCCCGCAAAAGACTACGACCGGCGGCACATCTGCGGCAGGATCGAGTGCGGAATCGACCGGTGACAGCAACACCCTGTGGATCGCGCTCGGCGCGGTAGCCGCGGTCGTCGTGCTCGGCGGTGGCGGTCTCGCCGTCGCGCGGGCACGGCGCGGCAGGTGACGGCATGTCATGAGCCGTCTGCATGACCCACACCTGCATCGCAGGGGCATGCAGCAAACGTCCACCGCCGCGATGCGACATGCGGCGAGGGGCGCACAGTTGGACCCGAGACAGACAGAGAGAGGGGCGGTCTCACATGGCCGGCGGCAAGCAGAAGCTCGAAGATGATGCAGTTGTCCACATGCAGCAGCGGATGGTCGAGAAGTACGACAACATCCGCAAGCGCGTGCACAACCTGCAGGGCGTGATCGACAGCCTCGAAGGCCAGTGGCAGGGCATCGGCCGCGCCGCCTTCGACAAGAAGCAGATCGAGATCAACACCTCGCTGCAGAACATCGGCAACATCCTCGGTGAGGTCATCGAGGCCATGACCTCGACGCGCAACATCAAGGACAGCAAGGAGGACGAGGTCCGCGCGTCCGTCAACAAGATCGACGTCAGGGACGGCGCCTCCAGCGTGCCGTCGTCAGCCCTCAGCTCCTACTGAGCCGGACCGCGACAGCCGGTCACGTCAGCGGATCGGCTGACACACCCGACAGACACACCAGCGAGACGAGGTAGCACATATGGCCAACAACGCCGAGGGCCTGTCCGTCACTTATAGCGGGCTCGACAGGGCAGCGATCGACATCCGCAACCAGGCGTCCCAGCTCGACCACGATCTGGACGAGCTGCGGAAGCTGGTGACGGACAGCCTCCGCTACTGGGAGGGCGAGGCCCAGAGCACCTTCCACGAGAAGCTGCACCGCTGGGACAAGGAGGCCACGGACATCCACGAGGCGCTGACCGGCATCGGCAACGTCGTCTCCCAGTCCGGCGGCACCTACCAGGAGGGCGACAAGAAGGCGGCCAGCTACTTCCACTAGGAAGCGGCCGTACGAAGCGGAGTCCGGGGTGGGCGCGCGCGGGAGGCGCCCACCCCGTCGTCGTGTCCGCACGCGGACCGCGCCGCCGTGCCACCGCGCGTCCGGGCCGCAGCCGCGCCCGTCCTGTGTTCGGGACGCCTTCCGGCAGCACAGGGGCCGGCGTACGGCGAGCGCGCGCCCACAGGTGACTGGACCAGGCGCGTACAGCGAGCGCCCGCCCCGCACTGACCGGACCAAGCTGCCGTACGGGGAGCGCCTGCTCCGGGTCCCCCGGAGCGGGCGCTCAAGATTCGGCTCGGCTCAGTTCCCTTCGGGCACCAACCCCACCTGCACCAACGGCCGCCCCTGCCGCCGCGAGACGAACACGCCCCGACCGGGCGGCATCGGGCGCGGGCGGACGTTGGCGAGGAGTTCGCCCTCGGTCGGGTCGCCCGCGAGGACGACGCCCTGTGCGCCGAGTTCCTTGATGCGCTGCATGAACGCCTCGTAGCCCGCGCGGCCCGCGCCCGCCGTGGAGCGGGCGATGATGAAGCGGACGCCCACGTCGCGGGCGAAGGGCAGGAGTTCGGTGAGGCCGGCCAGCGGGTTGCCGCTGGACGTCGACACCAGGTCGTAGTCGTCGATGACGACGTACACCGTCGGCCCGCGCCACCAGCTGCGGTCGCGCAGCTGCTCGGGCGTGACGTCCGAGGTCGGCGTGCGGCGCTGCATCAGGTCGGCCAGCGCGTCCATGTGGTGCTGCATCTGGTTCGACATGGGGATGTACTCCGCCAGATGGCTGGTCGGGGTCACCCCCAGCAGCGAGCGGCGGTTGTCGACCACGAACAGCTTGCAGCTGTCGCCGTCGTAGCGCTCGGTCAGGCGCCGGATGAGCAGCTTCAGCAGGTTCGACTTGCCGGACTCGCTCTCGCCGAAGACGAGGAAGAACGGGTCCTGGTCGAAGTCCACGAAGACCGGTTCGAGGTTGTCCTCGTCCAGGGCGAAGGAGACGCCCCGGTTCGGGAAGCGGTCGCCCGGCGGCAGCTGCGCCGCGGGGAACTCCCGCGGCAGGAGCCGCACTTCGGGCGCGCCGGGCTGCTGCCAGTGCCGGCTGACCTCGGCGGCCAGCGCCGTCGCCGCATCCGCCAGGTCGGTGTCGGAGGACAGGCCGTCGATCCGCGGGACCGCCGCCATGAAGTGCTGCTTGAGCGGCGTCTGGCCGCGTCCGGGCACGCCCGTGGGCACGTTGGCCGCCACCTTGCGGTCGAACTCGGAGTCCATCGGGTCGCCGAGCCGCAGCTCCAGGCGGTTCATCAGGTGGTCCTTGAGGTTGGAGCGGACCTCCATCGAACGCGACGCGGTCAGGACGAGGTGGATGCCGTAACCGAGGCCGCGGGCCGCGATGTCCAGCACCAGCGGCTCCAACGCCTCGTACTCGGTGCGGAAGTTGCCCCAGCCGTCGATGACCAGGAAGACATCGCCCCACGGCTGGTCGGTGACCGAGATGTCGCCCTTGGCGCGGCGGCTGCGGAACTCGGCGATGGAGGAGACGCCCGAGGCGCGGAAGTACTCCTCGCGCCGGGTCAGCACGCCGTACACCTCGGCCGCGGTGCGCCGCACCTTCTCCGGGTCGAGCCGGGAGGCGATCCCGCCGACGTGCGGCAGACCAGCCAGCGAGGACAGGCCGCCGCCGCCGAAGTCCAGCCCGTAGAACTGCACTTCGTGCGGGGTGTGGGTGAGCGCGAAGGAGGCGACCAGGGAACGCACCAGCGTCGACTTGCCGGACTGCGGACCGCCGATGATCTGCATATGGCCGGCGGCCCCGCCGAAGTCGACCCACAGCGGGTCGCGCCGCTGCTCGTACGGCTTGTCGACGATGCCCACGGGCACGATCAGCCGGCCCGCGCCCTCGTAGCCGGGCTGGGTCAGACCGCGGCCGGGCACCGGGGCGAGCCCGGGCAGCAGCGAGTCCAGCGACGGCGGGCTGTCCAGCGGCGGCAGCCACACCTGGTGGGCGGCCGGACCCTGCGCCTCAAGACGCCGCACGATCACGTCGAGGACGGTGTCGGCGAGCGCGTCGTCCTTCTCGTCGGGGCGCGGCTCCTGCCGCTGCTGCGGCACCGCCGCGTAGCGCACCGGGACCTCGGCCGCCGTGAACAGGACCGGGCGGCGGTCCACGGGCAGCCGCCCGCCGAGCGCCGCGGCGTGCTGCGAGCCGGTGCGGTACACGCCGGAGACGTACGCCGCCTTGAAGCGGACCATCTCGTCGGTGCCGAACTTCAGGAAGCCGGAGCCGGGGATGTTCGGCAACTCGTAGGCGTCGGGCACACCGAGCGCGGCGCGCGACTCGGCCGCGGAGAAGGTGCGCAGACCGACGCGGTAGGACAGGTACGTCTCCAGGCCGCGCAGCCGGCCCTCCTCCAGGCGCTGCGAGGCCAGCAGCAGATGCACGCCGAGCGAGCGGCCGATACGGCCGATCTGGACGAACATGTCGATGAAATCGGGCTTGGCGGTGAGCAGTTCGCTGAACTCGTCGATGACGAGGACGAGCGAGGGGATCGGCTGCAGCGGGGCGCCGGCCGCGCGGGCCTTTTCGTAGTCGTGGATGTTGGCGTAGTTGCCCGCGTCGCGGAGCATCTCCTGGCGGCGGTTGAGTTCGCCGCGGATGGAGTCGCCCATCCGGTCCACGAGCGTGAGGTCGTCGGCGAGGTTGGTGATCACGGCGGCGACGTGCGGCAGTTGGGCCATGCCCGCGAACGTGGCGCCGCCCTTGAAGTCGGCGAGGACGAAGTTGAGCGTCTCGGAGGAGTGGGTGACCGCGAGGCCCAGGACCAGGGTGCGCAGCAGCTCCGACTTGCCGGAACCGGTGGCGCCCACGCACAGGCCGTGCGGGCCCATGCCCTCCTGCGCCGCCTCCTTGAGGTCGAGCATGACGGGCCGGCCGTCCTCGCCGAGACCGATCGGCACCCGCAGCCGCTCGGCCTGGGCGCGCGGCCGCCAGGTGCGCTTGGGGTCGACGGAGGCGGCGTCGCCGAGGTTCAGCAGATCGGTGAACTCCAGGTTGGCGAGCAGCGGTTCGTCGTCGTCACCGCCGGAGGCGACCCGCAGGGGCGCGAGTTGCCGTGCCAGCGCCTCGGCGGCCTCGTACGACAGGACGTCGGGCGTCCCCTCGTAGACCATGCCGTGGGCGGACTCCAGACGCAGTTCCTGGGGGCGTACGACGATGGACAGGTCGCCGCGGCCGGCGGTGAGTTCGCCGGGCACGACCTCCAGGACCGTCACGCCCTGCAGGCCCTCGGGGGAGGCCAGCAGCGAGGTGGGGGACAGGGAGACGCCGTCGAGGACGACCACCAGGTGCGGCTGCTCGGGGACCGGCGCCCCGCCCGGGTGGAAGCGCGGCCGGCCCTGCAGCCGGGCGCCGAGCAGGTCCTCCAGCTCCTGCGGGTCGGCCGCGATCAGCCGCCGGCTGCCCGCGCCGTCCGTGACGCCCGGGGCCTGGCTGTGCGGCAGCCACTTGGCCCACTCCCACTCGGGCGTGGTGTCCCGGTGCGCGGCCACGGCGACGACCAGGTCCTCGGGGGAGTGCAGGGAGGCCAGCGAGCCGACCAGGGCGCGGGTCGTGCCGCGCACGGTCGCCGGGTCGCCGCTGACCGTCACGTGGTAGAAGGCGCGCAGCGAGACCGCCATGGGCAGGTCCTCGAGCGTGCCGTGGGTGGCGAGGAAGCGCTGCATGGCGCCCGCGGTCAGCGGCTCCAGCTGGTCCACCGGGGCGGTCTCGGGCGCGAGCAGCGGGGTGGCCAGGGCCTGCGGGCCGAGGCCCACCCGGACCTGGCCGAAGTCCTCGTCGCCGGTGCGCCGTTCCCACACCCGGCTGCCCTCGGCGACCAGCGCCCACAGTTGCTCGGGCGAAGGGTGCAGGTAGTACTGGGCGTCGCGCTGGGCCTTGGCGGTGTCCAGGGCCGCGCGCCGGGTCTGCGAGAGATAGCGCAGGTAGTCGCGGCGGATGTCGGCCATCTGCCCCTGGTTGCCGCGGCGGTAGCGCACCAGCATGGAGACGCCCATGGCGACCGTGGAGGCGATCATCACCATGCCCATGATCTTCATGAACGGCTGGGCGTTCGGGTTGAAGAAGAACACCACCGAGCCGCCCATGCCGAGCATGGGCAGCAGCTGCATCAGCGCGCCCTCCTGCTGCCCGCGGGGCAGTTCCGGCGGGGGTTGCAGCACGATCTCGTCCGTGGGCACGTCCTTCGGCAGTGCCCGTGGTGGGCGCTTGACGACGATATGGCTCACTACGCACCAATTCCCTTGCCCGACCGAGGTGTTCTGTCCGCCGCCCCGTGTCAGGCGGACGCCGATCGCGAACCGCGATCCTACTGACAACCGGCGCCGCCGGTGGGCGGTAGGGTGCCGGTGGGACGTGTGAGCAGGTGCGAATCGGTCCGGCGAAAACGGGCGATTCACGGCGTTCGCAGCGGACGGCCCCCGCACCCGCCCGGCCGGGCGGCGCGAGCGGCCGGCGGCCGGGACGACGCCACACGGACTCCCGGCGGAACGTGCACACGATCTTCACGGCCGGTCAGCACGCTTGCGGCCGGTGGGCACGCTTCACGGCCGGTGGGCACGCGGACGTGCCGGCCGGCCGCACCGACGCCGGCCGCCCGGCAGCACCACCACCGAGACGGCCGACCGGCCGCACACCGACGACGAGGGGGAACAGCAGGTGAGCATGACGGCCTCCGCGCCGGGCGGCGCCACCACCGGACCCGGCAGCGAGGGTCACCCGGCAGCGGGCACCGGACTCGGCTTCTGCCGGGTCACCATCGTGGCGCCCGACAGCCGCATCGACGTGGCCCTGCCCGACGACGTACCGGTCGCCGACCTGTACCCGGAGATCCTGCGGCTCTCCCAGCAGAGCCCGGACGAGGGCGCCCCCGTCGGCTACCACCTCGTCCGCCGCGACGGCACCGTCCTCGACAGCGCCCGCTCCTTCGCGGCGCAGCGCATCCTCGACGGCGAACTGCTCACGCTGCGGCCGTTCGCCGAGTCGCTGCCGCCCGCCGTCTTCGACGACGTCTCCGAGGCCGTCGCCTCCGCCGTCACCCGCGACCGCGCCCTGTGGAGCGGCGACCTGACCCGCGCCGCCGGACTCGTCGCCGGCGGCATCCTGCCCGCCCTGCTGGCCTTCGTGGCCTGGAGCTCCCAGCTCCGCCACGACATGCACAGCCTCCAGGGCGTCCTCGCCGCCATCGCTGGCGTCCTGCTGGTCACCATCGCGTGCGTGCGCGCACGGGTGTACGACGACGCGGGCTCCGCGATCGCCCTCGGTCTGGGCGCCCTGCCCAACATCGCCGTGGCCGGCTCCGGACTGCTCCCGCTGGACGCCGGGGAGGGCATCGGCCGGCTCCAGTTCCTGCTGGCCTGCGCGGCCGTGCTGGTCGCCGCCCTGGTGCTCACCCTGGTCTCGCCCGGCGGCGACGGACCCTTCGTGGCGTTCGTCTGCGCCTCCGCGATCGGCCTGATCATCACCTTCATCGGCATCCTGACCGACCTCAGGCCCATCGAGACGGCCGCCGTCTGCGCCCCGGTGTCGGTGGGCGCGCTGGCCTTCCTGCCCGGTCTCTCGATGCGCTTCGCCCGGCTGCCCATCGGCTTCGAGGCCCCGAACCCGTCCCGGGGCGGCTACGCGGAGGGCGAGCCGAACGCCTACGAGCCCGTCGACGCCGATCGCGTCGCGGCCCGCGCCCGCCGCGGCCACGAACTGCTCGTCGGCCTCGTCGGCGGCTGCGCGCTCGTCTCGGTGGGCGCCTCGATCGTCCTCGGCTTCTCCAGCGACGTATGGGCGCAGCTGCTGGCGCTCGCGACCGGCGTCGCGATGCTGATGCGGGCGAGCCTGTTCCGCTACACCGCCCAGGTCGCCGCCACCCTGGCCGCCGGCCTGTCGGCGCTGGTCTTCCTCGGCCTCGGGCTGGCGCTGAACCCGCCGTGGGACTACGTCCGCCAGGCGCTCCAGGGCGACACCACGCCCCTCGACATCCGCAGCGTCTGGCTGGTCGCGGCGGTCGCCGGGGCGGCGGCCCTGGTCACCGCGATCGGCCTGATCACCCCGCGCCGCGGCGTCACCCCGTTCTGGGGCCGCTTCCTGGAGATCGCGGAGAGCTTCGTCCTGCTCACCCTGGTCCCGCTCACCCTGGCCGTCTTCGACGTGTACACCACGGTCCGGGCGATGACCAGCTGACACGACGAAACGGCCGGCCCGTCGGCGGCCGTGAACGGACCAAAGGGGCGGCACGCGCGCGTGCCGCCCCTCCGTCACATCCCCGCGCCGCTCACTGCGCGGCGAGACCGCCGTTGCGCTCCGTCGGCTCCAGGTCGAACTCGCCGTCGCGCGCGCCCAGCACGAAGGCCCGCCACTCGGCCTCGGTGTAGCGCAGCACCGTGTCGTGGTCCAGGGAGGAGCGCATGGCCACGGCGCCGTCCGGGAGGTAGGCGATCTCGACGCGCTCCTCGTCGGGCGAGGTGCCCGGCGCGCCGTGCCACTCCACCCCCGAGATGTCGAGGGCATACAGCTCGTCCCGCTCCCGCTCCTTGCGGGCCTTGATCTCCTCTTCCGTCTCCGCCATGACGCAGCGACCCCTTCCAGACGTCCGTACGGTGTACCGGCACTGTGCACCGGCGCTCACCCTAGCCGCCGGGACGGCCCGGGAAAGGCGCTCGGGAAACCGGGGGAAACCCCACCGCCACCGCCTGGTACCCTGAGTGACGGCCGTTTGTGTACGCACCCCCGGAGCCCTGGCAGCTAGTCCTGCGAGGCCTGGAGGCCGCGCCCAGCGGATCCCCGCCTCCCGAGTTACGGAAGCTCTCCCGAGATGAAGACCGGGGGCACTCGGTGGCCACTTTCAGACCATGAGGAGTACGCGTGTCGCTCGACGCCGCTACGAAGAAGCAGATCATCTCCGAGTTCGGTACCAAGGAGGGCGACACCGGCTCCCCCGAGGTCCAGGTCGCTCTGCTCTCGCGTCGGATCTCCGACCTGACCGAGCACCTCAAGACCCACAAGCACGACCACCACAGCCGTCGTGGCCTGCTGATCCTGGTCGGTCAGCGCCGCCGTCTGCTGCAGTACCTGGCGAAGAAGGACATCCAGCGCTTCCGTGCGCTGGTCGACCGCCTCGGCATCCGTCGCGGTGCGGCGGGCGGCGCCAAGTAAGTCGCCGTGAAGGGAGCGGGCCCCCACCAGCGAGAGGGGACCGCTCCCTTTGCCGTACGCGCACAAACGTGCGGAGTGTCACCGCCGCTTTGTACTGTGGTAGCAGAACGCAATACGCATGACACAGCGTGATAAGGCCCACCCGTAGTGGGTAGAGCGTCATCACGCACGACGAACCACGAGGAGAAGCGCACCTCGCCGCCGCCGGTCCTCGGTAGTGGCCCCCGGGCGAACAGGCCCCGGGTGCTTCGATCGAAGACCGGCCCGCACCAGACGGAGCGCTTCTCCGCCACCGTCCCCCCGCCACACGGGCGAGGCGGGACGAAAGACGACAAGTAACGGAGAAAACGCTAGTGGAGAACGAGACCCACTACGCCGAGGCCGTCATCGACAACGGCTCCTTCGGCACCCGCACCATCCGCTTCGAGACGGGCCGCCTCGCCAAGCAGGCCGCCGGCTCCGCCGTGGCGTACCTGGACGACGACACCATGGTGCTGTCGGCCACCACCGCTTCCAAGAACCCCAAGGACCAGCTCGACTTCTTCCCCCTCACGGTGGACGTCGAGGAGCGGATGTACGCCGCCGGCAAGATCCCCGGCAGCTTCTTCCGCCGCGAGGGCCGCCCCTCCGAGGACGCCATCCTCACCTGCCGCCTGATCGACCGCCCGCTGCGCCCGTCCTTCAAGAAGGGCCTGCGCAACGAGATCCAGGTCGTCTGCACGGTCATGGCCCTCAACCCCGACCACCTGTACGACGTCGTCGCGATCAACGCCGCGTCCGCGTCCACCCAGCTGGCCGGCCTGCCCTTCTCCGGCCCGATCGGCGGCGTCCGCGTCGCGCTGATCAACGGCCAGTGGGTCGCCTTCCCGACCCACACCGAGCTGGAGGACGCCGTCTTCGACATGGTCGTCGCCGGCCGCGTCCTGGAGGACGGCGACGTCGCGATCATGATGGTCGAGGCCGAGGCCACCGAGAAGACCATCCAGCTGGTCAAGGGCGGCGCCGAGGCCCCCACCGAGGAGGTCGTCGCCGCCGGTCTCGAGGCCGCGAAGCCCTTCATCAAGGTGCTCTGCAAGGCCCAGTCGGACCTCGCCGCCAAGGCCGCCAAGCCGACCGGCGAGTTCCCGATCTTCCTCGACTACCAGGACGACGTCCTGGAGGCGCTGACCGCCGCCGTCCGCCCCGAGCTGGCCCAGGCGCTCACCATCGCCGGCAAGCAGGAGCGCGAGGCCGAGCTGGACCGCGTCAAGGGCCTGGCCGCCGAGAAGCTGCTGCCCGAGTTCGAGGGCCGCGAGAAGGAGATCTCCGCCGCGTACCGCGCGCTGACCAAGCAGCTGGTCCGCGAGCGCGTCATCAAGGAGAAGAAGCGCATCGACGGCCGCGGCGTCACGGACATCCGTACGCTCGCCGCCGAGGTCGAGGCCATCCCGCGGGTGCACGGCTCGGCGCTGTTCGAGCGCGGCGAGACCCAGATCCTGGGCGTCACCACCCTCAACATGCTCCGCATGGAGCAGCAGCTGGACACCCTCTCCCCGGTGACCCGCAAGCGCTACATGCACAACTACAACTTCCCGCCGTACTCCACCGGCGAGACCGGCCGCGTCGGCTCCCCCAAGCGCCGCGAGATCGGCCACGGCGCCCTCGCCGAGCGCGCCCTGGTGCCGGTGCTGCCCACGCGCGAGGAGTTCCCCTACGCGATCCGCCAGGTCTCCGAGGCCCTCGGCTCCAACGGCTCCACGTCGATGGGCTCCGTCTGCGCCTCCACCATGTCCCTGCTGAACGCCGGTGTGCCCCTGAAGGCCCCGGTCGCCGGCATCGCCATGGGCCTGATCTCCCAGGAGATCGAGGGCGAGACGCACTACGTCACCCTCACCGACATCCTCGGTGCGGAGGACGCCTTCGGCGACATGGACTTCAAGGTCGCCGGCACCAAGGAGTTCGTCACCGCCCTCCAGCTCGACACCAAGCTGGACGGCATCCCCGCCTCCGTCCTGGCCGCCGCCCTCAAGCAGGCCCGTGACGCCCGCCTCCACATCCTCGACGTGATGATGGAAGCGATCGACACGCCGGACGAGATGTCCCCCAACGCGCCGCGGATCATCACCGTGAAGATCCCGGTCGACAAGATCGGCGAGGTCATCGGCCCCAAGGGCAAGATGATCAACCAGATCCAGGAGGACACCGGCGCCGAGATCACCATCGAGGACGACGGCACCATCTACATCGGCGCCGCCGACGGCCCCTCCGCCGAGGCCGCCCGCACCACGATCAACAGCATCGCCAACCCGACGATGCCCGAGGTCGGCGAGCGCTACCTGGGCACGGTCGTCAAGACGACCACGTTCGGCGCGTTCGTCTCCCTGCTGCCCGGCAAGGACGGTCTGCTGCACATCTCGCAGATCCGCAAGCTGGCCGGCGGCAAGCGCGTGGAGAACGTCGAGGACGTCCTCGGCGTGGGCCAGAAGGTCCAGGTCGAGATCGCCGAGATCGACTCCCGCGGCAAGCTCTCCCTGGTCCCCGTGATCGAGGGCGAAGAGGGCGATGAAGAGCAGAAGGACGACGCCGCCAAGTGACGTCCCGTAGCTTCAAGGCGACGGCCCGCACCTCCTCGGAGGCGCGGGCCGTCGCCCGTACCCAAACCCTCGTCAAGGGCATGAACGGCATCGGCACCGTCCGCAAGACCACCCTCCCGGGCGGTCTGCGCATCGTCACCGAGACCCTGCCCTCCGTCCGCTCCGCCACCTTCGGCATCTGGGCGCACGTCGGCTCCCGCGACGAGACCCCGGCGCTCGGCGGCGCCACGCACTACCTGGAGCACCTGCTCTTCAAGGGCACCTCCGAGCGCTCCGCCCTGGACATCTCCTCCGCCATCGACGCCGTCGGCGGCGAGATGAACGCGTTCACCGCCAAGGAGTACACGTGCTACTACGCGCGCGTGCTCGACACCGACCTGCCGCTCGCCATCGACGTGGTCTGCGACATGCTCACCGGCTCGCTGATCCGCGAGGAGGACGTCGACGTCGAACGCGGCGCGATCCTCGAAGAGATCGCCATGACCGAGGACGACCCGGGCGACTGCGTGCACGACCTGTTCGCGCACACCATGTTCGGCGACAGCCCCCTCGGCCGCCCCGTCCTCGGCACCGTCGACACGGTCAACGCCCTCACCGCCGACCGCATCCGACGCTTCTACAAGAAGCACTACGACCCGACCCACCTCGTGGTCGCCTGCGCCGGCAACATCGACCACCACAAGGTCGTACGCCGGGTGCGCGCCGCCTTCGAGAAGGCCGGCGCGTTCAGGAACGCCGAAGCCGTCCCCATCGCCCCGCGCGACGGCAGCCGCAGCCTGCGCACCGCCGGCCGCGTGGAAATCCAGGGCCGCCGCACCGAACAGGCGCACGTCGTCCTCGGCATGCCGGGCCTCGCCCGCACCGACGAACGGCGCTGGGCCCTCGGCGTGCTCAACACCGCCCTCGGCGGCGGCATGTCCTCCCGCCTCTTCCAGGAGGTCCGGGAGAAGCGCGGCCTCGCCTACAGCGTCTACTCCTACACGTCCGGCTTCGCCGACTGCGGCCTGTTCGGCGTCTACGCCGGCTGCCGCCCGAGCCAGGTCCACGACGTGCTGCGGATCTGCCGCGACGAACTCGACCAGGTCGCCGACAACGGCCTGCCCGACGACGAGATCGCCCGCGCCGTCGGCCAGCTCCAGGGCTCCACCGTCCTCGGCCTCGAGGACACCGGCGCGCTGATGAACCGTATCGGCAAGAGCGAGCTGTGCTGGGGCGAGCAGATCTCCGTCGACGACATGCTGGCCCGGATAGCGGCGGTGACCCCGGACGAGGTCCGCGCCGTCGCCCGCGACATCCTGGGACAGCGCCCGTCGCTGTCGGTCATCGGCCCGCTCAAGGACAAGCAGGCCGCCCGCCTCCACGACGCGGTCGCCTGACCCCACGGTCCCCTACGGTTCCAGGTCCCCTTCGGTTCTTAAGGAAGCAAAGAGATGAGCAAGCTGCGCGTGGCGGTCCTCGGCGCCAAGGGCCGGATCGGCTCCGAGGCGGTACGGGCCGTCGAGGCCGCCGAGGACATGGAGCTGGTGGCCGCCCTCGGCCGCGGCGACTCGCTGGAGGCCCTCGCCGACAGCGGCGCCCAGGTCGCCGTCGAGCTGACCACGCCCGACTCGGTCATGGCCAACCTCGACTACTGCGTCGCCCACGGCATCCACGCGGTCGTCGGCACCACCGGCTGGACCGAGCAGCGGCTCGCGCAGCTGACGGGATGGCTCGACCGGTCCCCGGAGACCGGGGTGCTCATCGCCCCGAACTTCTCCATCGGCGCCGTGCTGACCATGAAGTTCGCGCAGATCGCCGCGCCGTACTTCGAGTCCGTCGAGGTCGTCGAACTGCACCACCCCAAGAAGGTCGACGCCCCCAGCGGCACGGCCACCCGCACCGCCCAGCTCATCGCCCAGGCCCGCGCGAAGGCCGGCACGGCCCCGGCGCCGGACGCCACCGCCACGGCGCTGGACGGCGCGCGCGGCGCCGACGTGGACGGCGTCCCGGTGCACTCGGTGCGCCTGCGCGGCCTCCTCGCCCACCAGGAGGTCCTGCTGGGGGCCGAGGGGGAGACGCTCACGATCCGGCACGACTCGCTCCACCACAGCAGCTTCATGCCGGGCATCCTGCTCGGCGCGCGCCGCGTGGTGACCACTCCGGGCCTGACCTTCGGCCTGGAGAACTTCCTCGACCTGAACTGAGCCCGAACCCCTCATGCGCGCCAAGATCACCTACCTCGTCACGGCCGCCGTCCTGGTCTTCTACTTCGCCCTGGTCGGCAGCCGCGGCGTCATGCTCATCCAGTCCGGCACGCTCGTCACGGTGACCTTCGGGATCGCCGTGCTGATCCTGCCGGTGATCGGGCTGTGGTTCCTGTGGAAGAACACCCAGTTCGTACGCCGGGCCAACCAGCTCGCCGCCGAACTGGACGCCGAGGGCGGCCTGCCCGTGGACGAGCTGAAGCGCACGCCCAGCGGGCGCATCGACCGCGACTCGGCCGACGAGGTCTTCGCCAAGCGCAAGGCCGAGACGGAGGCCGCCCCCGACGACTGGCGCACCTGGTTCCGCCTCGCCATCGCCTACCACGACGCCCGCGACACGGCCCGCGCCCGCAAGGCCATGCAGCGGGCGATAGCCCTCCACGACGGCAAGCCCCTCCCGGCCGCCTGACACCGCACCCGCCTGTGGGGCCGACCGCGTACGGCGGCCGGCCCCACAGGCGTGCGTACGGCCGACGACACGCGCAACGGCCGGGGCACGCGCAAGGGCCGGCGGCGCGCCCAGGCGTCCGCCGACGGCAGGCGACACCGGGGCGAGGACGGTCACCGTTCGCCATCGCGCGCCGTGCGCCGTGCGGCGCCGACCGGGACCCGCGCCGGGCGGTGATGCGCACGCCGGGGGCCTCAGCGCAGGCGGTACTCCTCCGCCCACGCCTCCACCGAGTCCGCCGCGCGGTCGAACGCCGCGAGGCGGCCGAGGAAGTCCGCGTCGTGCGTGGTCAGCAGCGGCGGCACGGCCTCCGCGGACCGCCCGCGGCGGTCCAGCAGCAGCGCCTGTCCCTGCACCGTGCGCGGCAGCCCCAGCCACCGCACCGGCTGCTGCACGGTCCGTACGCTCACGACCTGTGCCCACGGCGTCGTACGGGTGACGAAGAAGCGCACATGGCGCAGCCCGCGCGACCCGACCCACACGCCCATCCGCAGCAGCCGCAGCGCGCCGCCGACGACGGCCAGCGCGATCGCGAAGCACACCGCGGCCGAGGACATCCCGCCGGTGAGCGCGGTCACCACCGCCGCGAACAGCACGAACGAGGCCAGCAGCAGCACCAGCGCCGCCATCCCCACCCGCCAGGGACCCGGCCGGTAGGGCCGCCGCCAGCGCTCACGGTCGTCGAACGGCAGCGCGACGTCGTACACGGTGTCGAAGGCACGGTCGGCCGTCAGGAAGGGCAGGGGCACGGCGGGTCCTCACTCGATCCACACGGGGCTGTGCCCGGTGAGGCTATCCGTCCGCGTCCGCGCCCACCACCCACGGGGGTCCGAGGGGGTGGGCGGCGCCCCCGGCGATGGTCGGCCCTCAGCGGTCCGTCGAGGCCTGCTGGGTCTGCGGCGGGGTGTGACTGATCGACAACGCGGGCAGCCCCAGGATCAGCGACCCCACCAGACCCGCGACGATGGTCAGGGCCAGCAGGCACCGCCCGGCTATCTCACCGGCGGACGCCCGCTGCCGGGGCGGGGGAGTGACATTGCTGCGGAACCTGTCCGCCTCTGCGACGAAGGCGAACGGGACGGGCTCGCGCCGACGGAACATCGGAGGTACGGCTCCCTTCGGGGTCGAAACTGCGGTCGAACTGGGGTGTCTCACCCATACAGACGCGCGAGTGTCCCGAAAGGTGCCCGCTTCCCCCGAATTCTTCGATCTTCACCGAAGATGTCGCGCCCCGGCACCGAACGCCCTGATGTCAGAGCCGGGCCGTAGAGTGGGCGCCGCCCGAGAGAGATGACGGAAGGACCCTCCGACCCGTGACCGCCACCCCCGCCGACGACCTCAAACCCAGCTTCCGCAGCGACGTCACCGTCGAGCTGGTCAAGCACACCGCGTCGGACGCCGACGTCCTGTTCGCGGCCCGTGTCTCGACCGTCGGCGAGCAGTCCCTGGAGGAGCTGGACAAGGACCCGGAGCGTTCCAAGGGCCTGATCAACTACCTGATGCGGGACCGCCACGGCAGCCCCTTCGAGCACAACTCGATGACGTTCCTCATCAGCGCCCCGATCTTCGTCTTCCGCGAGTTCATGCGGCACCGCGTGGGCTGGTCGTACAACGAGGAGTCCGGCCGCTACCGCGAGCTGCAGCCCGTCTTCTACGTCCCCGACGCCGCCCGCAAGCTGGTCCAGGAGGGCCGCCCCGGCAAGTACCGCTTCGTCGAGGGCACCCAGGCCCAGCAGGAGCTGGTCGGCCGGGTCATGGAGGACTCCTACCGGCAGGCGTACGAGGCGTACCAGGAGATGCTCGCCGCCGGCGTGGCCCGCGAGGTCGCCCGCGCGGTGCTCCCCGTCGGCCTGTTCTCCTCCATGTACGCCACCTGCAACGCCCGCTCGCTGATGCACTTCCTCGGCCTGCGCACCCAGCACGAGCTGGCGAAGGTGCCGTCCTTCCCGCAGCGGGAGATCGAGATGGTGGGGGAGAAGATGGAGGCCGAGTGGGCGAGGCTCATGCCGCTCACCCACGCCGCCTTCAACGCCAACGGCCGTATCGCGCCGTGATCCCGCGGGCCGCCCGTCTCCCCAGGTACTGATGTACGCATCAGCCGCACGAAGTGTCCGTATTGCGGCCTTTGTGGAAGTTCATCTAGCCTGATCGAACGGACCCGGCACTGCTTGAACCCCCGAGCAGGCAGTGCCGGGCTCCCTCTTTGTCACCACTTGTCGCCCGCCCCGAGGGCAGACCCCGCCCTGAGCAACGAGTAGCGTGTTACCCATGGCTCCGACCTCCACTCCGCAGACCCCCTTCGGGCGGGTCCTCACCGCCATGGTCACGCCCTTCACGGCGGACGGCGCACTCGACCTCGACGGCGCGCAGCGGCTCGCCGCCCACCTGGTGGACGCAGGCAACGACGGCCTGGTCGTCAACGGCACCACCGGCGAGTCCCCCACCACCAGCGATGCGGAGAAAACCGAGCTGGTACGCGCGGTCCTGGAGGCCGTCGGAGACCGCGCCCACGTCGTCGCCGGCGTCGGCACCAACGACACCCACCACAGCATCGAGCTGGCCCGCGCCGCCGAGCAGGCCGGCGCACACGGCCTGCTCACGGTCACGCCGTACTACAACAAGCCCCCGCAAGAGGGCCTGTACCGGCACTTCAAGGCCATCGCGGACGCCACCGGCCTGCCCGTCATGCTCTACGACATCCCCGGCCGCAGCGGCGTCCCGATCAACACGGAGACCATCGTCCGCCTCGCCGAGCACCCGCGGATCGTCGCCAACAAGGACGCCAAGGGCGACCTCGGCCGCGCCAGCTGGGCCATCGCCCGCTCCGGCCTCGCCTGGTACTCCGGCGACGACATGCTGAACCTGCCGCTGCTCTCCGTGGGCGCGGTCGGCTTCGTCTCCGTCGTCGGCCACGTCGTCACCCCCGACCTGCGCGCCCTCATCGACGCCCACACCTCGGGCGACGTCCAGAAGGCCACCGAGATCCACCAGAAGCTGCTCCCGGTCTACACCGGCATGTTCCGCACCCAGGGCGTCATGACCACCAAGGCCGCCCTGGCCCTGCGCGGCCTGCCCGGCGGACCGCTGCGCCTGCCCATGGTCGAGCTGACGTCCGAAGAGATCGAGCAGCTCAAGATCGACCTGGCCGCCGGCGGGGTACAGCTCTGACAACGAGACTTCGCGAGCCCGCCTCGCACCGCCCGGCCTCACCCGGCACCCCGCCGGGAACCGGGCTCCACAACAGAACAGCCAACTGAATACGCGGGCCACCGGTGCCCGCACCACACCAACGACAACTGCTTCTGCACGAACGTCACGCGCGCCACGTGCCCACCGGTACGTGGCGCGTGTGGTGAGGAGGGTCTTTTGAGTCATCCGCATCCTGAACTCGCCCCGCCCCCGCCGCTCGCCGACGGCGGCCTGCGCGTCACTCCGCTCGGCGGCCTCGGCGAGATCGGCCGCAACATGACCGTCTTCGAGTACGGCGGCCGCCTGCTGATCGTCGACTGCGGAGTGCTCTTCCCGGAGGAGGAGCAGCCCGGAATCGACCTGATCCTGCCGGACTTCTCGTCCATCCGGGACCGCCTCGACGACATCGAGGGCATCGTCCTCACCCACGGTCACGAGGACCACATCGGCGGCGTCCCCTACCTCCTGCGGGAGAAGGCGGACATCCCCCTGATCGGCTCCAAGCTGACGCTGGCCCTCATCGAGGCCAAGCTCCAGGAGCACCGCATCCGGCCCTACACCCTCGAAGTCGCCGAGGGGAACCGGGAGCGCATCGGCCCCTTCGACTGCGAGTTCATCGCGGTCAACCACTCCATCCCGGACGCCCTGGCCGTCGCCATCCGCACCCCGGCCGGCATGGTCGTGCACACCGGCGACTTCAAGATGGACCAGCTCCCGCTGGACAACCGCCTGACCGATCTGCACGCCTTCGCCCGGCTGAGCGAGGAGGGCATCGACCTCCTGCTGGCCGACTCCACGAACGCCGAGGTCCCCGGGTTCACTCCGCACGAGCGGGACATCTCCGGAGTGCTGCGCCAGGTCTTCGGCGGCGCCCGCAAGCGGATCATCGTGGCGAGCTTCGCCAGCCACGTCCACCGCATCCAGCAGATCCTGGACGCGGCCCACGAGTACGGCCGCCGGGTCGCCTTCGTCGGCCGTTCGATGGTCCGGAACATGGGCATCGCCCGCGACCTCGGCTATCTGAAGGTCCCGCCGGGCCTGGTGGTGGACGTCCGCACCCTGGACGACCTGCCCGACCACGAGGTGGTCCTGGTCTGCACGGGTTCGCAGGGCGAACCGATGGCGGCCCTGTCCCGCATGGCCAACCGCGACCACCAGATCCGCATCGTCGAGGGCGACACGGTGATCCTGGCGTCGTCGCTGATCCCGGGCAACGAGAACGCGGTCTACCGGGTCATCAACGGCCTCACCCGCTGGGGCGCCGACGTCGTCCACAAGGGCAACGCCAAGGTGCACGTCTCGGGCCACGCCTCGGCCGGCGAGCTGCTGTACTTCTACAACATCTGCCGCCCGAGGAACCTGATGCCGGTCCACGGCGAGTGGCGCCACCTGCGCGCCAACGCCGAGCTGGGCGCCATGACGGGCGTGCCGCACGACCACATCGTCATCGCCGAGGACGGCGTCACCGTCGACCTGGTCGAGGGCAAGGCCAAGATCTCCGGCAAGGTCCAGGCCGGCTACGTCTACGTCGACGGCCTCTCCGTCGGCGACGTGGGCGAGCCCGCGCTCAAGGACCGCAAGATCCTCGGCGACGAGGGCATCATCTCGGTCTTCGTGGTCGTGGACTCCACCACCGGCAAGGTCACCGGCGGCCCGCACATCCAGGCCCGCGGCTCCGGCATCGAGGACTCGGCCTTCGGCGCGGTCATCCCGAAGATCCGGGAGTCCCTGGAGAAGTCCGCGCAGGAGGGCATCGCCGACTCCCACCAGCTGCAGCAGCTCATCCGCCGCACGCTGGGCAAATGGGTCTCGGACACCTACCGGCGCCGGCCCATGATCCTCCCGGTCGTCGTGGAGGTCTGACGCTCGAACCGGCAGCGGGGCGCCTCGATTTGCATCGGGGCGCCCCGCTCCAGTACGTTTACGGCTCCGCCCGACCGGGAACCCGGATGCTTCATGCACTCCGTGGGACATCTCCGGAGGGGCGGGAAAACCGACTCAGAGTCTCTGATAAAGTCGGAACCGCCGGAAAGGGAAACGCGGAAGCGGGAACCTGGAAAGTA
>NZ_JAIOAB010000057.1 GCF_019890635.1 Streptomyces sennicomposti
CCGGCGGGGGGGGGGGGGGGGGCAGGGCCGGGCGGCCCCCGCGGTCCCGGCGGGGCCGCCGACACCCCGGTCACGGCGGTCACGGCGATCAGGCGCTCACGGCCGGGCGGGCCGCCCCGGGCACGGCCCGCCGTGGCCCGCCGCGGCTCGCCCCGGCTCGATCAGTACGCGCTGTAGACGTTGTCGATCGAGCCGTACCGCGCCGCCGCGTAGTTGCACGCGGCCGTGATGTTCGCGACCGGGTCGTAGATGTCGAACGACGTGCCGGCCACGTGGTACGTGTCGAACGTCGGCTGGATGACCTGGAGCAGGCCCTTGGACGGGATGCCCTTGGCGGCGTTGGAGTCCCACAGGTTGATGGCCAGCGGGTTGCCGGACGACTCGCGCATGATGTTGCGGTGGATGCCGTTGTAGGAACCCGGGATGCCCTTCTCCGCCATGATCGCGAGCGACTCGCGGATCCAGCCGTCGAGGTTGTTCGGGTACGAGACCGAGCTGACGGCCTTGGTGGTGACCGGGGCCGCGGAGGCGGTGCCCGCGCCGATCAGCGGGACGGCGAGCACGGCGGCGCCGGTGCCGGTCACGGCGAGGGCGCGCAGGACACGGGCGGTGCGGGTACGACGGTGAGCGTTCACGGACATGGGGGACTTCCTCTCCGTCGCCTGCGAGGTGAGCTGTCGGGTTCGGGCGGGGAGGTGCCCGGCCGCGCCCCGAAGGGCACGGCTTCACCCCGAGCCGTTCCGGCACGGCGTACGACGTAGGACGACGTACGGCGCTCCGGCCCGGCGACTTACCTGGGTCCCCCGCTCCTGCCATGGCTGTCGGTTCGTCGGATTCGGGCGGCGGCAGGATTCGGCGTTCCGCCCGACGGCCCGGAACGTATGCGAGAGCACATGTCCAGAACAAGTGCCGAAACCACACCTCGCCCTAATTGACCTTGGTCTGGGGTGTTTGGGATGCTTGATCCTTTGCATTCGCCAAGACTCAACTGGCCTATCGGGAACGGAAAAGCGAGGGGCTGCGGCAGACCTGGCGCCGACCCTGCGGAGTGACCCAACTCACGGTTTGCCTACTGCGGGGCAATAACGGCTAAGCGGAACAGGGGTGGCAATACGGTTAAATCGGCCTATAGGTGCGCGCATGTGAGGGTCGTCACGTCAGGTGACGTCATGGCCCTGGCGTACGTGTGTATCTGTGGGCAGGTGTGCGAGGGAGGGTGGCCGCGCGGTGGGAGGAGCGAGTCGTTATATATCTGTTCATACGTGGCGATCGGATGTATATCGGGCGTGATCCGATACCGCCTGGCCTGTATCGGTGGGCGCTAGCGGTGATCGAAACCTGACCGGATACGCTGACTTGAGTGATGGCAGCGACCTATCGACAAACCGTGTAATCGCCAGCAGACACCAGCAGACAGGAGACACCTCGTGACCGTCGTCGGGCCATTCGGGCTGAGCGTGCGGGACCAGGCTGTCGAAGCCGATGTCCAGGCCGGGTTGGCGGCTGTCGAGGAAGGGTTGCTCGAAGCCACCAAGAGCGAGGTCCCCTTCATCACCGAGGCCGCGCAGCACCTCGTCAAGGCGGGCGGGAAGCGGTTCCGTCCCCTGCTCGTGATGCTCGCGGCGCAGTTCGGCGACCCGTACGCGCCGGGGATCGTGCCCTCGGCCGTGGTCGTGGAACTGACCCATCTGGCGACGCTGTACCACGACGACGTGATGGACGAGGCCGCGGTGCGCCGCGGGGTCGCCAGCGCGAACACCCGCTGGGGCAACTCGGTCGCGGTGCTGACCGGCGACTTCCTGTTCGCCCGCGCCTCCCAGATCCTCGCCGACCTCGGCCCCGAGGCGGTCCGGGTGCAGGCGCTGGCGTTCGAACGGCTGGTCACCGGGCAGATCCTGGAGACCGCCGGCCCGCAGGACGGCCGCGACCCCGTCGACCACTACCTCGACGTGCTGGGCGGCAAGACGGGCTCGCTCGTGGCCGTGTCCTGCCGGTTCGGGGCGATGATGTCCGGCGCCGACGAGACGGTCGTGGACGTGCTGACGCAGTACGGCGAGCGGCTGGGCGTCGCCTTCCAGCTCGCCGACGACGTCCTCGACATCGCCTCCGACTCGCACGAGTCCGGCAAGACGCCCGGCACCGACCTGCGCGAGGGCATCGCGACGCTGCCCGTGCTGCGGCTGCGCGAGCGCGCGGCGCGGCTGGGGCTGCCCGAGGACGTCGCCCTGTGCGAACTGCTCGACTCCGACCTCACCGACGACGCCCGGCACGCCGAGGCGCTGGCCGCGCTGCGGGCCCACCCGGCCCTGGAGCAGGCCCGCCGCGACACCGTGCGCTACGCCGAGGAGGCGCGCGCGGCGCTCGCCCCGCTGCGGGAGTGCGACGCCAAGGCGGCCCTGCTCCAGCTGTGCGACGCGGTCGTCCACCGCGCCGGCTGACCCGCCTCACCCCTCACCCTCACCCCTCACCCCTGACGCCCGCGCCCCGTACGAGTACGCCCGCAGCCCGTCACCCGCGTCGGCGCCCTGTTACCTGCTTGCGCGCCCCGTCACCCGAGCCCCGTCCGAGCCGTGATCGCCGCCCGATCCCCTAAGGGACGGGTCGGCGTGGCCCCTGGTTGTCATACCGCAGGCGTAGGCGCAGTTGCCTCCGCGGGCTGACGCTTCGTCGCCGCCGATTTGGTCAGATGGAAGCACGGACCACACCACTCCTCACCGATTCGGGTGAGAATGGCGGCTCGGGGTGGGAGCAGTGCAGACGGGCAGCCGCCGCCGACGACGGAGGTAAGGCAGACATGGCACCGTACGAATCCGACGACAGCAGGAGCGCCGAGGAGGCCGAGGAGCGGCACTCGGCGCGGCGCAAGGCCGCGCGCTACGTCGTTCCGGTCGCGGTGGTGGGGGTGGCGGCGGCGACCATCGGGCTCGTCCCGGCGCTCGCCGACTCCGGCGACCCCGACCTGCCGAAGATCACCGCGCAGCAACTCGTCCAGAAGATCGCCGAGTCGGACGTGCAGCAGCTCTCCGGCACCGTGAAGATCACCACCGACCTCGGGCTGCCGGACCTCGGCGGCCTGGAGAGCGGACTCGCCTCCGGCGCCGCCGGGAACGGCTCCGGATCGTCCGCCGACCCGTCCGCCAAGCTGACCGAACTGGCCTCCGGCACCCACACCCTGCGCGTGGCCGCCGACGGGCCGGACCGGCAGAAGGTCTCGCTGATCGAGAGCGCCGCCGAGTACAGCCTGATCCACGACGGCAAGGACGTCTGGGGCTACGACAGCAAGTCCGACGAGGTCTACCACGGCACCGCCGACCAGGACGGCAAGGCCGGCAAGGACGGCAAGGGCGGCGAGAAGGGCCGCGCCGAGGTGCCCGCCACGCCCCGGGACTTCGCCGAGGAGGCCCTGAAGGCGGCCGACGACACCACCTCGGTGACGGTCGACGGCACCGCCCAGGTGGCCGGCCGCGACGCCTACAAGCTGGTCGTCAAGCCCAAGCACGCCTCCGGCACCACGGTCGGCGTGATCAGCATCGCGGTGGACGCCGAGACGGGGATGCCGCTGAAGTTCACGCTCACCCCGGCGAGCGGCGGCGCCGCCGTCGTGGACGTCGGCTTCACCCAGGTCGGCTTCGCGAAGCCGGCCGCGAGCACCTTCGACTTCACCCCGCCCAAGGGCGCGAAGATCACCGAGGACAAGGACGCCGCGGCCCGGGAGCACGCCTCGGCCGCGCCGCACGAGGGCGTCGCCCCGGGTGTGGGCCTGCTCGGTGGCGGCGACGGCGCGAAGGTCGTCGGCAAGGGCTGGAACTCGATCGCCACGTTCGACACCGGCGAGAAGGGCGGCGTCCCCTCGTCCACCGGCAAGGGCGACATGGGCGGCTTCCTCGGCTCGCTCGGCGACCAGGTGTCCGGCGGGTTCGGCAAGGGCACGGTCTTCTCCACCCGCCTGATCAACGCCCTGATCACCGACGACGGCAAGGTCTACGTCGGCGCGGTCACCAAGGACGCCCTGGTGAAGGCGGCCGACGCCGGGAAGTGACCCGGCCCGGCCGGCCCGGCCCGACCGAATCGAGGAAGCCGATGGACGAGCCGAGGGACGAGCCGAGGGACGAGCCGAGGGACGAGTCGGTGGACCTGCCGGTGGACGGCGACGCGTCCGCCCCGCCGCAAGCGCCCCCGCCCGCCCCGCAGGACGCGGGCGCGGGCGGGAACGGGAACGGGGACGACGACGGCGTCATCCGCACCCGTGCGCTGACCAAGCGCTACCGCGGCGGGCAACTCGCCGTGGACGGTCTCGACCTGACCGTCCCGGCGGGCAGCGTCTTCGGCTTCCTCGGCCCGAACGGCTCGGGCAAGACCACCACCATCCGCATGCTGATGGGGCTCATCGAGCCCACCTCCGGCACGGCCCGCGTGCTCGGGCAGTCCATGCCCCGCCACGCCCGCACCGTGCTCCCGCACGTCGGCGCGCTCATCGAGGGCCCGGCGCTGTACGGGTTCCTGTCCGGCCGCGACAACCTGCTGCGCCAGGACGCCGCCGACCCGACCGCCGATCCCCGCACCCGGCGCTCCCGGGTCGCCGCCGCGCTGGACCGGGTGGGCCTGACGGCCGCCGCCGGGAAGAAGGCCCGGGCCTACTCGCTCGGCATGAAGCAGCGCCTGGGGCTGGCCGCCGCCCTGCTCCAGCCGCGCCGGCTGCTCGTCCTGGACGAGCCGACCAACGGCCTCGACCCGCAGGGCATGCGCGAGATCCGCACCCTGGTCCGCGAGCTGGCCTCCGACGGCACGACCGTCTTCCTCTCCTCCCATCTGCTCGACGAGATCGAGCAGGTGTGCACGCACGCCGCGGTCATGGCGCGGGGCCGGCTCCTCACCCAGGGCCCGGTCGCCGACCTCGCCGCCGGGGCGCGCGGCCGCCTCGTGGTCACCACGCCCGATCCGGCGGAGGCGGCCCGGGTGCTGAAGGAACAGGGGGTCGGCGACGTTGTGGCCGACGGCGACCGGGTGACCGGCGAACCGCCGGAGCGCGACCTCGCCGACGTGAACGCGGCGCTGGTCACCGCGGGCGTCCGCGCCCGCGGCTTCGGGATCGAACGGGCCTCCCTGGAGGACGCGTTCGTGGCGCTCACCGGGGAGGGATTCGATGTCGCGGGCTGAACCGACGGCTAAGACGGCTACGACGGCTAAGACGGCTACGACGGCTACGGCGGCTGAGACGGCTACGACAGGGCAGGCGGGGCCGACAGGTACGGCGCCGGCGGCGACCGCGCCGGGCGGCACCGGCGGCGTTGGGGCCGCGCGGACCCTGTGGACCCTCGGGCTGCTGCGCAGCGAGCTGGTGACCACCTTCCGGCGCTGGCGCACCCTCGCGCTGCTCGCCGTGCTGGCCGCCGTACCGGTCCTGGTCGGGGTGGCCGTACGGATCGAGACGGGCGGCGGCGGGGGGCCGCACGGCGGCGGGGGCGGCGAGGGCCCGGCGTTCATCGCGCAGATCACCAACAACGGGCTGTTCCTGGTGTTCACCGCGCTGGCCGCGACCCTGCCCGTGTTCCTGCCGCTGGCCGTCGGCGTGGTCGCGGGCGACACGATCGCCGGCGAGGCGAGCGCGGGCACCCTGCGCTACCTGCTCGTCGCCCCGGCCGGCCGCACCCGGCTGCTGCTCACCAAGTACGCCACGGTGACGGCCTTCTGTCTCGCCGCCACGTTCGTCGTCGCCGTTTCGGCGCTGGTCGTGGGCGCGCTGCTCTTCCCGCTCGGCGACCTGACGACCATCTCCGGCACCCGGATTGGCTTCGGCGAGGGGCTGGCGCGGGCGCTGCTGATCGCCCTCGTCGTCGCCGCGTCGCTGCTGGGCCTCGCGGCCCTCGGGCTGTTCGTCTCGACGCTGACGAACAGCGGCGTCGCGGCGATGGCGACGACCGTCGGCCTGGTGATCACCGCGCAGATCCTCGACCAGATCCCGCAGTTGCACGCGATCCAGCCGTACCTCTTCCCGCACTACTGGCTGTCCTTCGCCGACCTCATGCGCGAGCCGGTCTACTGGGACGGCCTGGTGAAGAACCTCGAACTCCAGGCGCTGTACGCGGCGGTCTTCGGCTCGGCGGCCTGGGCCCGGTTCACGACGAAGGACATCACGGCGTAACCCGGCCGTCGGCGGAGCGCGGACCACGGCCCGCACTGGCCCGCCCGGACAGCACGGCGTGCACCGGGACCCCGACAGCACGGCGCGCACCGGGACCCGGACAGCACGGCGCGCACCGGGACCCGGACAGCACGGCGTGCACCGGGACCCCGACAGCACGGCGCGCACCAGGGCCCCGACAGCGCGGCGCGGGACGCCCGCCGACGCCCCGTCAGGCCCGTTGCCCCGCCGCGCCCGTGAGGCGGGCCAGCGGCTCGGCCTCGCGCGGCGGGCGGGCGCTCAGGTCGCCGAGACGCCAGTCGGGCACCCACGGCACGCGGTAGACGTCGATGGCGGCCTCCAGCGGCCGTACCCGCTGTGCGAGCGGTCGCGGCAGCCGCCCCGGCGCGTCCGCCACCAGCACCACGGCGTCCAGGTCCAGCCCGGCCGGCGCCTCACCGCGGCGAAACGTTTCCACGGCCCGCGCCACGGCCGCCAGCCCGGCCGCGTGGGTCCGCGCGACCAGCAGCACCGAGCGCGGCGCGCCGGGCCCGGGCCACTCGCGCCCGCAGTCGTGGCCGCCGTAGACCGCGGCGAGCGTGGTGGTGCCGGCGCCGCCGTGCGTGGCCACCCAGGAGTACCGCCGGGGCAGCGCGGCCGGCATCCCCGCGGGCATGGCGGCGCCCTGAGCGGGCACACGGTCGGGTGCGCCGGTGACGGCGCCGGCCGCGGCCCCGGCGCCGGGGCGGGTGTCCGCATGGGCGTGCGGGGCGGCCACCGGCCCGCGGATCCATATCTCCGGTCCCTGCCGCACGCCACCTCGCATGCCCGTTCTCCACCTCGTCGTCTCGATGTTCGTCGCGCTCGGAGCGTTACCCCGGTCACGGGGGCGCGGTTCCTGGTGCGAGTCTGTGACGTCGCGGTGACCTGGGAAGCGCAGGCGAGCGGAGAGACTCGACAGTACGCGCAGGGCCGGATGGCTCGCATCCGAGTGAGGAAGACGATGTCTCGACTGAGCCGCGAGAAGAAGCGGGAAGACAAGCGCGCCGCACGCGCGGCCGCGCCCGTGACGGCGCCGATCGCCGTGCACGTGCCCGCGACCGGAGCCGCCTTCGGCGCCGGGGCCGCGGACGGCACCGGCGCCCCGGCCTGGGCCTCGGTCGACGGCGTACGGATCCAGTCGGCCCCCGGCGAGGAGATCCAGCAGGCCGTGCTGAACCATCTGCACCGCCTCGCCCTCGCCACCGGCCACCCCGTCCTCGCCACGGTGACCGACGAACGCATCGGCTACGTCGTCCCCCTCCAGGTCAGCGGGGACGGCTCCAGCGCCTTCACGGCCGAACCCCTGCGCACGGGCCCGGCGGACCAGGCCGGACCGGCCGGACCCGCCGCGCGCCCGGCCGGGACCGTACGCCTGCGCAAGCCCGCCCCGGACGCGCCGCACCCGCACCGGCAGGACGGGCCGCCGTACGAGGACCGGGCCACGCACGTGCTGCGGCGGGTGCCGCAGCCGGCCCGGGAGCCCGAGCCGCCGTTCGGGCCGCGAGCGGTCCCGGCGGCGCGGCCCGAAGGCGAGCCCGCCGCCCCGGCCGCCGACGCCACGCCCGCCGTCCCGGCCGCCGACGCGTTCCCCGGTGCGGCCGCCGCTCCGCTCGGGCGGTTCGGGCCCCCGCCGGTGATGGACGCGGCGTCGGCCGACGCGGGCCCGGGCCAGGCCCCCGGAACCGCGCGCGCCCCGGAGCCCCCCGCCGTCTTTGAGCCCGCGGCTCTCCCCGGCGCCCGGCCGGCCGGTCCCGCGAAGGCGCTCGTCGACCCGGAGGCCTATCTCGACCTCGACCCCGACTCCAAGCCCACCCCGCCCCGCGGTTTCGACGCGGTGGCCGAGGCGGTGCTCGGCGAGGACCCGAGGGACGCGGGCGGCCCGAGCGGCGTCGTGCTGCTAGCCGAACCGCTGGAGCGGGTCAACGAGGCGGTACGGGCCGGCCGTATCGAGGAGGCCGCGACCCTCGCCTCGGCCGCCGTCGAGGAGGCCTCCGGCACGCTCGGCCCGGACCACCCCGAGGTGCTGCGGCTGCGCGAACTGTCGGCGTACGTCGCCTATCTGGCCGGCGACCCGCTGCACGCCTTCCGGCTCTCGGTCGACCTGGCCGGCGTCCACCGCCGCGCCGGCGACGCCGAGGGCGCCTACGGCAACGTACTGAGCGCGGCCACGGCATGGCGCGCGGTCCGCGACCCCGAGCAGGGCCTCGGTCTCGGCCGCGAACTGATCGGGCTGTGGACCGAACTCGCCGCGGCGGGCGGCCCGGCCGCCGAGGACGCGGACGAACTGGAGTCCGCCCGCGCCCGCATGGACCGCCTCACCGAACGCGCCCGCAGGCAGGCGACCGAACCGAAGGACTGACGGGCGGACCCGCAGCACCGACCCGCCCCGGAGGGCCCGCAGCACCGACCCGCCCCGGAGGACCCGCAGCACCGACCCGCCCCCGGAGGACCCGTCCCCGGAGGACCCGCGCCCCCGCCTCAGTGGACGCAGAACTCGTTGCCCTCCGGGTCCGTCAGGACCGTCCATTCCCCGGCGGGTTCCTTCACGTGCCGCAGCACGCTCGCCCCGAGCGCCTCCAGCCGCTCCACCTCCCGCGCGCGCCGGTCCTCGCCGGGATGCAGGTCGAGGTGGAGCCGGTTCTTGCCGGACTTCGGCTCCGGCACCCGCTGGAACAGCAGCCGCCGCCCCAGCCCCGTGCCCCGCTCCAGGTCGTACGGGTCGTCGGGATGCCGTACGCCGATCAGGTCCCGGAAGGCCGGGCGGCCGTGGAACTCGACGGTGGCCTCGCCCGGCAGCGCGCCGAGCTCCACCAGCCGCTCGATGAACGCGCTGTTGTCCTCGACCTCGTAGTGCAGCGCGGCGGCCCAGAAGTCGGCCTGCGCGTGCGGGTCGGCGGAGTCGATGACGAGCTTCCAGTGCACCGGTGCGGGCGCGGGGGCGTCGGGCGTCGCGGGCGTCTCTGTCATACGGCCCTTTATAGTGCGGCGCCGCGCACTCCCGCCGCTTGTTCACCGACCCGGGGCGACCGCGTCGGAGGGACGGCACGGGCGCACCGCGTCCGCGCGCACGAGAACGCCCGAGGCGGCTACGCCTCCACCGGATCGGTGCTCGACCGGGGAGCGTCCGCCGCCCCGGCCCCGGCGGAACCGGCCGTACCGGCCGTACCGGCCAGGGCCGCCCCGGCGGACCCGTGGGCCTCGGCCCTGGCCGCCGCCTCCGCCCTGAGGCGGGCCGAGCGGCGGGCCGTGCGCAGGCCGTCCCAGGTCAGCATCGACAGGGCCAGCCAGACCAGGGCGAAGCCCGCCCACCGCGCGGGCGGCATCGACTCGTGGAAGTAGACGACGCCGAGCACGAACTGGAAGACCGGGGCGAGGTACTGGAGCAGCCCCAGCGTGGACAGCGGCACGCGGATCGCAGCGGCGCCGAAGCAGACCAGCGGCAGCGCGGTGACCACACCGGTGGAGGCGAGCAGCGCCGCGTGCCCGGCGCCCTCGCTCGCGAACGTCGCCTCGCCGTGCGCGCCCAGCCACAGCAGATAGCCGAGCGCGGGCAGGAACTGCACCGCGGTCTCGGCGGCCAGCGACTCGACGCCGCCGAGGTCGACCTTCTTCTTCACCAGGCCGTAGGTGGCGAAGGAGAAGGCGAGACAGAGGGAGATCCACGGCGGCTGCCCGTAGCCGACGGCGAGGACCAGCACGGAGGCCGCGCCGGTGGCGACCGCCGCCCACTGCACGGGCCGCAGCCGCTCCTTGAGGATGAGCACGCCCATCGCGATGGTGACCAGCGGGTTGATGAAGTAACCGAGGGACGCCTCGACCACATGGCCGCTGTTGACGGCCCAGATGTAGACGCCCCAGTTGACGGTGATCACCGAGGCGGCGACCACGATCATGGCCAGCCTGCGCGGCTGGCGCAGCAGTTCCCCGGCCCATGCCCAGCGGCGTACGGCGAGCAGGGCCACGATCACGAAGGCGAGCGACCACACCATCCGGTGGGCGAGGATCTCCGCCGCGCCGGCCGGCTTGAGCAGCGGCCAGAACAGGGGCACCAGGCCCCACATCCCGTAGGCCGCGAAGCCGTTCAGCAGTCCTGTGCGCTTCTCGCCGCCCGGCTTGTCGGTCACGGCCCCTCCTTCTCGCCCGCTGTGCCCGTACAGCAAGCAAGAAGGTAACGCCGGACACCCCCGCCTGTCATGCCCGTATCGCCATACGGTCATGACAGGCGGGGGTCGTGGGACTCCGGCGTCCGGCGGGGACGGCTCAGCCCTTGAGGCCCGCGGCGATCGCGTCGGCCAGGGGAGTGGTGGGACGGCCGATCAGGCGGGACAGGTCGCCGCTGTCCACCACCAGTTCGCCCTTCTCGATGGAGGCGTCCACGCCCGCGATGATCGTGGCCACCGGCTCGGGCAGCCCGGCGCCGACGAGGATGCCCTGGAAGTCCTCGACGCTCACCTGCCGGTAGGCGATCTCCTTGCCGGTCTGCCGGCTCAGCTCGGCGGCGAACTCGGCGAAGCCCCAGGCCACGTCCCCGCCCAGCTCGTACGTCCGGTTCTCGTGGCCCTCGCCGGTGAGCACCGCGACGGCCGCCGCGGCGTAGTCGGCGCGCGAGGCGGAGGACAGCCGCCCGGCGCCCGCGGCGTGCACGACCGCGTTGTGCTCCAGCACCGGGGCGAGGCTCTCGGTGTAGTTCTCGTGGTACCAGCCGTTGCGCAGCAGCGTGTACGGCAGCCCGGAGGCGAGCAGCAGCTCCTCGGTGCCGCGGTGGTCGTCGGCGAGGGCGGCCTTCAGGGAGCCGGGGGCGCTGGTGTAGGCGAGCAGGGCGACACCGGCCGCCTTGGCGGCGTCGATGACGACCCGGTGCTGCTGGACGCGGCCCTTGTCGAACTCGTTGCCCGAGATCAGCAGCACCTTGTCGCCGGCCGCGAACACGCCGTCGTAGGTCTCGGGCGCGTTGTAGTCGGCGACCGCGATGCGCACGCCGCGCTCGGCGAGGTCGGCGGCCTTCTCCGGGGTGCGGACCACGGCGGTGACCTGGTCGGCCGGAACCTTCTCCAGCAGCTGTTCCACGACGAGGCGGCCGAGGTGTCCGGTGGCGCCGGTGACGACGATGCTCATGAGGTGAATCTCCTTGTGGGTGGCTTCTGGTACTCACCCTAGGAGGTGCACTAACTGTTCGTAAGTACCCACTTTGAAGTAAGGTACGGGCATGACAGTAAGCATTAGGGAGACGGCAGGCGCGGGAGAGGCGGCGGCAGCCGCGCGCAGGGACGCCGATCCGGTGGCCCTGTGCCCGTACCGGCTGGTCCTGGAGCACGTCACCAGCCGCTGGGGCGTGCTCGCCCTGATCGAACTGCTGGAGCGCCCGCACCGCTTCAGCGAGCTGCGCCGCGCCATCGGCAAGGTGAGCGGGAAGCCGGTCAGCGAGAAGATGCTGACCCAGACGCTCCAGACCCTGGAGCGCGACGGCCTGGTCCACCGGGACGCCAAGCCCGTGATCCCGCCGCGCGTCGACTACTCCCTGACCGACCTCGGCCGCGAGGCCGCCGAACAGGTCCGCACCCTGGCCCGCTGGACCCAGCACCGCATGGCGGACGTCGAACGCGCCCGCCAGGCGTACGACGAGGCCCGTGCCGCACAGGCCCGGGCCTCGTGAACCGCGCTCGGCGGTGAGCCGTACGCGCACCGGTGCACAGGCGCCGGTGAGCCGTTCGCACCGATGAGCCGTACCGCCGGACGAGCGGCGGCCGGACGGCGTCTCAGCCGTCTCAGCCGTCTCAGCCGTCTCAGCCCACGACCGTCCAGGTGTCGCCGCCGGCCAGCAGGGCGGCCAGGTCGCCCTTGCCGCGCTGCTCGACCGCCGTGTCGAGCTGGTCGGCCATCAGCGTGTCGTAGACCGGGCGCTCGACGGACCGCAGGACGCCGATCGGGGTCTGGTGCAGGGTGTCCGGGTCGGCCAGCCGGGACAGCGCGAAGGCGGTGGTCGGGGAGGCGGCGTGCGCGTCGTGGACCAGGACGTCGGCCTCGTTCTCCGGCGTCACGGTGACCACCTCCAGGTCGCCGGTGCGCGCGTCGCGCACGACACCCCGGCTGCCGTCCGGGCCGAACCGGATCGGCCGGCCGTGTTCGAGCCGGATCAGCGCCTCCTCGGCGCGCTGCTTGTCCTTGAGGGCGTCGAAGGCGCCGTCGTTGAAGATGTTGCAGTTCTGGTAGATCTCGATGAGCGCGGTGCCGGGGTGGGCGGCGGCCTGGCGCAGTACCTCGGTCAGGTGCTTGCGGTCGGAGTCGATGGTCCGCGCCACGAAGGACGCCTCCGCGCCGAGGGCCAGGGAGACCGGGTTGAACGGCGCGTCCAGGGAGCCCATCGGCGTCGACTTGGTGATCTTGCCGATCTCGGAGGTCGGGGAGTACTGGCCCTTGGTGAGGCCGTAGATCCGGTTGTTGAACAGCAGGATCTTGAGGTTGACGTTGCGGCGCAGGGCGTGGATGAGGTGGTTGCCGCCGATCGAGAGCGCGTCGCCGTCGCCGGTGACCACCCAGACGCTCAGGTCACGCCGTGAGGTCGCCAGGCCGGTCGCGATGGCCGGGGCGCGGCCGTGGATGGAGTGCATCCCGTAGGTGTTGAGGTAGTACGGGAAACGGGAGGAGCAGCCGATGCCGGAGACGAAGACGATGTTCTCCTTGGCCAGCCCCAGCTCCGGCATGAAGCCCTGGACGGCCGCGAGGATCGCGTAGTCGCCGCAGCCCGGGCACCAGCGCACTTCCTGGTCGGACTTGAAGTCCTTCATGGACTGCTCGGCCTCGGCCTTGGGCACCAGTGAGAGCGCCTGGACGGTGTCCCCCGTGCGGGTGGACGTCTCAGCCATCGATGGCCTCCTTGAGAGCCGTGGCGAGCTGTTCGGCCTTGAACGGCATGCCGTTGACCTGGTTGTAGGAGTGGGCGTCCACCAGGTACTTCGCCCGGACCAGGGTGGCGAGCTGGCCGAGGTTCATCTCGGGGATGACGACCTTGTCGTAGCGTTCGAGGACCGTGCCGAGGTTCTTCGGGAACGGGTTGAGGTGGCGCAGATGGGCCTGCGCGATCGCCTCGCCGGCCGTGCGCAGCCGGCGTACCGCCGCCGTGATCGGCCCGTACGTGGATCCCCAGCCGAGGACCAGTGTGCGCGCCCGGTCCGGGTCGTCGACCTCGATGTCGGGGACGTCGATGCCGTCCACCTTGGCCTGGCGGGTGCGGACCATGAAGTCGTGGTTGGCCGGGTCGTAGGAGATGTTGCCGGTGCCGTCCTGCTTCTCGATGCCGCCGATGCGGTGCTCCAGGCCGGGGGTGCCCGGGATCGCCCAGGGGCGGGCCAGCGTCCTGGCGTCCCGCTTGTAGGGCCAGAACACCTCGGTGCCGTCGGCGAGGGTGTGGTTGGGGCCGGTCGCGAACCGCACCCGCAGGTCGGGCAGCTCGTCCAGCTCCGGGATGCGCCACGGCTCGGAGCCGTTGGCCAGGTAGCCGTCGGACAGCAGGAACACCGGCGTGCGGTAGGCCAGCGCGATCCGGGCCGCCTCCAGGGCCGCGTCGAAGCAGTCCGCGGGCGTGCGCGGCGCGACCACGGGCACCGGGGCCTCGCCGTTGCGGCCGTACATCGCCTGCAGCAGATCGGCCTGCTCGGTCTTGGTCGGCAGACCGGTGGAGGGGCCGCCGCGCTGGATGTCCACGACCAGCAGCGGCAGCTCCAGCGACACCGCCAGACCGATCGTCTCCGACTTCAGCGCCACCCCGGGACCGGACGTGGTGGTGACGGCCAGCGCACCGCCGAACGCGGCGCCGAGGGCCGCGCCGATGCCGGCGATCTCGTCCTCGGCCTGGAAGGTGCGCACACCGAAGTTCTTGTGCTTGCTCAGCTCGTGCAGGATGTCGGAGGCGGGCGTGATCGGGTAGGAGCCCAGATACAGCGGCAGGTCCGCCTGCCGGGAGGCCGCCACCAGACCGTAGGCCAGCGCGAGGTTGCCGGAGATGTTGCGGTAGGTGCCGACCGGGAAGGCCTGCGCGGCCGGGGCCACCTCGTAGGAGACGGCGAAGTCCTCCGTCGTCTCGCCGAAGTTCCAGCCCGCGCGGAACGCGGCGATGTTCGCCGCCGCGATGTCCGGCTTCTTGGCGAACTTGGTTCTGAGGAACTTCTCGGTGCCCTCGGTGGGCCGGTGGTACATCCAGCTCAGCAGGCCCAGCGCGAACATGTTCTTGCTGCGCTCGGCCTCCTTGCGGGAGAGGTCGAACTCCTTGAGCGCCTCCACCGTCAGCGTGGTCAGCGGCACCGGGTGCAGTTGGTAGCTGTCCAGCGAGCCGTCCTCCAGCGGGGACGCCGCGTAGCCGACCTTCTGCATGGCGCGCTTGGTGAACTCGTCGGTGTTGACGATGATCTCCGCGCCGCGCGGCAGGTCGCCGATGTTCGCCTTCAGGGCGGCCGGGTTCATCGCGACCAGCACGTTCGGCGCGTCGCCGGGGGTCAGGATGTCGTGGTCGGCGAAGTGCAGCTGGAAGGAGGAGACGCCCGGCAGGGTGCCGGCAGGAGCCCTGATCTCGGCCGGGAAGTTCGGCAGCGTCGACAGGTCGTTGCCGAAGGACGCCGTCTCCGAGGTGAACCGGTCGCCGGTGAGCTGCATGCCGTCGCCCGAGTCGCCCGCGAAACGGATGATCACCCGCTCCAGACGGCGGACGTCCTTCGTTCCGGCCGCCCCGCGCTGCTCTCCTAGGACGGCTCCGTCGGCCTGTTCCGTTGGACTGCTGACCTGGCTGGTCACTGAACTGGACCTCCTTCGAGGCGGCTGTGGAAAGGCCTTCGCGAAGACCGTTCCCGGTTTCAACCCTACGACCGTCTGGTTCGCCTTCCCGGCACGGTTTCGCATGCTGGACGCGCCCGCGAGCCGGTCCCGATGCCTTGCTCCGTCACTCCGTGCCGACCCGCCGGACCTCCTTCGAAGCGCTCCGTGCCCGCTGCTCGCGCCGCCCTGGTGAACGGCCCGCACCACCCGTTACTGACTCAGTGTCAACCGGTCAGGAGTTCAGATAGGTGAGGACGGCGAGAACACGCCGGTGATCCCCGTCACTCTGCGCCAGACCCAGTTTCAGGAAGATGTTGCTGACGTGCTTCTCCACCGCGCCGTCGCTCACCACCAGCTGCCGGGCGATCGCCGAGTTGGTCCGCCCCTCGGCCATCAGCCCCAGCACCTCCCGCTCCCGCGGCGTCAGATTCGCCAGCACGTCCTGCTTGCGGCTGCGGCCGAGCAGCTGTGCGACCACCTCGGGGTCCAGCGCCGTACCCCCCTCGGCCACCCGGACCACCGCGTCCACGAACTCCCGCACCTCGGCGACCCGGTCCTTGAGCAGATAGCCGACCCCGCGGCTGGACCCGGCCAGCAGCTCGGTGGCGTACCGCTCCTCGACGTACTGCGAGAGCACCAGCACGCCCAGCTCCGGGTGCACCTTGCGCAGCCGCACCGCCGCCCGCACCCCCTCGTCGGTGTGCGTCGGCGGCATCCGCACGTCCGCGACGACGACGTCCGGCAGCTCGCCCGCCTCGTACAGCTCGGTGACGGTCTTGATCAGCGCCTCGGCGTCCCCGACCCCGGCCACCACGTCATGCCCCCGGTCGGTCAGCAACCGGGTCAGGCCCTCTCTCAGCAGCACCGAATCCTCGGCGATGACCACCCGCACCCTGTCCTCCACGCTCCTCGGCCCCCCACAGCCTCGTTCCCGGCCGTCCGCGCCGTCCGCACGGACGGCGGCACATGGCCCAGCATTCCAGCATCCCGACCGCGGCACGCCCGGGACCAGGGAAGTCCAGGGCTTTCTCGGGGCCGCGCGGGGCGATACCCCGGGGCGCGCAAGGGGCGTGACCCGGGGGCTTGAGGGGGCACATCTCAGGGGCGCACCAGGCCAGGACCGGTGCGCCCCTCCTTCTCGTACGACGTCCACGGCTCCGGGAACCCGGAGAGCCCGGCTTGTACGCCTCCGGGTCTCCCCCGGAGGAGCCGTACGAGCCGGCTCCTCCGGGGGAGACCCGGAGGAGCCGGCTCGTACGGCTCCGGGAGACCCGGCGGGTTCAGCGCCGCCAGGGCAGCTCGGCCGTCACCCGGGTGGGCCCGCCGGCCGGCGAGTCGACCAGCAGGATGCCGTCCACCGCGTCCAGCCGCTCGGCCAGTCCCGCCAGCCCCGACCCGGCGGCGGCGTCCGCGCCCCCGTGCCCGTCGTCCGCGACCTGGAGCATCAGCCGGTCCTCGGAACGCCACACGTCCACCGTCGCGGACCGGGCCCGGCTGTGCTTGCTGACGTTCTGCAGCAGCTCGGAGACCGTGAAGTAGGCGATGCCCTCGATCGCCGGTGCCGGGCGTTCGGCCAGGTCCACCTCGACCGTCACCGGCACCGTGCAGCGCGAGGCCACCGAGGACAGCGCCGCGTCCAGACCGCGGTCGGTGAGCACCGCCGGGTGGATGCCTCGGGCCAGGTCGCGCAGCTCCTGGAGCGCCGTCTTCACCTCGCCGTGCGCCTCGTCCACCATCCGCGCCGCCGCCCGCGGGTCCTCGGCCAGCTTCTCCTTGGCGAGTCCCAGGTCCATCGCCAGCGCCACCAGCCGGGCCTGCGCCCCGTCGTGCAGGTCCCGCTCGATGCGGCGCAGATCGGCGGCGGCCGTGTCCACCACGACCCCCCGGTCCGACTCCAGCTCCACCACCCGCGCCGACAGCCGCGACGGCCCGAGCAGCCCGTGCACCAGCACCCGGTCCACCGCCGTCAGCGCCCGCACGATCCACGGCGTGGCCAGCGTCAGCAGCAGCCCCACCAGCGCGGTCACCGTGATCTCGAACGGGTTGTCGAGGTAGACGCTGTGGTGCTCGTCGCCGTAGAGCTGGATGCCGCCCTGGCCGGCCCACATCGGGAAGACCCAGAACCACAGCGGATACGTCAGGAACGACCAGCCCACCGTCCAGAAGACGACGGCGACCACGAAGGAGAACACCGCCCACGGGAACTGCACCAGCGCGTAGAGCAGGGCCCGCCAGGACGCGCCGCTCCTGAGCACCGCCCCCGTCCAGGCCAGCACGCCCCGGCCGTCGGCCCGCAGCGGCTCCGGCTCGCCCACGTCCAGGCGGAGCAGCCCGCGCGCCCGCGCCCGCTCCACCACGCCGAGCAGCCGGCAGCCGGCCAGCGCGCCCGCCAGCACCGGGATGCCGAGGAACGTCACCAGCAGACCGGCGCCGAGCGAGGCCATGGTGACGGCGTAGACGAAGAGCAGGATGCCCATCGGCAGGCTCAGCAGCACATACGCCAGCTCCCGCCAGCTGCGCCCCTCGAACGGCGCCCGCAGGCCCGCGGGCAGCAGGTGCCGGCGGCGGCCGTCGCGCTCGTAGCCGTACTCGTACTCGTGCTCGGGGCCGTGTCCCCGCCCGGGTCCCCGCCCGGGTCCCCGCCCGTGTTCCGGTCCGAACCGAGTTCCGTACTGGGTGGCCATCGACGTCGTCCGTTCCCCTCGTGAGCCGCTGGTGCCGCTGTGCCGCTGGTGCCGCTGTGCCGTTGGGCAAGGTGCCGTGGTGCGGTCGCGGTGGTCTTCCCGTGCTGCCTCCAGCCTGCTCGGCCGCAGGTCACGGGACCATGGAGCGCGTCGGCGTCTTGACCGGGGGGTTTTCCCTACCCCTTGCGGGCGACGCCCGCCTCCGCGCCGGACCCGGACCCGGACCCGGAGCCGGCGCCGGCCGTACGGTCCCGCCAGGGCAGTTCCGCCGTGACGGCGGTCGGGCCGCCCTCGGGCGAGTCGACGACGAACAGCCCGTCGACCGCGTCCAGCCGCTCCGCCAGCCCCCGCATGCCCGTGCCGCCGTCCAGCCGCGCACCGCCGCGGCCGTCGTCCCGCACCTGGATCAGCAGCCGGTCCCCCGACCGCCACACCTCCACCGAGGCCGAGCGCGCTCCGCTGTGCTTGCTGACGTTCTGCAGCAGCTCGGAGACCGTGAAGTAGGCGATGCCCTCGATGGCCTCGGCCGGGCGTTCGGACAGATCGGCCGTCACCGTCACCGGCACCGTGCAGCGCGAGGCGACCGACGACAGGGCCGCGTCCAGACCGCGGTCGGTCAGCACCGCGGGATGGATGCCGCGCGCCAGGTCGCGCAGCTCCTGGAGGGCCAGCTTCACCTCGCCGTGCGCCTCCGCGACCATCGCGGCGACCACCTCGTCGGACTGGCCCTCCAGCAGCTTCTCCTTGGCCAGCCCCAGCCCCATCGCCAGATTCACCAGCCGCGCCTGCGCGCCGTCGTGCAGGTCCCGCTCGATGCGGCGCAGATCGGCGGCGGCCGTGTCCACCACGACCCCCCGGTCCGACTCCAGCTCCGCGATCCGCCGCTCCAGCTCGTCGGACGGCGACAGCAGCGCGCGCACCATCGCCCGGTCCACGTTCGTCAGCCCGCGCGCGATGAACGGCAGCACCGGCCACAGCACGAACAGGGAGACCAGGGTGACGCAGAAGGTGAAGACGCCCCAGGGCATCCGGATGAAGTCGTAGAGGATCGTGCGCCAGCCCACCGGGTCCTTCAGCGTCAGCCACAGCCGGTTCAGCCGCCCGTGCGTGCGGCCCAGCGGCAGCCGGCTCGGCTCCTCGATCCGCACCCCGAGCAGCCTCCGCGCCCGGGCCCGCTCCAGCCGGCCCAGCTGCCGTGCCCCCGCGAGGCCGGCCGCCAGCAGCGGGAAGCCGATCACGGTGATGGTCAGCAGGCCGCTGGTGAACAGCACGCACATCACATAGACGAAGCCGATCAGCGACACCGGCAGGTTCACCAGAAGATGCGTGATCTCCTTCCAGGTGGGCAGGTCGTAGGCGAAGCGCGCCGGCGGCGGCCGGTCCTCGCCGCCCCGGGCCCGGTCCGGCACGTGGACGGGGTCCTGCCCGCGGACCTCGTCCCGGCCGTGGTCCTGTATCCGGGCCGCTCGGTCCTCGGGCTCGGCCTGGCCCTGGTGTCCGGCCCCGGCGCCGGAGGCCGCCGCGCCGGCGGCGGAGGAGATAGGTGCGGTCATACGGGCCAGCGTGCCGTGCGGCGGGCCCGGACGCCATGAGGGCGGCCGCCCGGTCCGGCGGGGGATAACCCCACCCCGCCCCCGCCCCGCGTCCCACCCTGTGACGGGCTGCTTACCCGCTCTTTATCAGGGCCTAGACTCCCGTGCGTACGGATCACCGGACGCGTGGCACGCGCAACACCGACATCACGGACATCACGAGGCCAGGGAGCGAGGGACTGACGGTGCCTGAGACGTTGCCGGAGACGGTGCGGGGGTCGACCGTCGTCGCGGCGGACTACTTCCCCTCCTACTCGGTCGCCGGGCTGCTCGCCGTCGTCGGTGTGCTGTTCGTCGCCGTCGCGTTCGGCGCGGGCCGGCTGCTGCGCCCGGTGGTCCCCACGCCCGAGAAGCTCCTGACCTACGAGTGCGGCGTCGACCCGGTCGGCGAGGGCTGGGCCCACACCCAGGTCCGCTACTACGTCTACGCCTTCCTGTACGTGATCTTCGCCGTCGACTCGATCTTCCTGTTCCCCTGGGCGACGGTCTTCGCCGCCCCCGGCTACGGCGCGGCGACGCTCGTGGAGATGTTCGTCTTCCTGGGCTTCCTGACCGTGGGCCTGCTGTACGCATACAAGAAGGGCGTCCTGGCATGGACGTGAACCCCGCGGACGCGAACCGCCCGGACACCGGTACTGGCGGTACTGGCACCGGCGCTCCGGACGCCGCCGGTCCCGTCGGGCTGCCGGAGCCGAAGCGGCTCGGCGTGCTCTCCCGGCTGGCCCCCGAGCCGATGAAGGTCGTCCTGAACTGGGGCCGCCGCTACTCGCTCTGGGTCTTCAACTTCGGCCTCGCCTGCTGCGCGATCGAGTTCATCGCCGCGTCGATGGCCCGCCACGACTTCATCCGCCTCGGCGTGATCCCCTTCGCGCCCGGCCCGCGCCAGGCCGACCTGATGGTGGTCTCCGGCACGGTCACGGACAAGATGGCCCCGGCGGTCAAGCGTCTGTACGAACAGATGCCCGAACCGAAGTACGTCATCTCCTTCGGCGCCTGCTCCAACTGCGGCGGCCCCTACTGGGACTCGTACTCCGTCACCAAGGGCGTCGACCAGATCATCCCCGTGGACGTCTACGTCCCCGGCTGCCCGCCCCGCCCGGAGGCGCTGCTCCAGGGCATCCTGAAGCTCCAGGAGAAGATCGCCCACGAGTCGCTGGGGGAGCGGTACGGGGCGGAGACGGCGCGTCCCTCGACGGCGGCGCTCCAGAGCGGGCTGGTCAGGCCGCCGGCCGCAGGTGCCGGTGCTCTGGACGCCGGCACCCCGACGGCCGGGGCCGACGGGACCGAAGGGGACGCGCGATGACCGGTGTCGGCTGGCTGCCCGCGCCCACGGAGGAGCTGTTCGGCGCCGCCGCCACGGCGGAGGAGTCCTACGAGGTCCTGACGGTCGACGTGCCGCCGGACGCCTGGATCGCCGCGCTGCTCACCGCCCGCGACGAGCTGGGCTGCACCTACTTCGACTGGCTGAGCGCGGTCGACGAGCCCGGCACGGGCTTCCGCGTCTCGGCCCATGTCGTCGCCCTCGCCCCGGTACGGCGGCTGCTGGTGCGCACCACCGTCCCGCACGACGCGCCCGTCCTGCCCACCGCGGTGGAGGTCTACGCGGGCGCCGCCTGGCACGAACGCGAGACCCACGAGATGTTCGGCGTCGGCTTCACCGGCCACCCGGCGCTCGACCACCTCCTCCTCCCGGAGAACTTCGAGGGCCACCCGCTGCGCAAGGACTTCGTCCTGGCCGCCCGGGTCGCCAAGGCGTGGCCGGGGGCGAAGGAGCCGGGCGAGTCCGAGCACGGCGGGCCCAAGCGCCGGCAGATGCTGCCGCCGGGCGTGCCCGACCCCAACGAGTGGGGCCCCCTGAAGGGCACGCTCCCGGCCGCCCCGGCCCGCCCGGCACGCGGCGCGGCCCGGGCCGCCGGCGCCGACCGCCCGGTACGCGCGGCCGGCGACCGCCCGGTACGCCGCACCCGTACGGCCTCCGAGGGCTCCGCGAGCCAGGCCCCGGCCGCGGGCACGGACACCGGTACGGCCGCCGCGCCCATGGAGGGCGCGGTGAACGCCCCGGCGCCCGGCGAGGCGGGGAGCCCGGCCGGCGCGCCCGCCGCCCGGCCGCGCCGGATGCGCAGCGCGAGCCAGGGCTCGGCGAGCCAGTCGGCGCCCCGCCCCGAGGACACGGGCGCCCAGTCCGCTCCGCCCGAGGAGGCGACCGGCGCCGTACGGCCGTCCGGCCCCCGCCGCGCACGGAGCGCGTCGGGAGGCTCGGCGTCCCAGCGGTCGGGGGCCACCCCGGAGCCGCCGCAGGAAGCCGCGCAGCGATCTCCGCGGGAGTCCCGTCCCGCCGCGTCCCCGCGCAGCGCGGACGCCCCCTGGCACCACGCCCGCCCGGCCTTCGACGAACCCGAGCCGAGCCCGGAACCCACCACCGGGTCCCCGGAGAGCGCCGAAGGAAGCTCCGAGCGCCGCGAAAGCCCCGAGGCCCGCGAGCACCCGGAGAACCCCGGGGCCCGCGAGCACCCGGAGAACCCCGGGGCCCGCGAGCACCCGGAGAAGCCCGAGGCGCGCGAGCACCCGGAGAAGCCCGAGGCCCGCGAGCACCCGGAGAACCCCGAGGCCCGCGAGCACGCGAAACGCCCCGAAGAACCCGGGCCCCGCCCCGCCGCCCCCGAGGACGAGTCCGGAAGCCCTGAAGACGCCCCCGAAGGAGGCCCGCGGTGAACGACGTGGCCGACGTCGCCCTGCGACTCCTCATCGTCTTCGTGGTCTTCCTGGCCTTCCCCCTGATCGTGGGCCAGACCGAGCACAAGGTCATGGCCCACATGCAGGGCCGCCTCGGCCCCATGTACGCCGGCGGCTTCCACGGCTGGGCGCAGCTCGTCGCCGACGGAGTGAAGTTCGCGCAGAAGGAGGACGTGGTCCCCGCGGGCGCGGACCGCCGTGTCTTCCAGCTCGCCCCCGCCGTCGCCCTGCTGCCGTACCTGCTCGTCCTGCTCGTCATCCCGATCGGCCCCGGCGAGGGCGCGGTCGGCCAGGTGATCGACGCGGGCGTCTTCTTCGTGCTCGCCGTGATGGGCGTCGGCGTGCTCGGCGCGCTGATGGCCGGCTGGGCCTCCGCCAACAAGTTCTCCCTGCTCGGCGGTCTGCGCACCGCCGCTCAGCTGCTCGCCTACGAACTGCCGATGCTGCTCGCCGCGGCCTCCGTGGCGATGGCGGCCGGCACCGTCTCCCTGCCCGGCATCCTCGACGCCTTCCACTGGTGGTGGCTGCCCTGGCAGATCGTCGGCGCGGTCGTCTTCTTCGTCGCCGGCCTCGCCGAACTGCAACGCCCGCCGTTCGACATGCCCGTCGCCGACTCGGAGATCATCTTCGGCGCGTACACCGAGTACACCGGTCTGCGCTTCGCCCTGTTCCTGCTCGCCGAGTACGCCGGGATCGTCGTCCTGTGCGGACTGACCACCGTCCTCTTCCTCGGCGGCTGGCACGGCCCGTGGGGCGCCGACGGACTCGGCTGGGTGTGGACGCTGCTGAAGACCGCGGTCCTCGCCTTCGTCGTCATCTGGCTGCGCGTCACCTACCCGCGGCTGCGCGAGGACCAGCTGCAGAAACTCTCCTGGACCCTCCTCGTGCCCCTCGCCCTCGCCCAGATCGCCCTCACCGGCATCGTCAAGGTGGTGATCTCCTGATGGCTTCCTTCCCCGGCTCCGGCCTGGCCAAGGGCCTCGCCGTCACCCTGCGCACGATGACGCGGAAGACCGTCACCGAGCAGTACCCCGACACCCAGCCCGATCTGCCGCCCCGCACCCGCGGCGTCATCGGCCTGTTCGAGGAGAACTGCACGGTCTGCATGCTGTGCGCCCGCGAGTGCCCCGACTGGTGCATCTACATCGACTCCCACAAGGAGACGGTGCCCGCGGCGACGCCGGGCGGCCGGGAACGCAGCCGCAACGTCCTCGACCGCTTCGCCATCGACTTCTCCCTGTGCATGTACTGCGGCATCTGCATCGAGGTGTGCCCCTTCGACGCGCTGTTCTGGTCGCCCGAGTTCGAGTACGCCGAGACCGACATCCGCGACCTCACCCACGAGCGCGACAAGCTGCGCGAGTGGATGTGGACCGTGCCGGCCCCGCCCGCCCTCGACCCCGGCGCGGAGGAGCCCAAGGAACTGGCCGCCGCCCACAAGACCGCCGAGAAACTGGCCGCCCAGCAGGAAGCAGCCCAGCAGGAAGCCGCCGAGCAGGAAGCCGCCCAGCGGGAGGCAGCCGAGCAGGAAGCCGCCCGGCGGGAAGCCGGCCGGCGAGAGGCCGGGGCCGGGCGGGCCGACGCCGCCGAGGAGGGGGACGAGTGAACCTCGCCGCGCAGACCCACGGCTTCCTCTCCCCGACCGGCGTCGAGATCGCCTTCCTCCTCGTCGGCCTGGCCACCTTCGGCGCCGCCCTCGTCACCGTCACCACCAAGCAGCTGGTGCACGCCGCGCTCTGGCTGGTCGTCACCCTCGGCGGCCTCGCCGTCGAGTACCTCCTGCTCACCGCCGAGTTCATCGCCTGGGTGCAGGTCCTCATCTACGTCGGTTCCGTCGTCGTCCTCCTCTTGTTCGGGCTGATGCTCACCAAGGCCCCCATCGGCCGCTCCCCGGACGCCGACTCGCCCAACCGGTGGGCCGCCCTCGCCGTGGCCGTCGTCGCCGCGGCGGCCCTGGTCTGGGTGGTCGCCGACGCCTTCCGCACCACCTGGATCGACCTGGACGGCACCGCCGCCGGCACCACCCGGGTCACCGGCGAGTACCTCTTCCGGAACTGGGTCCTGCCCTTCGAGGCCCTCTCCGTCCTGCTCCTGGCCGCCCTGGTCGGCGCGATCGTCCTGTCCCGCAAGGCCAAGGCGGACGCCGCCGGCCCACCCGGGCGGACAGCCACCACCCCCACCCCGGCGGACGGCGGCGGCGACCGCGCCCCCACCCCGGGCGACAGCGACCGCGCCCCCACGCCGGGCGACAGCGACCGCGCCCCCACCCCGGGCGACAGCGACCGCACTCCCGCGCCCGGCGGAGGCGACCGCACGACCACGCCCCGCGGCGGCGACCGGTCCGCCGAGGAAGGCGCCCGCTGATGCACCTCGTCTATCCCGCCGTCCTCTCCGCCCTCCTCTTCTGCACCGGCCTGTACGGCGTCCTCGCCCGCCGCAACGCGATCCTGGTCCTGATGTCCGTCGAGCTGATGCTCAACGCGGTCAACCTGAACCTCGTCGCCTTCGACGTCTGGCTCAGCAGGACCGCCGTGGAGACCCTGCACTCCGGGCAGGCCCTGACCCTGTTCACCATCGCCATCGCCGCCGCCGAGATCGGCATCGGCCTGGCGATCGTCCTCGCCGTGTACCGCAACCGCGGCACCTCGGACATCGACCGGCTCCGCGACGCCGCCGAGGGACCCGACGACGACTCCGACCCCGGCCGCGACAGCGACGCCGCAGCGACCGCGCGGGCCGCCGAGAAGGCTGAGGCCACCCCGTGACCACGACCACCCTCGCCGTCCTCGTCCCCCTCCTGCCGTTCCTCGGCGCCGCCGCCGGGCTGCTCCTCGGCCGCACCGCGCCCGGCTTCGTCCGGCCGCTCGCGATCCTGCCGACCCTCGCCGCCCTCGTCCTGGCCGTGCTGGTCGCCGCCGACCAGGGCGGCGGCCGGGCGATCGACGCCAGTACCGAACTCACCCCCACCGGCTCGGTCCCCGTCGATCTCGCCCTGCACATCGACGGCTTCGCCGCGCTCGTCGCCGTCCTGGTCGCCGTCGTCGCCGCCTGCGTGCAGATCTACTCGACGGGCTACCTGCGCGACGACCCGCGCTACCCCTCCTACGCCGCCCTCGTCTCCCTGTTCACCTCCGCGATGCTGCTCGTCGTCTACTCCGGCGACCTGATGGTGCTGCTGGTCGGCTGGGAGGTCATGGGCATCTGCTCCTACTTCCTGGTCGGCCACTACTGGGAGACCCCCGAGGCCCGCGCCGCCTCCCTCAAGGCCTTCCTGGTCACCAAGCTCGGCGACGTCCCCTTCCTCATCGGCCTGTTCGCCCTGGCCACCGACGCCGGCTCCTTCCGGATCACCGAGATCCTCGGCGCCGTCGCGAGCGGCGGCCTCGACCACCCGACCCTGATCGCCCTGCTGCTCCTGGCGGGCGTGGCCGGCAAGTCGGCGCAGTTCCCGCTGCACACCTGGCTGCCCGACGCGATGGCCGGCCCCACCCCCGTCTCCGCGCTGATCCACGCCGCGACCATGGTCGCCGCCGGCGTCTACTTCACCGCCCGGCTCCTCCCCGTCTTCGAGGCCTCCGCGGCCGCGATGACCGTCCTCGCCGTCATGGCCGCCGTGACCATGGCCGGCTCGGCGCTGGCCGCGCTCGCCCAGGACGACGTCAAACGCGTCCTCGCCTACTCGACCATCGGCCAGCTCGGCTACATGACCGGCGCGCTCGCCGTCGGCGACCGCGGGGCCGCCGTCTTCCACCTCCTGTCCCACGGCGCCTTCAAGGCGCTGCTGTTCCTCGCCGCCGGCGCGGTCATCCACGCCGCCGGCACCAACTCGCTGGCCGCCATGTCCCGCACGGGCAACCTGCGCGACCGCGTCCCGGACGCGTACTGGACGATGACCGTCGCCCTCCTCGCCCTGGCCGCGATTCCTCCCTTCAGCGGCTTCTTCTCCAAGGAGTCCGTCCTCGGCGCGGCCGAGCACACCGCCACCGGTCACACCGCCCACGCCCCCGGCGCGGCCGGCTGGATCGTCCTCGTGGCCGGACTGATCACCGCCGTGCTCACCGCCGCGTACGCGACGCGCCTGTGGCTGCTGGCCTTCCGCGGCCGCGGCGCCGACGCGCCGAGCCACGGCAGGCAGCCGCTCACCATGACCACCGTGCTCTGGGTGCTCGCCGTGCCCTCCCTCGCCCTCGGCGGCCTGACCTTCCGCGTGCTGCCCGACTGGTTCGGCGGCGGCTCCCTCGCCCCGGCCCTGACCACTTCCGTGCTCGGCACCGGACTGGCCCTGGCCGGCGGCATCGTCACCTACGGCGCCTGGCGGCACACCACCGCGCTGGCCGCCCGCACCCCGATGGGCGCGGTCGCCGCCCACCACGAGGCCGACGCCGGACTGGTCGAGGCCGAGGCCATCGCCACCCACCGCCCCGCCTACGGCGACATCGCCTACGCCCCCGACCCCGCGGACCCCGGACGGCTGCTCCTCGGCCCGCTGCACCGGCACGCCGCCGTCGGCTTCCACCTCGACGCCGTGTACGCGGCCCTCTTCGTGCGGCCCGTCCTGGCCGCGGCCGGCCTCGTGCGGTTCCTCGACCGCGAGGTCGTCGAGACCTACGTACGCGCCGCCGGGGCCCTGCCCCGGCTGCTCGGGGCCGCCGTACGGCGCGCCCAGACCGGCAATGTGCAGACCTATGTGAGCGCGCTGCTCGCCGGCGCCGTCGTCCTGACGGTGGCCGTCGTCCTCGTCGCCACGGGAGCGTGAGCAGGCGTGATCGGTATCAGCGAGTCCGTGATGCAGTTCCTTCTGGCATTCCTCGTCGTCGGCCCGCTCCTCGGGGCGCTCGCCGCCCTCCTGCCGGCCCCGCCCGGACTGAAGGGGACGTCACCCGAGCAGGCCGTCCTCCGGCACGGCGTGACCGTCACCGGCGCGATCCTCGCCGCGGCGATCGTCCTCGCGCTCGGCTTCGACCACGACCACCCGTCGAAGATGCAGGCCACGACCGACATCAGCTGGATCCCCGCACTCCACGTGCGCATCCACCTCGGCATCGACGGCATCTCCCTCCCCCTCGTCGTCCTGACCGCGCTGCTGACCTTCCTCTGCGCGCTCTACAGCTACTTCAAGCCGCCCGCGGGCCCCGGCCCGAAGGCCTTCGTCGCGCTGCTGCTCCTGCTGGAGTCCGGCACCCTCGCCACCTTCGCCGTCCTCGACCTGCTGCTGTTCTTCCTCGCCTTCGAGACCGTGCTCATCCCGATGTACTTCCTCATCGCCCGCTGGGGCGGCGAGGGACGGCGGGCCGCCGCCTGGCGGTTCATCCTCTACACCCTCCTCGGCTCGGTCGTCATGCTGCTCGGCCTGCTCCTGATCGGACTGAAAGCGGGCACGTTCGACATGGTGGCACTCGCCACTGACAACGGCCGGTCACTCACCGCATCCGTGCAGGTCGTCGCGGTCATCGCGATCGGGATCGGGCTCGCGGTCAAGACCCCGATGTGGCCGCTGCACAGCTGGCTGCCGGACGCCCACACCGCCGCCCCGACCGTCGGCTCGGTCCTGCTGGCCGGCGTGCTGCTGAAGATGGGCACCTACGGGTTCGTCCGGATCCTGCTGCCGATCGCGCCGCACGGCTTCCACACCTTCGCGCCCTACCTCGCCGCCTTCGCCGTCGCCGGGATCGTCTACGGCTCGCTGGCCTGCCTCGCCCTCGCCAGGCAAGGCGCGAAGGGCGACCTGAAACGGCTCATCGCCTACTCCTCCGTCGGCCACATGGGCTTCGTGCTCCTCGGCATCGCCACCATGACCCCGACCGGCGTGAACGGCGCCCTGTTCGCCAACATCGCCCACGGCCTCATCACCGGCCTGCTGTTCTTCCTGGTCGGCGCGCTCAAGGACCGCACCGGCACCACCGACCTCGACGCGCTCGCCCAGGAGAGTGGAGCAGCCCTGTACGGCAAGGCCCCCCGGCTCGGCGGGCTGCTCGCCTTCGGCGCCGTCGCCTCGCTCGGCCTGCCCGGCCTCGCCGGGTTCTGGGGCGAGATGCTCGCCCTGTTCGGCGCGTTCGAGCCCGCCGCCGGCCTCAGCCGGCCCGCCTTCCTCGCCTTCATGGCGATCGGCGCGTTCGGCACCCTGCTGACGGCCGCGTACATGCTCGTCGTGGTCCGCCGCGTCTGCATGGGCGCCGTACCGCAGAAGACGCCGAGCCTGCCCGACGTGCGCGGCTTCGAGTTCGCCGCGTGGACCCCGCTCGTCGTCCTCACCGTCCTCGCCGGGCTGTGGCCCAAGGCCCTGCTCGGGCTCACCGACCCGGCCGTGCAGCAGCTCCTGGCAGGAGGCACCCGATGAGCGCCCTGGCCCAGCCGCTCGCCGCGTCGGCGGTCCAGTCCGTCGACTGGCTCGCCATCGCCCCGCCCACCCTGACCGCGGTGGTCGCCCTGGCGGCGCTCGTCACCGACCTGTTCGTGCCCCAGGCGCGCAAACCCGTCCTCGGCTGGCTCTCGGTGGCGGGCCTCGCCGCCGCCGGACTCCTGCTGCTCCCCCTCCTGGACGGCGACCGCGCCACCTTCTGCCTCACCGGGCAGCCGGACGTGTGCAGCTACCGCGCCGACCACTTCACGCTCGTCATCCAGTTCCTCGTCCTCGGCGGCGCCCTGCTGGCGGCCCTGCTGTCGGTCACCGCGCTGAAGGACGCGCGCGGGGGACTCCCCGAAGGGGAGTACTGGTTCCTGCTGCTGTCCTCCGCCGCCGGCGCCGCCCTGATGCCCGCCGCCCGCGACCTGGCCACCCTCGTCGTCGCCCTGGAGGTCGCCTCCCTGCCCGCGTTCGCCCTCGTGGGCCTGCGGCACGGCGACCGCAGGTCCTCCGACGCGGCCCTGAAGTTCTTCCTGTCCTCGGTCACCGCCACCGCCGTCACCCTGCTCGGCGTCAGCTTCGTCTACGCCACCACCGGCACCCTCTACCTCACACAGATCGCCGAGCGCGTCCAGCACGTCGACGGCCGGCTGCTCACCCTCGCCCAGACCGGCGTCGTCCTCACCCTCGTCGGCTTCGCCTTCAAACTGGCCGCCGTCCCCTTCCACTTCTGGGTGCCCGACACCTACGTGGGCGCGCCCCTGCCGATCGCCGCCTATCTGTCCGTCGTCGGCAAGGCGGTCGGCTTCACCGGCCTGATCCTCGTCACCGTCGTCGCCCTCCCCTCGTACGCCGACGTCTGGGGCCCCGCGCTCGCCGCGCTGGCCGCGCTCACCATGACCGTCGGCAACGTCGGCGCCCTGCGCCAGCAGGCCACGCGCGCGTACAGCGCGGTACGGCTGCTCGCCTGGTCCTCCGTCGGCCAGGCCGGCTACCTCCTCGTGCCGATCGCCGCCGCCGGCTACACGAAGGACCCCCAGAAGGCGATCGGCTCCACGGTCGCGTACGCCCTCATGTACGCCGCCGTGAACCTCGGCGCGTTCGCCGTGGCCGCGCTCGTCGGCCGCACCCGCGAGCGCAACCGGGTCGCCGACTACCGCGGCCTGTACGCTACGAACCCGCTGACCGCCCTCCTGCTGGCCTTCTTCCTGCTCTGCCTGGCCGGACTCCCGCCGGGCGTCATCGGCCTGTTCGCGAAGGTCACCGTCTTCTCGGCGGCCGTCGACGCGGGACTCGGCTGGCTCGCCGTCGTCATGGCCGTCAACGTCGTCATCGCGCTGTACTACTACCTCCAGTGGACGGCCCTGCTGTTCCGCGCCCCCGAGGGCGAGCGGGCCGGGCACCGCGTCCCGGCGCCGCTCACCGCGGCCCTCGCCCTCACGGGCGTCCTCGGCGTCGCCCTGTCCGGCGCGCCCCAGCTGGTGCTGCGCTTCGCGTCCCACGGCCTGTTCTGAGGCCGGCCGCGCGTTCCGTACGGCCATGGGCCGCCCCGAGGCCCGGCGGCCCGCTCCGGGGCGGCCGGGGCATCAGCACGCGCGCGTGGGGCATCCGGTGATCCACGCGCGCGTACCGGCCGGCGACCCGCTCACCCGGACGGCCCGCGCACCGTCGTACACGCCGGGGAACCCGGGGCCCTCGCCTGGCGTTGACCAGTACGGAAGGGTCCACTGGACGGGACAGCAGCACACGTCACGGCACCGGTGGCACCGAACAGCAGCAAGCGAAGGGTTCCCCTGCCGCACCACTTGGAGGGCGTACCGTGCACCGCCGGCACAACGGGCTCAGGACCGCAGTACTCCTCGGGGGGCTGTCCGCACTCATCATCGTCATCGGCGGCTTCTTCGGCCGCACCGGCCTGATCGTGGCGGTCCTCGTCGCGCTCGGCACCAACGCGTACGCGTACTGGAACAGCGACAAGCTGGCCCTGCGCGCGATGCGGGCCCGCCCGGTCAGCGAGTTCGAGGCCCCCGCCCTGTACCGCATGGTCCGCGACCTCTCCACCCAGGCCCGCCAGCCCATGCCCCGCCTGTACATCTCCCCGACCGAGGCGCCCAACGCCTTCGCGACGGGCCGTAACCCGCGCAACGCCGCCGTGTGCTGCACGGAGGGCATCCTGCGCATCCTGGACGAGCGCGAGCTGCGCGGCGTCATCGGCCATGAGCTGAGCCACGTCTACAACCGCGACATCCTGATCTCGTCCGTCGCCGGCGCCCTCGCCTCGGTGATCATGTTCCTGGTCAACTTCGCCTGGCTGATCCCGGTGGGCCGCTCGGACGACGACGACGGACCGGGCCTGTTCGGCATGCTCCTGATCATGATCCTCGGCCCGCTCGCGGCCACCCTGATCCAGCTGGCCATCAGCCGCTCCCGGGAGTACGAGGCGGACGCCTCCGGCGCCCGCATCACCGGCGACCCGCTCGCCCTCGCCAGCGCGCTGCGCAAGCTGGAGATCGGCACCAAGCAGCTCCCGCTGCCGCCCGAGCCGCGGATCGAGACCGCCAGCCACATGATGATCGCGAACCCCTTCCGTCCGGGCCAGGGACTGTCGAAGATGTTCTCGACCCACCCACCCATGGCGGAGCGCATCGCCCGACTCGAACAGATGGCAGGTCGACAACAGTGAAGACGATCCTCAACGTCATCTGGGTGGTCCTCAGCGGCTTCTGGCTGTTCCTGGGCTACCTCCTCGCGGGCGTGCTGCTGTGCGTCACGGTCATCGGCATCCCGTTCGGCATAGCGGCCTTCCGGATCGGCGTCTACGCCCTGTGGCCCTTCGGGTACACCACCGTCGAACGCCGTGACGCGGGCGCCCCGTCCTGCGTGGGCAACGTGCTGTGGCTGGTCCTGGCCGGCTGGTGGCTGGCGATCGGCCACATCGTCACGGGCGTCATGCTGTGCCTGACGATCATCGGCATCCCGTTCGGCATCGCCAACTTCAAGCTGATCCCGGTCTCGCTGCTGCCGCTGGGCCGCGAGATCGTCCGTACGGACCAGCCGTTCGCGACCCGCTGACGGCCGGCGTGCGCTCCGCCGCGGCGAGGGGCAAAGCGGACGGCGGGGCCTCGCGCCGCCGACCGGCGCAACCGGAAGACACGGCCGCGGCGTCCTCCTCCACGACACGGCACGGACACGCGTGTGGCACGCACGGCGGCGTCACCGCCACCGAGAAGGGCTGGTTCGGGACATGGGCATCATCAGCTGGATCATCCTGGGACTGCTGGCCGGGGCCATCGCGAAGGTCCTGCTGCCGGGCCGCGACCCGGGCGGCTTCATCGGCACCACGCTCATCGGCATCGCGGGCGCGTTCATCGGCGGCTGGATCTCGGCCCGCTGGCTGGACCACCCGGTCTCCAAGCACTTCTACGACGGCGCCACCTGGGCCGCGGCGATCGGCGGCTCGCTGGTCCTGCTGATCGCCTACCGCATCCTGTTCGGCAACTCACGGGACTGAACGACGCCGTCCACGGGCCCGCCGGGCCTGCCGGGCCCCGTGGCCGGGCCCGCACGGGGACGAGAGCGGAACGCCGAGGGCGGAACACCGAGGGCGGGCACCCACACGGGTGCCCGCCCTCGGCGCTGCCGGACGACTCGTCGGGGGCCTCCCCGGCCCTACCGGTAGTTGATGAACTGCAGCGCGAAGTCGAAGTCCTGGCCCTTCAGCAGCGCGATCACGGCCTGCAGGTCGTCCCGGCTCTTGGAGCTGACCCGCAGCTCGTCGCCCTGGACCTGGGCCTTGACGCCCTTGGGACCCTCGTCGCGGATGAGCTTCGCCACCTTCTTCGCGTTCTCCTGGGAGATGCCCTCCTGGATCGTCGCGAAGATCTTGTACTCCTTGCCGGAGAGCTGCGGCTCACCCGCGTCCAGCGCCTTCAGCGAGATGCCCCGCTTGATCAGCTTGGACTGGAAGACGTCGAGGACTGCGTTCACCCGGTCCTCGGAGTTCGCCTCCATGAGGATCTTGTCACCGGACCACGAGATCGAGGCGCCCACGCCCTTGAAGTCGTAGCGCTGCGAGATCTCCTTGGCGGCCTGGTTGAGGGCGTTGTCGACCTCCTGCCGCTCGACCTTCGAGACGATGTCGAAACTGGAGTCGGCCATGTCCTGTGGCTCCTTGTATCGGGGTGTGTCGGGGTGCGTGTCGGTGCGTGCCGGCGGGTGGGGGAGACCGCCGGGCCGGAACCGAGGTCCCGGTCCGCATCCGCCCCAGCCTAGCCACCCCCCGCTCCGCCCGGCGCAGATCAATCGGGTGGCGAACCACCCCCACGCATCGGGTATTGTTTACGTCGTTGCCAGGGAGCACCGCCGAAAGGCGGTTCGAACGGCAGCGGACCCCGGCGGTGTGCCCGAGCGGCCAAAGGGAGCAGACTGTAAATCTGCCGGCTCAGCCTTCCCAGGTTCGAATCCTGGCGCCGCCACACTGGGGACAACCCCCTTCACTCCGCGGAGACGCGGAGTGAAGGGGGTTTCTTCGTTCCTGAGGGTTCCGGGTCCCGGTGGTCCGTGGCCGGCGGCCGGTTCGGTGAGGTTGTGCCCGGGGGTTCCGGGTTCGTAGGTTGCCCGCATGGGGATCTTCGACAGGCTGACCGGGACGCGGTATCCGGCCGAGGGGGTGCCGCCGGCTTCGCGGGACGAGGTGCGGACGGCGCTGCTCGGGCTGAACGGGCCCGAGGTTCCCTACGTCGTCCGGTACAGCGCCGGTGAGAAGTGCGACCTGGTGGCGGAGTGGCGGCTCAAGGAGCCCGTCTGGCAGCAGATCTTCCTCCGGTCCGAGATCAGTCACGCCGTGCGGATACGGATGCGGTTCGACCGTGAGAAGAACGAGGTCCGCGCGCTCGAGGAGCAGTGGGAACTCACCCGCGTCGGAAGCCCGCTGAGGTTCCAGGTCACCTCGCAGTACTCGCGCGGTCCGAGCCGGACCGTCAGCCGCCGCTGGACTCTCGGACGCGGCGCCGACGGGCGCGTCGGGGCGACGGAGACCTTCCGCTACGACAGCGCCGAACTTCGCGACGCGCTGTGCGCCACCGTCCTCGAGCGCGGGTGGACCTGGCGGGGCGTCATCTTCGGCGAGGTGTGAGGCGGTCGGGGCGCGGGCGGGCGCCGGCGGCGCCGACCACGACCACGAGCACCAGGTCGCGCGCGAGTCCCGCCGGTGAGTCGTTGTCAGTGCCCCGGTGCACACTTGGCCCATGTCCTCGCGTCGCAGAGTCTGTCCCGTGTGCCGCCGTGAGATCGCCGTCGTGGCCGGGCGGTTCGCGCGGCACGATCCGCCCGGGGCGCGGGAGAGCGGCGAGCTGACGTCCTGTCCGGGCTCACGCAGGACCGCGCCCCTCGGCGCGGCACAGCCCTCGCTGGACGGGTACGTCGTCCCCGAGTTCCCCGGGCAGCTCACGCTGTTCTAGCCGACGCCCGCCCCGATCCCTCGGCCGCCGCCGCCGGTTCGCGCGCTCAGTTGCCCGCCACCGACTTCACCGCCACCGACACCGGCGTGGAGCCGGACACCAGTTCCAGGGTCAGGCCGGCCGTCGCCGGAGTGTCCACCAGCTCGGCGAGGACGGCGGCCACGTCGTCGCGGGGCACCGAGCCCCGGCCGGTGCTCGCCTCCAGCCGGACGTGGCCGGTGCCGGGCTCGTCCGTCAGCGTGCCGGGGCGCAGAATCGTCCAGTCCAGGGCCTCCTGGGCGCGTACGTGGTCGTCCGCGGCGCCCTTGGCCCGCAGATACGCGTCGAAGATCTCGCCGCCCTCGTGCCGGGCGTCGGCGGCCATCGCCGACACCACCACATGGCGCCGTACGCCCGCCCGGACCGCCGCGTCGGCGAACAGCACCGCCGCGCCCTTGTCCACCGTGTCCTTGCGGGCCTTCCCGCTGCCCGGTCCCGCACCCGCCGCGAACACCGCCGCGTCCGCGCCCCGCAGCCGCTCCGCGACCTCCTCGACCGAGGCCGACTCCAGGTCCAGCACGATCGGTTCGGCGCCGGCCGCGCGCAGATCGTCGGCCTGTTCGGCGCGGCGGACGACCCCCGCCACCTCGTCCCCGCGCGCGGCGAGCAACCGCTCCAGCCGCAGCGCGATCTGACCATGGCCCCCAGCGATGACAATGCGCATGTCTCCGACCGTACGCCCGGACGGCCGCATCCGCCGCACGACTCCCGCCGCACCCCAGAGCACCCGCCCCATCACCCCAGAGCGCCCGCCCCATCACCCGAGGGCACCCGTCCCATCACCCCAAGGCACCCGTCCCATCACCCCAGAGCGCCCGCCCCATCACCCGAGGGCACCCGTCCCATCACCCCAGAGCACCCGCCCCATCACCCGAGGGCACCCGCGCCTTCACCTCAGCGCGCCCGCGCCTTCACCTAAGCGCACCCGCACCCGCCCTCGCCCTCCAGAGGCGCTCTCCCCGCCACGCTCCCGCCACACACACCCCAGCGCGCACCCCCACGCACCGGAGCGCACACCCCGCCCCCCGACTCCCCCCTCGCCCCACCCCGCACGCCCGCGAGGCCCGAGCATCACCCGGCCCTCAGGACAGCTCCCCCCGCCCCTGCCGGGGCAGCCCGAGTTCCACCGCCGCCGCGGAGTCGCAGAACTCCCGTACCGCGCTGGTCCGCGCCACCACGCGCCCCCGGTGCACCACGATCCGGCTGTACGCCAGCGACAGCGCCCCCGCGAGGCCCTCGCCGCGCACCGCGAGGAGTTCGGCGGGGAAACCGGCCTCCACCCGCACCTCGGGCAGGCCGAGGACCGAGCGGGCCGACGCGCTCACCGCGTCGTAGGCGTCCTCGGGGCGCAGCCCGTAGCGCGAGGCGAGGAGATAGGCCGCCTCCAGCGGGTCGCCGCGCCCCACCGGGTTCGACACGTCCCGCAGGGCGCCGCTGCCCGCGGCCACCCGCACCCCGGCCGCCCGCAGCAGCCGCACCGGCGCGGTCCCGGGCTCCTCCGCGCCCGCACAGCCGCCCTGCGGCAGGCACACCACCGTCACCCCGGCCGCGGCCAGCTGGTCGGCGGCCCGCGCGGCCGCCTCGGCGGGCAGCCGGGCCAGGCCGCCGCACGGCCCCAGCGTCACCCCGGGCCGCAGCCCGCCCGCCATCGCGGCGATCCGCGCCAGCCGGGCCGGATCACCGCCGTCGGTGTGCAGATCGACGGGGCAGCCGTGCTCGGAGGCGACCTCCAGGACGGCCTCCACGTAGCCGGTGGGGTCCGGGTCCACGTCCGGGCAGCCGCCCACCACCCCCGCGCCCATCTTCACCGCGTCCCGCAGCACCGCCAGCCCGTCCGCGCCGGCCGCCCCGGTCAGCACGCGCGGCACCGCCACCGCCGTCAGCTCGGCGAGCCCGTGCAGCGCCCGGCGCGCCCGCAGGACCGCCCGGAGCGCGCCGAGCCCCTGGACGTCGCCCACGCGCACGTGCGCGCGCTGGGCGGTCGCCCCGTGGCCGAGCTGCAGCAGCGCGGCCTCGGTCGCCCGGCGCTGGACGTCCTCCGCGTCGTACGACACCGGGCCGCCGGCGTCGGCGGTCAGGGCCGTGTCCGCGTGCGCGTGCGGTTCGGCGGGGGCCGGCAGCAGCAGCCAGCCGGTCAGGTCCACCCGAGCCCCGCGGGCCGGGTCCAGGCTGCCGGCCGTGCCGACCGCCTCGATCCGCCCGCCGGCCAGCCGTACGTCCACGGCCCGGCCGTCGGTGAGCCGGGCCCCGCACAGCAGCAGGCCGTCCGGGGCCGGCGGCTCCGGCGGCTGCGGTGGCTCCGGCGGGGTCGGCGGGTGGGGCGGCTGCGACTTACCGGGGGGCATCGCACTCCAGCTGCGGCGGACGACAAGGGCTGACGCGTGACGGTCACGGTGGCGGTGGCCGGCGGACGGGCGACGGGCCCCGCAAGATCACGCAGAGTGAGTCGAGCCTAGGGTCGCGGCCCGCGCGGACGGGGGAGGAGCGCAATAGTCGTACCGGTGTGGCACGGGAGTCCGGCCGGTGCGGCGCGGGACTCCGGCCCGTGCGGCACCCGGTCTGCGGGCCCGCGGACACCGGCCGCGGGGGCACGGGGAACGGATTTGGGCGAACGGCCGCGGACCGTGTAATGTCTTCATCGCTCGCCCCAATAGCTCAGTCGGCAGAGCGTCTCCATGGTAAGGAGAAGGTCTACGGTTCGATTCCGTATTGGGGCTCTGGTGTGAGAGGTTCCCGTCGCAAGGCGGGAGCTGATCTCATCAAAGCGGTGTAGCTCAGTCGGTAGAGCAAGCGGCTCATAATCGCTGTGTCACCGGTTCAAGTCCGGTCACCGCTACTGACAGTAGCCGATTGCGGGGTCGGTCCTTCGATCGGCTACTCTTTCTTGCGTTGAACTAGTCCACCCGTTCGTCTTAGGAGCACTCACGTGGCTGCCACCGACGTCCGCCCGAAGATCACGCTGGCCTGCGTGGAGTGCAAGGAGCGGAACTACATCACCAAGAAGAACCGGCGTAACAACCCGGATCGTCTGGAGATGAAGAAGCACTGCCCGCGTTGCAACGCGCACACCGCGCACCGCGAAACGCGATAAATCAGGCTCATTCATGAGGCCGCCCCCACTCCAGGGGGCGGCCTCATGGTGTTTCACCGGCCCGACCGGCAGTTCATCCGATGGGACGCGTATCGGTTCGTAGGGTGATCAGCCTCACTCGCTGATCCGCCCGCTGATCCGCTCGCCCACCCGGCGCGGAACTGCCGCTTCATCCGCCGGATCGCATCATCCGCACGACCACAGCTGACACCAGGAGGTTCCGGGCCATGGCGCTCGACCAGTCCTTCGTGGGGCGGTCCTATCCGCCCACCGCCCCCTACGAGGTGGGCCGGGAGAAGATCCGGGAGTTCGCGGAGGCGGTCGGGGACGCCAACCCGGCGTACACGGACCCGGAGGCCGCCAAGGCGCTCGGGCACCCCGATGTGATCGCCCCGCCGACCTTCGTCTTCGCGATCGCCTTCAAGGCCGCGGGCCAGGTCGTCCACGACCCGCAGCTCGGCCTCGACTACGACCGCGTGGTGCACGGCGACCAGAAGTTCGCCTACGTCCGCCCCGTGCGCGCCGGCGACCGGCTGACCGTCACGTCCACCATCGACGCGATCAGGTCCATGGCCGGCAACGACATCCTGGACGTCCGCGGCGAGGTGCACGACGAGGCCGGCGAGCACGTCGTGACCACCTGGATCAAGCTGGTGGCCCGTGCGGCCGAGGAGGCGTGAGGAACCGATGACGGCGAAGATCGCCTACGACGACGTCGAGGTCGGCACCGAGCTGCCGGCCCAGTCCTTCCCCGTGACCCGCGCCACCCTCGTCCAGTACGCGGGCGCCTCCGGGGACTTCAACCCGATCCACTGGAACGAGCGGTTCGCCAAGGAGGTCGGGCTGCCGGACGTGATCGCGCACGGCATGTTCACCATGGCCGAGGCGATCCGCGTCGTCACCGACTGGACCGGCGACCCGGGCGCCGTGGTCGAGTACGGCGTCCGCTTCACCAAACCGGTCGTCGTCCCCGACGACGACAAGGGCGCCGTGATCGAGGTCACGGGCAAGGTCGCGGCCAAGCTGGACGACCGCAAGGTCCGGGTCGACCTGACCGTCACCAGCGCCGGCCAGAAGGTCCTCGGCATGTCCCGGGCGGTCGTACGACTGGCCTGAGAGGCGCGCGGGCCGCGGACCTCGGACCCGTGTGGCCCCGGGTCCGCGGCCCACGGCCCGCCGTCGTGCCGTCCCTCCGGCGCCGTCTCGTAGTCTTGGGCGCGTGCAGGTACTCCACGACGCGCCCCTCGCCCCGCTGACCACCTTCCGGCTGGGCGGCCCCGCGACCCGGCTGATCACCGCGACCACCGACGCCGAGGTGATCGAAGCCGTCCGCGAGGCCGACGCCGCCGGCACCCCGCTGCTGGTCATCGGCGGCGGCTCGAACCTGGTCATCGGAGACAAGGGCTTCGACGGCACCGCCCTGCGCATCGCCACCCGCGGCGTCGAACTCAGCGGAACGACGCTGGAGCTGGCCGCCGGCGAGGTGTGGACCGACGCCGTCGCCCGCACCGTCGAGGCCGGACTCGCCGGCATCGAATGCCTGTCCGGCATCCCCGGCTCCGCCGGCGCCACCCCGATCCAGAACGTCGGCGCGTACGGCCAGGAGGTCTCCGCCACGATCACCGAGGTCGTCGCCTACGACCGCACGGCGGGCGAGACGGTCACCCTCACCAACGCCGAGTGCGCCTTCTCCTACCGGCACAGCCGCTTCAAGGACGAGCCCGAGCGGTACGTCGTCCTGCGCGTCCGCTTCGAGCTGGAGGACGCCGGCGGCCTGTCCGCCCCCGTCAAGTACGCCGAGACCGCCCGGGCGCTCGGCGTCGAGGCCGGCGACCGGGTCGCCCTCGCCACCGCCCGCGACACGGTGCTGAAACTGCGTGCGGGGAAGGGCATGGTGCTCGACCCCGAGGACCACGACACCTGGTCCGCCGGGTCCTTCTTCACCAACCCGATCCTCACCGACACCGACTTCGCCGCCTTCCGCGCGCGGGTGCGGGAGCGGCTGGGCGCGGACGCCGAGCCGCCCGCCTACCCGGCGGGGGAGGGCCGTACCAAGACCTCGGCGGCCTGGCTGATCGACAAGGCCGGCTTCACCAAGGGCTACGGCGCCGGCCCGGCCCGTATCTCCACCAAGCACACCCTCGCCCTCACCAACCGCGGCGGCGCGACCACCGAGGACCTGCTCGCGCTGGCCCGCGAGGTCGTGGCCGGCGTCCGGGAGGCCTTCGGGGTCACCCTGGTCAACGAACCGGTGACGGTGGGCGTCAGCCTCTGACGCGACGGCGGCCACCGTGCACGGCGGTGAGCCCGGCCGCGGGCTCAGCCGCGCGCCCGCGCACAACCCCCGCGCACAACCCCCGCGTACCCCCCGGCGCAGCCCGGCGCGCCGTCTCCGCGCGCGCACCGATCGCCGCCCCGCCCCGCTCCCTAATACGCCACCCCCACCCCCTGCTTCACCGCCGCCGGGTCGTCCGTCAGCGCCAGCATCGCGTGGGCCACGTCCGCCCGCGCGATGAAACGGCCGTGCGGCGGGAAACCGCCGATCACCGTGCGGTACGTGCCGGTCAGCGGCTTGTCCTGGAGACGCGGCGGGCGGACCACCGTCCAGTCCGTGGCGCTGCGGGCCACCTCCGCCTCCATCGCGCGCAGATCGGCGTAGACGTCCTTGAGCACCGCGGAGACCAGGCGCCGCGCGGTGCGGTCGAGGAGGCCGTCGCCGGCCGGTTCCGGCCCCACCGGGCCCGCGCTCACCGCGAGCAGCCGCCGGACCCCCTCCGCCTCCATCGCGCCGAGCACCGTACGGGTCAGCCGGGTCGCCACCCCGGCGTCCCTGCGGCTGCGGGCGCCCAGTCCGGACAGCACCGCGTCCCGGCCCGCGACGGCGGGCCGCACGGCCTCCGGGTCGCGCAGGTCGGCGCGGAACACCTCCAGCCCGGGGCCCGTGACGGTCAGCCGGGCGGGGTCGCGGACCACGGCGGTGACCCGGTGCCCGGCGGCCAGCGCCTGCCGCACGATCTCCTGGCCGATGCCGCCGGTGGCGCCGAAAACAGTGAGGTTCATCATGTGCCCCCATGGCCTGATGGTGGGTGAGTGTTCACTCACCCTGTCTTCTCCTAGAGTGAGTAAACACTCACCCACCCGTCAAGCCCGCCGGGAGCCCGCCATGGAACCCTTGGACCCCATGCAGCAAGAACCCGCCCGCGAGCAGCCCGGCGCCCCCGACCGATCCGCCGCGGGCAGGCCCACCCGCGCCCGCATCCTCGACGCGGCCCACGCCCTGATGCTCACCGTCGGCCTCGCCCGCGCCACCACCAAGGAGATCGCCAAGGCGGCCGGCTGCTCGGAGGCGGCGCTCTACAAGCACTTCGACGGCAAGGAGGAACTGTTCATCCAGGTGCTGCACGAGCGGCTGCCGCGCCTGACCCCCCTCCTGCGCGCCCTCGCCGCCGAGCCGGGCCGGGGCGCCCTGGCCGACAACCTCACCGAGATCGCCCGCCAGGCCGCCCTGTTCTACGAGCAGAGCTTCCCGATCGCCGCCTCCCTGTACGCCGAGACCCAGCTCAAGCGCCGCCACGACCAGGCGATGCGGCAGATGGGCTCGGGCCCGCACGTGCCGATCGAGGAACTGGCCGCCTACCTCCGCGCCGAGCAGTCCCTCGGCCGGATCGCCCCCGGCGCCGATCCCTTCGCCGCGGCCTCCCTGCTGCTCGGCGCCTGCGCGCAGCGGGCCTTCGCGTACGACGCGGCGGAATCCCGCCCGGACGCCGACGAGTTCGCCGCCCGCCTGGCCGCCACGCTGCTGGCGGGCATCGCGGCGCCGACCGCCGAGCGGCCCGCGCCGGAAGACCGGTGAAGCCGGAAGCCCGGTGAGGCCGGAAGCCCGGTGAGGCCGGAAGACCGGTGAGGCCGGGAAACAGGTGAGGGCCTGTCACAGAGATCGCATAGGGTCGGTTCTCGCTCTACCAGGAGGGGAACAACCATGCGAGGCAGACGAGGGGGCGTCACCGCCGCCGCGATGACGGCCGTGCTGGCCGGTGTGCTCGCCACGGGCTGCACGTCGGCGGCCACGGCGGGCGACGACGGCGACGGCGCCCCGCCGACCGCGTCGGCGGCGTCCACGCGGTCCGCGCGGGTCGTCGAGTCGCTCGCGCCCGACGGCACCACCGTCCGCGTCGGCTCGCCGGAGGCCAAGACCGTCGTCAGGCTCTACGAGGACCTGCGCTGCCCGGTCTGCCGGTCGTTCGAGACCGGGGGCGGCGGTACGGCCCTGCGCGGGATGATCCGCTCCGGCGAGGTGCGGGTGGACTACACGCTGGCCTCCTTCCTCGACGCCCGGCTCGGCGGCCACGGCTCCGAGAAGGCCGCCAACGCCCTGCGGGCCGCCCTGGAGGCGGGCAAGTTCGCCGAGTACCACGACGTCCTCTACGCCCACCAGCCCGAGGAGAGCGTCGACGGCTTCACGGACGCGTATCTGCTGGAGATGGCCGCGAAGGTGAAGGGGCTGCGCGGCCAGGAGTTCGACGCGGCGGTCAAGGGCATGAAGTACCGCGACTTCGTGGCCGCCTCCGCGCAGGCCTACGACGCCTCCGGGGTCCCGGGCACGCCCACCATGACGGTGAACGGAAAGCCCGTCAATGTGCTCGCGGAAGGGGCTTCCGAGGGGGACATGCTGCCGATGCTGATCCGGCTGGCGGCCGCGGCCTGACCTCGTCCCGGCCCCCGGGCCGAAGGCCCCGGAGGCCGCCCCTCAGTCCGCCAGCCAGTCGTCCACGCCCGACAGCAGCTTCTTGCGGACGTCCTCCGGGGCCGCCGAGGCGCGGATCGACTGGCGGGCCAGCTCGGCGAGTTCGGCGTCGGTGAAGGCGTGGTGGCGGCGGGCGATGTCGTACTGCGCCGCGAGGCGGGAGCCGAACAGCAGGGGGTCGTCGGCGCCGAGCGCCATCGGCACCCCGGCCTCCCAGAGCGTGCGCAGGGGGACGTCCTCCGGCTTGTCGTAGACGCCGAGGGCCACATTGGAGGCCGGGCACACCTCGCAGGTCACGCCCCGGTCGGCGAGCCGGCGCAGCAGCCGCGGGTCCTCCGCCGCGCGCACGCCGTGGCCCAGCCGCCGGGCGTCCAGGTCGTCCAGGCAGTCGCGGACCGAGGCCGGGCCGGACAGCTCGCCGCCGTGCGGGGCCGCGAACAGGCCGCCTTCGCGCGCGATGGCGAACGCCCGGTCGAAGTCGCGGGCCATGCCCCGGCGCTCGTCGTTGGACAGGCCGAAGCCGACCACGCCGCGGTCGCGGTAGCGCACGGCGAGGCGGGCCAGCGTCCGGGCGTCCAGCGGGTGCTTCATGCGGTTGGCCGCCACCAGGACGCGCATCCCCAGGCCGGTCTCGCGCGAGGCCGTGTCGACGGCGTCCAGGATGATCTCCAGCGCCGGGATCAGCCCGCCGAGCCGGGGCGCGTACGACGTCGGGTCGACCTGGATCTCCAGCCAGCCCGAGCCGTCCTTGACGTCCTCCTCGGCGGCCTCGCGCACCAGGCGCTGGATGTCCTCGGGCTCGCGCAGGCAGGAACGCGCCGCGTCGTACAGCCGCTGGAAGCGGAACCAGCCCCGTTCGTCGGTCGCCCGCAGCCTGGGCGGTTCCCCGCTGAACAGGGCGTCCGTCAGCGCCTCGGGCAGGCGCACGCCGTATTTGTCGGCCAGTTCCAGCAGGGTGGTGGGCCGCATCGACCCGGTGAAGTGCAGGTGCAGATGGGCCTTCGGCAGCTCAGAGACATCACGTACACGCTCCATTCCCAGATCCTGCCGCACGGCGGGCCGCCACCGGAAGCCGTTTCCCCGTTCGTGGCCTTGCTCGCACGAACGAACGGGCCCAGAGCTGTTACTGAATCCAGTAACAGCTCTGGGCCCGTACGGAAAGCGGACGCGTCAGTCCCGCGCCTCCGCCAGCAGCTTCTGGATCCGGCTCACGCCCTCCACCAGGTCCTCGTCGCCGAGGGCGTAGGACAGGCGCAGATAGCCGGGCGTGCCGAACGCCTCGCCCGGGACGACCGCGACCTCGGCCTCCTCCAGGATGAGCGCGGCCAGCTCGACCGTGTTCTGCGGGCGCTTGCCGCGGATCTCCTTGCCGATCAGCGCCTTCACCGACGGGTAGGCGTAGAACGCGCCCTCGGGCTCCGGGCAGAGCACGCCGTCGATCTCGTTGAGCATCCGCACGATGGTCCTGCGGCGGCGGTCGAAGGCCTCGCGCATCGGCGCGACGGCCTCCAGGTCGCCGGAGACCGCGGCGAGGGCGGCGGCCTGGGCGACGTTGGAGACGTTGGACGTGGCGTGCGACTGGAGGTTGGTCGCGGCCTTGACCACGTCCTTGGGGCCGATGACCCAGCCCACCCGCCAGCCGGTCATGGCGTACGTCTTGGCCACGCCGTTGACGACGACGCACTTGTCGCGCAGCTCGGGCAGGAGCGCGGGCAGGGACACGGAGACCGCGTCGCCGTACACCAGGTGCTCGTAGATCTCGTCGGTCAGCACCCACAGGCCGTGCTCCAGCGCCCAGCGGCCGATCGCCTCGGTCTCGGCCTCGGAGTACACCGCGCCGGTCGGGTTGGAGGGGGAGACGAAGAGGACGACCTTGGTGTTCTCGGTGCGGGCGGCCTCCAGCTGCTCGACCGTGACCCGGTAGCCGGTGGTCTCGTCGGCGACGACCTCGACGGGGACGCCGCCGGCCAGGCGGATCGACTCCGGGTACGTCGTCCAGTACGGCGCCGGCACGATGACCTCGTCGCCCGGGTCCAGGATCGCGGCGAAGGCCTCGTAGATGGCCTGCTTGCCGCCGTTGGTGACGAGGATCTGGGAGACGTCCGGCTCCCAGCCGGAGTCGCGCAGCGTCTTCGCGGCGATCGCGGACTTCAGCTCGGGCAGACCGCCGGCCGGGGTGTACCGGTGGTACTTCGGGTTCTTGCAGGCCTCGACGGCCGCCTCGACGATGTAGTCCGGGGTCGGGAAGTCCGGCTCGCCCGCGCCGAAGCCGATCACCGGACGCCCGGCGGCCTTGAGGGCCTTGGCCTTGGCGTCCACGGCGAGGGTGGCGGACTCGGAGATCGCGCCGATTCGGGCGGAGACCCGGCGCTCGGTGGGAGGGATTGCAGCGCTCATACCGCCCATCGTTCCAGACCCCGGACACCGCGGGCACACGGGTTTCACGGACTGGGCAGGTCCGGTCTACGCGGTGAACACGCGTCCGGTTCCGCGCTCCGGCCAGGCGATCTTCGCGGCGGACCGCCGACCGGCCGTCGCCCGCGGGACATCGAAGAACACTTTCTGTTCGACGCTGGGCCGCGGACCACGTACACTCTCACCTCGTTGGCCTTCAGCAGCCGCCGCACCCGGTGCGCACCGGGCATCCGGTCGGATGCGGTACGTTGGGGGACACACAAAGGGTCGTAGCTCAATTGGTAGAGCACTGGTCTCCAAAACCAGCGGTTGGGGGTTCAAGTCCCTCCGGCCCTGCTACACACACCTTCGCCAGGGATGTGTGCGCATGTACGTACAGAAATGCACCGCCGTGCGGCTCGACCGGGCGCGGCACGGCCACGACCCGGAATCAGGTGAGGACGCATGACGGACGCCGTGGGCTCCATCGACACGCCTGATGCCCAGGACGAGGTGGCGGAGTCCCAGAAGAAGCCCCGCAAGGGCGGCAAGCGCGCCAAGAAGGGCCCGCTCAAGCGGCTTGCGCTCTTCTACCGGCAGATCGTCGCGGAGCTTCGCAAGGTCGTCTGGCCGACGCGTGGTCAGCTGTCGTCGTACACCACCGTGGTGATCTTCTTCGTCGCCATCATGATCGCCCTGGTGACCGTGATTGACTATGGGCTCAACCACGCGGCCAAGTACGTCTTCGGCTGAGCCAAGAGCGAAGGGCGCCGTGGTTACCGGCGCCCCTTTTCGCATGTTCCACCCCTATGTATCCAGGAAGAAGCAGCCACCGTGTCTGACCCGAACCTGAACGACGCCATCGAGCCGACCGAGTCCGTGGATGACGAGCTCGACATCGTCGAGGGTGCCGACGAGGTCGACGAGGCGGAGGCTGCCGAGGCCGCCGCGGGCGATCCGGCCGAGGAAGCCGCCCTCCACGTCGAGGACGAGGACGAGGCCGCCGAGGCGGAGGCCGTCGAGGACGAGGCGGACGACGCCGAGGCCGGCGAAGAGGCCGTCGCTCAGGAGCCCGAGCCCGAGCTGGACCCGGTCACCAAGCTCCGCGAGGAGCTGCGCACGCTGCCCGGCGAGTGGTACGTGATCCACACCTACGCGGGCTACGAGAAGCGCGTGAAGGCCAACCTGGAGCAGCGCGCCGTCTCGCTGAACGTCGAGGACTTCATCTACCAGGCCGAGGTGCCCGAGGAAGAGATCGTCCAGATCAAGAACGGCGAGCGCAAGACCGTCCGGCAGAACAAGCTGCCCGGTTACGTCCTCGTCCGCATGGACCTGACGAACGAGTCCTGGGGCGTCGTCCGCAACACCCCGGGCGTCACCGGCTTCGTCGGCAACGCCTACGACCCCTACCCGCTGTCCCTGGACGAGATCGTGAAGATGCTCGCGCCGGAGGCGGAGGAGAAGGCCGCCCGCGAGGCCGCCGAGGCCGAGGGCAAGCCGGCCCCGCAGCGCAAGGTCGAGGTCCAGGTGCTGGACTTCGAGGTCGGCGACTCGGTCACCGTCACCGACGGCCCGTTCGCCACGCTGCAGGCGACGATCAACGAGATCAACGCCGACTCGAAGAAGGTCAAGGGCCTCGTCGAGATCTTCGGCCGCGAGACCCCGGTCGAGCTGAGCTTCGACCAGATCCAGAAGAACTAGTTCTTTCTGGACGAACCGCTTCCGCGCAGGTCAGGCGGGCTGCTCGCAGCCTGTCTGACCTGCGCGGTTTTCAGCCGCACAGCTATACCCGTTATCGTTGTGCGGTATGCCTGCGTCCGGGTGGTTTCCCGGCGGCGGGCAGGACCCGAACCGAAAGGACCCGGAGAGCTATGCCTCCCAAGAAGAAGAAGGTCACGGGGCTCATCAAGCTCCAGATCCAGGCCGGTGCCGCCAACCCGGCTCCGCCGGTCGGCCCGGCGCTGGGTCAGCACGGCGTCAACATCATGGAGTTCTGCAAGGCCTACAACGCCGCGACCGAGTCGCAGCGCGGTTGGGTCATCCCGGTGGAGATCACGGTCTACGAGGACCGCTCCTTCACCTTCATCACCAAGACGCCGCCGGCCGCCAAGATGATCCTCAAGGCCGCGGGCGTGGAGAAGGGCTCCGGCGAGCCGCACAAGACCAAGGTCGCCAAGATCACCCAGGCGCAGGTCCGCGAGATCGCCCAGACCAAGATGCCCGACCTCAACGCCAACGACCTGGACGCCGCCGCGAAGATCATCGCCGGCACCGCGCGTTCCATGGGCGTCACGGTCGAGGGCTGAACCCCACCTTCGTAGTCATGCGGCCGTGATGTGCCGCACGTGGCAGGGCCTGCTCGGCCCGTACCACGACTCCTTTCAGAAACCACAGGAGCAGTTGTGAGCAAGCGCAGCAAGGCCCTTCGCGCTGCGGACGCCAAGGTCGACCGGGAGAAGCTCTACGCCCCGCTCGAGGCCGTCCGTCTCGCCAAGGAGACCTCCACGACCAAGTTCGACGGCACCGTCGAGGTCGCCTTCCGCCTGGGTGTCGACCCGCGCAAGGCCGACCAGATGGTCCGTGGCACCGTGAACCTTCCGCACGGCACCGGCAAGACCGCCCGGGTCCTGGTCTTCGCGACCGGTGACCGTGCTGCGGCCGCGGAGGCCGCGGGCGCCGACATCGTCGGCTCCGACGAACTGATCGACGAGGTGGCCAAGGGCCGTCTGGACTTCGACGCCGTCGTCGCCACCCCGGACCTCATGGGCAAGGTCGGCCGCCTCGGCCGCGTCCTCGGCCCGCGTGGTCTGATGCCGAACCCGAAGACCGGCACCGTCACCCCCGACGTGGCCAAGGCCGTCACCGACATCAAGGGCGGCAAGATCGAGTTCCGCGTCGACAAGCACTCGAACCTGCACTTCATCATCGGCAAGACGTCGTTCGACGACAGCAAGCTGGTGGAGAACTACGGCGCGGCCCTGGAGGAGATCCTCCGTCTGAAGCCGTCCGCCGCCAAGGGTCGCTACATCAAGAAGGCCGCCATCAGCACCACGATGGGCCCCGGCATCCAGATCGACCCGAACCGCACCCGGAACCTCCTCGTCGAGGAGGACCCGGCCGCGGTCTGAGCCCTCGGCTCGCACAGGTCGGCGACGAGCCCCGCAACCGTTCGGTTGCGGGGCTCGTCCCTTTTTCTGTGGGACGCCTGTACGGATCTTCCGTAGGGTTGTCGGTGGCCCGCGCTAGCGTGTCGGGACACAGCGAAGGCTTAGGGGTGGGGACGAGATGATGACCAGGACCGTGCGGCGGACGGCGTTCTCGATCGCGGCGGTGGCCGCGCTGACGGGGGTGGCGGCCTGTGGCTCCGGTTCCTCGGGCGACGGCGGGAAGACGGCGGGCGGCGGTGCGGCCAGGGCGAACCCGATAGCGGCCCTGCTCAGCGCCGAGACGTCCACCGCGAAGGCCGACTCGGCCCAGGTGGAGTCGACGACCAGCCTCGGCACGCTGATGTCGATGAAGGGCGACGGCAAGCTCGACTGGAGCCACGGCATCACGGGCACCATGACGATCACGTACACCGGCGGCACCGCGGCCGAGACGCTGCGCAAGCTCGGCAACACGACGACCGAGGCGCGGTACCTGCCCGAGGGCTACTACACGCACATGAGCGAGGAGTACGCCGGCCTGGTGGGCGGCAAGCACTGGCTCAAGTACAGCTACGACGACCTGGCCACGATGGCCGGCGGCTCCGGCGCGTACCTCAAGGACCAGATGCAGAACAGCACGCCGAACCAGGGCGTGCGGCTGCTGCTGGCCTCCGGCGACGTGAAGAAGGTCGGCGAGGAGCAGGTCGCCGGGAAGCGCACCACGCACTACACGGGCACGGTGAACGTCGCCGACTTCGCCGGCAAGAGCAACCACAACCTCTCGGCCGACCAGCTCGACGCGCTGAAGAAGCAGCTCAGCCAGTCGGGCATCACCACGGAGACCGTGGACCTCTGGATCGACGACCAGGACCTCCTGGTGAAGAAGACCGAGAAGGCGGACACGGCGAACGGCGCGATGAACAGCACGGCCGTCTACCGGGACTACGGCGTGAAGGTCTCCGTCACCGCCCCGCCGGCGAGCGACACGGAGGACTTCGCGAAGATCCTGAAGAAGCAGGGCCTGACGACCGGCACGACGGACGCGGCCTCGGGCAGCGCGACCGCCCCCGCGGCGTCCTGACACCGGGGACACCGGGAACGCCGGGGACACCGCGGGCGTTGGTCGCCCCCTGGCGGGGCGCCCGCTGAAGCGGGAGGCACCGAGCCGGGCGACGCGCGCCCCCGGGTGGCTCCCGCCAGCGGGGCGCCCCTGGGGAGCGGCACCCCGCCGTGCGTGCCGCCCCGCACCGGGCGCCGTCTTGCGGGCAGCCCTCGCCGGTTCCCACTGCGGCGGGCGGGGCCGGGTCCCGCCCGTAAGCGGCGG
>NZ_JAIOAB010000058.1 GCF_019890635.1 Streptomyces sennicomposti
GCGCGACCGAGATCAGCTCCTTCCTCGCGGAACGCCAGCTGGAGCCACCACCGCCCCGCCCGACGGCAACGACACCCCCCCCCCCCCCCCCCCCCCCCCCCCCCCCCCCCCCCCCCCCCCCCCCCCCCCCCCCCCCCCCCCCCCCCCCCGCGCCCCCCCCCCCCCCCCCCCCACCGGGGCGACCGCCCCCTCACCGAGGACGAACGGCCGCCCCGCCGGGGTTCCCCACGGAGGCGATCACCTGATCCCCGCGGCCGTCCCGCCCAGGGCCCCGGCGCTCAGCGCGGGGCGCGGGCCGTGCGGAGGAACTCCCGGACGATCCGCTCCCCGGCCAGTACGCCCCGCTCTGGCAGGGCCGTGACACCGGGGGCCGTCCAGGCGGTCTCGGCGAGTTCGCCGTGGCCCGGGCGCCAGCCGCGGTCCACGGCGAGCAGCAGGTCCGCGTCCAGCAGCGAGTCCCCCGCGCCCAGCACCAGGTCCGCGCCGGTGCGGCGGGCCACCTCGCGCACGGCGGCGCTCTTGGTGAGCGGGGCCGGGACGGCGTAGATCTTGCGGCCCTGGAGCGAGACCGTCCAGCCGCGGGCCGCCGCCCACGCGGCCAGCTCCTTCACCCACTCCTCGGGCAGCAGTTCGCGCTCCACGACGAGATAGGCGAACAGGTCGTCGGCGACCCGCTGCTTGCGCGCCCACACCGGGTCGGCGCTGCGCAGCAGATGCTCGCGCACCTCGGCCAGCGGCGCGCACTCCCCCGCCAGCCGCTCGGTCACGCCCCGGTGCCAGTCGGCGTCCGAGACGCCGTCCACCAGCAGATGCCCGCCGTTGGCGCACACCGCGTACTTCGGCGGCGGGCCCGGCAGGTTGATGCGCAGGTACTGCTTGCGGGTGCGGGTCGTGGTGGGCACGAACACCGCCTCGTCGCCCAGGTCGCACAGCAACTGCGCCGCAGTCTCCGTCATGTACGACAGCGGACGGCTCTCGTGCACCTCCACGCACAGCAGCCTCGGCGCCCGGGCGTCCGGCATGGTCAGCGCGAGGGCGGCGGCCGAGTAGATGAGCGTACGGTCGAGGTCGCTGGCCACCAGCACCGGCATCACGCACCCACCGCCCGGCCGTCGGCGCCGGTCGCCCCGCGCGTGTAGCGGGGGTGGATGAGCCCCACGCAGGTGTACGCCAGGCCGTCCACCTCCTCCACGGGCACCCCTCTCTGCTCGGCGAGCAGGCGCACGTGGTCCAGGTCGGCGCCCGCCCCGGTGCGCGCGAGGATCTTCCACGGCACCCGGCGCAGCAGCACCCGCGTGGTCTCGCCGACGCCGGGCTTGACCAGGTTCACGTCGTGGATGCCGTACTCCTCGCTGATCCGCTCCACGGCCGCCCAGCCCGCCCAGGTCGGGGCGCGGTCGGCGGACAGCAGCTCCTTGGCGGCGGTGTCGACGGCGTCCGCGACCTCCGGGAAGCGGGCGGCGACGGCGTCCAGGAAGGCGTTCGAGACGTCGGCGCCGGCCAGCTCGCGGTAGAACTTCGCGCCGTGGTAGTCGTCCGGGCCGACCAGGTCGGCGCGCAGCACGGTGCGCGAGACCAGCCCGGAGACGGTGGAGTTGAGGCAGGCGGAGGGTATGAGGAAGTCCTCCCGGGTGCCGTACGTCCGCACGCACGCGCCCGGGTCGGCCAGCACCGCGATCTCCGCGTCGAAGCCCCGGGCGCCGCCCTTCGCCTCGAACTCCTCGATGGCCTCGGCGAGTTCGCGGGTGATGGCGCCCTTGCCGGTCCAGCCGTCCACGAAGACCACGTCGGCGGGGTCGTGGTGGGCGGCCAGCCAGCGCAGCGCGTTGGCGTCGATGCCCCGCCCGCGCACGATGGAGACGGCGTAGTGCGGCAGTTCGAGGCCGTGCCGGAAGGCGGCCCAGCGGCGCATCAGCACGCCCACGGGGGTGCCGGCGCGGGCCAGCGAGACCAGCACCGGCCGCGGGGACCGCTCGGCGAGGACGAGTTCGGTGACCGCGCCGACGGCCCGGGCGATCCGGGCGGCGGAGGTCTCGAGGGCGGCGTGGAACAGCTCCTGGTAGCGCGCGCTCGGCTGGTACTCCACCGGCAGCGACTCGGCGTAGTGCGCGCCGCCGCTCTGGATCGCCTCCTCGCGCTCCTCCGTGGGCGCCTCCAGCGTCACGTCCGAGAGGTCTTGGAGCAGCCAGCCGACCTCCTCGGGCGCGTACGAGGAGAAGGCGGGGCCGCGCAGGGGCTCGGGCAGCATGACGGGACGCTCCAGGGTGCGGGCGGGTACGTGGGAGGGCACGACCGCGAGCAGGACGTGCGGGCTGTGCGCGGCGAGGCGGGCGAGCAGGCCCTCGGGCGCGTGCAGGGCGGGCGTGTCGGCGGCCGAGTCGACGACGGCGACGACCGCGTCGAAGCCGGCGCCGGCGACGTTGTAGGCGTAGCGCTCGCCGGGGCCGTCGGCCGGGTCGTCGTGCGCGGGGAAGACCAGCCGGGTGCGGATGGCGTAGCCGGGGTCGTCCACGGCGAGGACCGGCGAGCGGGTGGTGGTGGAGTAGCGCACCTCGGCGTCGGTGGCCGCCTCCAGCGCGTGCGCCAGCCTGAGCGGCGCGTACATCAGCTCCTCGCAGCCGAGCACCAGGACCCGGCGGGCGCCGGCGGGCAGCGCCCCGGCGAGGCGGCCGGCCAGGGCGGGCAGCGCGCGCTCCAGCCGCTGCCGGTGGGCGGGCGTGAAGCCGTGCCGGCCGCCGTCGGGCAGGCCCGCCGGCCAGTCGAGGGCGACGCGCGCGATCCGGCCCGCCGCGCCGGTCTGCGGGGCGGGGGGCTGTTCGTGGCGGGCGACCAGTTCCCGGCCCCGGCGCAGAACGTCCTCGGGGAGGCGGACCGTGCCCGAGGCGGTGGCGACCAGGTCGATACGGGCGCCGATCCGCTCGGCGAAGTCGGTGAGGCGGGCCGTGTCGGCCGGGGAGCGCATGTCGACCAGGGCGACCACCACGTACCGCTCACGGGGGTGGCGGGCGTGCAGGTCGCGGATGGTGTTGAGGACGGTGTTGCCGGTGGAGAACTCGTCGTCCACGAGGACCAGCGGGCCGTCCCCCGCCAGCAGCGCCGGGTCCTCGGGCAGCAGCAGATGGGAGGTGGCGTGCGAGTGGGACTCCTCGAAGCCGCCCGCCGGGGCGACGCCGGGGACCGGGCGGCGCGTGGAGTGCAGGTAGGGGGCCGTGCCCAGGCCGTCGGCGACCGAGTGGCCGAGGCCCGTGGCGGTCTCCGCGTAGCCGAGGACGACCGCCCGGGCGGCCTCCCGCTCGCCCAGCAGTTCCCGCACCCGGCGGCCCAGGTCGAGCCCGTGGCCGTAGACCACCGCCGGGGACTGCGGTACGTGCTTGCCGAGGACGTGGGAGACGAGCAGGTGGGCCCGCTTGGGGTTGCGGCGCAGCGCCAGCCCGAGCAGGCCGGTCAGCTCCGCGCCGCCCACGAGTTCGACGCCGAGCCGCTCGGCGACCCAGGCGCCGGACCAGACCCCGTCGTTCACTGCCTTGTTCATGCGTTCCTTGTGGTCGGTGGGCACGGTGCGCGGCGGGGCCGGGCACGGTGCGGGATCAGCCGGGTATGCCGGCGGCGAGCAGGTCCACGAAGCCGACGTCCTCCCTGGCGACGCCGAACACCTCGGCGCGCAGCAGGGTCCGCTCCGCCCAGGCGCGGTGCGGCTTCACCTCGTTCATCTTGTTCGTGTACGCCGACCTCATGACGCCCCCGCCGCCGCGCTCGGGCCGCAGGATGTCCGCCGCGTCGCTGTACTCCTCGTGGCTGACCACGGACAGCGCGTGCACCGGAAGGACGTGGGAGGGGTGGATGCAGGTCTTGCCCAGCAGCCCGTTCGCCTGGTCCAGGGAGATCTCCCGCAGCAGCCCGTCCATCGCGTGTTCGATGAGTCTCTCGCGCAGCTCGACCGCCTGCACCTCAAGGAAGGGACTCTGCCGCAACTGCGGCTTGAACATGCGCTCCGGTGCCCGGAAGTACTCCCATACCGGCCCGGTGACCGTGAACCCGGTGCCGTCGGCGCGGCCCAGCATGTTCACCACGTCGGCGATCACGGAGGCGACGACCTGGACGTCGTAGGCCGTCATGTCGGGGGCCCGGCGCAGTCCGTAGGAGGAGCAGAAGTCGGTGACGCCGAGGCGCAGCGCGAGGACCCGGTCGCGGTACTTGTCGACCGCGCGGAAGATGCCCTCCAGCGTCTCCACCCGCGACTCCCGGTACAGCAGCTCGGGCGACTCCAGCACCGGCATGGCGAACAGGCGCCGCCCGCCGGCGCTCTCGGCGCTCTCCAGGGCCTCCAGGAACGGCAGGCCGCGCTCGCCGGTGAACTTGGGCAGCACGAAGCCGGACAGCAGCCGCACGGCCGGGCCCAGGCGGCGCACCAGGTCGGGGATCTGGCCGGGGGTGCGGACGCGGATGAACAGCAGCGGCAGGTCGGCGCCGGGGCGGGCGGCCAGGTCGGCGAAGTGGCGGACGAGGTTCTCCTCGCCGTGCTCCACATCCGCGTCGTCGATGGAGTCCTCCAGGCACAGCACCATCGAGATCACGCCGTGGGCGGCCTGTTTGAGGATGTCGTCGGCCAGGCGCGGCCGGGTGGCCGGGCTGTAGAGCGTGGCGCCCAGGGCCGCGGCGAGCAGCCGGGCCTCGGAGTCGGCCGTGAACGCGCAGGGCTCCTGGTGGAAGAGGCGCTGCCGCACCTCAGGAGCGAGGTGCCCGAAATGCCGCATATAGCTCCCCCGTAGTGACCGAAAGTGAGAAAAGGTGGCCGGTAATAGTACGTACGAATCCCCGGTTCAGTTCCCATCGGGCGTGAATTTCTGGTAACGGGGGCGCACATCGAGATGTCCGCTGCGCTACCCGCATTGTCGTGAGCGCGACCGAGCAGGCAGGATGACCGTATGACGCACGCGATGACGAAAGGGTCGAACATCCCGCTGGACGCCACCACGGTACGGGCGGTGGTGCGGTGGACTCCGGGGCAGGGGGCGCCGGACGTCGACGCCTCGGCCCTGCTCCTCGGGCCGGCCGGTCGTGTGCGCTCCGACGAGGACTTCGTCTTCTACAACCAGCCCCGGCATCCCTCCGGGAAGGTGTGGCGGCTGGGGAAGCGGCGGGGTGCGGACGGGCTGACGGACACGGTCCAGGCCGATCTCGCCGGGGTCGAGGCCGCGGTGGGGCGGATTCTGCTGGTCGCCTCGGCGGACGGGGTCACGTTCGACCAGGTGCGGGGGCTGAGCGTCCGGGTGTACGACGCGGCCGTGCCGGACGGGGAGCCGCTGGCGGTCTTCGACATCAAGCCCGAGACGGGGCGGGAGACCGCGCTGATCTGCGGCGAGCTGTACCGGCGCGGTGAGGGCTGGAAGTTCCGGGCGCTGGGCGAGGGGTATTCCAACGGGCTGAAGGGGCTGGCCACGGACTTCGGGATATCCGTGGACGAGTCGGAGGAGGCCGGGGAGGACGAGGGGGCGGCTGCCCCTGCCTCCGCCTCGGCCGCCGCGGCTGCTTCCGCTGTCGCCCAGCCGCTGCCTCCGGAGGCGCCCACGTACGGGTATCCGCAGGCCGTGGGGGCCACGGCGGGGGCCGCGGCCACGGCCGCGGTGCCGGCCACCGCGGGGGCCGGGCCCGCGTACGGGTATCCGCAGTCGGGGTACGGGTATCCGCCCGCGGCGGCGGCCTCGCCCGCGGTGGCGCCCGACCCTGATTTCCGGCTGCCGCCGCAGGGGCCTCAGTTCATCGGGCGGTAACCGGCACCCCGGGGTGCCGCTCGGGGCGGGGACGCCGGACCGCGCCGGCGGGGCGCCGCTGCGCCCACCCGTGCCGCCCTGCGGCACGATGGCCCGCAGCCGCGGAGGGCGTCGGGGCGCTCAGCGGTCCGCGTGTTTGTAGCCTCTGCCCCATTGGAGGCCCCAGCCGTAGAGGCGGTCCAGTTCGGACTGGAAGCCGTAGACGAACTTGACCTCGCGGCGCACCACCAGCTCCCCCTTGACGTTCTCGATCAGGACGACCGCGCAGGAGCGGGCCTGCGGCTGGCGTTCGTCGAGGCCGATCTCGATGCGGGGGCCGTTGCTCGGGTAGAGCGTGACGACCGCGTGGGTGCGGTCGAAGGCCGGCGTCTGGTCGTAGATGTAGACGAAGACCAGCAGCCGTTTGAAGTCGTCCCGGTGGTCGAGGTTGACGTAGATCGTCTCGCCGGAGCCCGAGCCGAACCGGTCGTCGCCGCTCAGCTTGATGTACGGCGGCGCGTTCACGTCGCCGAGGAAGCCGCCCAGCGGCTGCACCACGCCCTTGGTGCCGTCGGCCAGCTCGTACATGCAGCCGAGGTCGAGGTCGACGTTGACCATGGACTGGCTGTGCCCCATGACCTCCGGCGGCTTGAGCGCCCGCAGCGGATGGCGCAGCAGGCTCTCGCGGGTGGAGCCGCCGAAGTCGGAGGTGCGCATCCGCCAGGTCAGGTTGATGCGCAGGTTGCCGGTGGCCGCGCCCTGCTTGGTCAGCGACACCTGGTGGTGCCGTTTGGTCAGTTCGATCGCGTTGGACGCGGCGTTGCCCGAGTCGAACTCGGCCGCGCGTCCGCCCAGCAGACCGTCCAGGAAACCCATCGTCCTCCCCCACCTTCGTCACGCTCGCCGCCCCGCGCACATGCCTGCGGGGCGGCCGAAGGACGCGGTCCGCACCGCTCGCCGTCGTCCTCGCCGGCCGCCCCGCTCGAAGCGTTCCCCCGCGGGGTGGTCCGTCACACCCGCGTATGGGCCTCGGTGTGCTCGCCCGCGCCCGCGGCGCCCTCCTCGGCCGCCAGCGCCCGGTTGCGGCGCACGGAGGACCAGAAGGACCAGGCGATGAGGACGACGCCGACCAGCCCGGTGATCACCTCGTTGATCTGGTACTGGATGGTGACCATGAGGATCACGGCCAGCGCGCCGATGGCGTAGTGGGCGCCGTGCTCCAGGTAGACGTAGTCGTCGAGGGTGCCCTGGCGGACCAGGTAGACGGTCAGCGACCGGACGTACATGGCGCCGATGCCGAGGCCGAGGGCCATCATCACGATGTCGTTGGTGATGGCGAAGGCGCCGATCACGCCGTCGAAGGAGAACGACGCGTCCAGGACCTCCAGGTAGAGGAACATGAAGAACGCGGCCTGGCCGGCCAGCACGATCGCCGGCTTCTGCTTGCCGCTGCGGGCGGCGGCCTCCTCCTCCTCGTGCTCGCGCTCCTCCTCGTCTTCGAGGCGGTCCTCGAAGAACCCGGACAGTCCGCCGACGACCATGTACGTGATCAGACCGGCGATGCCGGCGATCAGGACCGTCTGCGCCTTGTCGACGTGGCCGCCGCCGTGCTGGTGGGCGTGGGTGGCGAAGGTGAAGGAGGTGATCAGCAGGACGATCAGGGCGATGCAGACCGACAGCATGTCGACCTTGCCGAGCTTGGCCAGCGGCCGCTCGATCCAGCGCAGCCACTGGATGTCCCGGTCCTCGAAGATGAAGTCGAGGAAGATCATCAGCAGGAACATGCCGCCGAAGGCGGCGATCGCCGGATGGGCGTCGGTCACCAGTTGCTGGTAGCGGTCCTTGTCGCTGAAGGCCAGGTGGACGGCCTCGATGGGGCCCATCTTCGCGGTGATGGCGACGATGACGACGGGGAAGACCAGCCGCATGCCGAAGACCGCGATGAGCACGCCGACCGTGAGGAAGATCTTCTGCCAGAAGGCGTTCATCTTCTTCAGGATCCCGGCGTTGACCACCGCGTTGTCGAACGACAGCGAGATCTCCAGGACGGCGAGGATCGCCACCACGCCGAAGGCGGTCCATCCCCCGTAGAACACCGCGGCGATCAAGCCGAGCACGGTGATCGCGAACGACCAGCCGAAGGTTTTCAGAAGCACTGGCTACCCAATCCGTATGTGTACGGGTTCCCCCGTCGCCTGCGTACGGGTCTCCCCCGTCGCCGTACCCGGCTTTTTACGAAACGTTGACTCCGAAGTCTAGAGCGATACCGCGAAGTCCGGACGCGTACCCCTGTCCCACGGCACGGAACTTCCATTCGCCCTGGTAGCGGTAGAGCTCGCCGAAGATCATGGCCGTTTCGGTGGAGGCGTCCTCACTGAGGTCGTAGCGGGCGAGTTCCTGGCCGTCGGCCTGGTTGACGACGCGGATGAAGGCGTTGGAGACCTGGCCGAAGGTCTGGCCGCGCTCGTCGGCCATGTGGATCGAGACCGGGAAGACGATCTTCTCGCACTGCGGCGGCACCTTGCCGAGGTCCACCAGGATCGACTCGTCGTCGCCCTCGCCCTCACCGGTGAGGTTGTCGCCGGTGTGCTCGACCGAGCCGTCCGGGCTCTTGAGCTGGTTGTAGAAGACGAACCACTCGTCGCCCATGACCCGGTTGCCGGCGGAGCACAGCAGCGCGCTGGCGTCGAGGTCGAAGGGTGCTCCGGTGGTGGAGCGCGCGTCCCAGCCCAGACCGATCATCACGTTGGTCAGATTGGGTGCGGCCTTGGACAGGGAGACGTTGCCCCCCTTGGCGAGTGTGACGCCCATGATGCTGGTCCTCCCCGGGGATGGTGCTTCTCTGGGTGTCCTGCGCGTCCGGCGCCGCGCGGAAACGCGCGGCGCCGGACGGTCAGGCGTTCAGTCGCTCGGGAGTTCCCGCGAGCGCTGCCGCGGGCGTCCCCGAACGGGATGGGGCTGCGGCTCAGACGTTGACGCCGAAGTCCTGCGCGATGCCGCGCAGGCCCGAGGCGTAGCCCTGGCCGATGGCGCGGAACTTCCACTCCGCGCCGTGCCGGTACAGCTCGCCGAAGACCATCGCCGTCTCGGTGGAGGCGTCCTCGGACAGGTCGTAGCGGGCGATCTCCGCGCCGCCGGCCTGGTTGACCACGCGGATGTAGGCGTTGCGCACCTGGCCGAAGGACTGCTGGCGGTTCTCGGCGTCGTAGATCGAGACCGGGAAGACGATCTTCTCCACGTCGGCCGGGACCGCGGCGAGGTTGACCTTGATGACCTCGTCGTCGCCCTCGCCCTCACCGGTGAGGTTGTCGCCGGTGTGCTCGACCGAGCCGTCGGGGCTCTTGAGGTTGTTGAAGAAGACGAAGTTCTGGTCGCTGCCGACCTTGCCCGCCGCGTTCAGCAGGAGCGCGCTGGCGTCCAGGTCGAAGTCGGTGCCGGTGGTCGTGCGGGCGTCCCAGCCCAGGCCGACGAGGACCGCGGTCAGGCCCGGCGCCTCCTTCGTCAGCGATACGTTGCCGCCCTTGCTGAGGCTGACTCCCACGAGTCCTCCATTGGTGTCCGGGGGCGGGGAGCCCCGTCGTGCATCGGATATGGGATCAACGTCTCGATCCTAGTGACGGGTTCCCGCCCCCGGCAGGCGGTGCGGCCGAACGCGTCGGCGGGCCCGGTCAGAGGGTGTCGAGGGCCTTCACGTACTCGTTCAGGTCACGGGCGTCGGGCAGGCCGTTGACGACCGTCCAGCGCACCACGCCGTCCTTGTCGACGATGAAGGTGCCGCGCACCGCGCAGCCCTTGTCCTCGTCGAAGACGCCGTAGTCGCGCGAGGTGGCGCCGTGCGGCCAGAAGTCGCTGAGCAGCGGGTACTCCAGGCCCTCCTGCTCGGCGAAGACGCGCAGGGTGTGGATGGAGTCGTTGGAGACGGCGAGCAGCTGGGTGTCGTCGTTGACGAACTTCGGCAGGTTGTCGCGCAGGGCGCACAGCTCGCCGGTGCACACGCCGGTGAAGGCGAACGGGTAGAAGAGCAGCACGACGTTCTTCTCGCCGCGGAAGTCGGACAGCCGTACGGTGCGGCCGTGGTTGTCCTTCAGCTCGAAATCGGGCGCCTTGTCGCCGACCTGGATCGCCATCGTCCTGCTTCCCTCCGGTGGGGCTGTTCGGGTGGGACCACCCTACGCAGCGATCACCACGGGGTCGGCGGGCGGGCCGACGAATCGGCCCGCCCGCCGGGCTGCGGACGCCACTGGCGCCCGGCGACTACTTCTTGGACTTGGCCGCCTTCGGCGTGAGCAGCCTGGTGCCGTTCCAGTCCTTGCCCACGCTGACGCTCTTGGTCTGCGACAGACCGGCGGTGGTCGCCGCGTCTCCGATGTCGCTGGGCTCGACGTATCCGTCCCGGCCGGTCTTCGGCGTCAGGAGCAGGATCACTCCGCCCTCGTCGAGGAAGCTCAGCGTGTCGACCAGCGCGTCCGTCAGGTCGCCGTCCTCGTCGCGGAACCACAGCACCACGGCGTCGGCAACGTCGTCGTAGTCCTCGTCGACGAGCTCACTGCCGATGACTTCCTCGATGGACTCGCGGAGCTCCTGGTCGACGTCGTCGTCGTAGCCGATCTCCTGGACCACCTGTCCGGGCTGGAAACCCAGCCTGCCGGCCGGGTTGGTCCGCTCCTCCGCGTGGTCCGCGGTCGCGCTCACGGGTTGCCTCCTGATGGTGTTGCGATTGGGTCTTCGGCCTCGCGCGTGCGCGAAGCGTTGGCCGTAGTCCACACGGGCGGACCGGATCGCGCAAGTACCCGGCGGTTCGGACCGCCGAAACGGTGACGTTCCCGACTGTGTCGCCGCAACTCCTGACACCGTATCCCGGCCCTCGGTGACGTACACCACACCATTGTGTCCGTTTCGCCCGGTCGGCAACCCCGTCGGGGAGGGCCGATGGTCCCGAGTGCGTCCTTCTGTCCCCCGGCAGAGATGACTTTGCCCTGCGCGAGGTACACGATGGGGAATGGTCCAGGCACAGGATGACAACCCGACAACCCGAGCACAAACCCAGAAATGTCGCCCTCTGACAGGTAAGGAACAGCGTGGCTTCCGGATCCGATCGAAACCCGATCATCATTGGCGGCCTTCCGAGTCAGGTTCCTGACTTCGATCCCGAGGAGACCCAGGAGTGGCTCGACTCGCTCGACGCCGCCGTCGACGAGCGCGGCCGGGAACGGGCCCGCTACCTCATGCTCCGGCTGATCGAGCGCGCCCGGGAGAAGCGCGTGGCCGTCCCGGAGATGCGCTCCACGGACTACGTCAACACCATCCCCACCAAGAGCGAGCCGTTCTTCCCGGGCAACGAGGAGATCGAGCGCAAGATCCTCAACGCCACCCGCTGGAACGCCGCGGTGATGGTCTCCCGCGCCCAGCGCCCCGGCATCGGCGTCGGCGGCCACATCGCCACCTTCGCCTCCTCCGCCTCGCTCTACGACGTCGGCTTCAACCACTTCTTCCGCGGCAAGGACGACGGCCGCGGCGGCGACCAGGTCTTCTTCCAGGGGCACGCCTCGCCGGGCATCTACGCGCGCGCGTACCTGCTGGACCGGCTCACCGAACGGCACCTGGACGGCTTCCGCCAGGAGAAGTCGAAGGCGCCCTACGGCCTGTCCAGCTACCCGCACCCGCGCTCCATGCCGGACTTCTGGGAGTTCCCCACCGTCTCCATGGGCCTCGGCCCGATCGGGGCGATCTACCAGGCCCGGATGAACCGCTACATGCAGGCGCGCGGGATCGCCGACACCTCCGACTCGCACGTGTGGGCGTTCCTCGGCGACGGCGAGATGGACGAGCCAGAGTCGCTCGGCCAGCTGTCCATCGCCGCCCGTGAGGGCCTGGACAACCTGACCTTCGTGGTCAACTGCAACCTCCAGCGCCTGGACGGCCCGGTGCGCGGCAACGGCAAGATCATCCAGGAGCTGGAGTCGGTCTTCCGGGGCGCCGGCTGGAACGTGATCAAGCTGATCTGGGACCGCACCTGGGACCCGCTGCTGGCGCAGGACCGCGACGGCATCCTCGTCAACAAGATGAACACGACCCCGGACGGCCAGTTCCAGACCTACGCCACGGAGTCGGGCGCCTACATCCGCGACCACTTCTTCGGCGACGACCAGCGGCTGCGCGCCATGGTCGAGAACATGACCGACGACCAGATCCTGCACCTGGGCCGCGGCGGCCACGACCACCGCAAGATCTACGCGGCCTTCAAGGCGGCCAAGGAGCACAAGGGCCAGCCCACCGTCATCCTGGCCAAGACGATCAAGGGCTGGACGCTGGGCCCCAACTTCGAGGGCCGCAACGCCACGCACCAGATGAAGAAGCTGACGGTCGACGACCTCAAGCGCTTCCGGGACCGGCTGCACCTGCCGATCTCCGACCGGGAGCTGGAGTCCGGCGCGCCACCGTACTACCACCCGGGCCGCGACACCGACGAGATCCAGTACATGCACGACATGCGCAAGCAGCTCGGCGGGTACGTCCCGACCCGCGTCGTGCGCGCCAAGCCGCTGGCGCTGCCGGACGACAAGACGTACGCGTCCGTGAAGAAGGGTTCCGGTCAGCAGGCCATCGCCACCACCATGGCGTTCGTACGGCTGCTGAAGGACCTCATGCGGGACAAGGAGCTGGGGCGCCGGTTCGTCCTGATCGCGCCGGACGAGTACCGCACCTTCGGCATGGACTCGTTCTTCCCGAGTGCGAAGATCTACAACCCGCTCGGACAGCAGTACGAGTCGGTGGACCGCGATCTGCTGCTCGCGTACAAGGAGTCGCCGACCGGGCAGATGCTGCACGACGGCATCTCGGAGGCGGGCTGCACGGCCTCCGCGATCGCGGCGGGCTCGGCCTACGCCACCCACGGCGAGCCGCTGATCCCGGTCTACGTCTTCTACTCGATGTTCGGTTTCCAGCGCACCGGCGACCAGTTCTGGCAGATGGCCGACCAGCTGGCGCGCGGTTTCGTCCTGGGCGCGACCGCCGGCCGTACGACCCTGACCGGTGAGGGGCTCCAGCACGCCGACGGCCACTCGCAGCTGCTGGCCTCCACCAACCCGGGGTGCGTGGCCTACGACCCGGCGTACGCCTACGAGATCGCGCACATCGTGCAGGACGGCCTGCGCCGGATGTACGGCGCCGACGAGCAGCATCCGCACGGCGAGGACGTCTTCTACTACCTCACCGTCTACAACGAGCCGATCCAGCAGCCGGCCGAGCCGGCGGACGTGGACGTGGAGGGCATCCTCAAGGGCGTCCACCGGATCTCCGCCGGCACGGCGGGGCAGATCCCGGCGCAGATCATGGCGTCGGGCGTGGCGGTGCCGTGGGCCCTGGAGGCGCAGCGGATGCTCGCCGCGGACTGGAACGTCAAGGCCGACGTGTGGTCGGCGACGTCCTGGAACGAGCTGCGGCGCGAGGCCGTGGCGTGCGAGGAGCACAACCTGCTGCACCCGGAGGAGGAGCAGCGGGTGCCGTGGGTGACGCGGAAGCTGAGCGGGGCCGAGGGGCCGTTCGTGGCCGTCTCCGACTGGATGCGCTCGGTGCCGGACCAGATCGCGCGCTGGGTGCCGGGGACGTACCAGTCGCTGGGGGCGGACGGCTTCGGCTTCGCCGACACCCGCGGGGCGGCCCGGCGGTTCTTCCACATCGACGCCCCGTCGATCGTGGTGGGCGTGCTGACCGAGCTGGCGCGCGAGGGCAAGGTGGACCGCTCGGTGCTCAAGCAGGCGATCGACCGCTACCGGCTGCTGGACGTGTCGGCGGCCGATCCGGGCGCGGCGGGCGGGGACGCGTAGTCCTCACAGGTCCCGGGGCGGCCCGCCCCGGGCCCCCGGGCAGGGTCCGGAGCCCCGGACACGGCATCGGGCCCCCGCCTCGTCAAGAGGCGGGGGCCCGGTCCCGTTCTTCGGGCGCCCGGGTCACAGCATGCCGTTGCCCCAGGTCGCCGCTCCGGCCAGTGCGATGACGGCCAGGAGCGTGTCGATGGCGCCCAGGACGAGGGCGATCAGGGCCGGCACCGAGCGGTTGGCCCCCGCCCAGCTGCGGCCCATCGCCAGCCAGCCGCAGACGACCGCCACCGGGCCCAGGACGATGCCCAGCACGAAGAATCCGGCGATCGCGCAGATGGTTCCGATGATTCCGAGCGTCGCGCTGTCCGGCCCTCCCCCAAGCTCTCGGCTTCGCTCGACCAGGGGGGACCCCCATCGTGACCACGTCCGGCTACGTGACCGGGGGTGTGCGCGCGTTCCGTGTCCGAAGCCCGCCATCATCAACTCCTCGAACCCCGGGTCGAGTTGGCGTTCTTGGGGTTCGAGGTGCGGGTACCCCGGTTCCGTGTGTCAATCCTCCGTGTGTCAATCCCCTTTTCCGCCGCCCGGCGCGCTGCCCCCTCTCACAGCGCGCCGCGGCGGACCCTCCCCGTCCCGTGCCCTGCGCAGGACCTGACCCACTGTCACCTGCGGCCCGGGTCCGGGGCGAGCGGACCCGGGCAGCATCACCCTGATGGGCGAACCGGACAGGGGCGTACGGAACGGCGCACGCGACGCGGTGCGAGGCCGTCAGATGTGGCCCACGCCCGCGCCCGCCTCCGCGTTCACCCCGCGCTTGGTGAGCAGGGCGACCAGGACGGCCACGGCCGCGACGCCGGCGGCGACCAGCGAGGCGAGGCTCATGCCGGAGATGAACGTCTCGTGGGCGACACCCGCGATCTTCGCGGCGACCGGCTCCGGGGTGCCCTGGGCCACCGGCGGGACGCCGACCCGGACCGCCTCGGAGGCCTGGTGCAGTTGCTCCGGCGTCAGCTTGGGCAGTCCCGCGTCCGCCCAGTTGCCGGCCAGGTCGTTGTCGACCTTGGAGGCCATGACGGCGCCCAGCACCGCGGTGCCGAGGCTGCCGCCGATCTGCATGGCGGCCTGCTGGAGACCGCCGGCCACGCCGGACAGCTCCATCGGCGCGTTGCCGACGATGACCTCGGTGGCGCCGACCATGACGGGCGCGAGGCCCAGGCCGAGCAGGGCGAACCAGAGGGACATCACACCGCTGCCGGTGTCCGTCTCCAGGGTGGAGATGCCGTACATGGCCACAGCGGTGCACGCCATGCCGCCCGCGAGCGGGATGCGCGGACCGACCTTGGTGATCATCGCGCCGGCCAGGGGCGAGCCGACGATCATCATGCCGGTGAGCGGCAGCAGGTGCAGACCGGCGTCGACCGGGCTCATGCCGTGCACGTTCTGGAGGTAGAAGGTGACGAAGAACAGGCCGCCCATGAAGGCGATCGCCATGAGGACCATCAGGACGACACCCGCCGACAGCGGCACCGAGCGGAACATCGCCAGCGGGAGCAGCGGCTCCTTGACCCTGGTCTCCCAGAAGGAGAACGCGGCGAAGCCCACGGCGGACGCCCCGATGAACAGCCAGGTCTTGCCGTCGCCCCAGCCCCACTCCGGGGCCTTGATGAGCGCCCAGACGAGGCAGAACATCGACCCCGACAGCAGGACGATGCCGCCGATGTCGAAGGAGCGCGGCGCGTTCTCGGCCCGGTGGTCGAGCAGGATCACCAGGCCGAGGATCAGGGCGAGGGCGCCGACCGGCACGTTGATGAAGAACACCGACTGCCAGTTGACGTGCTCGACGAGGACGCCGCCGAGGATCGGGCCGCCGGCGGTGGAGGCGCCGATGACCATGCCCCAGATGCCGATGGCCATGTTCAGCTTCTCGGCCGGGAAGGTGGCCCGCAGCAGACCGAGCGCGGCCGGCATCAGCAGCGCGCCGAACAGGCCCTGGAAGACACGGAAGGCGACGACGACACCGATGCTGCCGGACAGGCCGATGGCGCCCGAGGCGGCGGCGAAGCCGGTCACCCCGATCAGGAAGGTCTGCCGGTGCCCGAAGCGGTCGCCGAGCTTGCCCGCGGTGATCAGCGAGACGGCGAGGGCCAGGAAGTAGGCATTGGTGATCCACTGGACGTCGGCGAGGCTGGCGTGGAGGTCGTCCTGGATGGCCGGGTTGGCGATGGCCACGATGGTGCCGTCCAGGGCCACCATCATGACCCCTACGGCGACGGTGATCAGGGTGAACCAGGGGTGGCCGCGCAGGCCCCCGGCCGCCGCGGGGTGCGACGGGTCCCCGGACGCACCGCCCCCCTTCCCCGTTGCGTCGATGGTGGTCTGACTAGTCATACAGTGAGGCTAGTGTCAGTCGCTGACAAGTGACAAACCGATTCACGAGTCGGTAACTGACACGTCACCCTCCTATAGGCTGAACTGGGGAAACAGTTGGTCTGAGGGCCGCGGGAAGCACGGAGAAGTACATGGAGACGGCGGGGACCGCCGAGGCGGCGCCACAGCCGGCGCCGCGGCCGGGACTGCGCGAGCGCAAGAAGCGGCGCACCCGCGACGCACTGCTGCGGGCCTCGCTCGAACTGTTCACCACCAAGGGGTACGAGCAGACGACGGTCGACGACATCGCCGAGGCCGTCGACGTCTCGCAGCGCACCTTCTTCCGCCACTTCCCCGGCAAGGAGGAGGCCGCCTTCGCGGTGCAGGACACGGTGGAGGCGCACTTCGTCCAGGCGCTGCGCGCCCGCCCGCGACACGAGACCCCGCTGGAGGCGCTGCGCCGGGCGGTGCTCGACAGCTGGGACACGATCAGCGACGCCGTCGAGAGCGTGGTGCCCGTCGAGCTGTATCTGCGGATGTTCTGGGTGATCGAGTCCACCCCCGCGCTGCTGGCCGCGTATCTGCGCCGTTCGGTGGAGACGGAGGAGGAGATCGCCCGGCTGCTCGCCGCGCGCGAGGGACTGGACGTGGACGCCGATCCGCGCCCGCGTCTGGCGGTGGCGGTCTTCGGCGGCGTGATGCGGGTGACGGGCCGTCAGTGGAGCACGGGCGAGGACTTCAGCCTGGCCGCGATACGCGCGCTCACCGCCGCCCATCTGGACCAGATCGGCCCGGCCCTGGCGGGCAACTGGCGTACGGACGACGGGGTGGACGCGAACCCGTGCGCGGACCCGTGCGCGGACCCGGACCCGGACGCGGACCCGGGAGCGGATCCGGACGCGGACCCGTGCGCGGACCCGGACGCCGGCGAGGGCGCCACCCCGGGCGCGGACGTCTGAGCGAAGCCTCGAACTGCCGTACGGACAGGCGATCTTGAACGGGCGTGCGAACTGAGATTCCGGTCACGCGACTTGAAACGTGATCCGTGTCACTCGGTTAACGCGAGACCGTCCCGTTCTCCTAGTGTGTCCTCCCAGTGACTTCCTTCGACGCCTCCCCACCGCTCAACGTCTGGCGCGCCCTGCTCGCGCTGGCCGTCGTCTTCGTGATGCTGACGACCACCGGCTGGACCGCCTCGCGCGGCCACCGCGGGTCCACCGCCCTCCAGGCCTCCCTGGCCGCCTGGCAGCACGGCAGCCTGCACGGCCACCGGCTGCCGGACCCCGACGCGGCCCCCGGCCGGATCGCCCGCTTCTTCGCCTCGCTCGGCGCGCACGACCGCGATCTGCTCGCCCACCGCTACCCGCTCGCCGTCGGCAACATGAACGGCGCGCCCGTCCCGCTGCGCTACGAGGCCAACCGCATCGCGCTCGGCCAGGCCCGCGCGGCCGAGCTGAAGCGCACCCACGACAGCCGGCTCACCCCCGCCGGCCAGCAGGACGCCGGGCGCCGCGAGCACCACTTCGCCGCGCTCATGGGCAAGGACCGCCAGATCCTCGCCTTCGACCCCGAGGGCTCCGGCCGCGTCGCCGAGGTCTTCGGCGACCTGACCCGGGCGCAGCGGGTCTCCGTCGTCGTCCCCGGCGTCGACACCGACCTGTTCACCTTCCGCAAGACCTACCGCCCCTACACGGCGGCGTACGGCATGGCGAAGTCGCTGTGGACCGCCGAGCGGACCGCGAGCCCCGGCACCCGCACCGCCGTCATCGCCTGGGCCGACTACACCGCACCCAGCGGCATCGGCGTGGACGCGGCCACCGCGATGCGCGCCGAGGACGGCGCCGTACGGCTGAACGGACTGCTGCGCGGGCTGCCCGGCGCCGCCCCCGTCGCCCTGTTCTGCCACAGCTACGGCTCGGTGGTGTGCGGCCTCGCGGCACACTCGCTGCCCGGCCGGGTCTTCGACATCGCGGTCGCGGCCAGCCCCGGCATGCACGCGCAGACCGTCGCCCGGCTCGGCACCTCCGCACGGGTGTGGGCCATGCGCAACGCCACCGACTGGATCCGCGACGTGCCCTATCTGGAGCTGGGCGGATTCGGCCACGGCGCCGACCCGGTCTCCCGGGCCTTCGGGGCGCGGGTGCTGTCCGCCGACGGCGCCAAGGGGCACGCCGGCTACTTCGACCCGGGCACCGACAGCCTCACCAACTTCGCCGAGATCGGCGTCGGCGCGTACGGCTCGGTGCGGTGCGCCCATGACAACGACGGGTGCCGGGCGGGTTTGCCCGGCACGACGACGGCCGGACGCGCGTAGAGACAGCAGGAAGTGCGGTCCGCGCGGGGAGGGACGCAGAAGCTGGTGCCGCCTACGATGAGCCGCATGGGTGACGTACTGACCGGATTTCATGCTGCCTGGGAGTTCGAGTCCGATTCCGTGCTCATCCGATACGAACGGGGGATACGGACACCGAAGCTCTTCCAGGCGCTCGGCGAGCGCCGGATCCCGCTGGCCGCGCTGGCCGGCGTGACGCTGACTCCCGGCCGCCGCGGGACCGTGGTCCTGCGCGCCGACCCGCGCCCCGGCGCCGACCCGCTGATGGAGGCGGCCGACGGGCAGCTGAAGGAGGGCTGCGACCCCTACCGGCTGGTGCTGCCCGCCGAGCGGGCGACCCTCGCCGAGTACTACGCCGACGAGCTGCGCGGGCGCCTCACCGAGACCGGCCCGGCCGACCGCCATCTGGTGGCCGCGCCCGAGCCGCCGCTCCGGTTCAAGGCCTACGACGGCAAGGCGTCCTTCGACGGCACGACGGTGCGCTTCCGCTGGTCGTGGACGGGCGCGTCCTCGGAGAAGTGGAAGGCCGGCGACCAGAGCTTCCCGGTCGGCGACCTCGGCGGGGTGGAGTGGCGCTCGCCCGAGGTCTTCGAGGGGCATCTGCGGCTGCTGCCGCGCGAGGCGGGCACGGCGTCGGGCGCCGCCGCGCCGCCGCAGCCGGACCAGGACCCCGCCGCGGTGGTGTTCGGGCTCGGCTACGGTCCGGTCCACGAGTCGCTGCCGTTCGCCGCCGCCGTGCTGGCCGCGGTGCGGGCCGCCGCGCCCGCCCCCGTGGCCGCGGTCGCCGCCGCCCGCCGCGACCCGGCCGTCGTCGCCGAGCGCATCCGGCACCTCGGGGAACTGCACCGGGCGGGACTGGTCACGGACGACGAGTTCTCCGTGAAGAAGGCCGAACTGCTCGCGGAGCTGTGACCGGTCAGCGCGTCCTGTCCGGCTCCCCCTCGGGACGCCGCCCGGCGTCCGCGTAGAAACCGATCTTGAAGTCCAGCACCGCGAGGGTGTCCTGCAGCTGGGCCATCCGCTCCAGCACGTCCCGGCGGGTCGCCGCCAGCAGCTCGAAGCGCTCGCCGTAGGTCTCCTCGCCGCCGCGCACCAGCTCCGCGTACCGCACCATGCCGGCGACCGGCATGCCGGTCAGCCGCAGCTTGCCGACGAGGTCGAGCCACTCCAGGTCGCGGTTGGTGTAGCGGCGCTGACCGGTGTGCGAACGGTCCACATGCGGCATCAGGCCGATCCGCTCGTACCAGCGCAGCGTGTGCGCCGTCAGCCCGGTGAAGGCGACCACCTCGCTGATCGTGTAGCGGTCCTGCCCGTCGGGGCGCGGGGGCCGCCGGGGATCGGCGGAGCAGACGTCGGGGCGGGCGGAGTCGTCCGCGGTCTCGATGGCCACGGCCGTGTTCTGCGTCACCGTCATGACCTCCACGCTAGAACCTTCGAGTGCACTCCAAGCAAGCGCGGGGTGTGCTCGAAGCAAGCGCGGGTGCGCTCCGGGCGAGCGCGGGTGCGCTCCGGGCGAGCGCCAGTGCGCTTCGAGCGAGCGCGGGTGCGGCACTTCAGGCGGGTGCGGGCCGGGGGACGTCCGCCGGAAAAACGACAGGACGCGGCCGGGCCGTGCTGGCTAGCGTGCGGGGCATGAGTCCCGTACGCCGTGCCGAGCCCGCCGACGCCCCCGAAGTGCTGCGTCTGCGCCAGGTGATGATCGACTCGATGGCCGGGGCGGACAGCTCCACCGACTGGCACGCCGACTCGCTGCCCGTGCTGCGGGCGCGGCTGGCCGAGCCGGACGGCGGCTTCGCCGCGTTCGTCGTGGACCACCCGGAGCGGCCCGGGGAACTGGCCGCGCTGGTGGCGGGCACGCTGGAGTACCGCATCGGCCGGGCCGGCAACCCGCTCGGCACGGTCGGCTACGTCTTCAGCGTCGCCACCGACCCCGGCGCCCGCCGCCGGGGGTACGCGCGGGCGTGCATGGACCGGCTGCTGGAGTGGTTCCGCGAGCGGGGCGCCGACCGGGTGCAGCTCACCACCTCCGCCGAGGCCGCGTCGCTGTACGCCTCCCTGGGGTTCCGGCCCAAGCCCGACCCGTTGCTGGAGCTGTGGCTGTGAGCGCTTAGGCTCGACGTCATGTCGTTGAAGAGCCTGGCGTCGATCGAGAACTGGCCGGTTTCCACCGCCGCGGCGGGCGTGGTGCGCGCCGACGGCACGGTCGCCGGCGTCCACGGCCCGACCGGTCACCGCTTCCCGCTGGCCTCGGTCACCAAGCCGCTGGCCGCCTACGCTGTGCTGGTGGCGTACGAGGAGGGCGCGATCGAGCTGGACGAGCCGGCCGGCCCGCCCGGCGCGACCGTCCGCCATCTGCTCGCCCACACCTCGGGCCTGGCCTTCGACGAACATCGGGTGACGGCCCCGCCCGGCGAGCGGCGGCTGTACTCCAACGCCGGTTTCGAACAGCTCGGCGACCATGTGGCGAAGGCGACGGACATCCCGTTCCCGGAGTATCTGCGCCAGGCGGTCCTGGAACCGCTGGGCATGACGGCGACGACGCTGGACGGCTCCCCCGCCAAGGACGGCGTCTCCACCGTGGACGACCTGCTCCGCTTCGCCGCCGAACTCCAGGCGCCGCGGCTGCTGGACGTGCGCACGGTCGCCGAGGCGATGACGGTGCAGTACCCGGGCACCAAGGGCGTCCTGCCGGGCTACGGCCACCAGAACCCCAACGACTGGGGCCTCGGCTTCGAGATCCGCGACGGCAAGTCCCCGCACTGGACGGGCGCTTCGTCCTCGCCGCGCACCTTCGGCCACTTCGGCCAGTCCGGCACGTTCCTGTGGACCGACCCCGACGCGGGCGCGTCCTGCGTGGCCCTGACCGACCGCCCCTTCGGCCCCTGGGCGATCGAGGTGTGGCCGGCTTTCACGGACGGGGTGTTGGCGGAACTGCGCGGGACCGCCTGACCGGCGGGCGGCCCGGACCACCCGAACGGAGAGAGCCCGTCGGCACCGATCCCGACGGGCTTGCCGGTCTGCGTTCCTGCTCAGGGAGCCATTCGATCTCCCACTGGGAGGACTCCACGAACGACTCGAGTTCCCCCCTGTCCGCCACCCAGTAGTCACCCCCGTCCGTCGGCTCGGCCAGGTCGTCCACCAGGTAGATGTAGTACCCGCCGGTGACCTCGGAATCATCGTGGAGCTTCACGAAGTACCCCTCGTAGCACCCCGCCAGAATGCGCCCGTACCGCTCCATCTCGGCCTTCGTCGTCACGGCGTCACGGCTCCGGGCGGGCCGGGTTCGCTCATCGTGCGTCCATCTCCCACACCAGCAGCTCCGCGTCCGTCACGGCCTCCGCCTGCAGGGGGCCGGCGTCGGTGATCCGCGCCGCGTCGCCCGGGGACAACTCCTCGCCGGACAGGCGCACTTCGCCGCGTACGACATGGACGTACAGGTGCGCGGCGGACGGCAGCGGTGTGCGCTCCCCGGCCGCCGGGCGCCGTACGTGGAGGGTCGCGGCGGCCTCCGGGACGGCGTACGGGGTCGGGTCGGGCAGGGCGCGTACGGCCGTGTAGCGGGGCTCGCCGCCGGGCTCCAGCGGGGTCAGCCACATCTGGACGAAGACGAGCGGGACGTCGCCGTCGTTGCGCTCCACGTGGCGCACGCCCGCCGCCGCGCTCAGATGCTGCACGTCGCCGGGGCGGACCACGCTCTCGTGGCCCGTGGAGTCGCGGTGGGTCAGCTCGCCCTCGACGACCCAGGTGACGATCTCGGTGTGGCTGTGCGGATGCTCGGCGAACCCGGCGCCGGGGGCCAGCCGCTCCTCGTTGCAGGCGATCAGCGCGCCGAAGCGGAGGTTGTCCGGGTCGTAGTGCGGGCCGAAGGAGAAGGCGTGCCGGGTGCTGATCCCGGCCGCCTCCTCGCCGCCCTCGTAGCGCTGTGCCGCGCGCCGCACGTCCATGGTCACGGGGACACCGTAGCCCCGGCCCCCGGGGCCCCGGGAGGCCGGCCGGGAGCAGGTCGGCGGGGTGCGGAGCGTTCGGTTCGGACCCGGCGGCACGTACGTGCGTCCGGATAAGGCAGTCTTGTCCCCGTGCCCGAACCCGAATCCCGCGACGCCGAAGCCGCCCCGCGCCCCGCCCATCCGCACACCGCGACCCTGAGACGACTGGAGAAGTCCTCCGGGTCGCTGGCCGCGCAGGCCATCGCGCGGATGGACGAGACGCTGCCGTGGTACCGGGCCATGCCCCCGGAGAACCGTTCCTGGATCGGGCTGGTGGCCCAGGCGGGCATCGCGGCCTTCACCGAGTGGTTCCGCCGCCCCGACGCGCCCCAGGCCATCTCCACCGATGTGTTCGGCACCGCGCCGCGCGAGCTGACCCGGGCGATCACGCTGCGCCAGACCGTGGAGATGGTGCGCACCACCATCGAGGTCATGGAGTCCGCCATCGACGAGGTGGCGGCCCCCGGCGACGAGTCCGTGCTGCGCGAGGCGCTGCTCGTGTACGCGCGGGAGATCGCCTTCGCCACCGCCCAGGTCTACGCCCAGGCCGCCGAGGCACGCGGTGCCTGGGACGCCCGCCTGGAGTCGCTGGTCGTCAACGCCGTCCTGTCGGGCGAGGCGGACGAGGGCGCCGTGTCGCGGGCCGCCGCCCTCGGCTGGAACTCGCCCGAGCACGTCTGCGTGGTGCTCGGGACCGCGCCCGACGGGGACTCGGAGCTGACCGTGGAGGCCATCCGGCGGGCCGCCCGGCACGCCAAGCTCCAGGTGCTCACCGGTGTGCTCGGCAACCGCCTCGTGGTGATCGCCGGCGGCGACGACAATCCGCTCGCGGTGGCGAAGTCGCTGATCGGGCCGTATGCGGCGGGGCCGGTGGTGGCCGGGCCGATCGTGCCGGACCTGCTCGCCGCGACCCGGTCCGCGCAGGCCGCCGCGGCCGGGCTGAAGGCGTGTTCCGCCTGGCAGGACGCCCCGCGCCCGGTGCTGGCGGACGATCTGCTGCCGGAGCGCGCCATCGCGGGCGATCCGGGCGCCCGCGAGCAGCTGGTAGAGGAGATCTACAGACCGCTGGAGGAGGCCGGGTCCGCGCTCCTGGAGACGCTGAGTGTCTATCTGGAGCAGGCGAGCAGCCTGGAAGGGGCGGCCCGCATGCTCTTCGTTCACCCGAACACCGTGCGCTACCGGCTCCGACGTGTGACTGACGTCACCGGATGGTCGCCCTCCGATGTACGATCCGCGTTCACGCTGAGGATCGCGCTGATCCTGGGGCGGCTGGCCGATGGAGATCCCCAGGCCTGACGTTTTGTCGGGGGTCCACAAAACCCCTCCGTGTTCTTCGTCCCTGTCCCCACGGGCGGCCGTGGCCGTCCCCAAGAGAGAGTGTGAGAGTGCTCGTACTCGTCGCTCCCGGCCAGGGCGCCCAGGCGCCCGGCTTCCTGACCCCCTGGCTCGAACTGCCCGGGGCCGCCGACCGTGTGGCCGCCTGGTCGGACGCCATCGGACTCGACCTCGTCCACTACGGGACGCAGGCCGACGCGGACGCGATCCGCGACACCGCGGTGGCCCAGCCGCTGCTGGTGGCCGCCGGGATCCTGTCGGCCGCGGCACTCGGTGACATCGCGCCCGACGCCGTCGCGGGCCACAGCGTCGGCGAGATCACCGCCGCCGCCTTCGCCGGGGTGCTGAACGACACCGCCGCGCTCACCCTGGTGCGCAAGCGCGGCCTGGCGATGGCCGAGGCCGCCGCCGTCACCGAGACGGGCATGTCGGCGCTGCTCGGCGGCGACCCGGAGGTCTCCGTGGCGCACCTGGAGAAGCTGGGGCTGACCCCGGCCAACGTCAACGGCGCGGGCCAGATCGTGGCCGCCGGCACCATGGCGCAGCTGGCGGCGCTCGCCGAGGACAAGCCCGAGGGCGTGCGCAAGGTCGTGCCGCTGAAGGTGGCCGGCGCCTTCCACACCCACCACATGGCGCCCGCCGTCGAGAAGCTGGCCGAGGCCGCCAAGGCGCTCTCGCCCTCCGACCCGAAGGTCGCCTACGTCTCCAACAAGGACGGCCGGTCCGTCACCAGCGGCGCCGAGGTCGTCGAGCGGCTGGTCGGCCAGGTCGCCAACCCGGTCCGCTGGGACCTGTGCATGGAGACGTTCAAGGAACTCGGCGTCACCGCCCTGATCGAGGTCTGCCCCGGCGGCACGCTCACCGGCCTGGCCAAGCGGGCCCTGCCGGGCGTGCGGACGCTGGCGCTGAAGACCCCCGACGACCTCGGCGCGGCCCGCGACCTCGTCGCCGAGCACGCGAACGCCTGACGCCCTAAGGAGCCGATCGAACATGGCGAAGATCAAGCCCAGCAAGGGCGCCCCGTACGCCCGCATCCTCGGGGTGGGCGGCTACCGGCCCACGCGCGTGGTGCCCAACGAGGTGATCCTCGAGAAGATCGACTCGTCCGACGAGTGGATCCGTTCGCGCTCCGGCATCGAGACCCGGCACTGGGCGTCGCCGGAGGAGACCGTCGCGGCCATGTCCGTCGAGGCGTCCGGCAAGGCCATCGCGGACGCCGGGATCGAGGCCGCGCAGATCGGCGCGGTGGTCGTCTCGACCGTCTCGCACTTCAGCCAGACCCCGGCCATCGCCACCGAGATCGCCGACCGGCTCGGCACCGACAAGGCCGCCGCCTTCGACATCTCGGCGGGCTGCGCCGGCTTCGGCTACGGCCTGACCCTGGCCAAGGGCATGGTGGTCGAGGGCTCCGCCGAGTACGTGCTGGTCATCGGCGTGGAGCGGCTGAGCGACCTCACCGACCTGGAGGACCGGGCGACCGCCTTCCTGTTCGGCGACGGCGCCGGCGCGGTCGTCGTCGGCCCCTCCACGGAGCCGGCCATCGGCCCGACCGTGTGGGGCTCGGAGGGCGACAAGGCGCAGACGATCAAGCAGACCTTCTCCTGGGACCGCTTCCGGAGCGGCGCCGTGTCCGAGCTGCCCGTGGACAGCGAGGGCAACATCAAGTTCCCTGCGATCACGCAGGAGGGCCAGGCGGTGTTCCGCTGGGCCGTGTTCGAGATGGCGAAGGTCGCCCAGCAGGCGCTGGACGCGGCCGGGATCACCCCGGACGACCTGGACGTCTTCATCCCGCACCAGGCCAATGTGCGGATCATCGACTCGATGGTGAAGACGCTGAAACTGCCGGAGCACGTCACGGTCGCCCGCGACATCCGCACCACCGGCAACACCTCGGCCGCCTCGATTCCGCTCGCGATGGAGCGGCTTCTGGCGACCGGCGAGGCGAAGAGCGGCGACACCGCGCTCGTCATCGGCTTCGGGGCGGGTCTCGTCTACGCCGCGACGGTCGTTACCCTCCCCTAGGCACTCCGTGCCGGATCACGCGTCCGGTGCGGGCAGCACTTGCCACATCCTCTGGAACATCTACGAAGGAGCGCCGACATGGCCGCCACTCAGGAAGAGATCGTCGCCGGTCTCGCCGAGATCGTGAACGAGATCGCCGGGATCCCCGTCGAGGACGTCCAGCTGGACAAGTCCTTCACCGATGACCTGGACGTCGACTCGCTGTCCATGGTCGAGGTCGTCGTCGCCGCCGAGGAGCGCTTCGACGTCAAGATCCCCGACGAGGACGTCAAGAACCTCAAGACGGTCGGCGACGCGACCGACTACATCCTCAAGCACCAGGGCTGATCCACCGATCACCGCCTTGGGCTGACTGCCCCGCCACCCGGCGGTGGCGCCGTTTGAATCCTCGCATCCGTTGGAGAAAGAATTCCCGTGAGCTCGACCAATCGCACCGTGGTCGTCACCGGTATCGGCGCAACCACACCGCTGGGTGGCGACGCAGCCTCCACCTGGGAGGGTCTGGTCGCCGGCAGGTCCGGCGTCAAGCCGCTGACCCAGGAGTGGGCGGCCGAGCAGGCCGTCCGTATCGCGGCCCCGGCCGCCGTGGAGCCGACCGAGACCATCCCCCGGCCGCAGGCCCGCCGGCTGGACCGGTCGGCGCAGTTCGCGCTGGTCGCCGCCCAGGAGGCGTGGCAGGACGCCGGCTTCACCGGCAAGGCCGGCGAGGACAGCTCCGTCGCCCCCGACCGGCTCGGCGCGGTCATCGCCTCCGGCATCGGCGGCGTGACCACGCTCCTGGACCAGTACGACGTGCTGAAGGAGAAGGGCGTACGCCGTGTCTCCCCGCACACCGTGCCCATGCTGATGCCGAACGGCCCCTCGGCCAACGTGGGCCTCCTCGTGAACGCCCGGGCGGGCGTGCACACCCCGGTCTCCGCCTGCGCGTCGGGCGCCGAGGCCATCGGCTACGCCATCGAGATGATCCGCACCGGCCGCGCCGACGTGGTCGTCGCCGGCGGCACCGAGGCGGCGATCCACCCGCTGCCGATCGCCGCGTTCGGCAACATGATGGCGATGTCCAAGAACAACGAGAACCCCGAGGGCGCCTCGCGCCCCTACGACGTCGCCCGGGACGGCTTCGTCCTCGGCGAGGGCGCCGGCGTCCTCGTCCTGGAGTCCGCCGAGCACGCCGCCGCGCGCGGCGCCCGCGTCTACGCGGAGGCGGTCGGCCAGGGCGTCTCCGCCGACAGCCACGACATCGTGCAGCCCGAGCCCGAGGGCCGCGGCATCTCGCACGCCCTGCACAACCTGCTGGACCGCACCGACCTGGACCCGGCCGAGATCGTGCACGTCAACGCGCACGCCACCTCGACGCCGGCCGGTGACATCGCCGAGCTGAAGGCGCTGCGGAAGGTCTTCGGCGACCACGCGGACCACATGGCGGTCTCCGCGACCAAGTCGATGACCGGTCACCTGCTGGGCGGCGCGGGCGGTGTGGAGTCGGTGGCGACGGTGCTGGCGCTGTACAACCGGGTGGCGCCGCCGACCATCAACGTCGAGAACCTCGACCCCGAGGCGGAGGCGAACGCGGACGTGGTCCGCGGGGAGGCCCGGCAGTTGCCCGCCGAGGGGCGGATCGCCGCGTTGAACGACTCGTTCGGGTTCGGCGGGCACAACGTGGTGCTGGCCTTCCGCACCGTCTGAGCCGCGGTACGTCGCGGTACGTCGCGGTACGTCGCGGTACTGAACGGCGCCGGCCCGGACCCCCCGTGGGGTTCGGGCCGGCGCCGTTCTTCGTTCGTCGTCGGCCGGGTGCGGGCCGTAGTGGGTCGCTCGCGGAGTCCGGCGCGCGACGAATCGGAGTCCGGCGCGCGCCGAATCCCTTTCAGAATCCCTTTCAGACCACCTGGTGGAGCCAGCGGACCGGGGCGCCTTCGCCCGCGTAGCGGAAGGGTTCCAGTTCGTCGTCCCAGGGCTTGCCGAGGAGCTTGGCGATCTCCGCCTCCAGGTCCGTCTCGCCGGCCCGGGAGCGGGTGAGGGCGGCGCGCAGACGGTCCTCGGGGATGAGGATGTCGCCGTGGATGCCGGTGACGGCGTGGAAGATGCCGAGGTCGGGAGTGCAGCTGTAGCGCTCGCCCTCGGCGGTGGCGCACGGCTCGGCGGTGACCTCGAAGCGCAGCAGGTGCCAGCCGCGCAGCGCGGAGGCGAGCTTGGAGGCGGCGCCGGCCTGGCCCTGCCAGGAGAACTCCGAGCGCCAGGTGCCGGGCGCGGCGGGCTGGCGGATCCAGTCCAGGCTGACGCGCGTGCCGAGCACCCCGGCGACGGCCCACTCGACGTGCGGGCACAGCGCGCGCGGCGCGGAGTGCACGTACAGAACTCCACGTGTCGTCACCGGGACCTCCGGGCAGAGCGGGTCAGGGGCGGGCGGGCGGCAGTGGCGCGACGGCCACGTTGAGGGCGAGGCTACCGTGCGACGGGGCAAGGAGTGTGACGTACCGTCGGTCCCGGTGCCAGGAAACCCCCGGCATTCACCCATGGGGACGCTTGTACGGGTGTGCGCCGTCACATCGGAGGGGGTGGGGAACCCTCGCGCGTTCTCATGGAGGGGACCGGCTGCACCGTAGGACGACCGAGGGGAACACCAGGGATGCGGAAGCGAAGCCACCGTCTGCGGGCCGCGCACGCCGTCGTGGCGGTGACGGCCGTGCTGGCCGCCGCGGGCTGCGACACCGTCGGTCGGGGCACCTCCGGCGACACGGGAGCGCGGGCGGGGCGGCCGTCCGCGTCGCCGACGCCCGAGTGGGACACCTCCCCGGACTCGGTCGCGGCGGTGGGCGACTCCATCACGCGCGGGTTCGACGCGTGCGCGGTGCTGACGGACTGTCCGGAGGTGTCCTGGGCGACGGGCAGCGACGCCGCGGTCAACAGCCTGGCCGTGCGGCTGCTCGGAGTGGCCGGCGCGTCGCAGCACAGCTGGAACCACGCGGTGACCGGGGCCCGGATGCGGGATCTGAAGGCGCAGATGGACAAGGCGGTGGTGCACCGGCCGGAGCTGGTGGCGGTGATGGTCGGCGCCAACGACGCGTGCCGGGCCTCGACGGCCGAGATGACGTCGGTGGCCGACTTCCGCACCCAGTTCCAGGACGCGATGAACACCCTGCGCCAGACGCTGCCGAAGACCCAGGTGTACGTCTCCAGCGTGCCGAACCTGAAGCGGCTGTGGTCGGAGGGACGGACCAATCCGCTGGGCAAGCAGATCTGGAAGCTGGGCATCTGCCCGTCGATGCTGGGCGACGCGGACGCGCTGGACGGGGCGGCGACGGCGCGGCGCGAGACGGTGCAGGCGCGGGTGGTGGCGTACAACAAGGTGCTGGCGGACGTGTGCGCGAAGGACCGCCGCTGCCGGTTCGACCACGACGCGGTTTTCGACTACCGCTTCGGCACCCAGCAGCTCAGTCACTGGGACTGGTTCCACCCGAGCCGCAACGGCCAGGCGCGGCTCGCGGAGATCGCCTACCGCACCGTCACGGCGAAAACGCCGTGACCTTAGGGTGCTGCGCATGAGCATGAGCGAAATCTTCGGCCGGCTTTCCGACGGGAGTCCGGTGCACCGCTGGACGCTGGAGCGGGCCGGGGTGCGGGTGCGGGTGCTGACGTACGGCGGGATCGTGCAGTCGGTTCAGGTCCCGGACCGCGGCGGGCGTCCGGCGGACGTGGTGCTGGGCTTCCCGGACCTCGCGGGGTACGTCACCCACCCGGAGCCGTTCCTCGGCGCGCTGGTCGGCCGGTACGCCAACCGGATCGGCGGCGCCCGGTTCCCGCTGGACGGCCGGACGTACGCGCTCGCGCCCAACGACGGGCCCAACTCGCTGCACGGCGGCGCGAACGGCTTCGACAAGCGGGTGTGGAAGGCGACGGAGGTCGCGCACGGGGTGCGCCTGGCCCGCGTCTCCCCGCACGGCGAGGAGGGCTTCCCGGGGCGGCTGGAGGTCTCGGCGACGTACACGCTGGACGCGTCGGGCGCGCTGCGCATCGCCTACGAGGCGGTCACGGACGCGCCGACGGTGGTCAACCTGACCAACCACGCGTACTGGAACCTCGGCGGCGCGGACTGCGGCCCGGCCGGCGGCCACGAACTGCGGCTCGCCGCTTCCCGCTACACCCCGGTGGACGAGCGCCTGATCCCGACCGGCGAACCGGCCGAGGTCGCCGGCACCCGCTTCGACTTCCGCGAGCGGCGCACGGTGGGCACGGGCTACGACCACAACTTCGTCCTGGACAAGGGCGTTTCGGCCGCCGCCGAGGAGATCGCCGAACTGCACGACCCGGTCTCCGGTCGCGTCCTGACGGTGGCCACCACCGAGCCGGGCGTCCAGCTCTACACCGCCGACCACCTCACGGCCCCGTTCGCCCCGAACGCCGGAATCGCCCTGGAGACCCAGCACTTCCCCGACTCCCCCAACCAACCGTCCTTCCCGAGCACGGAGTTGCGCCCGGGCGAGGTCTACCGGTCGGAGACGGTGTACGGGTTCTCGGCGCGGTAGCGGCCAGGGGCGGCGGGCGCGGCGGGCGGCGCCCGGCGTCCCTGACGCGGGCAGTCGCCGAGAGGCCCGGGACGAGGGCCCCCGGCCCCGGGCCGGTCACGGTACACGCCACGAGCCCCGGTCCAGGGGTCAGGTTCCCGGACCGGGGCTGCTCGCGGGAGGAACTCGTCCCTGGGCCGACGGTAATCGCCGGGACGCCGCGGTGTCCGGGGATCGGCCGCACGGCCGCAATCTCGTACGAACCCTTCACAATCAGACCGGCGCCGCGGCGACCGTGCGGGGGCGGTCGCCGTCGCCGGCGGTGCGGGCGTTCGTCGGTGTGCTGCGGGAGGCGGCGGTCAGCGTGCTGGGCGCCGGGTCCCGCTGACCGGGCCGGCCGCGTCGTCGTCCGCGCCTTCCGGGGTGTCCGGGGTGTCCGGGGTGTCCGCCGGGTCCGGCTCGGCCGTCTCCTCGGCGAGCAGGTCGCGGGCGAGGAGGGTGGCGCCGGCGACCGCGCCCGGCATCAGGAACACGGCGACGAACGGGATGAGGAAGGCCAGTCCCAGCGGGGTGCCGAAGCCCCAGACCAGGGTCTTGCGGGAGCGCAGCAGGGCGAGGCGGGCGCGCAGGTCGACGTCCCGGCGCTGGAGGGCGACGGCGGCCAGTTCCTCGGTGAGGAAGAAGCCGGTGACGAAGAAGCCGATCACCGGGATCACGGTCTGGCCGACGACCGGCAGGAAGCCCAGCGCGAAGAGCAGGACGCCCCACAGCGCGGCCCGCACGACGACGCGGAGGCTGTCGCGGGCGGAGATCCACAGGTCGCGCCAGAGCGGCAGGCCGGACTCGGGCGCGGTGCCGTCCGGGGAGACGTCCCGGTCGACCTGTTCGGAGAGGCTCTCGTAGAAGGGCTGGCCGATCAGCAGGGTGACCGCGGTGAAGGTGACCACGGCCAGCAGCAGGCCGAGGGCGAACAGGACGGCGGTGAGGAAGCCGCGGAAGAGGCCGAGCCAGGGACTCGGCCAGCCGTCGGCGAAGGGGGTGGCCCAGGCGACGGCGTCCTCGCCCCACAGGGCGAGCGCGGTGAGCGCGGCGGCGTACAGGACGAGGGTGATCAGGCCCGGCAGCAGGCCGAAGCCGTACGCCCGCCGGTGCCGGGCCACCCAGCGCTGGCCCTTCAGCAGATATCCGAACCCCACCCCGAGATCACGCATGGGGCCACTGTAGCGAGGGCGCGCGGGACGCGGACGGCGCGGGACGGAGGCCGCATCCCACGTCCAGGGATGCGGCCTCCGTCCGGGAAACGACCGGCTCAGGCCAGCGTCACGGTGATGTCGCCGCGGGTCGCCTTCGAGTACGGGCACACCTGGTGGGCCTTCTCGACCAGGCTCCGGGCGGTGGCGGCGTCGACGTTCGGGATGTCGGCCGAGATCTCGACGATGATGCCGAAGCCGTCCTCGTTCTGGCCGATGCCGACCTTCGCGGTGACGGTCGAGCCGGTGATGTCGGCGCCCTCCTGGCGGGCGACGACGCCGAGGGCGCCCTGGAAGCAGGCGCTGTACCCGGCGGCGAACAGCTGCTCGGGGTTGGTGCCGGCGCCGCTGCCGCCCATCTCCTTGGGCGGGTTGACGACGACGTCGAGCTTGCCGTCGTCGGTGGCGACGCGGCCGTCGCGGCCGCCCTCGGCGGTGGCGACCGCGGTGTACTTCACGTCGGACTGCTGGATGGCCATCGGTTTGCGTTCCTCCTCGTACCGCCGTGACTCGCGCCCACGATCACAACGGTTTCGGAATGAAGTTACCGCATGCCGGAAGGTGCGGGAAGGCGCGTCCGGCACCCGGCGGGACTTGCGCGGGGGTCCCTCAGAGCTTGACGATCATCTTCCCGGTGTTGTCGCCGCGCAGGACGCCGAGGAAGGCCTCCAGGGTGTTCTCGACGCCCTCGACGACCGTCTCGCGGTACTTCAGCTCGCCCGAGCGCACCCACGGGCCGACCTCCCGCACGAACTGCGGCTGGAGGTCGTAGTGGTCGCCGACGAGGAAGCCCTCGATCCGGCCGCGGGTCTGGATCAGCCGGGCGAGGTTCTTCGGGCCGGGCGCGGGCTCGGTGTTGTTGTAGACGGAGATGGCGCCGCAGATCGCGATCCGGCCATGCAGGTTGAGCGAGCCGATCGCGGCCTCCAGGTGGTCGCCGCCGACGTTGTCGAAGTAGACGTCGATGCCGTCGGGCGCGGCGGCGCGCAGCTGTTCGGAGACCGGGCCGTTCTTGTAGTTGAAGGCCGCGTCGAAGCCGTACTCGTCCGTCAGCAGCTTCACCTTCTCGTCGGAACCGGCGGAGCCGATCACGCGCGAGGCGCCCTTGAGCCTGGCGAGCTGCCCGACCTGGCTGCCGACCGCGCCGGCCGCGCCGGACACGAAGACGATGTCGCCCTCCTTGAAGGAGGCGGTGCGCAGCAGGCCCGCGTACGCGGTCAGGCCGGTCATGCCGAGCACGCCGAGGTACGTCGACAGGGGCGCGGCCTCGGGGTCCACCTTGACGGCCTGCGCGGCGTCCACGGCGGCGTACTCGCGCCAGCCGCCGTAGTGCAGGACGTGGTCGCCGACGGCGATGTTCTCGGCGTTCGAGACGACGACCTCGCCGACGGCGCCGCCCTGCATGGGCCGGTCCAGCTCGTAGGGGGCGGCGTAGGACTTGGCGGCGGACATCCGGCCGCGCATGTACGGGTCGACGGAGAGGTACTCGTTGCGGACGAGGATCTGGCCCTCGCCCGGCTGCGGCAGCTCGGCCTCCACGAGGGCGAAGTCCTCGGGCTTCGGCCACCCGACCGGGCGGCTGAGCAGGTGCCATTCACGGCTGACGGGGGGAAGGGTGGGGGTGTCGGACACGGGGGCGCCTCTCGTCGGTCGGTGCGGGGACGTGTCGTGCGGGTGGGGTGGGGACCCGCCGCCGAAACACGGTTTTAGTTCAGCATATGAAACAACCATGCTCCTGAATATTTCAGCATGTCAAGCAAACGGGTACCCTGGACGCCATGGCCACTCCCCCGAACGCCCGTCGCCCCGATCCCGTGACCATGGAGGTCGTCGAGCTGATCGGTGACGTCGTGGCCCGGTTCTACGAGGACTACGAGGAGGCGGCCGGCGAGCACGCGCTGACCGGTGCGCAGGCGCGGCTGCTGAGCCTGCTGTCGCTGGAGCCGCTGCCGATGCGGAAGCTGGCGCTGAAGCTGAAGTGCGAGCCGTCGAACGTGACGGGGATCGTGGACCGGCTGGAGGTGCGCGGTCTGGTCGAGCGGCGGCCCGATCCGGCCGACCGGCGGGTGAAGCTGGCGGCGGCCACGGAGGAGGGGCGGCGGGTCGCCCGCGAACTCCGGGAGGGGCTGCGGTTCGCCCGCGAGCCGCTCGCGGGGCTGACGGATGAGGAGCGGGTGGCGTTGCGGGGGTTGTTGCGGCGGATGCTGGGGTGACCTCCGGCCGGGTGGGGGTGAGCGGGGGTGACCGTCGCTTTTTTGGTGCGGGTGAGTGGGGGTTGAGCGCGTAGTTCCCCGCGCCCCTGAGGAGGTGGGGGTCGCCGTCGACTTTTTGGTGCCGGTGAGTGGGGGTTGAGCGCGCAGTTCCCCGCGCCCCTTAGGGGGTGGGGGTGACCGTCGATTTTTTGGTGCGGATGAGTGGGGGCTGGGCGCGCAGTTCCCCGCGCCCCTTAGGGGGTGGCCCTGGCCGGAGGTGTTGGGGGGCGGCTTGACGGGCTAGGCGCACCACCACAGGAAGCGGTCGCAGGTGTGGGTCGGGGTGGGCTTCGGGGGTGTGGTCGTCGGGGGTGGGGCCGAGGTCGCGGGGGGCGTCGGCCGCTGGGCCGGTGGGGTCGGGGACGCCTCGCCGCCCGGGCCCGGCGCCGTGCCCGAGCCCGCGTCCCGGGCCGTCCCCGTCCCCCCGTCGCCGCCCGGCGACGCCGACGGCGAACTCGCCGGGGTGCCCGACCCGCTCGGCGTCGGGGTCCCGTCCGTCGCCGAGGCGGACGGCGACGCGGAGGCCGACGACGAGGCGGAGGCGGGCCGCGCGCTCGCGGCGCCGCCGGAGGTGTTGTCCAGCGGGCTCGCCGTCGACGGCGTACCGGATCGCGTCGCACCGCCGTCCGCCGTGTCCGCGCCGGCCGCCGCCGGGCCGGGGTCGGCGAAGCCGGGCAGGCCCGGCGCGTCCACGCCCAGTTCGGCCAGGCTCAGACCGCCCGCCGCCAGGACGAACCCGGCGGTGATCAGCAGCGTCCGGCGGCGCCGTCGGCGATGGTGCGCGGCCTTGCGGTCGCGCCGGCTCGCGGCCGTGGCGGATTCCGGCACACCTCGGTCCACCGCCGTGGATTCCCGTTCCGGCACACCTCGGTCCACCGCCGCGGGTTCCGGTTCCGCCGCGCCCCGGCCCCGCGACGCGCGTCCGCGGCCGCGCCCCTGGGCCCGCCGCCGTTCCGCCCGGCCCGGCGCGGGGGCGCTGTCCTCGTCGCCACCGCCCACCGGAAGCGGGTCCAACTCCTCGTCAAATACAGGGAGTTCGGGCTCGACCGAGACCACCGGCAGCGCTTCGGCCGGCGTGCCGCACCCCGGGCAGAGGAGGGCGCCGTTGAGGTGCCGTCGGCACGGGTGGCAGTAGTTCATGACGCGGGAAGACTAGATTCCGCACCGCCCGCGTTCCTAGGGGCCGCTGTGAAGGTTCCGTGGGGGATCGAAAGAGCTATCGAAAGGTTTGCCGAAACCGTTATCTGTCGCCCCCATTGACACCCCGCTCACCCCGTCCTTACTGTCACGCCAGCATTTCGAACGTGTGCCGAAATATCGAACAGCTGAGAGGCAACCGCCGTGCACATCACCGGAATCAGCACACACGTGGTCGGGACGCCCTGGCGCAATCTGACCTACGTCCAGGTGCACACCGACGAGGGCATCACGGGCGTCGGCGAGACCCGGATGCTCGGTCACACCGACGCGCTGATCGGCTATCTGCGGGAGGCCGAGACCAACCACGTCCTCGGCTCCGACCCGTTCGCCGCCGAGGACCTGGTCCGCCGGATGAAGTACGGCGACTACGGCCGCGCGGGCGAGATCGTGATGTCCGGCATCGCGGTCGTGGAGATGGCCTGCTGGGACATCAAGGGCAAGGCGCTCGGCGTCCCGGTCTGGCAACTGCTCGGCGGCAGGGTCACCGACAGGGTGAAGGCGTACGCCAACGGCTGGTACACCACCGAGCGCACCCCGGAGGCGTACCACAAGGCGGCGCAGGGCGTGATGGAGCGCGGCTACCGGGCCCTGAAGATCGACCCGTTCGGCACCGGCCACTTCGAACTCGACCACGAGCAGACCCTGTACGCCGTCTCGCTGATCGAGGCGGTGCGCGACGCCATCGGCCCGGACGCCGAGCTGATGCTGGAGATGCACGGCCGTTTCTCCCCCGCGACCGCCGTCCGGCTGGCCAAGGAGATGGCCCCGTTCCGGCCGGCCTGGCTGGAGGAGCCGTGCCCGCCGGAGAACCTGAAGGCGCTGGAGAAGGTCGCCGCCAAGGTGGACCTCCCGGTGGCCACCGGCGAACGCGTCCACGACCGGATCGAGTTCCGCGAGCTGTTCGAGAGCCAGGCCGTCGACATCGTCCAGCCCGACGTCGGCCACATCGGCGGCATCTGGGAGACCCGCAAGCTCGCCGCCACCGCCGAGACCCACTACACACTGGTGGCCCCGCACAACGTCGGCGGCTCCGTGCTGACCGCCGCCTCCCTCCAAGTCGGCTTCACCACGCCCAACTTCAAGATCCTTGAGCACTTCAACGACTTCGCGGACGCGGAGATCAAGAAGGTGGTCAAGGGGGCGCCGCAGGTCGATCCGGCCGACGGCTGCTTCCACCTGAGCGACGCGCCGGGCCTCGGCGTGGAGCTGGACACCGACGCGGCGGCCGAATTCCCGCAGCAGCAGGCCCGGTTCGACCTGTGGGCGGAGGGCTGGGAGACCCGCCGCCCGAAGGACACGAAGTGACCGCCCCGGGCGAAGGGCACGAGGCGACCGCCCCGAGTGACGGGCACGAGGCGACCTCCCCGAGTGACGCGCATGAGGCAACCGCCCCGGCCGCAGGGCGCACCGCCCCCGTCGAGGTCGTCGTGGAGGCGCCCGGCACACACCGCCTCGCCCCGCACACCCCCCGCGACCCCGGCCCCGGCGAGGCCCTGGTCGCCGTGCACGCCGTGGGCGTCTGCGGCAGCGACCGCGAGGTGTACCAGGGCAACCGGCCCGAGGGATACGTCCGTTACCCGCTCACGCCGGGCCACGAGTGGTCCGGCACGGTACGGGCGGTCGGCCCCGGAGTGCACGGGGACCTGGTGGGCCGCAAGGTGGTCGGCGAGGGCTTCCGCAACTGCCAGGTGTGCGACCACTGCCACGCGGGCGAGACGACGCTGTGCGGCGCGGGCTACGAGGAGACCGGCTTCACACAGCCCGGCGCGATGGCCCCCACCCTCACCCTCCCGGCCCGGCTGCTGCACGTCCTGCCCGACGCCGCCGACCTCACCGCGGCCGCGCTGCTGGAGCCGGCCGCCTGTGTGGCCGCCGCCGCGCTGAAGGCGGGCGCGCGGCCGGGCGAGCGGGTCGCGGTGGTCGGCACGGGGACGCTCGGCCTGCTCGCCGTGCGGTTCCTCAGGGCCGTCTCCCCGGCCGAGCTGCTGGTCGTCGGCGCCCGCGACGACCGGGCGGCGCTCGCCCGCCGGTTCGGCGCGACCGCCTTCCGCACCAAGGACGAGGAGTTGCCCGGCGGCTTCGACGTGGTGGTGGAGGCGGCCGGGTCCGCCGACTCGGCCCGCACCGCCGCCGCGCTGTGCCGGCGCGGCGGCCGGCTGGTGCTGACCGGCCTCCCGGCGGCGGGCGCGGCGGGCCTCGACCCGACCGATCTGGTGGTACGGCAACTGGAGGTGCACACCGTCTTCGGCGCGCCGCCGTCCGCGTGGGCGCACGCGGTGCGGATGTTCGCGGCCGGACTGCTCGACCCGCTGCCACTGGTCACCCATGAACTCCCGCTCGCCGACTTCGCGCACGCCATCGACCTGGTCGGCGGCGGCGACCCGAAGGCTGGCAAGGTCCTCCTCCGCCCCTGACCCACCCGCCCCGCCGCCCCCTTCGTACGCCGGTCACGGCGTGACCCGGCGACGCCGTGACCGGCGTACTCCCATGCCTTCCGCACCCCGGCAAGCCTTTTCAGACCCCGAGCCACGAACCACGTTCGACATGTCGAACATATCGAACAGCACCGTCCGGCTCGTCGACCGAAGGACAGCTTGTGACCGACGCTTCCGCCCCGGCAGCCCGCAGGCCCGGTGAGCAGGCGCTCACCGCGCTCGGCCTGGCGGCCCCCGCCCTCGACCCCGCCGACGCCTCGCCGCACTCCTTCCCCGGCGGCGGCCGCTGGCGCACCGAGATCCCCTCGTGCGAGGGGCCGGAGGCGCTGGCGGTGGTCCTGAAGGAGTCCTCGCGGCTCGATGTGCCGATCCACCGGATCAGCCAGGGCAGCGGGGTGTGGATGCTGACCGACGCCGAGATCACCGAGATGGTGGAGGCGACCGGCGAACGCGGCATCGAACTGTGCCTGTTCACCGGGCCGCGCGGCACCTGGGACACCGGCGCCTCGGTGCGCACCGATTCGCGCGGGGCGGGGCTGCGCGCCCGGGGCCACGACGCGGTCGCCGGCTGCGTCGAAGACGCCGTACGGGCGACGGAGCTGGGTGTGAAGTGCCTGCTGGTCGCGGACGAGGGCGTGCTGTGGACGCTGCACCGGGCGCGCACGGCGGGCCTCCTCCCGGCCGACACCACGCTCAAGGTGTCCGCGCTGATCGGCCCGGTCAACCCGGCCTCCTACGCCGTGTACGAGCACCTGGGCGCGGACTCCCTCAACGTCCCCAGCGACCTGACGCTCCCTCACCTCACCGAGATCCGGCGGGTGTCGGCGGCGCCGATGGACATGTACATCGAGGCCCCGGACGACCTGGGCGGCTATGTGCGGATGTACGAGGTGGCCGAGCTGATCCGGCGCGGCGCGCCGCTGTACCTGAAGTTCGGGCTGTCCAGGGCGCCCGGCATCTACCCGTACGGCCATCAGCTGCGCGAGGTGACCCTGGCGTCGGCCCGGGAGCGGGTGCGGCGCGGCCGGCTCGCCCTGGATCTGCTCCAACGGCACGGCGTGGACGGCGAGATGGCGCCCCTGGGCTCCCGGCTGCCGGGCGCGCTGCGCCGCTTCGACACACCGGCATAACGTTCCGGAAACTGCGCTTCACAGAAGACGACACAGCCGCGCACAATCCCACACAACCATTCTCGGTCCCCCACTGCGCCCCCTCAGAGCCGTACCTCGGCACCACCCCCGGCACCACCCCGGCACCACCTCGGCAGCACCTCCCGAGCGATCCAGCAGCGCCCGGCACCGGACCCACCCCGGCCACCACCGGACCGACCCGCACCCACCACCCCAAGGATGACCACCATGCGCAACCGCAGAGCCGCAGTCGCCGCCATGGCCACCGCCGCCTCCCTCGCCCTGACCCTCACCGCCTGCGGGCAGAGCGGCTCGGGCGGCTCCAAGGAGGACAAGGGCGACTCCAAGGGCGGCACGATCGGCATCGCGATGCCGACCAAGTCCTCCGAGCGCTGGATCTCCGACGGCAAGAACGTCGTCAAGGACCTGGAGGCCAAGGGCTACAAGACCAAGCTCGTCTACGGCGAGGACGACCCGGACACCCAGGTCTCCCAGATCGAGAACCTGATCACCCAGGGCGTCAAGGGCCTGATCATCGCGGCCATCGACAACAAGTCGCTGAACAACGTGCTCCAGGAGGCCGCGGACGCCGACATCCCGGTCATCTCCTACGACCGCCTGATCCTCGGCACCGAGAACGTCGACTACTACGCCTCCTTCGACAACGAGAAGGTCGGCGAGCTACAGGCCGGCTACATCGTCGACAAGCTGGGACTGAAGGACGGCAAGGGCCCCTTCAACATCGAGCTGTTCGCCGGCTCCAACGACGACAACAACACGAAGTACTTCTTCAACGGCGCGATGACCGTGCTGAAGCCGTACATCGACGGCAAGAAGCTGGTCGTGCGCTCCGGGCAGACCGCGCTCAACCAGGTCACCACGCTGCGCTGGGACGGCGCCACCGCGCAGAAGCGCATGGACGACATCCTGACCTCCTCCTACAAGAACCAGCGCGTCGACGCGGTCCTCTCCCCCTACGACGGCATCTCCATCGGCGTGCTGTCCGCGCTCAAGTCCGACGGCTACGGCTCCGGCAGCAAGGCGCTGCCGGTCATCACCGGCCAGGACGCCGAGCTGGCCTCGGTGAAGTCGATCATCGCCGGGCAGCAGACGCAGACCGTCTACAAGGACCTGCGCAAGCTCGCCGACGTCGCCTCGACCATGGTCGACGACGTGCTGAAGGGCAAGAAGCCCGAGGTCAACGACACAAAGTCGTACGACAACGGCACCAAGGTCGTGCCCGCCTACCTGCTCCAGCCGGTCAGCGTCGACAAGTCCAACTACGAAGAGGTCCTGGTCAAGGGCGGCTACTACACCGACGCCCAGCTCAAGTAGCAGCCCGCTCCCACCGACCGCACACGACTGGAAGGCACGACCATGGCGGGACCCGTCCTGGAAATGCGCTCGATCGTCAAGACCTTTCCCGGTGTCAAGGCACTGTCGGACGTCAACCTGAGTGTCCGTCAGGGCGAGGTCCACGCCGTCTGCGGGGAGAACGGCGCCGGCAAGTCCACGCTGATGAAGGTGCTCTCCGGGGTTCATCCGCACGGCAGTTACGACGGCGAGATCCTCTTCGAGGGCGAGCCGTGCCGCTTCAAGGACATCCGGGCCAGCGAGCAGCACGGCATCGTCATCATCCACCAGGAACTGGCGCTGGTGCCGTTCCTGTCCATCGCCGAAAACATCTTCCTCGGCAACGAGCACGCCACCCGCGGGTTCATCAACTGGCACGACACGCTCAGGCACGCCGCCGAACTGCTGCGCCGGGTCGGCCTGGACGAGCACCCGGAGACCCGGGTCGCGGACATCGGCGTCGGCAAGCAGCAGTTGGTGGAGATCGCCAAGGCGCTGTCGAAGTCGGTGAAGCTGCTCATCCTGGACGAGCCGACGGCGGCCCTGAACGACGAGGACAGCGACAAACTCCTCGATCTCATCCTGGAGTTGAAGAAGCAGGGCATCACCTCGATCATCATCTCGCACAAGCTCAACGAGATCCGCAAGGTCGCCGACTCGGTGACGATCCTGCGCGACGGCCGCACCATCGAGACCCTCGACGTGAAGGCGGCCGGCACCACCGAGGAGCGGATCATCGCGGGCATGGTCGGCCGCGACCTCGACCACCGCTTCCCCGAACGCACCCCGCACCACGCCGAGGAGGGCGCGGCCCCGGCGCTGGAGATCCGCGACTGGACCGTGTTCCACCCCATCGACCAGCAGCGCAAGGTCGTGGACGGCGTGTCGCTCCAGGTGCGGCGCGGGGAGATCGTCGGCATCGCCGGCCTGATGGGCGCGGGCCGCACCGAACTCGCGATGAACGTCTTCGGCCGCTCCTACGGCCGGTACGCGGCGGGCACGGTCCTCAAGGACGGGACCGAGATCCGCACCAGGACCGTCGCGGAGGCGGTCGGGCACGGCATCGCGTACGTCACCGAGGACCGCAAGCACTACGGCCTCAACCTCATCGACACCATCAACCGGAACATCACGCTGACCGCGCTGCGCAAGGTCGCCCGGCGCGGCGTGGTGGACGAGCACGAGGAGCGGCAGGTCTCCGAGGGCTTCCGCAGGTCCATGAACATCAAGGCGCCGACGGTGTTCGAGCCGGTGGGCAAGCTGTCCGGCGGCAACCAGCAAAAAGTCGTCCTCAGCAAGTGGATCTTCGCGGGTCCCGATGTGCTGATCCTGGACGAGCCCACGCGGGGCATCGACGTGGGCGCCAAGTACGAGATCTACACGGTCATCGACCAACTGGCCGCCGAGGGCAAGGCGGTCGTCTTCATCTCCTCCGAACTGCCCGAGCTGCTCGGCATGTGCGACCGCATCTACACCATGTCCGCCGGGCGGCTGACCGGTGAGGTGCCGCGGGCCGAGGCCACGCAGGAGGAGCTGATGCGCCGGATGACGAAGGACACCCAGGATGAAGAGGTAACCCGATGAGCACGGATGTGAGCGCCAAGACCCCGGCCCCCGCGCCGCCGGGCGGCAGCGGAGGGGGCGGCGGCGACGGCCTGCTGGGGCTGGTGCTGGGCGGACTGCGCCGCAACATGCGCCAGTACGGCATGCTGATCGCGCTCGGTCTGATCGTCGTCCTCTTCGAGATATGGACCGGCGGCGACCTGCTGCTGCCGCGCAACGTCTCCAACCTGGTCCTGCAGAACAGCTACATCCTGATCCTCGCGATCGGCATGATGCTGGTGATCATCGCCGGCCACATCGACCTGTCGGTGGGCTCGCTCACCGCGTTCGTCGGCGCCTTCGCGGCCGTGCTCACCGTGCAGCACGGGCTGTCCTGGCCGATCGCGCTGGTGCTGTGCCTGCTGGTGGGCGCGGCGGCCGGGTCCGTGCAGGGCTTCCTGATCGCGTATCTCGGGATACCGTCGTTCATCGTCACCCTCGCCGGGATGCTGCTGTTCCGGGGCCTGACGGAGATCCTGCTCAAGGGGCAGACCCTCGGCCCGTTCCCGGACGGCCTGCAGAAGATGGGCAACGGCTTCCTGCCCGAGACCGGCCCGGACACCAACTACCACAACCTCACCCTGCTCCTCGGCATCGTCCTGATCGCGGCCGTGGTGTGGCAGGAGGTGCGGGCCCGGCGCCGGCAGCGGGAGTTCACGCTCGACGTGGTGCCGGTGAAGCTGTTCGCGCTGAAGCTGGTCGCCCTGGTCGCCGCGATCCTCGTCCTCACCCTGCTGCTGGCCAGCTACAAGGGCGCGCCGATCATCCTGATCATCCTGGCCGCGCTGGTGGTCGGCTACGGCTACGTCATGCGCAACGCCGTCTTCGGCCGGCACATCTACGCGATCGGCGGCAACCTGCCGGCCGCGAAGCTGTCGGGGGTGAAGGACAAGCGGGTCACCTTCCAGGTGTTCCTGAACATGGGCGTCCTCGCCGCCCTGGCCGGCCTGGTGGTCGCCGCCCGCCTCAACGCGGCCTCGCCGAAGGCCGGCGTGAACTTCGAACTGGAGGCGATCGCCTCCTCGTTCATCGGCGGCGCCTCCATGAGCGGCGGCGTCGGCACCGTCCTCGGCGCGATCATCGGCGGTCTCGTCCTCGGCGTGCTCAACAACGGCATGAACCTCCTCAGCGTCGGCACCGACTGGCAGCAGGTCATCAAGGGCCTGGCCCTGCTGGTGGCGGTCGGCTTCGACGTGTGGAACAAGCGCAAGTCCGGTTCGTAGGCCGGCTCGGGCGGCCCCGCCGAAGCGCGGAGCCCTTCCCCAGCGCACGCGTCCGACGCGTGAAGGGACCCGTCCCCAGGGGCCGTTGAACACCGCGGCCCTCCCCTCCGTATCTGTGGTCGGCCCGTGCTCCCCCGCACGGGCCACCCACAGACGGAGGTTCCTTTGGCCGGCAACGTCACCTCGCTCTTCCGCGGCACGGCGGCGCACAGCCCGTCGATGGCGGCGCTGACGCGGGAGAGCGGCGACGGCGCGAGCGGCCCGGTGGACTTCTGCATCCCGTGCAACCCGTACTTCCCCACGCCCGCCATGTTCGACGAACTGGCGGCCGGGCTGCGCGAGATCATCACGTACTACCCGAGCGACGCCGGCGCCATCACCGGCGAACTGTGCGACCTGCTCCAACTGCCGCCGCAGTGCGTGGCGATGGGCAACGGCTCCACCGAACTGATCACCTGGCTCGACCACCTGCTGGTCCGCGAGTCCCTCGCCGTCCCCGTCCCCACCTTCGGCCGCTGGACCGACCAGCCCATGGAGACCGGCAAACGGGTCGACATGTTCCCGCTCCAGGAGGCCGGCGGCTTCGCCCTCGACCTCACCCGCTACGCCGAGTTCATCCGCCGGCGCGGCACCAGGGCGGCGGTGATCTGCAACCCCAACAACCCCGACGGCGGCTTCCTGCCGAAGCGGGAGGTGGTGGAGTTCCTGGACGCCATGGCCGACCTGGACCTGATCGTGGTCGACGAGTCCTTCCTGGAGTTCGCCGACGCGGAGACCGACCCGAGCGTCGTCCAGGAGGCGATGCTGCGGCCCAACGTGGTCGTCCTGCGCAGCCTCGGCAAGAACTTCGGCCTGCACGGCATCCGCTTCGGCTACCTCGTCGCCAACCCGTCCCTGGCGGGGCGCGTCCGCGCGATGCTGCCCAAGTGGAACCTCAACTCCTTCGCCGAGCACGTGGTGTTCATGCTGCGGGAGCACGGCGCGGAGTACCGGCAGAGCATCGAGCTGGTGCGCCGCGACCGCACGGCGATGGCCGCGCACCTCGCCGCGCTGCCCGGCCTCACGGTCTACCCCTCTCAGGGCAACTTCCTCTTCGTCCGCCTCCCCGTGGGCGCGGAGGGCACGGTGGTCCGCGACCGCCTGCTGACCGAGCACCGCATCCTGGTCCGCGAGTGCGGCAACAAGATCGGCTCCTCCAGCCGCTTCATGCGCCTCGTGGTCCGCCCGGAGGTGGACGTACGGCGCCTGGTGCCCGCGCTGCAAGGTGTGCTGTACGAGGCGGGACCGGCCGCGACCGCCGACTCCCGCCCACCGACGGCCGCGACGGCCTACAGCTCGGGCACAGCAGCGGTGGACCGCCTGGTGAGCCAGACGAACGGAGCGGGGGTACGGCTGGCGCAGGGGGTGGGGTCGGGGTTGGGCGCGGGTTCGGGGGTGGGTGCGGGCTCGGGTTCGGAGGTGGGTGCGGGTTCGGGGTTGGGTGCGAGTAGGGGTGCGGGGGCGGGTGCCCCTCCGGCGGCTCCTCCGGTGGCGGCTCCTCCGGCGCCGACGCCGGGACCGATGCCGGTGGCGCCTGCGCCTGCGCCGGTGTCACCCGCGCAGGCACCGGCGGCACCGGGACCGATGGCGCCGGTGCCGGTGCCGGCCCCGATGGCGCCCGCGCCGACGCCTTACGTCCCGGCGCCCGCCGCCGCGACGGCACCGCCCTACCCGCCGGCGCCGGTACCGCCCCCACCTCCGGTACCGGCGCCCACCCCCTTCCCCGCCCCGGCCCTGCAACCGGTCCCGCAGACGGGCCTGCCGGGCATGCCCATGCCCGCCCCCTCCCCCTACGGCCGAGGCATGCCGGCCGCAGGCGGCCTGACAGCGGCCCAGGTAAGAGGCCGCACCCAGCCGGAACCCTCCATCCCCCCGCCGACGACCTGGCCGGCGGCGGGCGGGATGTACGGTCAGACCGGCTGAACTCCGCAATGCCCCCGCCTCGGGTTCAAGTTCGGTAAGAACTTTCCCGTTATCCTTTGCATAACAGTGAACTTGCATTAAGGAAGCCCACAAACGGCCACCGTCATGTGACTCGCGCCACCCTTAAGTGGATTGCAGGCTCTTGTACCCCGTCGGTAGATTTCCCCTTGTCGATCACTGACCAGACGACACATTCGGGGAGAAAAATTGAAAATCGCACGACGAGTGACGAGCATCGGCCTGGCCATGCTCGCCATGGTGTCGATATCCGCCTCCGCTTCGGCGGCCGAGCAGGGCGACAACACTTCTCGGCAGCCGCTGCGTACGGTTGAAGTCACCGTGAACGAGTACACCGAGACCAAGACGGTCGTTGACGGAAAAGTGACGGAGTCCAAGGACTCGGCCATACCGTCGGCCACCCACTTCTTCAGCCCTCAGGCACCCGACTATCGGGGCGACTCGGCCTACGGCCACTTCACCGGGCAGGTGCACTACTACGACCCCCACATGACGTTCGCATGGAGCCTCAAGCTCCACCCGTCTGTGGCCGCATCGGCGACTGGCGTCATGACGGAGCGCGCTACGGCGACTCGGAACGGCCGCACTTTCGGCTACGCTGACAGTCACCCCGCCCTGGCCGCGAACTACTTGGTGCACTCATCGTTCCGGGTGGACACCAGTCACTACAAGCTCACGGTCGACGAGCACTTCCGCAGCGGTCGCAGCACGAAGTACATCACGACCGTCTTCGACTTCATCGTGACGCTTATTTGACCTCATGCGAGTGCCCCCCTTCCCACCGGAACGGGGGGCGCCCACACCAGTCACCAAAAGGGATGTACGCATGGCTAACCTGAAGGAGCTTTCCGAGCGCGTATTTCGTGACCTGTCAGTGGGTATTTCTGCAGTGCCATCCATTACGTTCTCTGCGGCGGACAGGGAAGGCTACGTCGAGATTCTCCTTCAGGACGAATCAGGGATGGGCGTAGGTTTCCTCGTGGATCCCTCGGCGTCCGAGGCGGAAGTCCTCTACGAGATGGCCTATCGGATCCCTGATGCCTACGTCGAGTTCTATGCCGTCGGACTCCCTGTAGTGCCGGGTACTGAGCGGCCGGCCACTCCGGAGATCGTGTCTAGCACGGTCGTCTGGAAAGACCCGGCCGAGAAGGGCACCTGGTCATGCCCGGTGGGGCAGTACGGGCGCGCCTGGGAGCGCCGGCACGAGGAAGAGCGCCGCTGAAATCGACGGCTTCCCTCCGGCGCGCAGGCAGTCGCCGATGGAGACACCGCGGTCCGGCGACTCACGGTGCCGTACCGTCCGCGGCCTCCAGAGGTGCGGGGCTGCGGTGGCCGGGTGGGAGGTCGATCTCCGCGCGGACGGTTTTGCCGGGGGGACGGCGACCGGTCCAGCACCTCCCAGCGGGAGGCCAGCGCGTCGACCAGCAGCAGTCCCCGCCCGTGCTCGGCGAGGTCCTGCGGCGACCGTACGTCGCGGGGCCCCGGCGGCAGCGGGCCGCTGCGGGCGTCGGTCACCTCGATACGGACGCTGCCCGTCACGAGCGACAGACGCAGCTCGAAGTCCCGTCCCGGCACGCGCCCGTGCGTCACCGCGTTCGCGGCCAGTTCGGCGACGACCAGGCCCACGGCGTCGGAAGCGTCGACCCCGTGCGGGATGCCCCAGGTCTCCAGTTGGCGCAGCGCCAGCCGCCGGGCGAGGCGGGCGCCTCGCGGAGTGGCGCTGAGCCGCTGAGCGAACACACGTACGGTGACGGGGCGTTGGGGAGTGGATGGTGCGGTCATGCGCCCAATGTGGCGGCGCGAAAGGCCACTTCACCAGCACCTGACCGCGTACGCTGCGGGAGCGTACGCGGTGACGGACTGGACAGTACCGGTGACCCACCGTGAGCATGGGGGCGGGAGGTGACCGACAGTGGTCGATGGTGCGACGGGTGCGGGCGCGGGGAGCGAGCCGCAGTCCTCCGACAGCTTGCGGACGTTCGGAGCGGTGGTGCAAGCCCTGCGGGAGCACGCGGGGTTGAGCCGCGCGGAGTTCGCCACGCTGGTCCGGTACTCGAAACACACGGTGGCGTCGATCGAACTCGGCCGCCGCATGCCGGACCCGGTCTTCGTGGAGCGGGCGGAGCTGGCTACGGGGAACACGGGGGCGTTGCGGAAGGCGGCGGCCTATCTGGTGCGGGAGCCGGGCCTGGCGGCGTGGTTCCGCCAGTGGGCTCGGCTGGAGCAGACGGCGATCAGCCTGTACACGTACGAGTGCCGCGTCATGCCGGGCCTGTTGCAGACGGAGGCGTACATGCGGGCGGTGTCGCTGAGCGTGCCGCCGCTTCCGGGCGAGGAGGAGCTGAACGAGCGGATCACCGCGCGGCTGAATCGGCAGGTACTGCTGTCGCCTCAGCGGCAACGGCCGTGCGCTTTCAACTTCATCATCGAGCAGGCCGTGCTGGAGCGCCGCACGGGCGGTGACGAGGTCACGCGAGAGCTGCTGGACCACCTCCTCGACGTGATCGACCGGCACTGGAACGTCGAAATCCAGATCATGCCGCTCAAGCAGCCGGTGCACGCGGGTTTGGATGGGCCGATCCAAGTTCTGGAAACGCCCGACAACCGTTGGTACGCCTATTCCGAGGGACAGAAGAACGGCCGCCTCATCTCCGACGCGAAGGAGATCAGCGTCCTCCACCAGCGGTATGCAAAACTTCGCTCGCAGGCTCTCACCCCCGAGTACTCCAGGGGCCTGCTGGAGCGATTGCGAGGAGAGGTATGAGCGGCGCGTCGGACCTGGCCTGGTTCAAGAGCAGTTACAGCGGCTCGCAGGGCGACAACTGCATCGAAGTCGCCCTCACCTGGCGCAAGTCCACCTACAGCAGCGGCAGTGAAGGCGACTGCGTCGAGGTCGCCACCTGCCCCACCACCATCCACATCCGTGACTCGAAGGACAGGCAGGGGCCGCAGTTCACGGTCACCCCGGCCGCGTGGACGGAGTTCGTCTCGTACGTCGGCGAGTGAGCAAGTGGCCGTAGGGCCGCCCGCTTCCTGACGAGTGTCGTGCTTCCACGGGCCGCGTCAAGGGCGCTGCGCGTCGGCTACGCCGATGGCCCTCCGGGCCACCCTTGACCCGGCCCGCTCCAGCACGGGAAGGAAGCGAGCGGGCGGCCGGGGGAGGAGCGGGGTGCCCAGGTGAGTTCCCCCGCGGGTCCCTCACGTCCGCACCCGGAGGAGGGGGCGCGCTCGCGCCCCGGCGGCACGCCGGGTCGGCTAAGCGACTGACGGATGGATGGGGTGCGGGCACAGGCCGCAGCAGCGGAGTGGCGGCACGCCGGGTCGGCATAGCGACATCCGGCCGGTGGCGGTTCGGGCGCAAGCCGCACCAGTGGGGCAGGGGCACGCCGGGTCGGCATAGCGGCTGCCGGGTGGGTGGGCGGTGACGGGTGGCGGGTGGTGGCGAGGGGCGGGGGGGGGGGGGGGGGGGGGGGGTGGGGGGGGGGGGGGGGGGGGGGGGGGGGGGGG
>NZ_JAIOAB010000059.1 GCF_019890635.1 Streptomyces sennicomposti
CCGCCCGCCGCAAGCGGCGCGTACGGCGGCGCGCGACGGCCGCCGCGGTGGTCGCCGCCTGCCTCGCCGGCGGCGGCGCCTGGTACTTCGGCCCCGGTCCGGGCGGCGGCGCGGACGGGAGCGACACCGTCGCCGCGGCACCGACCACCCCCGTCACCGACCTCGCCGCACCGGCCGGCAGCCCGTCGGACTCCCCCTCGGCCTCCGCGTCCGCCTCGCCCTCGCCCTCCGCCTCCGCCTCCGCGTCGCCGTCCGCCTCCCCGTCGAAGAGCACCGGCGCGGCCAAGAGCCCGAGCCCGGCGAAGACGACCTCCAGGCCGGCGAAGAAGCCGCAGCCCCGGCCGACCCGCACCACCGCCGAGGCCCCGCCCGCGCAGCCCGCCCCCGCCGGGACCGTCGCGCAGGTGATCGCGCTGGTCAACCAGGAGCGGGCGAAGGCCGGTTGCGGCCCGGTCACCGGGGACTCGCAGCTGGACGCCGCCGCGCAGGCCCACTCCGACGACATGGCCGCCCGGAACTTCTTCGAGCACACCAACCCCGACGGCAAGGACCCCGGCGACCGCATCACCGCCGCGGGCTACCGCTGGTCCACCTACGGGGAGAACATCGCCCGGGGCCAGCAGACGCCCGAGTCGGTCATGGACTCCTGGATGAACAGCCCCGGCCACCGCGCCAACATCCTCAACTGCGCGTTCAAGAACCTCGGCGTGGGCGTCCACAAGGGCTCGGGCGGCCCGTGGTGGACCCAGGACTTCGGCACCCGTATGTGACGCTCCCCAACCGCGCCCCCCGGCTCGGCGCGCACGGCGCGGCTCAGAACCCGCCGCCGAAGTCCCCGCCGCTCCCGCCCCCGCCGAAGTCGCCGCCGCCTCCGAAGTCCCCGCCGCCGAAGCCGCCGCCGAAGTCGCCGGGATCGAAGTCCGCGCCGGAGACGTCGCCGCCGCCGTACCCGCCGAAGCCCCCGGCGTCGCCGCCGAAGTCGCCGTAGCCCGTGCCGTAGTACGCGCCGTAGGCGGGGGCGGACATCATGCCGCCGAGCAGGGTGCCGACCAGGAGGCCGGGGAGGATGCCGCCGCCGAAGTAGCCGCCGGCCCAGGGGCCGTAGGCGGGACCCGCGTCCCAGTAGGGGCGGCGGCCCCAGTCGGTGTCCACCTCGCGGACGACGGGGTCGCGGCCGTCGGCCAGCCGGGTGGCGTCGGCGGCGCAGACCGGGACCTCGCGGGGCGCGCCGCCCACGGGGGTCCAGGTGGCGTCGGCGACCGAGGGGCCGTGGCGCGGGTCGAAGAAGCAGGGCGGGCGGCGTTCGGGCAGCGGGCGGCCCTCGCGCCGGGCGGCGAGCTGCGCGAGGCTGAACCGGCCGTCCTCCAAGGCCGCGGTGACGGCCCGTACGTCCTCGGGTTTGCGGGCCTCGGCCATGGCCTGTTTCGCCTGGTCGTAGGCGTTGAGCGCGCGTTCGTAGTCGGCGCGCATGGCGTCGGTCGCGCTGGCCTCGGCCGGGTGGAAGTCGAGGCGGTCCAGTTCCTCGCCGAAGGCGGTGATGTCCTCGTCCACGACGACCCGCAGCCGTTCCAGGGCGGCCCGCTGTTCGGCCGCCTTGCGGCTGCGGCCGCGCCGGACCAGGGCGTACGCGCCGATGCCGCCCGCCACCAGCACCGCGCCGGCGGTGATCAGCGCGGTGCTCGACGCGCCGCCGTGGCCCGCGCCGCCCCAGGAGGCGGGGGCCGAGCCGCGCATGTTGGCGAGCGCCCGGTCGGTGAAGTCGGTGAGCTGGGTCCTGGCGTCCTCGCCCTGGACGCTGGTGACCAGGTTCTGGACGGCGGTGCGGGGCAGCACCGAGGAGTCGGCGCGGGCGTCGAAGCGGTCGCCGAGGCGGACGGCGTACGCGCCGGTGATGCCGGTCGCGGTGCGCAGGTCGGTGAAGAGGTCCTGGGTCGGATAGCCCGCCGGGAGGACGGCGACGAACAGGGGTTTGTCGGCGTCCTTGATCTTGCGGGCCAGCGCGTCCGCGTCGGCGGACGACAGCTGCGCCCGGGCCGCCGGGTCGACGTAGACGGGGCTCTTGCGCAGCGCCTGGGCGACGGCCGAGACGGAGGTGTCGGCGGCGGCCGGGGAGACGCCGGTCGCCAGGGCGGCCATGACGGCCACCGCGAGCGCCAGCAGCAGCTGTACGGGGACGCGTGCTCGGGACACAGCGACGGCCTTCATACTTCGAAATTACCGGAAATCATCCTAAGAGGCGTGAATCGGTTGTCCGGACGGGATGACCGCTCGGCCGGCCCCGGAGCACGCGGGAGCGCCCCACGAGAGCGGCGCGCCCCCGCCCCACGAGAGGCGCACCCCCGGGAGACCCGGAGGTGCGCCTTCCCTGCGGTGCGGCTACCCGGTCATGCCGCCCGGTACGCCGCCGTCAGCCGTTCCACCGCGGCCCCGTACTCACCGGTCAGCAGCAGGTGGTCCGCGTCGGCGAAGGGCTTCGCCACCGCCGCGCTCATGCTGTTCGCGGCCTTCTGCTGGACGATCAGCCGGGCCTTGTCGACCAGGGCGCGGCCCGCGTCGGCGGCGTGCGCCCGTTCGGCGAGCGTCGCGGCCAGGCCGAGCGCCTTGAGTGCGGCCGTCCCGCCCGTCGGCGTCTTCGTCAGGGTGGTCAGGCCCCAGCCGTAGGGGAACTGCGGGTCGTAGCTCGCGTCGCCGACGTTGATCGGCAGCTGCGCCTCGCTCCTGGGCCAGGTCACCGGGAGCTTGCCGGTGAAGGCGCGCTTGCCGTAGAGCACGTCGGCCACGCCGTCGCCCTCGGTGCCCGGCAGCCAGGAGGCGACCAGGGCGTCGATGTCGCCGAGGCGGTCGCCGATGAGCTGCGGGCGGCCGGAGACGACGAGCACCGCGCACTTCATCGCCGAGCACACCTTGTCCACGGCGGCCTGGTCGGCGGCGGACAGCTCCATGCTGTGGCCGTTGCCCACGTCGCCGACGCCCTCGGCGTACGGGGTCTCGCCGACGACGACCACGCCGACGTCGTAGCCGCTGGTGGGCGCGGAGGCGTCCTTGGAGTAGGTGACGTTCCCGCCGGCGTTCTTCATGCCCTCAAGGATCGTGGTGCCCTTGATGATGTTCCCGGAGGAGCCCTGCCAGGTGATGGTCCAGCCGCCGGTCTGGTTGCCGATGTCGTCGGCGTCGGACCCGGCGACGTAGACCTTCTGGCTCTTCTTCAGCGGGAGGACGTTCCCGGCGTTCTTCAGCAGCACCTGCGACTCGGCGGCGGCCTTGCGGGCGACCGCGCGGTGGCCGGCCGAGCCGATCCGCGCGGCGCCCCGGGTGTCGGTGTAGGGGTGCTCGAAGAGGCCCAGTTCGAACTTCTGGGTCAGGATGCGGGAGACGGCGTCGTCGATCCGCTTCTCGCTGATGCGGCCCGCCTTCACCTCGTCGATCAGGGTGGAGGTGAACTGGGTGTAGCTGTACGGCACCATCATCATGTCCACGCCCGCGTTGACGGAGGCGGTGACCTGCGCGGGGTAGGCGCCGGGGAGCTGGTCGAGGGCGTTGTAGTCGCTGATGACGAAGCCGTCGAAGCCCATCCGGCCCTTGAGCACGCCGTTGATCATGTCGCCGCGGGCGTGCATCCTGACCGCGCCCTTGCCGTCCCCGGCGATGTCGAGGGACGAGTAGGACGGCATGACGGTGCCGATCCCCCGGTCCACCGCGTCCTGGTAGGGCGCGAGGTGGATGTCCTCCAGCTGCTGCCGGGTGACCTCGGTGACGCCCTGGTCGATGGTGTAGGCGCCGGTGGTGGAGGAGCCGTACGTGGTGCCGCCGTCGCCGACGAAGTGCTTGGCGGTGGCGAGCACCTTGTCACTACGGTCCAGGTCGCTGCCGTCGGCGCGGCCCTGCAGGCCCTGGATCACCGTCTCCATGGACGTCACCAGCGCCGGGTCCTCGCCGAAGGACTCGTAGGAGCGGCCCCAGCGCTCGTCGCGGGTGACGCACAGGCAGGGCGCGAAGTCCCACTGGGGTCCGGAGGCGCGGACCTCGGCGGCGGTCACCGCGCCGGCCTGCTCGGCGAGCTGCGGGTCGCGGCTGGCGCCGAGGCCGATGTTGTGCGGCATGATCGTCGCACCGGCCAGGTTGTTGTGGCCGTGGACGGCGTCGACGCCGTAGACCAGCGGGATCTGGAAGCGGGTGGCCCGGGTCTGGAGCTGGTAGCCGTCGATCATCTTCGCCCAGGCCTCGGCGGTGTTGGGCGTGGGCGTGGAGCCGCCGCCGGACAGCAGCGAGCCGAGGGCGTAGCCGGCGATGTCTGCGGGGTTGCTCATCGCGCCGCGCTCGGCCTGGGTCATCTGCCCGGCCTTCTCGGCGAGGGAGAGCCGGGACACGAGGTCGGCGACGCGCTTCTTCACCGGCAGCCCGGTGTCGAGGTAGGGCAGCCCGTGGGCGTCCACGACGACCTGCGGTTTCTGCGCGGGGGCCTTGGCGCCGGTGACGGTGAGGTCCAGCGGGATCGTCTCGGCGGCCTCGGCGGCCCTGTCCTTCAGGGTGCGCACCTCGACGGTGCGCGAGGTCCCGGAGGCGGTGCCGGCGGGGAAGGTGAGGGCGCCGGAGACGGGGGCGTAGTCCTTGCCGGCCTCGGCGGTGCCGCCGGAGGTGCGGTAGGCGACCGTGACGGGTTCGGTGATCGGGGCGGAGCCGGTGGTGGCGACGGTGATCCGCACCTTCGCCGTGCCGCCCTCCTTCACCGGGTAGACGGGCGCGTCGGTGGTGACGGAGGCGCGCAGCGTCTGGTCGGCCTTGCCGTACAGCTCCACGCCGTCCATCGCGAAGCGGCCCTCGACGCCGGTGGGCAGGGTGAGCGAGTAGCCCCACATCTGGGTGAGGCCGAGGACGTGGTCGATGCCGCCGACCGGTTGGTAGTCCGTGCGATAGGTGAAGTCGGCGAAGGGCAGCTCGATCTGTTTCCAGCCGGTGAAGTCGTCGGTGAAGGAGGTCGTCCACAGCTCGGACGCCTCGCCGTTCGCGCCGCCGTCCTTGATCTCGAACGGGATCTTCCTGCCGTTGTTCTGGCCCTCCCACCACAGGCGGATGCCCTTGTGGGCCGACCAGTCGTGGGCGGGCCGGTCGGTGGCGTAGTCGTGGGTGAAGCCGCCGTAGCCGCTGATGTCGTAGGTCCCGGTGAGGACCTTCTCGCCCTCGGGGGCGTCGGGGCGGGCGGTGAGCCGGAGGGCGGGCGGGTCGTCGCTGTCACCGCCCCAGGTGAAGATGCCCTCGGCCGGCTGCCCGGCGAACGGCACCTCGCCCTCGAAGCGGTCCACGGGCACGGGCGCGGGATCGTCGGCGGCCGGGGCCGCCTGCGCGGCGGCGAGCGGCACCAGCGCGGTGAGCAGGGTGGCGGAGGCGAGCAGGGCGGTTCTTCGCATGCACGGACCTTCCCTCGTCCCAGGGGCTGCTCGGCCCCGGGGGCGTCCCGGGGCCGGCTCAGGGGTTTCCTGCGGCTCAGCATTCACTCATGGCTTAGATCAGGGCGTGAGTTAAATGGGGCGGCGGCGATCCGTCAAGACTTCACACCGGAACTGGTACGCGGCTCAACTCACGGCCGCTTCCGGGCCGTTGATGCTTCGACCAATGAACGCACACCCCCTTGACGGGCCGTCCCGGCCGTCATTTACTCACGGCTCGCACGCCTCCCCTCCCCCACCTTCCGAAAGGGCGGCGCACGATGAGAAGACCCTCGCGCACGGTCACCTCGCGCACGGTCCGGCTGCTGCTGGCCGGGCTGCTGTCCACCGCCGGACTGACGACCCTGGCCGCGCCGAGCGCGCACGCGGCCGGCGAGCAGGTCACCGCCTGGCTGACCACGACCGACGACAGCGGCGGGCGGCATGTGGTGCGCGGCCTTGAGCCGCAGACGCCGTTCGCCTTCCAGGCCGGGACCGGCGGGTCCGGCGAGAACATCACCGTGGACGAGAACACCCGCTACCAGACCTTCACCGGCGGCGGCGCCTCCTTCACCGACACCGCGGCCTGGCTGATGAACAGCAGCGGGGCGCTCTCGCAGGCGACACGGGACGCCACGATGCGCAAGCTGTTCTCACCCACCGACGGCATCGGCCTGTCCTTCCTGCGCAACCCGATGGGCGCCTCCGACCTCGCCCGCTACGGCTACACCTACGACGACGTGCCGGCCGGGCAGAGCGACCCGTCGCTGGCGAAGTTCTCCCTCTCCCACGACCTCGCGGACGTCGTCCCGCTCACCAAGCAGGCGCTCCAGCTGAACCCGTCCCTGACGGTGATGGCCTCGCCGTGGACCGCGCCGGCCTGGATGAAGGACAGCGGGCAGCTCAACGGCGGCTGGCTGAAGGCGGAGGACTACGGGGCCTACGCCTCGTACTTCGTGAAGTACGTGCAGGCGTACAAGGACCAGGGCGTCCCCGTCTCCTACGTCACCGCGCAGAACGAGCCGACCTGCTGCTCGGGCTACCCGTCGATGAGCTGGAACGCGAGCGGCCTGCAGTACTTCCTCAAGAGCGAGCTGCTGCCCAAGCTCCAGGCGGCGGGCCTGAGCACCAAGGTCCTCGCGCTGGACTGGAACTGGGACACCTACGACTCCTACGCCGCCCCCAGCGTGGACGACGCCGCGATCCGCACCCACCCGAACTTCGGCGGGATCGCCTGGCACGGCTACGGCGGCGACGTGACCAAGCAGACCAGCGTGCACGACCAGTACCCGTCGCTGGACGCCTTCGGCACCGAGCACTCCGGCGGCACCTGGATCGCCGACCAGCAGCGCGAGGACATGTCCGACATCATCGACTACACCCGCAACTGGGCGAAGTCGGTGACCAAGTGGTCGCTGGCCGTGGACCAGAACATGGGCCCGCACAACGGCGGTTGCGGCACCTGCACCGGGCTGATCACCGTGCACGACGGCGACGGCAGGTCGGGCCAGGTGGACTACACGATCGAGTACTACACGATGGGCCATCTGACGAAGTTCGTCCGCCCCGGCGCACAGCGCATCGCCTCCACCGCCTCCACCGCCGTGCCGAACGTCGCCTGGCGCAACCCGGACGGCTCCAAGGCGCTGATCGCCTACAACGGCGGCACCGGCGCCAAGACCGTCACGGTCAACTGGGGCTCGCAGCACGCCACTTACTCGCTGCCCGCGAAGACCTCGGCCACCTTCACCTGGTCCGGCACGCAGTCCGGGGGCGGCGCGAGCACCGGCGCGTTCACCGGCCTCGCCGGCAAGTGCCTGGACGTGGCGGGCGGTTCGAGCGCCGACGGCACGGCGGTCCAGCTCTACGACTGCAACGGCAGCGCGGCGCAGCAGTGGACCGTGCAGGGCGACGGCACGGTGCGGGCGCTCGGCAAGTGCCTCGACGTGACCTCGGGTTCGACGGCGAACGGCGCGAAGGTGCAGCTCTACGGCTGCAACGGGACCGGCGCCCAGCAGTGGTCGTACAACGCCGCCACGGGCGATGTGGTGAACACGGCGGCGGACAAGTGCCTGGACGTCACGGACAACTCCTCGGCGAACGGGGCGCGGGCGCAGATCTGGTCGTGCACCGGGGCCGCGAACCAGAAGTGGCGGCTTCAGTAGCGGCGGCGGCTCCGGCAGGGGCGCGCGGAGGGCGGCGAGGTTGAGCCGGGCGTGGCGAGGGCGGCGGGACCGAGCCGGGCGCGGGGCGGCGGGGCCATGGCCGGGACCGGTGGTCCGCGCTGCGGATCGGCAAGGGCCGCGACATCCTGGACCGTATGACCACACCGCGGGACCTGCTGATCGTCGCCCTGGACGTGCCCGGTACGCGCCCCGTCGAGCAGGGCGACCTGTCGCTGGCCCTCGCCGGGGCCGAGCTGGCCGACCTGCTCGCGGCGGGGCGCGTCGCGCTGGACGGCGAGACCGTCGTACCGGAGCCGGGCGGGACGGGGCCGGGCACGGGCGACCGGCTGCTGGACGAGGCGGCGGCCGCGCTGGTCGCCGAGGCCCCGTACGAGCCGGTCGAGGAGTGGCTGTGGCGGCGCGGGCGCGGGCTGGCCGCCGCCTACGTCTCCGTGCTGGAGGCGGAGGGGCAGCTCGCGACGCCGCGCCGCCGGCTGATGCCCCGGGGGACCGAGCGGCTGGTGCCGGTGGACGGCCCGGCGCGGCGGTCGGCGGGCGACCGCTGGGCCTTCCACGAGCCGGTCCTCGCCGGGCTCGCCGCCGCGCTGGGCATCGAGCCCGAGGGCGCCGGAGAGGTCCCCGTCCCCGAGGACGAGGCCGCGGTCACGGTGCTGGCCGCCGTGAACGGCGCGGTCACCGAGCTGGAGGGCGTGCGGCAGCGGCGGCGGATCGAGGACGCGGCGTTCCAGAACATCTGGCGCGGACCGTGAGGCGCGGGTCCTGAGAAGACGTGCCTCGGTGCCGTACGGCGACCGGCCGGGTCTGCGCCGATCGCCGTACGGCACCCGGCGGGCGGCCGGGGGCGGGCCGGGTCAGGCGGCCGGTTCGACGCCCGCGCGCAGCAGGCCGTAGGTGTACGCGTCCTCCAGGGCCTGCCAGGACGCGGCGATGACGTTCTCGGCGACGCCGAGCGTGGCCCACTCGCCCTTGCCGTCCGAGGTGGAGATCAGGACGCGGGTGGTGGAGGAGGTGCCGTGCTTGCCCTCCAGGATGCGGACCTTGTAGTCCACCAGCTCCAGGGCCCCGAGCTGGGGGTAGATCTTCTCCAGGGCGACGCGCAGGGCGCGGTCGAGGGCGTTGACCGGGCCGTTGCCCTCGGCGGTGGCGACGATGCGCTCGCTCTTGGCCCACAGCTTGACGGTGGCCTCGTTGGCGTGGGTGCCGTCGGGGCGGTCCTCCACGATGGCCCGCCAGGACTCCACGCTGAAGTACTTCAGCGGCCGGCCCTCGGCCTCCGCGCGCAGCAGCAGCTCGAAGGAGGCGTCGGCGGCCTCGTAGGTGTAGCCCTTGAGCTCGCGTTCCTTGACCCGCTCCACGACCCGGCCGACCAGTTCGCGGTCGCCGCCGAGGTCGATGCCGAGTTCCTTGCCCTTCAGCTCGATGGAGGCGCGGCCGGCCATGTCGGAGACCAGCATCCGCATGGTGTTGCCGACCCGCTCGGGGTCGATGTGCTGGTAGAGGTCGGGGTCGACCTTGATGGCGGAGGCGTGCAGGCCGGCCTTGTGGGCGAAGGCGGAGACGCCGACGTAGGGCTGGTGGGTGGAGGGGGTGAGGTTGACGACCTCGGCGATGGCGTGGGAGATCCGGGTCATCTCGCGCAGCCGGCCCTCGGGCAGCACCTGCTTGCCGTACTTCAGTTCCAGGGCGGCGACGACCGGGAAGAGGTTGGCGTTGCCGACGCGCTCGCCGTAGCCGTTGGCGGTGCACTGGACGTGGGTGGCGCCGGCGTCCACGGCGGCGAGGGTGTTGGCGACGGCGCAGCCGGTGTCGTCCTGGGCGTGGATGCCGAGGCGGGCGCCGGTGTCGGCGAGGACGGTGGCGACGACGGCCTGGATCTGCGCGGGCAGCATGCCGCCGTTGGTGTCGCACAGGACGACGACGTCCGCGCCGGCCTCGGCGGCGGCCCGCACGACGGACTTGGCGTACTCGGGGTTGGCGCGGTAGCCGTCGAAGAAGTGCTCGCAGTCCACGAAGACGCGGCGGCCCTGGGCGCGCAGATGGGAGACGGTGTCGCGGACCATCTCCAGGTTCTCCTCCAAGGTGGTGCGCAGCGCCAGCTCCACGTGCCGGTCGTGCGACTTCGCCACCAGGGTGATCACCTCGGCGCCCGCGTCCAGGAGCGCCTTGACCTGCGGGTCGTCGGCCGCCTTGGCGCCGGCCCGCCGGGTGGCGCCGAAGGCGACGAGCCGGGCGTGCTGGAAGTCGATCTCCTCGCGGGCGCGGGCGAAGAACTCGGTGTCGCGCGGGTTCGCGCCGGGCCAGCCGCCTTCGATGAAGCCCACGCCGAAGTCGTCGAGGTGCCGAGCGATGGCCAGCTTGTCGGCGACGGTGAGGTTGATGCCCTCGCGCTGGGCGCCGTCGCGCAGGGTGGTGTCGAAGACGTGGAACGAATCGTCCAGCCGGCTGGTTTCGGTCATGTCTCAGGGCTCCTGAAGTGGGATCTCGGTCGTACCGGAATGACCGGCTCCACCGTCCCCCCAATACTCCCTCGCGCCTCGCTCCCGGCTGCGGGTGGGCCAGGAAAACGAAAAACCCCTCGCGGGTGCGAGAGGTCTGCGCGCGGGTCGAGGACGACGGTGGCCGTCCGTACCTGGTCGTACGTGACGGTCACTGCGGACCGGCGCGCCTGCTGCCAATAATCATGGCGAACGAGAGCACGGGGGCAGTCTGGCACAGTCCCGCCCCCGCACTCACCGCCGTCTCAGGATGCGGGCGTCAGCTTGGACGGCCCCTCCGCCGTCACCCGGGTCAGGTCGAGGTCGCGGGTCTCCCGCATGGTGACGTAGACGACGAGGGAGACGGCCGCGCAGCCCGCCACGTACCAGAAGAAGCCGGACTCGGCGCCGGCGTTCTTGAACCACAGGGCGACGTATTCCGCGGTGCCGCCGAACAGGGCGTTGGCGAGGGCGTAGGGCAGGGCGACGCCGAGGGCGCGGACGCCGGTCGGGAACAGCTCGGCCTTCACGCAGGCGTTGATGGAGGTGTAGCCGGTGACCACGACCAGGGCGAGCAGGGAGAGCCCGAGGGCCGGCCAGTAGCCGTCCACGTGTCCCAGCAGCGTCATGACCGGCACGGTGAGCAGGGTCGAGCCGACGGCGAAGGTGATCAGCAGCGGGCGGCGGCCGATCCGGTCGGAGAGGCGGCCGGCGAGGGGCTGGAGGCAGGCGAAGACGATCAGCGCGGTGAAGGAGACCAGGGTGGCGGTCGACTTGGACAGGCCCGCGGAGTTGGAGAGGTACTTGGTGAGATAGGTGGTGTACGTGTAGTACGCCACCGTGCCGCCCATGGTCAACGCCATCACGAGCAGCGCCTCGCGCCGGTGCCGCCACAGCGCGCGCAGGGTGCCGCGCTCCTCGCCGCCGGTGTCGTCGGTCTCGTAGACCTCGGTCTCCAGCATGGAGCGGCGCAGGTAGAAGACGACGGCCGCGCCGAGGGCGCCGACGACGAACGGGATGCGCCAGCCGTAGCCGTGCAGGGCGGCGTCGGACATCGTGCGCTGGAGCACGATCTGCAGGCCCAGTCCGATGATCTGGCCGGCCGTCATGGACACGTACTGGAAGCTGGAGGCGAAGCCGCGGCGGCGCGGGTCGGAGGCCTCGGTGAGGTAGGTGGCGCTGGCCGCGTACTCGCCGCCCACGGAGAGCCCTTGCAGCAGCCGGGCGACCAGCAGGACGAGCGCGCCGCCGTAGCCCGCGACGGCGTACGTCGGCGCGACGGCGATGAGGACGGCGGAGGCGGACATCAGGGTGACGGTCAGGGTGAGCGCCGCCTTGCGCCCCCGCCGGTCGCCGACCCGGCCGAGCAGCCAGCCGCCGACGGGCCGCATGAAGAACCCGACGGCGAAGATGCCGGCGGTGTTCATCATCTGCGCGGTCGGGTTGCCGTGCGGGAAGAACGCCCCGGCGAAGTAGGCGGCGAAACTGGCGTAGACGAACCAGTCGTACCACTCCACCATGTTCCCGGCGGACCCGATCCAGATCTTCTTCCACTGCTCGCGCGTCGTGCGTGCCGTACGTCCCGTGGTTGCCGTGAGTTCCATGGGGGGTGACTGCCCCGGCGGGGCGCGGGCGACGCACGGTCAGCGGTGCAGGGACTCGTCCAGGAACTCCCGTACGTGGCCGATGACTTTCTCGCGGTCGGTGCCGCGCAGGCCGATGGCCACGTGGATGGAGAAGCCGTCGAGGAGGGCGCGCAGACGGGTGGCGAAGCGGTCGGCGTCGACGGGGCGGAACTCGCCGCGGGAGACGCCCTCGGCGACGAGGGCGGCCAGGTCCCGGTGCCAGGCGCCCTCGATGGCGGCCTGCCGGTCGCGGGCGTCCTCGACGGCGCCGAGGGAGCGGTTCCAGACCTCCAGCCAGAGCGTCCAGTGGGGGTCGCGGTGGCCGTCGGGCACGTACAGGTCGACGTAGGCGGCGAGGCGGTCGCGGGCGGGGGCGGGGCGGGCGAGCAGCCGCGCCCGCTCGGCGCCGAGCCGGCTCTCGCTCCACTCCAGGGTGCGCAGCAGCAGCTCGTCCTTGGAGCCGAAGTAGTACAGCAGGTGCCCGCTGCTCATCCCGACGGCACGGCCGAGCGCCGCCATGGTCAGCTTCTCCAGACCGCGCTCGGCGATCATCTTCATGGCGGCGGCGAGGACCTCCTCGCGGGGCGGCGCGTTCCGGCGCGCCCGCGCCCCATCGGCCATCTGCGACTCTCCTGACGGGTTCGTGACTTCGGCTGGCGCCGGGTGACGCGGTGGATGCCACCGCGGGGCCATCTTCTCAAGAGCGGGGCGGCCGTCACCGCCCGGACCTCCCGCTCGCGCGCCGCCCGGGCCCCGTCGCGAGCGGCATGCGCCGAGCCGGCGGCGTCGTCACGACGCGCGGTCGGGTCCGGGGACCGGGCAGGCGACCGCCGGGTCGGCCACGGGCCGCGCACGAGTGGCCTTCCTCGTGTCCGGGTGTCAGTGCAGTGCCTCGATGGCACGCAGGACCAGGGCGCGGGCGTCGGCGCCGTACACGGCCATGGCGCGCAGTTGCTCGAAGGCCTGCAGATACAGGGCCACTTCGGACGGCTGGGTGATACGGACCCGGGCCGCCATCAGCTCGACCGACACGAGTTGGTCATCGTAGACGTGGAACAGTTCCTGCGGCCACAGTCCGCGCGGCGTGCTGTGGGGGATGATCCCCAGCGACACGAGGGGCAGCGCGCCGGCGGTGAGGAGGTAGCCGAGCTGGGCGGCCATTGCCTCGGCGTCGCCGAGCTGGTGGTAGAGGACGCTCTCCTCCATGACCATGACGAAGCGGTGACCGGGCTGGTGGATGATCTGGGAGCGCTGCACGCGGGCGGCGGCCGCCGCTTCGGCGTCGTCGGGCAGTTCGAGGAAGTCGGCCGTGGCCGACAGGACGGCGCGCGCGTATCCCTCGGTCTGCAGGAGGCCGGGCACCAGGGTGGGCGAGTAGATCCGGAACAGTTCGGTGGATTGGTACAGCTGGAGGTAGCTGTCCTGCAGGCGCTTCAGGCCGGCGCGCACCTTGCGCCGCCACTCGACGTACGCGGACTCCGCGTCCCGGGACTCGGCGATGATGTCGTCCGCCTGGTCCTCGGCGTCGCAGGCCTGGCACCAGCGGCGGATGTCGTCGGGGGTCGGTGGTGTGCGGCCGTTCTCCAGGCGGCTGGTCTTGGGGTGGGTCCAGCCGCAGCGCACGGCCAGTTCCGTCCCCGTGAGACCGGCGTCGGCGCGCAGGTCCCGCAGGCGGCGCGCGACGCGTTCGCGCGCCTCCTGTGCTGAGGAGGAGGGGGAGGTGGCCATGTGCTGCGCCCGGGCCTTTCGTGTGGTGCTACCGGATCTTGTATTCGTGATGCGGGATGGCGCGTTCCCACACGGCTTCGAAGGCCTGAGCGCACAGGCGCGCCGCGGCCGGATCCTCGCTGACCTCGCCGGGTGCGCTGGCGCCGTCGCCGGTGAAATGGTTCCAGCGGACGAGGCGGTTGTCGATCAGCCAGAAGTCGTTCCCGGGCAGGGCGATGTCCGACGCGCGCCGGCGGGGCAGCCAGCGCACCGACTCGCCGGCGGCGAGGTTGACGCCGGTGACCGCGTGCTCGTAGCGGATGTAGTCGCTGACCGGCTCGGACACGATGCGGGCGCGGCGGACGACGACCCCGCGCGCGGTGATGCGGCGGATCAGGCTGGTCCAGGGCGCCCAGAACGGGGAGTCCGGGTCGGTGTCCGCCTGCCCGGTGGCCTGCCACCGGGCGAAGAGGTCTGCCTCGCTGGAGACCCCGTAGCTGTCGCGCATCTCGAGGTGGAGGGCAGAGCTTCGGGCGCTGTCCAGCAGGTCAGCGAAGCTGGGCACGCTCTGCGGCATCGCACGCCTCCCTCAGGATCGACGTCATGCGGGCGGGGATCCGCACGACTTGCTCGTGGTCCGGGATGCCGACGGCATGGCCCGGCGCCTGGAAGCGGGCACACTCGGCCTCCGTCTCGGCGTCCGGCTTCCACCCCTGGATGACGACTTCGCCCTTGCTCTCGTCGACCCAGACCGTGGGGCTTTCGCCCTGACCAGTGTTCGGATCGATGCCGATGAACCGTAGTGACATGGCATTCTCCAGCGCTCTCAGATGTGCACGGGTGTTCACCACACTCAGCCACCAGAAGTTCCGGCGACAAGCCGTTTCCCGGCCATTGCACCCGTACGGGTGGTGTCGTGAACATTCGCGAACATCACTGGCAGTGCCGCGCATCACACTCCTAGCGTCGGCCGGGACGACAAAGCCCCGGCGAGGCGGTCACCTCCCGGGGCTGTGGCCGACGCCCGAGGAGCGCCGACATGACGAACGGTACCGTCGCAGCACCCACCCCAGCAGCGCCCGCCGCCTTACCGGGGCTCACGGCCGCCGTCCGAGAGGTTCTGCGGCTCCCGACCCGTGACACCGTCACCGACAGCCAGGCCCGCGGCGCCGACTGCGTATGGTGCGGCCGTGGTGCGCTGAACGCCGAGACGGCCGTGGACCTGGGCGAGCGGCACGACGAGCCCGGCACCGGCTGGTTCCCGCGGGCCTGCCTCAAGTGCACCGCCGACCGCGCGCACAAGGGCCTCTTCGCGCACACCCCGGCGTGCGAGCAGTGCGTGGACGAGGCCGTGCTCTGCCCGGTCGGGCGGACCCTGTACCGGCTGGTGCGGGAGGGACGGCGCGCATGATCTGCGACCGCTGCGACCAGCCCGTCGAGGGCGAGCCGGAGGTCATCCCGGTCGACTCGGCGTCCGGGGCCGCGCCGGACGTCTACCTCTGCCCTGTGCCCTGCCGCCCGACCACGCCTCGGCAGACGGCCCCAGCTGGGCAGCGCTGACTCCCGGCCCCCGGCACTCCCGGCCCCGGCGCGACGGTGTGCCGGGACCGGGGCCGGGACCGGGACCGATCCGCACCGCCGCCGGCGAAGACACGGCAGCACGAGCGGATCGACCGCCTTCCCGTCAGGGGCGGCGGCGAGAACGATGGACACCCCGAAGGAGAACACGATGAAGAACACGCTCACCCGGTGGACGGCCGGAGGCGGCGACGGCGGAGGCGAAGGCGGTGACGGCCTGCCCGGCGAGCCCTGGCCCGGCCCCCAGGAACCGCCGTCCCCCGACGGCGGCCCGAGGTTCCTCGGCTGAGATGGCACTCAGCGGAGCGGAGGGGGAGCTGACCGCGCTGGGCCGCTTCCTCCTTGAGCGCACGTGCCTGACGCCCGACTGGATGCCGGCCTTCGTCGCCGTGCCCCGGTCGGCGTTCCTGCCGGACCGGGTGTGGCCGTACGACATGGCCACCGGCGGCACCGTCGCGGTGGACCGGCGCGACGAGCCGGAGCTCTGGGCCGCCTACGCCGACGCCGACGTACCGATCGTCACCCAGTGGGACGACGGTGCGGGCGACAGCCGTGGCCGCGTACCGACGTCGTCCGCGTCCATGCCCTCGGTCGTCCTCCGTATGCTCGCCGCCCTCGACGTCCGAGCCGGACACCGTGTCCTGGAGATCGGCACCGGCACCGGCTGGAACGCCGCGCTCCTCGCGCTGCGGCTCGGCGTGGACAACGTGACGAGCGTCGAGATCGACCCGGACGTGGCCGACGCGGCGCGCGGTCGTCTGGCGGCCGGGGAACTCCTGTGCACCGTCCTCACCCGGGACGGCGCGGACGGCGACGAGACCGGCGCCCCGTACGACCGCATCATCGCCACGGCCGGCGTCCGGCACATCCCGCCCGCGTGGCTGCGCGACTCCGCCCCCGGCGGCCGCATCGTCGCGCCGTGGGGAACGCACTTCAGCAACGAGGACGCCCTCGTGCGCCTCGACCTGGCGGAGGATCAGGCGTCCGCGTCGGGCGGTTTCCTGGGACCGGTGGAGTTCATGAAGCTGCGCTCCCAGCGGTCCCCGTTCGCCGGCCACCACGCGTACGTGCCGGACGGCGTGAGCGGCGCCGACCGCAGTACGACGACCGTGACCGAGGAGCAGTTGCTCGGCGGCGGGCGCTTCGCCGTCACACGGTTCGCCGTCGGGCTCAGGGTGCGCGACTGCCACCACCAGGCGGCGGCCGGGCGCGACGGCGCCCGGCCGGTCTGGTTCTACGGTCTGACGGACCGGTCGTGGGCGTGTGTCATGTTCCGCGAGGGCCGGGCCGAAGCACGGGTCTGGCAGTCCGGTCCCCGCCGCCTGTGGGACGAGGTGTCGGCCGCCCTCGCCTGGTGGCGGGCGGCCGGCGAACCGGGCTACGAACGGTTCGGCCTCACGGTCACGACGCACGGCCAGTACGCCTGGCTCGACCACCCGACGGACGCCTGGGACCTCTGAAGCCGGCCCTGTTCCCCGCTCCTCCCCTGGTGGGAGGAGCGGGGACTGAGGCCCGGCCGACGCTCGCGTCGCCTCAGGGGGCGAGGTCCGTGACCGGGCTCGCGGTCCGGCCCGCGGTCTTCGGCTGCTGCTGGGTGATGCAGTGCACGCCTCCGCCGCCCGCGAAGATCGTACGGGCGTCCACCAGGGTGACCGTGCGGTGCGGGAAGAGGCGGCGGAAGGTGGCCGCCGCCTCCTCGTCGCGGGGGTCGTCGAAGGCGCAGAGGATCACCGCGTCGTTGCAGAGGTAGTGGTTGATGTAGGAGTAGTCGGCCCAGTGGCCGTCCGCCTCCAGGGCCGTCGGGGCGGCGATCTCCACGACCTCCAGGGGGCGGCCCTGCGCGTCGGTGGCGGACCTGAGGAGGCCGATGACCTCCTTGGTGACCTCGTGGTCCGGGTGGGCCGGGTCCGGCTGGTGGTGGGCGACGACCACGCCGGGGCGGGCGAAGGCGGCGACGATGTCCACATGGCCGAGGGTGCCGTAGCCGTACGGGGGGTAGTCGCCGGTCAGGCCGCGCGGCACCCAGATCGCCTTCTCGGTGCCGAGGTGGGCGTGGATCTCCGCCTCGACCTGCTCCTTGGTCCAGTGCGGGTTGCGCTCCGGGCCGAGCTGCACGGTCTCGGTGAGCAGGACGGTGCCCTCGCCGTCCACATGGATCGCGCCGCCCTCGTTGACCAGCTTCGAGGCGTACGTCCTCGCGCCCGCGAGGTCGGCGACATACGCGCCGATCTTGGAGTCGTGCTCCCAGCGCGCCCAGTCCTGCGCGCCCCAGCCGTTGAACGTCCAGTCCACGGCGGCCAGTTCACCGTTGTCGTTGGTGAGGAAGGTGGGGCCGATGTCGCGCATCCAGGCGTCGTCCAGGTCGCGTTCGACCGTCTCGACGTCCTCGCCGAGCAGGGCGCGGGCCTCGGCGGACTGGCCGGGGCCGCACACCACGGTGACCGGTTCGAAGCGGCGGATCGCGCGGGCGACCGACGCCCAGGCGGCGCGGGCCTCGGCGACCTCCTCGGCGGTGTCGAAGGTCGGGTTGGGGCCCGGCCAGGCCATCCAGGTGCGCTCGTGCGGCGTCCACTCGGCGGGCATGCGGAAGCCGTCGGCGGCGGGGGTGGTCATGTGTGTGGGTCCTTAGCGGGAGTTCGGCCCTTGAAAGCCCCGGGGGCAGGGGGCCTACAGGAAGTACAGGCGGTTGAGGGAGACGGAGTCGGCGGGCGCGGAGCGCAGCGGGTCGCCGTCGAGGGTGACCAGGCCGGTGCGCTGGTCCACGTCGACCGCCCCGGTACGGGAGTTGAGCCGCAGGTCGGCCGGGCCGATGCCGCGGGTGTTCCGGACGGCGACCCGGCGCCTGCGGGTGGGCATCGTGTCGTGGCCCTGGTCGAGCGCGGCCTGCGCCACGAAGGCCACCGAGATCTCGGCGGGGGTGGCGCCGTGCGCGCCGAACTGCGGCCCGAGGACGAGGGGTTCGCAGGTGTCGGTGGCCGCGTTGGGGTCGCCGACCACGCCGTACGCCGGGAAGCCCGACTTCAGCACCAGCTGCGGCTTGGCGCCGAAGTACTCGGGCCGCCACAGCACGATGTCGGCGAGCTTGCCCACCTCCAGCGAGCCGACCTCGTGCGAAAGTCCGTGCGCGATGGCCGGGTTGACGGTCAGCTTGGCGATGTAGCGCAGCACGCGGGCGTTGTCGTCGCCCTCGCCGTCGCCGTCGACCGGGCCCAGCTCGGCCTTCATCTTGCCGGCCATCGCGAAGGTGCGGCGCACGGTCTCGCCGGCCCGGCCCATGCCCTGCGCGTCGGAGGAGGTGATGCCGATCGCGCCCAGGTCGTGCAGCACGTCCTCGGCGCCCATGGTCCCGGCCCGGATGCGGTCGCGGGCCATCGCCGCGTCGCCGGGCAGATCGGTCTTCAGGTCGTGGACGGAGACGATCATGCCGTAGTGCTCGGCGACCGCGTCCCGGCCGAACGGCAGGGTGGGGTTGGTGGAGGAGCCGATGACGTTCGGGACGCCCGCCATCTTCAGCACGTTGGGGACGTGCCCGCCGCCGCAGCCCTCGATGTGGAAGGCGTGGATGGTGCGTCCCTCCAGGACGCGCAGGGTGTCCTCGACCGACAGGCACTCGTTCAGCCCGTCGCTGTGCAGGGCGACCTGCACGTCGTGCTCCTCGGCGACGCGCAGCGCGGTGTCCAGGGCGCGGGTGTGGGCGCCCATGTCCTCGTGCACCTTGAAGCCGGACGCGCCGCCCTCCGCCAGCGCCTCGATCAGCGGGGCCTCGTGCGAGGACGAACCCCGGCCCAGGAAGCCGATGTTGACCGGCCACGCGTCGAAGGCGCCGAAGGCGTGCTTGAGCGCCCACGGCGAGTTGACGCCCACCCCCCACACCGGCCCGAACTCCTGGCCGATGATCGTGGTCACGCCGGAGGCCAGCGAGGCCTCCATGATGCGCGGCGACAGCAGGTGCACATGGGTGTCCACGGCGCCGGCGGTCGCGATCAGGCCCTCGCCGGAGACGATGGTCGTCCCCGTGCCGACGACCACGTCCACCCCGTCGAGCGTGTCCGGGTTCCCGGCCCGGCCGATCGAGCAGATCCGGCCCTCGCGGATGCCGATGGACACCTTGCGGATGCCCTGCACCGCGTCGATCACGACGACGTTGCTGATCACCACGTCACAGGTGTCGCGGACGGCGGCGGCCTTGAGGTGCAGTCCGTCGCGGGCCGTCTTGCCGAAGCCGGCCAGGAACTCGTCGCCGTAGCGCTGCGCGTCGGACTCCACGCGGACGACGAGTCCCGAGTCGCCGAGGCGGACGCGGTCGCCGGCGCGGGGGCCGTGGGTGGCGGCGTAGGCGTACGGGTCGATGTGGATCGCCCGGCTCACCTCGCGTCCCTTGGAGCGGCTCATCGATCGCCTCCTTCCGGCGATTTCGGTCCGTACGGTGCTTCGGGTCCTCGCGGTGCTGCGGGTGCTTGCGGCGCTTCCGGCGCTTCGGGCACCTCCGGCGTGACGCCCAGGTAGCCGCAGGCGGCGGCCCGGCGCAGGGCCTCCGCCTTCGCCCCGGGCGCGTCCAGCGGGCCGTCGACCAGTCCGGCGAAGCCGATCGCGACGCGCGCGCCGCCGATCGGGACGAGACCGACCTCGGCGCTCTCCCCCGGCCCGAACCGCACCGACGACCCGGCCGGTACCGCGAGGCGCATGCCGTAGGCGGCGGCACGGTCGAAGTCCAGGCGCGGATTGGCCTCGAAGAAGTGGAAGTGCGAGGTGACGGAGACGGGGACGGCCGCGGTGTTGGTGACCGTGAGGCACACGGCCGGCTCGGGGTCGGCGTGCTGCGGTCCCGGCAGCAGCGCGCCCGGCGCCCGGTCGCCCAGGCTGCCGCCGGCCAGCGGGTCGGTGACGATCGCGAGCCGGGAGCCGTCGTCGAAGACGGCCTCCACATGGACCTCGGTGACCACGTCGGCCACACCCGGCAGCACGTCGTCCGGGCCGAGCACCGTACGGGCGCGCTCGATCGCCTCGGCGAGGCGGGCGCCGTCGCGGGCGGCCTCGCACACCGTGTCGGCGATCAGGGCGGTGGCCTCCGGCACGTTGAGCCTGAGGCCGCGGGCCCGGCGGGCGCGGGCCAGTTCGGCGGCCCCGAAGAGCAGCAGCCGGTCACGTTCGGTGGGGGTCAGTCGCACGCGTCGGCACCTCCTTGCCTCTCGCACTTTAGAACACCACTCTAAACGCGAAATCTCGGGAGGGGGAAGCGCTGCGGTGGCGCGTCGGTCATGTCACATTGAGCGGCGTTCTAAGGCGCGGGAGGAACGCCCGGCCGCCGTCCGGACACCCGGCCGCCCCGCCCTCGCCCCCGCCGATGGCCGACGCCCGGAAAACGAGAGGGCCGCCGCGGACGACACGTCCACGGCGGCCCCGGAGCCGGCGGCTCGCTCAGCCGATCTTGTGCATCCAGCCGTGCTTGTCCTCGGTGACACCGCGCTGGATGCCGAGCAGCGCCTCGCGCAGACGCAGGGTCACCTCGCCGGGCGTGCCGTCGCCGTGGGTCCAGCCGTCCGACTTGGTCTTGACGTGGCCGATCGGGGTGACCACGGCGGCGGTGCCGCAGGCGAAGACCTCGGTGAGCGAGCCGGAGGCGGCGTCGGCCCGCCACTGCTCCAGGGTGATCACGCCCTCCTCGGCGGTGAGACCGAGGTCGCGGGCGACCTGGAGGAGGGAGTCGCGGGTGATGCCCTCCAGGATGGAGCCGCTCAGCTCGGGGGTGACGATCCGGTCGCCGTAGACGAAGGCGACGTTCATGCTGCCGCTCTCCTCGACCTTGGTGCGGGTCACCGCGTCGAGGTAGACGACCTGGTCGCAGCCGTGCGCGGCGGCCTCGGCCTGGGGCAGCAGGGAGGCCGCGTAGTTGCCGCCGGTCTTGGCGTCGCCGGTGCCGCCGGGCACCGCGCGGACGTGGTCCTCGGCGACCCAGATGGTGACCGGCTTGACGCCGCCGGCGAAGTAGGCGCCGGAGGGCGAGGCGATCAGCATGAACAGGTACTCGTTGGCCGGGTGGACGCCGAGACCGGTCTCCGAGGCGAACATGAACGGCCGCAGGTACAGGGACTCCTCGCCGCCGTGCGGCGGGACCCAGTCGGCGTCCTGCGCCAGCAGCGCGTCCAGCGCCTCGATGAACAGCTCCTCCGGCAGCTCGGCCATGGCCATGCGGCGGGCGGAGTTGCGGAACCGGCGGGCGTTGGCCTCCGGGCGGAAGACCGCGACCGAGCCGTCGGGCTGGCGGTACGCCTTGAGCCCCTCGAAGATCTCCTGGCCGTAGTGGAGGACGTGGCAGGAGGGGTCGATGGAGATCGGGCCGTACGGGACGAGCTGCGCGTCGTGCCAGCCGCGGCCCTCGGTCCACCGGATCGTCACCATGTGGTCGGTGAAGTGGCGGCCGAACCCGGGGCTGGCCAGGATCGCCTCACGCTCGGCGGCGGACAGCGGATTGGCGGAGGGCTTGAGCTCGATCGTGGGCGTCGTCATGAGTGGATGTCCTTCACCGGTTGTCGTGACGGGCCGCATTCACGCCCGCACGACCGTCGCCGGTCAGTGGTTGGACGTCCGAGCATTCCCTCATACCGCGGCTCCGCGTTCGATTATCGCGCGGGGCCTGCGGCGGACGGAATCGGGGTGAAGGCGGCCCGGGGTTCGATGGTGGCACCCGGCGGCGGACGGAAGAAAGCCGCCGGGCGCGGAATGCGACCCGACGGCTTCGCTGGTTCGAGCGGCCTGGGGGTCCCACCCAGGCTCCTCAGGCTCTGGGGGAGGTCAGCCGGCTACTCGTCCGGCGAGCGCGTCGCCGATCTCGGAGGTGCTGCGCGCGGGCAGCCCGCCGCGTTCCGCGAGGTCGGCGGAGACGGCGTCCTCGATCCGGGTCGCCTCGGCCTCGTAGCCGAGGTGGCGCAGGAGCAGGGCGACGGAGAGGACCGTGGCGGTCGGGTCGGCCTTGCCCTGGCCGGCGATGTCCGGGGCCGAGCCGTGCACGGGCTCGAACATGGACGGGAACTCGCCGCTCGGGTTGATGTTGCCCGAGGCGGCCACGCCGATGCCGCCGGAGACGGCCGCGGCGAGGTCGGTGATGATGTCGCCGAAGAGGTTGTCGGTGACGATGACGTCGAAGCGCTCGGGCTGGGTGACCAGGTAGATCGTGGCGGCGTCGACGTGGATGTACTCGGTGGTGACCTCGGGGTGTTCCTCGGCCACCTTGTTGAAGATGTTCGTCCACAGGTGGCCGGCGAAGGTCAGCACGTTGTTCTTGTGGACCAGCGTGAGCTTCTTGCGCGGGCGGGCCTGGGCGCGGGCGAAGGCGTCGCGGACCACGCGCTCGACACCGAAGGCCGTGTTGACGGAGACCTCGGTGGCGACCTCGTGCTCGGTGCCCTTGCGGATGGTGCCGCCGTTGCCCGTGTAGGGGCCCTCGGTGCCTTCGCGGACGACGACGAAGTCGATCTGCGGGTCGCCGGCGAGCGGGGTGGCGACGCCGGGCAGGAGCTTGCTCGGGCGCAGGTTGACGTGGTGGTCGAAGGCGAAGCGGAGCTTGAGCAGGAAGCCGCGCTCCAGGACGCCCGAGGGCACCGACGGGTCGCCGATGGCGCCGAGCAGGATCGCGTCGTGCGCCTTGAGGGCGTCGAGGTCGGCGTCGGTGAGGGTCTCGCCCGTGGCGTGGTAGCGCCGGGCGCCGAAGTCGAACTCCTTGGTCTCGAGCTTCACGTCCTGCGGGAGGACGGCGGTCAGGACCTTGAGGCCCTCGGCCACGACTTCCTGGCCGATGCCGTCACCGGGGATCACTGCGAGATCGATGCTGCGAGACATATCGGCACCCTAGCGGCTCGTCCCGAGAGATGACACAACACGTCCACCATATGGACGGCCCTCCGGGTCCCGGCACCCGTCCGCCGGGACGGCGCGCCGCACCCGGCCGGGGCCTTGCGGCGACCGGCCGGTGAGGCGGGCCGAGGCTGACGGCGGCCGAGGTCAGTGGCCGGTCTGGCCACCGTTGTCGCGGCGGTCGAGGGCGCGCTGGAGGGCGGCGGCGGCGTTCTTGCGGTCGGACTCGCTCGTACGGGAGACGTGGCGGACTCGGCGGCGGACGGTCGTCTCGGCCATGAGGGATCGACTCCTTCGAGGAACCCACGGAGCGCGTGGGGCAGAGGGGGGTTGCGAGACGCCGGAGTGGGCGGGGAGCGCGGTGCCGCAGGGGTGGCCTGCACAGGGCCCGGCTCACGACCGCCGATCGCTGGATCGAGCGTGACGTTCGGCTCCTACAAAAGTAAGGGAGGAGCACGCGGCTGTCTGCATAATTACTTGGGCTTCCTACTATCTGAGACAGTGATCGTCTCGCACCCCCGGTGACCTGCGGTTTCCCCGGAACCGCGTCAGAGCACGTCGCCGTCGCGCCAGTCGAAGAGCAGTTCGGCGCCGGTGTCGTCCGCGTCCGCCGGCGCGGGCCACACATAGGTGGAGCCCTCCTCCTCGGGCAGCCGCACCACGCCCTGCGGGCCGACCGCGTGCAGCGGCCCCGCCCACGCCCGCCAGCCCCGCGCCGTGTACAGCGGGGCGCCCGCCTCGCTCGCGGAGAGCGCGCCGAACGCGTAGGCGCGCCGGACGACCTCCTCCAGGGCGGTCATGATCCCGCCGCCGATCCCGGTGCGCCGTACGTCCCGCCGGACGGCGACCCCCTCGACGTACCCGACCCGCCGCCACCGCCCCCGGTGGCGCACCCGGCGCTGGACCACGGAGCCGTGCCCGGCGAGCCCCCGCCCGTCGTGGGCGAGGGCGTGGACGCCGCCCAGGGTGTGGTCCCAGTCGTCGTCGCCGAAGTCCCCCTCGAAGGCGTCGTCCAGCAGGGCGCGCACGGCCCGGAGTTCGGCGGGGGTCAGCTCGGCGGTGTGGGCGGTGCGGATCGGAAGGGTCATCGGGCCAGTGTCCGGGCGGCCGGCGGCCGCGTGCGAGCCCATTTCCGGCGTCCGGCGGCCAGGTGCGAGCCCTTTTCCAGCGGCCGGCCGCCGCGTGCGAGCCCCTTTTCCGGCGGCCGGGCGCAGGCCCCGCCTCGGCGGCCCCGCCTCGCCCACCCGGCTGATCCTCGCCGCGACAGGGGGCATCGGGGTGCGGCGCGGGAACGGTGAGGGCATGAACGACACGGCCAAGGCACTTCTGGAGGGCGGCCCGCAGGACCTGCCCGAGCGGATCGTCGCGCGTCCGGCGCCGGGCGAGGACGTGAAGATCGAGCTGCGCAACGGCTACGAGCACTTCCGGCCGACCGAGCGCCGGGCGGACACGCCGCAGGGCACGCTGCCGGTGTACGAGTGGTGGGAGCGCACGGAGATGCCCGGCTAGCGCGCCCACCACGGGCACGGCCGCCGCCGGGTACGCGAACGGGCCGGGTCCCAGCGGACCCGGCCCGTCGGCATGCCCCGCGCGTCGGCTCACGCGCGCGGCACGGCGCCTCAGCCCATGTGCGGGTAGGTGTAGTCGGTCGGCGAGACCAGCGACTCCTTGATGGCGCGGGTCAGCGTCCAGCGCATCAGGTTCTGCGGGGCGCCGGCCTTGTCGTTGGTGCCGGAGGCACGGCCGCCGCCGAAGGGCTGCTGGCCGACCACGGCGCCGGTCGACTTGTCGTTGATGTAGAAGTTGCCGGCCGCGTAGCGCAGCTTCTCCATCGTGTACGCCGCCGCCGCGCGGTCGTTGGCGATGACCGAGCCGGTGAGGGCGTAGTCCGACACCGACTCCATCTGGGTCAGCATCTCGTCGTACTCGTCGTCCTCGTAGACGTACACGGCGAGGATCGGGCCGAAGTACTCGGTGGTGAAGACCTCGTTCTCCGGGTCGGTGCACTCGATGACGGTCGGGCGGACGAAGTAGCCGACCGAGTCGTCGTAGCTGCCGCCGGCGACGATCGTGCAGGCCGGGTCGGCCTTGGCGCGGTCGATGGCGGCCTTGTTCTTGGCGAAGGAGCGCTCGTCGATGACCGCGCCGATGAAGTTCGACAGGTCGGTGACGTCGCCCATGGCGAGGCCGTCCACCTCGGCGGCGAACTCCTCCTTGAAGCCCGAGTTCCAGATGGAGGCCGGGATGTACGCGCGCGAGGTCGCCGAGCACTTCTGGCCCTGGTACTCGAAGGCGCCGCGGGTCAGCGCGGTCTTCAGCACAGCGCGGTCGGCGCTCGGGTGGGCGACGACGAAGTCCTTGCCGCCGGTCTCGCCGACCAGACGCGGGTAGGAGCGGTACTTCTCGATGTTGTTGCCGACCGTCTTCCACAGGTGCTGGAAGGTCTTGGTCGAGCCGGTGAAGTGGATGCCGGCCAGGTCGCGGTGGTTCAGGGCGACCTCGGAGACCTCGATGCCGTCGCCGGTGAGCAGGTTGATGACGCCCTTGGGCAGACCCGCCTCCTCCAGCAGCCGCATCAGCAGCACGGCGGCGTGCGTCTGGGTCGGGGACGGCTTCCAGATCACCACGTTGCCCATGAGGGCGGGCGCGGTGGGCAGGTTGGCGGCGATCGCCGAGAAGTTGAACGGCGTGATCGCGTAGACGAAGCCCTCCAGCGGGCGGTGGTCCAGACGGTTCCACACGCCCGGCGAGTTGGCCGGGGGCTGCTCGGCCAGGATCTGGCGGGCGTAGTGGACGTTGAAGCGCCAGAAGTCGACCAGCTCGCAGGGGCTGTCGATCTCGGCCTGCTGGGCCGTCTTGGACTGGCCGAGCATGGTGGAGGCGGCGATGGTCTCGCGCCAGGGGCCGGCCAGCAGCTCGGCGGCGCGCAGGATGATCGCGGCGCGGTCGTCGAAGGACATGGCGCGCCAGGCCGGGGCCGCGGCCAGGGCGGCGTCGACGGCGTCCTGGGCGTCCTGCTTGGTCGCGTTGCGGTAGGTGCCGAGGACGGCCTTGTGGTTGTGCGGCTGCACGACCTCGAAGGCCTCGCCGCCGCCCAGGCGCTTCTCGCCGCCGATGGTGCAGGGCAGCTCGATCGGGTTCTCGGCCAGCTCCTTGAGCTTGGCCTCCAGCCGGGCGCGCTCGGGCGAACCGGGGGCGTAGCCGTGCACCGGCTCGTTGACCGGGGTGGGGACCTGGGTCACAGCGTCCATGTGTTCCGTAACTCCTTGAGGTGAGCGGTGTTGCGGGCGTGGGTGCGGTGGGCTCAGCCCTTGCCGACCGTCGATCGGACGGAGAAGCGCGGGTCGGCCGGCTTCTCCGAGACGGCGCATGCTGTGCGTGCCCGGGGGCGAGCCCCGGACCCCCGGCGGGGGGTGTGGCACAGCCCTGGCCGGTCAGCCTCGGCTGAGCATGCTCCGCACGAAGAAGCGCAGGTTGGCCGGCTTCTCCGCGAGACGGCGCATGAAGTAGCCGTACCAGTCGGTGCCGTAGGCGGTGTAGACGCGCATCCGGTGGCCCTCGGCGGCCAGCCGCAGGTGTTCGTCGCCGCGGATGCCGTAGAGCATCTGGAACTCGTACTCGTCCAGCTTGCGGCCGGCCGTCCGGGCGAGTTCCTGGGCTATGGAGATCAGCCGCGGGTCGTGCGAGCCGATCATCGGGTACCCCTCGCCCTCCATGAGGGTCTTCAGGATCCGGACGTACGCCTTGTCGATCTCGTGCTTGTTCTGGTAGGCGACCTCGGCGGGCTCCTTGTAGGCGCCCTTCACCAACCGTACGCGGCTGCCGGCCTCGGCGAGGCGGCGCGCGTCGGCCTCGGTGCGGAACAGGTAGGCCTGGATGACGCAGCCGGTCTGCGGGAAGTCCTTCCGCAGCTCCTCGTGGATGGCGAACATCGAGTCGAGGGTGGTGTGGTCCTCGGCGTCCAGGGTGACCGTGGTGCCGATGGCGGCGGCGGCCTCGACGACCGGGCGGACGTTGGCGAGGGCCAGCTCGTGGCCGCCGGGCAGCGCCTGGCCGAACATGGAGAGCTTGACGGACATCTCGACCCGCGGGCCGAGGTCCAGGTCCTTGATGTGGTCGATCAGGGCCAGGTAGGCGTCGCGGGCGGCGGTGGCCTGCTCGGGGGTGGTGATGTCCTCGCCGACCACGTCCATGGTCAGCTCCAGGCCCTTGGCCGTGAGGTCCTCGATGATCGGGACGATGTCCGTCACGGTCTCGCCGGGGATGAAGCGGTCCACGACCTGCTTGGTCACCGGGGCCGCCGAGATCAGACGTCGCATCCGGTCGCTGCGCGACGCGGCAAGAATCACGGGACCCAGCACGGGAACCTCCACAACAGTCAGTCAAAAGGCCGATACCCGTCCATTCGGGAACGGCACGGAGAACCACTGTGAAAGCTAAGGAACCCTCCGATCCTCTGCCATCGACAGCTGTCACGCATCAGCGGAGTCGATCTCAGACAGATGTATGAAGGCCCTGCGGAAGTGCGGGAGAATGGCCGGATGACGGCGGCGTACAAGGGTGACTACCAGGAGCTGGTGGACGAGATCTCGGAGCTGCTCGGCGCCCCGGCCACCCTGGAGAGCCGCACCTTCGAGCTGATCGCGTTCGGCGCCTACGACAGCGAAGGCGACCTGGACCCCTCCGCCCTGGACCCGGTGCGCACCCGCTCGATCCTCACCCGCCGCTCCACGGCCGCGGTGCGCCGCTGGTTCGAGGGATTCGGCATCACCCGGGCGACCGGCCCGGTGCGCATCCCGCCCACTCCGGAGGCGGGCGTGTACCGGGGCCGGATCTGCCTGCCGGTACGCCATCGGGGGGTCGTCCTCGGCTACGTCTGGCTGCTGGACGACGATCCCGGGCCGAGCGAGCAGCAACTGGCCGCCGCGATGCTGGTGACCGGGCGGATCGGCGCGCTGCTGGCGGACGAGGCGCAGCACGGCGCGGATCTGACCCGGGAGCTGCGGGCGGTGCTGACCGCGGAACGGGGCTGGCCGCGCGACATGGCGGTGGCCGAGCTGCGGACGGCGCTGGGGGCGCGGGCGGACGGGCCGCATACGGTGGTGTGCGTGGCGCCGTGGCCCTCGGCCGACCCGGACGACGCCCCCTCGGTGCGGACGCTGCCGGGCGCGACGGCCCTGTGCACGGTGCCGTGGGGCACGACCGCGCAGTGCCTGGCGGTGCTGGTGCGGCTGCGCTCGCCGGAGACGCTGACCGGCGCGGTGTCGGCGGCGACCCGGCTGCTGGAGCAGGCGGAGGCGGGCGCGGTGCCGGCGGACGGCGGGGCGGGGCGCGGGCCGACGGCGGCCGGGGGCGCGGGCGGGCGGACGGCGGCCGGGGTGGCCGCCGGGCGGATCGGGCTCGCCGATCTGGCCGCCGCCTGGGCGGAGGCGTCGGCGGCGGCCCGCGCCGCTCTGGCCGAGCCCCGGCTCGGGCCGGTCGCCGAGTGGGCGCGGATCGGCCCGTACCGCCTGCTCACGTCGCTGCCCCCGCACGCCACGCACGACGCGGTGACCGGCCCGCTGCTGGCCCCCGGCCACCAGGAGCTGGCCCGCACCGCCGAGGTGTACCTCGACTGCGCGGGCCAGGCCGGCCGCACCGCCGCCGAGCTGGGCATCCACCGGCAGACGCTGTACTACCGGCTGTCCCGGGTGGAGCAGCTGACCGGTCTCGACCTGGACGACGGCGAGGACCGCCTGCTGCTGCACATGGCCCTGAAGGCGGCGCGGCTCTAGTTCGCGGCCGGGCGCTCCGCCGGAGCAGCCGCCTTGCGCTCCTCCGCGACGCCCACGCCCCCGTCTCCCGTGGCCCCGGCGTCCCGCTTTCCCGTGACGCCCGCGATCACCCGGCGCAGGCCCTCGGTGAGCTGGTCGGCGTGGGTGGCGGTGCCGGGGTCGAAGAGCCACTGGACCATGAGGCCCTGGAGGAGGGTCTGGTAGAGACGGCCCTCGGTGTCGACGGTGTCCTTGTCGAGGTCGGCCTCCGGGACGTCGGTGAACAGCGGGACGATGCCCGAGCGCCCCTCCTCCTGGGCCTGCGCGAGCAGCTTGCGCACCTCGGGCATGCGGTCGCCCTGGAAGATCAGCTCGAAGCTGATCATCCAGATGGCGCGCGACTCGGGCACGGAGCGGATGATGCTCGCCCACACCTCCTGGAAGCGCTCCAGCGAACCGGCGCGGGTGCCGGTGCCGCCGTCCGCCCCCCAGTCGGGGCCGTACCCGTCGCCCATCTCCTGGACCAGGGAGATGTACGCCTCCACCAGCAGCGCGTCCTTCGAGCCGTAGTGGTAGCCGATCGAGGCGAGGTTGGTCCCCGACTCCTTGACGATGTCGCGCGCGGTCGTGCGCAGGAAGCCCTTGGCCAGCAGGCAGCGCTTCGCGCCCTCCAGCAGATCCTCACGATGTCCCATGCCGACCACCCTACCCACCGTCCATACGACCGTCCCAGACGGCTGTCCTATACATCTGTTCTAGACAAGCGTTTAAGACGCTTGTACATTCCCTGTCATGACGAACCCGACGAGCACCACCCCGGGCGCGGCCGGACGGGCCGGCCGCCGTGAATGGACCGCGATGGGCGTGCTGATGCTGCCGCTGCTGCTGGTCTCGATGGACGTCTCGGTCCTCTACTTCGCCATCCCGTCGATCAGCGCCGATCTGCGGCCGAGCGGCACCCAGCAGCTGTGGATCTTCGACATCTACGCGTTCGTGCTGGCCGGCCTGCTGATGACGATGGGCTCGCTCGGCGACCGCGTCGGCCGCCGCCGGCTGCTGCTGACGGGCGCCGCCGCCTTCGGCGCGGCCTCGCTGGTCGCGGCGTACGCGGACAGCGCCGGGACCCTGATCGCCGCCCGCGCGGTCCTCGGCATCGGCGGCGCGACCCTGATGCCCTCGACGATGGCGATCCTCCGCACGATGTTCACCGACCCCGGCCAGCGGGCGAAGGCGATCGGCGTCTGGTCCGGCGTCATGACCGGCGGCATCGCGCTCGGTTCGGTGCTCAGCGGCGTGCTGGTGCAGTACTTCTGGTGGGGCTCGGTCTTCCTGGTCAACCTGCCCGCGATGGTGCTGCTGCTGGTGCTCGGCCCGATCCTGCTGCCCGAGTCGAAGAACCCCGCGCCCGGCCGCTTCGACTTCGTCAGCGTGCCGCTGTCGATGGCCGCGGTGCTGCCCGTGGTCTACGGCCTGAAGGAGATCGCCGCCGAGGGCGCGCACCCGCTGTACGTCGTCTCAATCACCGTCGGCCTGCTCTTCGGCGCCCTCTTCGTCCGGCGTCAGCGCACGGCCGCCTCGCCGATGATCTCCCCGGCCCTGTTCCGCGGCGGGGCCTTCGCCCCGGCGGTGGCGCTCAACCTGGTCTCGGCGCTGGCGATGATGGGCTCGGCGTACTTCACCACGCAGTACCTGCAGTCGGTGCTCGGCAAGAGCGCGCTGGAGGCGGCCCTGTGGGCGCTGCTGCCCTCGGTGCCGATCGGGCTGGCGGCGCCGGCGGCGGTCCACCTGGTGCAGAGGGGCGTCAACCGGGCGTATGTCGTCACGGCGGGCTTCGCGATCGCCGCCGTCGGCTACGGACTGCTGGCGCTGACCGGCACGGACTCGCTCTGGCTGCTGCTGGCCGGGTGCGCGGTGCTCGCCTCCGGGATCACGATGGTGATGTCCCAGATGACCGACCTGGCGATGAGCGCGGTCCCGGTGGAGCGGGCGGGCACGGCGTCGTCGCTGCTGGAGACGGGGCAGGAGTTCGGCGGCGCGCTGGGGATGGCGGTGCTCGGCTCCATCGGCACGGCGGTCTACCGCCACGAGATGCCGGCCGGCGCCCCCGCCCCGGCCCGCGAGACCCTCGGCTCCGCCCTCGCGATCGCCGACCGCCTCTCGGGCGAGAGCGGCACGGCGCTGGCGACGGCGGCCCGCCATGCCTTCACCACGGGGATGCACGGCGCGGCGGTCGCGTCGACGGCGATCCTGCTGCTGGCGGCGGTGGCCGCGGCGACGACCCTGCGGAAGGTCCAGGTCAGGGCTCCGGAGGCGGAGTCCGGGGCCGGGTCCGCGTCCGAGCGGACGGAGGCGGCGGAGACGGCGGTCTGACGACCCGCGGCGGACGGCGAAGGCGGCGGAGAGGCAGGATCTCCCACTCCCCCGCCGCACAGGAAAAGGCGTGGGCGGAGCTGGACATCCAGCTCCGCCCACGCCTTTACGACTCCGGGTCGGCATCCCCAGCCCGTCCGGCGCTTGAGGACGAGGCCGTTCAGGCCGACAGCGGGGGTCTGGGGGCGGCAGCCCCCAGGGACGGCAACCTCACACCAGGTTCACCGACCGAGCAGACGTAGCCCCGATCTCCGCCGAAACTTCGGAAAGCACCGCCGGCGGCACCGTGTCGTCCACCGTGAGGACGGCCAGCGCCTCGCCGCCGACCGCCGCGCGGGCGACCTGCATACCGGCGATGTTGACGCCCGCCTCGCCGATGATCCGGCCCACCGTGCCGACGACGCCGGGACGGTCCTCGTAACGCAGGACGACCATGTGGTCGGCGAGCGCGAGGTCCACGTCGTACTCGCCGACGGCGACGATCTTCTGGACGTGCTTGGGGCCGGCCAGCGTGCCGGAGACCGAGATCTCCTCGCCGTCGGCGAGGGTGCCGCGCACGGTGACGACGTTGCGGTGGTCGGCGGACTCGCTGCTCGTGGTCAGCCGTACCTCCACGCCGCGCTCCTGCGCGAACAGCGGGGCGTTGACGTAGGAGACGGTCTCGTCCACCACGTCCTCGAAGACGCCCTTGAGGGCGGACAGCTCCAGCACCTTGACATCGTGCTGGGTGATCTCGCCGTAGACCTCGACGTCGAGGCGGACGGCCACCTCGCCGGCGAGGGCGGTGAAGATGCGGCCCAGGCGCTCGGCGAGCGGCAGGCCCGGCTTGACGTCCTCGGCGATGACGCCGCCCTGGACGTTGACCGCGTCGGGCACCAGCTCGCCGGCCAGAGCCAGGCGCACCGACTTGGCGACGGCGATGCCCGCCTTCTCCTGCGCCTCGTCGGTGGAGGCGCCGAGGTGCGGGGTGCAGACCACCTGGTCGAACTCGAACAGCGGGGAGTCGGTGCAGGGCTCCTTGGCGTACACGTCGAGGCCCGCGCCGGCGACCCGTCCCTCCTTGAGCGCCGAGTACAGCGCCTCCTCGTCCACGATGCCGCCGCGCGCGGCGTTGACGATGCGCACGCTCGGCTTGACCTTGTGCAGCGCCTCCTCGCCGATGAGGCCGAGGGTCTCGGGGGTCTTGGGCAGGTGGACGGTGATGAAGTCGGAGACCTCCAGCAGCTCGTCCAGGGTCAGCACCTTGACGCCCATCTGCGCGGCCCGCGCGGGCTGGACGTACGGGTCGTAGGCGACGACCTTCATGCCGAAGGCGGACATGCGCTGGGCGACCAGGGCGCCGATGCGGCCGAGGCCGACGACGCCGAGGGTCTTCTCGGCCAGCTCGACGCCGGTGTACTTGCTGCGCTTCCACTCGCCGTTCTTCAGCGCGGCGTTGGCCTGCGGGATGTTGCGCGCGGTGGCCAGCAGGAGGCCGCAGGCCAGCTCGGCGGCGGTCACGATGTTGGAGGTCGGCGCGTTGACGACCATCACGCCGGCCTTGGTGGCGGCGGAGACGTCGACGTTGTCCAGGCCGACGCCGGCGCGGGCGACGACCTTCAGCTTCTTGGCGGCGGCGACGGCCTCGGCGTCGACCTTGGTGGCCGAGCGGATCAGGATCGCGTCGACGTCGGCGATGGCGGGCAGCAGTTCGGCCCGGTCGGCGCCGTTGCAGTGCCGGATCTCGAAGTCGGGGCCGAGCGCGTCGACGGTGGCGGGCGACAGCTCTTCAGCGATGAGTACGACGGGTTTCGAGCTCACGTGAGTCCTCACAAGTCCAATGCGGACGGCCGTCCCGACGGCCGCAGGCGGTGGAGGGGCATGCCGCGTGGAAGACGCACGACGCTGTGGGCCTGACGCGTTGTTGTGCAGCAGTCTAGTGGCGTTGTGTGCCCTGCATTACTCCGCTGCGGAAGGATCACCCGTCCGTGGCTGGACGGGGTGGACAACGCTGCGAGCCGACCATGGACCGCGGCGTGGTCCCGGGGTCGGCGAAGGGGCCGACGAAAGGGGCCGGAGCATGGCTCCGGCCCGACAGGGGCTGTCGTCAGTCTCCCGCCTGCCTCGCGGGGAGACTGACGACAGCCCCTCGGCCCTGAGGCTTACGCCTCCTCGTTCACCCAGCTCATGAGCTTGCGCAGCTCCTTGCCGGTGGTCTCCAGCAGGTGCTCGGAGTCCTGCTTCTTGTATTCGTTGTACTTCTTCAGACCGCCGTGGTACTCGTCCATCCAGTTGCGGGCGAACGTGCCGTCCTGGATCTCGGCGAGGACCTTCTTCATCTCGGCCTTGGTGGCGTCGGTGATGATGCGCGGGCCGGTGACGTAGTCGCCCCACTCGGCGGTCTCGGAGATCGACCAGCGCATCTTCTCCAGGCCGCCCTCGTACATGAGGTCCACGATCAGCTTCAGCTCGTGCAGGCACTCGAAGTAGGCGATCTCGGGCTGGTAGCCCGCCTCGACCAGGGTCTCGAAGCCGGCCTTCACCAGGGCGGCGGTGCCGCCGCACAGCACGGCCTGCTCGCCGAAGAGGTCGGTCTCGGTCTCCTCGGTGAAGGTGGTCTTGATGACGCCGGCGCGGGTGCCGCCGATGCCCTTGGCGTACGACAGGGCCAGCGCGAACGCGTCGCCGGAGGCGTCCTGCTCGACGGCCACGATGCACGGGACGCCGCGGCCCTCCTCGTACTGACGGCGCACCAGGTGGCCCGGGCCCTTGGGGGCGACCATGCACACGTCCACGCCGGCCGGGGGCTTGATGAAGCCGTAGCGGATGTTGAGGCCGTGGCCGAAGAACAGCGCGTCGCCGTCCTTCAGGTTCGGGGCGATGTGCTCCTCGTAGACCTGGGCCTGGATCGGGTCCGGGACCAGGATCATGATGACGTCGGCCTCGGCGGCGGCCTCGGACGGGCTCACCACGCGCAGGCCCTGCTCCTCGGCCTTGGCCTTGGACTTGGAGCCCTCGTGCAGACCGACGCGCACGTCGACGCCCGAGTCGCGCAGCGACAGCGCGTGGGCGTGACCCTGGCTGCCGTAGCCGATGACCGCGACCTTGCGGCCCTGGATGATGGACAGGTCGGCGTCGGCGTCGTAGAACAGCTCGGCCACTTTGGGTTCTCTCCTTGGTGTGCAGGTTGTGCGTCCCACCGTATGCCGGTGAGGGGACGGGAAGTCTGGGGGTCTCGGCATACGGGCGGCGGTGTCGCCCGACCGCCCGAACGCGTCGTTACGCCGACCGGTCGAGAGCGCGCAGCGACCGGTCCGTGATCGAACGGGCGCCACGGCCGATCGCGATCGTGCCGGACTGGACCAGCTCCTTGATGCCGTACTGCTCCAGCATCTTGAGCATGGCGGACAGCTTGTCGCTGGACCCGGTGGCCTCGATGGTCACGGCCTCCGGGGAGACGTCGACGGTCTTGGCGCGGAACAGCTGGACGATCTCCACGACCTGCGAGCGCGTCTCGTTGTCGGCGCGCACCTTGACCAGGACGAGTTCGCGCTGGACGGCCTGGGTGGGCTCCAGCTCGACGATCTTGAGCACGTTGACCAGCTTGTTGAGCTGCTTGGTCACCTGCTCCAGCGGGAAGTCCTCGACGCTGACCACGATGGTGATGCGGGAGATGTCGGGGTGCTCGGTGACGCCGACCGCGAGCGAGTCGATGTTGAAGCCGCGGCGGGAGAACAGGGCGGTGATCCGGGCCAGGACGCCGGGGGTGTTCTCGACGAGGACCGAGAGGGTGTGCTTGGACATGGTTATCGCTCAGCTCTCTGTCAGTCGTCTTCGTTGTCGCCGAAGTCGGGGCGGACGTCCCGGGCGGCCATGATCTCGTCGTTGGAGGTGCCGGCGGCGACCATCGGCCACACCATGGCGTCCTCGTGGACGATGAAGTCGATGACGACCGGGCGGTCGTTGACGGAGTTCGCCTCCTCGATGGCCTTGTCGAGGTCGGCGGGGGACTCGCAGCGGATCGCGTAGCAGCCCATGGCCTCCGACAGCTTGACGAAGTCGGGGACGCGGGTGCCCTTGGCCTCCGGGTTGACGTCGTCGGGGCCGGAGTGCAGGACCGTGTTGGAGTAGCGCTGGTTGTAGAACAGGGTCTGCCACTGGCGGACCATCCCGAGGGCGCCGTTGTTGATGACGGCGACCTTGATCGGGATGTTGTTCAGGGCGCAGGTGGTCAGCTCCTGATTGGTCATCTGGAAGCAGCCGTCGCCGTCGATCGCCCACACGGTGCGCTCGGGCCGGCCCGCCTTGGCGCCCATGGCGGCCGGCACCGCGTAGCCCATGGTCCCGGCGCCGCCGGAGTTGAGCCAGGTGGCGGGCTGCTCGTACTGGACGAAGTGCGCGGCCCACATCTGGTGCTGGCCGACGCCCGCGGCGAAGATCGTGCCCTCCGGGGCGAGCTGCCCGATGCGCTCGATGACCTGCTGCGGGGCGAGCGAGCCGTTGCCGGGCTGGTCGTAGCCGAGCGGGTAGGTGTCGCGCCAGCGGTTGAGGTCGTTCCACCAGGCGGTGTAGTCGCCGCGGTGGCCCTCGGAGTGCTCCTTCTGGACGGCCTGGATCAGATCGGCGATGACCTCGCGGGCGTCGCCGACGATCGGCACGTCGGCCTCGCGGTTCTTGCCGATCTCGGCCGGGTCGATGTCGGCGTGGACGATCTTGGCGTACGGGGCGAAGCTGTCCAGCTTGCCGGTGACGCGGTCGTCGAAGCGGGCGCCGAGGGCGACGATCAGGTCGGCCTTCTGCAGCGCGGTGACGGCGGTGACCGCACCGTGCATGCCCGGCATTCCCACGTGCAGCGGGTGGCTGTCGGGGAACGCGCCGAGCGCCATCAGGGTGGTGGTGACGGGCGCTCCGGTCAGTTCGGCCAGCATCTTCAGCTCGGCGGTGGCCTTCGCCTTGATGACGCCGCCGCCGACGTAGAGGACCGGCCGTTTGGCGGCGGTGATGAGCCTCGCGGCCTCGCGGATCTGCTTGGCGTGCGGCTTGGTGACGGGCCGGTAGCCGGGCAGGTCCATGACGGGCGGCCAGGAGAAGACGGTCTTCGCCTGGAGGGCGTCCTTGGCGATGTCCACGAGGACCGGGCCGGGGCGGCCGGTGGAGGCGATGTGGAACGCCTCGGCGATCACCCGCGGGATGTCCTCGGCCTTGGTGACCAGGAAGTTGTGCTTGGTGATCGGCATGGTGATGCCGACGATGTCCGCCTCCTGGAAGGCGTCCGTGCCGATCGAGGACGACGCCACCTGGCCGGTGATCGCGACCATCGGGACGGAGTCCATGTGGGCGTCGGCGATCGGGGTGACCAGGTTGGTGGCGCCGGGTCCGGAGGTCGCCATGCAGACGCCGACCTTGCCGGTGGCCTGGGCGTAACCGGTGGCCGCGTGGCCGGCGCCCTGCTCGTGCCGGACCAGGACGTGGCGCACCCTCGTGGAGTCCATCAGCGGGTCGTACGCGGGAAGGATCGCACCACCGGGAATGCCGAATACGGTGTCGGCGCCGACCTCCTCGAGAGAGCGGATGAGGGACTGCGCGCCCGTGACGTGCTCGGGCGCGGACTGATGTCCTCCGGATCGGGGCCGCGGCTGCGGATGGGCCCCGGTGGCCTGCTCGGTCATCGGCATTCTCTTCTCGATGCTGAGGGTTTTGGCGAGGATTCTTCGAGGGTCTGGCATGTCCGGCTTCCGCCGGGTTCGCACGGTGTGCGGGTGTTGTACGGAGGGTGCCCGTGCAACAAAAAACCCCTCGTGCCGTGAGGCAAGCGAGGGGAGCGCGCCGGTGTGGGTCGCTGGGGATTCCGGATCTCTCCTCCGGTGGGTCCCAGCTCAGCCGACGCGCTGTCCAAGTACGAGAATTCGGGTGCGCATGGCACTGACCCTCCCCCCGGCGCGCACCTACTGTCAAGTGGGTGGGACGGGCGTCTCATTATGTGGGCGCAGCGCCGTTCCGCTCCCCCGGACGGCGGGCACGCTCCCGCCGCCGATCACGGACGGGAACTCCCCGCCGCCGAGCACGGCCGGCACCCCGGCGGTGAACGCGGCCACGCCCTTGCCGGCGAAGACCGGCTCGGCCGGCCCCGGCGGCACCGGGTAGTGGCCGGCGGCCAGCGCCCGGCGCAGCCGGTACTCGTCCAGCGGGCCGGAGAAGGCCGTGCCCTGGGCGTGGGTGCAGCCCATCGCGCGCAGGGCGACGACCTGTTCGGGCAGGTCGACGCCCTCGGCCACGGACTGGAGCCCGAGGTCGCCGGCGATCCTGAGCAGCCCGCTGGTGATCTTGTGCAGCCGGGCGGACTCCACGGCGCCCTCGACCAGGCCCCGGTCCAGCTTGAGCACGTCGACGGGGAGTCTGCGCAGGGCCGTGATGGCGCCGTGGCCGCCGCCGAAGCCGTCCAGGGCGATGCGCACCCCGAGCCGGCCGAGGGCGGACAGCCGGCGCTCCAGCTCGTCCAGCGGGACCCTCGGGTCGGTGTCGGCCAGCTCGATCACCAGCGCCCCGGAGGGCAGCCCGTGCCGGGTCAGCAGGGTCTCCACGGCGCCCGGGGGCAGGGTGCGGTCCACCAGGCGGCGGGCGCCGAGCCGGACCACCACGGAGACGGTCAGCCCGGTCCTGGCCCGCTCGGCGGCCTGTTCCACGGCCTGCTCCAGCAGCCAGCGGGCCAGTTCGGCCGACTTGTCGCCGTCCTCGGCGGCCCGCAGGAACTCGGCCGGCGTGAACAGCACGCCCTGGGAGGAGCGCCAGCGCGCCTGGGCGGCGACGGCCGTGACCCGGCCGTCCGCCAGGCGCACCACCGGCTGGTGCAGCAGGGTGAACTCGCCGTCGTGCAGGGCGGAGCGCAGCCGGCCGGCCAGGCCCGCCCGGCGGACCACGTCCTGCTGCATCTGCGGCTTGTACAGCTCGACCCGGCCCTTCCCGGCGGCCTTGGCGCGGTACATCGCGAGGTCGGCGTTGCGCAGCAGCTCGCCCGCGCCGAGGCCCGGTTCGGCGAAGGCGACGCCGATGGAGGCGGCGACGCGGACGTCGTTGCCGTCGATGAGGTAGGGCTGCGAGAGGGTCGCTCTGAGCCGGTCGGCCAGCTCCAGGATGTGGCCCTCGCGGGCGGCGTGGTCGCGGCCGCCGTCGCCGACGATGAGGGCGGCGAACTCGTCGCCGCCGAGCCGGGCGGCGGTGTCGCCGTGCCGGACCGCCTCCTGGAGTCTGCGGGCGGCCTGGACGAGCAGTTCGTCCCCGGCCTGGTGGCCGATGGTGTCGTTGACGCCCTTGAAGCCGTCCAGGTCGATGAAGAGCACGGCGGTGCCCCGGTCGGTGCTGCGGCGGCCGGACAGGGCCTGCTGGACGCGCTTGGTGAACAGGGCGCGGTTGGGCAGGTCGGTGAGCGGGTCGTGCTCGGCGTTGTGCTGGAGCTGGGCCTGGAGGCGCACCCGCTCGGTGACGTCCCGGCTGTTGAAGATCAGCCCGCCGTGGTGGCGGTTGATGGTCGACTCGACGTTGAGCCAGCCTCCTCCGCTCTCGGTCTCGCCCGGGCGGGAGGCGCCCCCGCCGCCGAAGCGGAAGCGGCACTCGATGCGGGTGGTGGGCTCGTCGTGCGGGCTGGCGGCGAGAAAGCGGCGCACCTCGTGGACCACGCAGCCGAGGTCGTCGGGGTGGATCAGGCTGGCCAGTTCGGTGCCCACCAGATCCTCGGCGGGCCGGCCGTAGACCCCGGCGGCGGCCGGGGAGACGTAGCGCAGGACGCCGTTGGGCGCGGCGATCATGATGACGTCGCTGGAGCCCTGCACCAGGGAGCGGAAGTGGTTCTCCTTGTGGGCCAGTTCCTGGGCGAGGGTGATGTTCTCCAGGAGCGTGATGCCCTGCCGTACGAGCAGGGCGAGCACCACGGCTCCGGCGGTGATCAGCACCACGCGGTCGACGCTGTGGCCGTTGAGCACGTTGTAGAGGATCCCCAGCGTGCAGACGGCGGCGGCGAGGTACGGGGTGAGGGCGGCGAGGGAGCCGGCGAGGGGGCGGCCGGCCGGATAGTGGTGGTCGCCGGCCTGGTGGCGGCCGTCGCCGGCCGGGCGGTGCTCGTGGTCGCTGTCGCCGTCCGGCGCGGGTGGCCGGAACCGTCCGCCGGTACCGCCCGGGCGCTGCCCGGGCAGGTGTCCGGACGCGCCGCCGCCCGGGCGGCGTTCGGCGGGTGCGGGGCCGTCCGCCACGCGCTCGTGGGCGTCGCCGCCGTCGTCGCCGTCGCACGGGCGCGTCTCGTCGTGCGGGCGTTCGCCGCTCAGGGGGCGGGCGGCGCCGCGGTGGCCGCCCTCGTGCGTTCGGACGTCGTGCGGGTGGGCGGCGGGCGCCGCGGGGTCCGGCTCGGGCCCGGCGCTCTCGTGCTGTTCGGTGGCCGTGCGGGCGTACTGGGAGGCGGCCCACGGGGCGTAGGCGAGGATGAGCGAGCCGGCGAACCAGCCCGCGTCCAGGAGCTGCCCCGAGCGGTAGGTGTGGTGCAGCAGGGGCGAGGTGAACAGGGCGTCGCTCAGCACGGTCAGGGCGAGGCCGCCGATGGCCGTGTTGACCGCTCTGCGGTTGACGCGCGAGCGCCGCAGGTGCAGCGCGAGCACCATGCTGACCAGGGCGATGTCCAGCAGCGGGTAGGCCAGCGAGAGCGCGGTGTAGGCGACGCTCGGGCCGTCGAACTTGGCCGCCTGGGCGAGCGCGAGGCTCCAGGAGAGGGTGAGCAGCGAGCCGCCGATCAGCCAGGCGTCCAGCGCGAGGCACACCCAGCCGGCGCGGTTCACCGGCCGTTTGGCCAAGACCAGGAGGCCGATGATCGCGGGCGGGGCGAAGCAGAGGAAGAACAGGTCGGCGTAGCTGGGGCTGGGCACCTGCTCGTCGAGCACGACTTCGTACCACCCCCAGACCGCGTTGCCGAGGGCCGCCATCGTGGAGGAGAGGGCGAACAGCAGCCAGGCGAGCCGGAAGCGGACGCCGTGGCCGCGCGCGTACAGCACGCACGAGACCGCGGCGGTGCCGGCGGCGGCGCTCAGCCCGAAGTCGCCCATGAACAGCGCGACCTCGTGCGAGCCCCAGCCGGTGGCGGAGCCGATGGCGTAGGCCGCGCACACCAGCGCCAGCGCGAGCTGGGGGGCGACCCTGCGGGCGGCGTCGGCGGTGGCCGGCGACCGGGACGGCAGCAGGCCGGGCGACAGCCGGCCGCGCGGCGCTCCGCTGAGCGTGGTCGTCATGGACGGGGGCGGGCTCACCGGTCCCTCCCGGTCCGCGCCGACGGGTCCAGCGGAGCCCGCCGCGCCGGTCGCGCCGGTCGCGGATGCCGTCTGCGGCTCGCTGGGCCGCGCTGCCGGCTCCGGCCGCCGTACTGATTCCGGTCGCCCTGGGGAGGCCGGCCGCCCTGCGGGCGCCGGCCACGCTCGCGCGCCGCCGTGCGCCAGGGTTTGCGGTGGCGGCCCCGCCGCTTCGGATGGTTCGTCCATAGGCCGTGCATCGCCCGTCGCCCCCCTCACAGTCTGGAATCCGTCCCCGGCGCCGAAGTGCACGGCGCAGCCCCTGTCGGGACGATACACCAGTATCGTCACTCAGGGACATAGTCGCTCTACGCTCCGTGACGAGCAGCGCATATGCGTATACGCACCGCGTCCGGAGGATCGCGGACGGTACCCGAAGCGGAACTACGCGTTTACCGCGCCCGCGGTTCCCTCACCGGCCGCGCCCGTGGTGAGGACCACGTTGGCGAGCGGCTCCCGGTTCACGAAACGGGTCAGCTGACGGACCAGCAGGCGCTCGGCGCGCGGCCGGAACGCCGAGGTCGGACCGCCGACATGCGGGCTGATCAGCACGCCGGGCGCGTGCCACAGGGGGTGTCCGGCGGGCAGCGGTTCGGGGTCGGTGACGTCGAGGGCCGCGGTGATCCGGCCCTTCTCCAGCTCCGCCAGCAGCGCCCCGGTGTCCACGACGGGTCCGCGCGCCACGTTGACCAGCAGCGCTCCGTCCTTCATCCGCGCCAGGAACCCGGCATCGACCAGTCCGCGGGTGCTCGGCGTCAAGGGCGTGGACAGGATGACGACATCGGCGTGCGGAAGCAGCGAGGGCAGATCGGTGAGCGGGTGCACGAGACCGCGCGCCGTAGTGCGCCCGGAGCGCGCCACGCGCGCCACCCGCGCGAGCTCGAACGGCGCGAGCCGGTCCTCGATGGCGGCGCCGATCGCTCCGTAGCCGACGATGAGGACGCTCTTGTCGGCGAGCGCCGGGTGGAAGGAGCCGCCCTGCCACGCGCCCCGGTCCTGGGCGCGCACGAAGCCGGGGATGCCGCGCAGCGAGGCTAGGACGAGGGTCAGGGCGAGTTCGGCGGTGCTCGGCTCGTGCACGCCGCGCGCGTTGCACAGCCGCACCCCGGCGGGCAGGTGCTCAAGGCCCGGCTCGACGTTGTCGGTGCCGGCGGACAGCGTCTGCACGACCCGCACCGAGCGCATCAGCGGCATCGGGCGCACCACGAGGGCGGCGGGGCGCATGTACGGCACGACGTAGAAGGCGCAGTCGGCCGGGTCCCCGGGGAACTCCTGCTCCCCGTCGTCCCCGCCGTCCCAGAAGAGGTAGTCCGGCCCGTCCGGAAGCCCCTCGATCTCGTCCGGCGGGATGGGCAGCCACACGTCAGCAGTCATGGTCAGGAGGCTATGTCAGGGGCGTGCGCGGCCAGAGGTTAGGTTGGTCAACCGCAGGCGAGGGAGGGTTACGGCGAGGTGGAGCGCAGGACGATCGGCGCGGGGGCACTGGCGGTGGGGGCCGTGGGACTCGGGTGCATGCCGATGAGCTGGTCCTACAGCGCGTCGCGGCAGCGGGGCGAGACCTCGCTGCGGGCCGTGCACCGGGCGCTCGACCTCGGCTCCACGCTGCTGGACACGGCCGACATGTACGGCCCGTTCACCAACGAGCTGCTGGTGGGGCGGGCGCTCAAGGAGCGGCGGGCGGACGCCTTCGTCTCGACGAAGGTGGGCCTGCTGGTGGGCGACCAGCACATCGTGGCCAACGGCCGCCCCGGCTATGTGCGCCGCGCCTGCGACGCGTCGCTGCGGCGGCTGCAGACGGACGTGATCGACCTCTACCAGCTGCACCGGGCCGACCCGGAGGTGCCCGTCGAGGAGACCTGGGGGGCGATGGCGGAGCTGGTGCGGGCCGGGAAGGTGCGGGCGCTGGGGCTGTGCGCGGTGGGGGCGCACGGCCGGCGCCGCTCGGGGTCGCGGTTGTACGACGGGACGATCCGGCAGCTGGAGCGGGTGCAGCAGGTGTTCCCGGTGAGCGCGGTGCAGGCCGAGCTGTCGGTGTGGTCGCCGGAGGCGCTGGTGTCGCTGCTGCCGTGGTGCGCGGCGCGGGGCGTGGGCCTGCTGGCCGCGATGCCGCTCGGCAACGGCTTCCTGACCGGCACGCTCACGCCCGGTCAGGGCTTCGAGCCGGACGACGTACGGGCCCGGCATCCGCGGTTCACCGCCGAGATGATGGCCGCCAACCAGCCGATCGTCGCCGGGCTGCGGCGGGTGGCGGCGCGGCACGGCGAGCAGGTCACCGCGGCGCAGGTGGCCCTGGCCTGGGTGCTGGCGCAGGGCCGGCAGGTGATCCCGGTGCCGGGCGCCAAGCGGGAACGCTGGGTGACGGAGAACGCGGGGGCGGCGGAACTCCGCCTGACGGCTCGGGACCTGGCGGAGCTGGGACGGCTGCCGGCGGCACGGGGGTCGTGGGACTGAGGGGGCGGGGCCGTACGGCGGGCGGGCCGTACGGGGTGCGGGGGCCGTACCGCGTGCGGGGCCGTACGGCGTGCGGGCGGGGGCTGAGGCTCGTTCGGTTCCCGGAGCGGCCGCCGCTCGTGCGTGAGATGGCTTCGGTTGGCGGTGAAGGGGAACCTGGCGGGCGCGGGCGGTGTATGAGTGGGAGGACCCGCCGCGTCGAAGGGACCCGATCGTGCAACGTCGAGCCGTGCCCGGGCTGCTGGCCGCCGCCGTCCTCGTACTGGCGGCCGGATGCTCCTCCGGTCAGTCGCCGTCCGGCGAACACTCCGCGACGCCCGGCGCCACGGCGGCGCACTCCTCGGCCCCGGCCCGGCCCGGTGAGAGCGCGCCGCCGGCCAAGGGCACGGTGAAGGTGGTGCGCACGGTCGCCGACGGCCTGGACTCGCCGTGGGGCCTGGCCCCGCTCCCGGACGGGGGCCTGCTGGTCTCCTCCCGCGACCGGGGCACGATCACGCGGATCGACGAGAAGACCGGGCGCAAGACCGAGCTGGGGACGGTCTCCGGGGTGGCGCCGGAGGGCGAGGGCGGGCTCCTCGGCATCGCCCTCTCCCCCGGCTTCGCCTCCGACCACCTGATCTACGCCTACTTCACCTCCGCCTCGGACAACCGGATCGTCCGGATGCTCTACGACGCGAAGCGCCCGGCCGGTGACCAGCTGGGAGCGCCCGACACGATCTTCAAGGGCATCCCGAAGGGCGTCATCCACAACGGCGGCCGGATCGCCTTCGGCCCCGACGGCATGCTCTACGCGGGCACCGGCGAGAGCGGCGAACGCGGGCTGGCCCAGGACAGGAAGTCGCTCGGCGGCAAGATCCTGCGGCTGACGCCGGACGGCGCACCGGCCCCGGGCGACCCGTTCCCCGACTCGCCCGTGTACTCCTTGGGCCACCGCAATGTGCAGGGGCTCGCCTGGGACGCCAAGCAGCGGCTGTTCGCCGGCGAGTTCGGCCAGGACACCTGGGACGAGCTGAACGCGATCACGCCCGGCGGCAACTACGGCTGGCCGGACGCGGAAGGAAAGTCCGGCGACGGGAAGTTCCGCGACCCGATCGCCCAGTGGCACACCGATCAGGCCTCCCCCAGCGGCATCGCCTACGCCGAGGGCTCGATCTGGCTGGCCGGTCTGCGCGGCGAGCGGCTGTGGCGGGTCCCGCTGAAGGGCACGGCGGCCTCGGCGGCCCCGCAGGCGTTCCTGACCGGGACCTACGGACGGCTGCGCACGGTGGTCGCCGCGGGCGGCGACCGGCTGTGGCTCGTCACCAGCAACACCGACGGCCGGGGCACACCGAAGAAGGGCGACGACCGGATCCTGGAGCTGCGGGTGTCGTAGCCCCGGCGTTCCAGCGGGGCGGCCCAAAGCGGCGACCGGGCGCACTCACTCCCCGCCGGACTCGGCCTTTCCGTCGGAGGCGGCCTTCCGGTCGGACGCAGTGTCCCCGTCGGGCTCGGTCTCACCGTCGGACGCGGCGCCCCTGTCGGACGCGGTGTCCCCGTCGGGGTCGGCCGTCTCCGGGGCCGTCCTCGGCAGGCGTACGACGACTTTTCCGGACGCGAGGTCGACGGGTCCGCGCCCCGGGGCGCCGTCCCCGACGTCCTCCCGGGTCAGCTCCAGCCGGTTCTGCTCGTCCGTGGTGTGCTTGCGCCCTGGTGCGAACAGTTCCTCGAAGGCGTTGAACACGGTCCGCTCCCCTCCGGTCGTCTCCCCACCGTACGGCTCATCCGGCCGCCGGGGCGGGGAGCGTGTCGTGGGCGAACAGATCCAGCCGGTGCGCCACCGCCGCCGCCTCGCCGCGGCCCGAGACGTCGAGCTTGGCGAGGATGTTGGAGACGTGGACGCTGGCCGTCTTCGGGGAGATGAACAGCTCCTCGGCTATCTGGCGGTTGGTGCGGCCCAGCGCTACCAGGCGCAGCACGTCCTGTTCCCGGGGGGTGAGGCCGAGGGACTCGACCGGGTCGGCGGCGACGGCCCGCCGCTCCGGGACGGCGGCCAGGGAGAGCCGGGCTCCGCGGGCGAGCCGCGCCGTCTTGTCGGCGAGCGGGCGGGCGCCCAGGTGGTCGGCGACGGCGTGCGCCAGGCGCAGCAGTTCCGTGGCCCGGTCGCGTCCGTCGGCGTCCCCGCCGGCGAGCAGGGCCGCGGCCAGGCGGCAGCGGACGCGGGCGAGGTCGTAGGGGCGTTCGAAGGTCTCGAAGGCGGCGACGACGCCGGTCCAGTCCTCGGGCCGGTCGCGGCCTGCGGCGCGCGCGAGTTCGGCGCGCACCCAGCTCTCGTACGCCTGCCAGACGGGCACCACGGTGGGCAGGGTGCGGGCGGCGTCCCTGACCCTTTCGAGGGTGGCGGTGTGGCCGGGGTCGGCGCCGGCGCCGGGCAGGGCGGCGGCGCGGGCCTCCATGGTGGCGGCGGTGAGCAGGACGGGCCAGCCGTAGCGGTGGGTGCCGGGCGGGAAGCCGCGCTCCAGGACCCGTTCGAGTTCGGCGCGGGCGTCGGGCAGCCGGCCCTCGCCCGCGGCGACGGCGATGGTGAGCCGGGCCAGCGGAATGGCGTGCTGCGGGGCGTGGGCGTACTTGCCGTAGCTCTCCTGCGCCACGGCCAGTTGGCGGGCCGCCTCGGGCAGGTCGCCGCGGGCGAGGGCGAGTTCGGCGCGGTTCCTGGCGTGGAAGGCGCCCGGCTTGGCGCTGTGCCCGATGCGCTCGGAGCGGGCCACCGCCTCGGCGGCCTCGTCCCAGCGGCCCAGGCTGAACAGGGACTCGGCGAAGTTGCCCCACACCCAGGCCTCGTGGTCCAGCAGTCCGTGGCCGCGTGTGTAGGCGAGGCCCTTCTCCAGCAGCGGCAGGGCCTCGCGGGAGCGGCCGACGGCCTCCAGTTCGGAGGGCAGGTTGATGTAGGAGCGGCCGGCGACGGCGGAGATCCCGTCGGCCACGGTGCGCCGGTTGACCTCGTACATCTCGGCGAGGCCCGTCTCGACGTCCCCGGCGTCGACCATGAGGCCGCCGAGGGTGAGCCGGGCGTTCATCTCGATCTCGCGGGCGCCGACCATGCGCGCGTACTCCACGGCCCGCTCGGCCGCCGAGACGGCTTCGGGGCCGGGGATGTGGACCATGGACCAGTTCGCGACGTGGGCCAGCACCTCGGCGTGCACCTCCGAGGGCGGCAGTCCGCGCACCAGGTCCTGCGCGGTGGCCAGTTCCCGCCAGCCGTCGCCGTGGGACTTCAGCTGGACCAGCCGGGAGCGCTGGACCCAGAACCAGGCGGCGCGCAGCGGGTCGTCCTCCTCGTCCAGCAGGCGCAGCGCCCGCTTGGCGAGTTTCATGGCGCGCTCCCGCTCGCCGCACAGCCGGCCCGCGACGGTGGCCTCGGCCAGCAGGTCGAGGTAGCGCAGCGGGACGGGCGCACCGTCGCCGCCGCAGCACAGGTAGGCCTCGACGTAGTCGGCGGCGTGCAGCCGGCCGCCGACCTCCTCGGGGGCGGCGTCCCACAGCTCCATCGCCCGCTCCAGCAGGCGCAGTTGCTCGCTGTAGGCGTGCCGGGAGCGGGCGGCGACGGAGGCGTCCAGGACGGCGGGCAGGGCCTTGGCGGGGTCGTGGGCGTGGTACCAGTAGCTGGCCAGGCGGGTGACGCGCTGGTCGGCGGGGACGAGCGTCGGGTCGGCCTCCAGGGCCTCGGCGTAGCGGCGGTCGAGGCGGGAGCGCTCGCCGGGCAGCAGGTCGTCGCTGACGGCCTCGCGGACCAGGGAGTGCCGGAAGCGGTAGCCGTCGCCGCTGGGCGCGGGGATGAGGACGTTGGCGTTCACCGCGGCGCGCAACGCCTCGATCAGGTCGTCCTCCGCGAGCCGGGACACGGCGGCCAGCAGCCGGTACTCGACGGTGGAGCCGCCCTCGGCGGCGATCCGCACCACCCGCTGCGCGGTCTCGGGCAGCGCCTCCACGCGGACCAGGAGCAGATCGCGCAGGGAGTCGCTGAGGTCGGGGCAGTCCGGGCCGGTGCAGCAGGCGAGTTCCTCGACGAAGAAGGCGTTGCCGTCGGAGCGTTCGAAGATCTGGTCGATCTGGGCCGGGTCGGGTTCGGCGGCGAGGATGCCCGCGATCTGGCGGGCCACCTCCTGCCGGGTGAAGCGGGCCAGTTCGATGCGGTGGATGGTGCGCAGCCGGTCGAGTTCGGCGAGCAGGGGGCGCAGCGGGTGGCGGCGGTGGATGTCGTCGGAGCGGTAGCTGGCCAGGACGAGCAGGCGGCCGGTGCGCAGGGTGCGCAGCAGGTAGGCGAGGAGGTGGCGGGTGGAGGCGTCGGCCCAGTGCAGGTCCTCCAGGGCGAGGACGACGGTGTGGCCGGCGGCGATCCGCTCCAGCAGGCGGGCGGTCAGCTCGAAGAGGCGGGCCATGCCCTCCTCGTCGTGCCGGCCGGCGCCGCGCGCGGCGGCCTGGTCGCCGCCGAGTTCGGGCAGCAGGCGGGCGAGTTCCTCCTCCTGGCCGGCGGCAGCGGCGGCGAACTCGCCGGGCAGGGCGCGGCGCAGGGCGCGCAGGGCGGTGGAGAACGGCGCGAAGGGGAGCCCGTCGGCGCCGATCTCCACGCAGCCGCCGAGCGCGACGACGGCCCCGCGGCGGGTGGCGGCGGCCGCGAACTCCTCGATGAGGCGAGTCTTTCCGACCCCGGCCTCGCCGCCGAGCAGCAACGCCTGCGGCTCCCCCGCGGCCGCGCGGGCGAGCGCGTCGTTCAGCGTGCCGAGTTCGCTCTGGCGGCCTACGAACACCGGACTGACGGACCTGTTCTCCACAGCCCCGAGCATCGCATGCGCCACCGACAGCGCGGGAGCGGTTTTCGTCGCGGCGGAGGGGCGGGCAAGCGCGGG